>NZ_JBVJRA010000023.1:0-91708 GCF_055608075.1 Lentzea sp. NPDC036949
GTCGTCGCCTTGGTAGGCCATTACCCCACCAACAAGCTGATAGGCCGCGGGTCCATCCCATACCGCCGGAACTTTCCACCAAGAATCATGCGATTTTTGGTCGTATCCGGTATTAGACCTCGTTTCCAAGGCTTATCCCAGAGTACAGGGCAGGTTACCCACGTGTTACTCACCCGTTCGCCGCTCGTGTACCCCGAAGGGCCTTACCGCTCGACTTGCATGTGTTAAGCACGCCGCCAGCGTTCGTCCTGAGCCAGGATCAAACTCTCCAATAAGGATTGTGTTGATCGCTCCAGACGGAATATGTCTGGCAATCTGGTCTAGCTACTCAAAGGAATACTCCTGACGAGGAGTATTCATATTACTGGCTGTGTTATCGGCACGCTGTTGAGTTCTCAAAGAACACGCGCTCACCGCAGCTCATCTCCGAGGAGAGTCACTTCCGGGGCTGTGTCAGGCTTAGAAGTCTTTCGCCACGCTCCGTTCCGGTGTTTCCCGGCCCGTTCCGCGCTGGCAGAGAGAAATTTACACGGCGGCCTCCCAACATCCAAATCGGGGGTCCACCACTACGTCTGCGCAGGTCAGGCCCCGCACGGACGGCCTAAACACCCCAAGATCGACGCACAGTGTGACCGGGGCCACGTCGAAGATCTTGCATCCAGCCTCACTGAGGTGCGCTGGGCAGGTGCACGGTCACCGACAGACCACCCGCCGGCACGGCCACTGCCTGCACAAACCCGCCGTGCGCGGCCACGGCGGCGCGCACGATCGACAGTCCGAGGCCAGTGCCGGACTGGCTGGTCCGGTCCTTGACCCCGCGGCGGAACGGCTCGAACAGCTCCTCGACGCGGTCCGGGGCGATGAGCTGACCTGACGACGACACCCGCAGCACCGACCACTGCGGGCCGGTCTCGACTGTTGTCTCGATCCAGCCGTTGACGTGGTTGTGCCGGACGGCGTTCTCCAGCAGGTTGCCCGCGATGCGCTCCAGCAGTGCCGGGTCGCCGACGGCGAGTGCGGGCGCACAGCGGAAGACGGTGCGCAGATGGCGTGCCTCGGCCTCCGCGCGCACGGCCCTCCACGCCGACTCGACCAACGCCGACAGGTCGACGGGTTCGCGGACCGCGAGTCCGATGCCGTCCGTGCGCGCGAGCAACAGCAGCGCGGACACCAGTTGTTCGGCCCGCTCCCCCGCCGCGCGCACGACGCCGGCCATGCGCCGCAGCTCTTCGACGTCGGCGTCCGGGTCGGACAGGGTCACGTCCAGCTCGGTGCGCACCACGGACAGGGGGGTGCGCAGTTCGTGCGACGCGTTCGCGACGAACCGGCGCTGGGAGTCGAAGGCGGCTTCGAGGCGGTCGAGCATCGCGTCGAAGGTGTCCGCGAGCTCCGCGACCTCGTCGCGCGGCCCCTCCAGACGCAACCGCGAGCCGAGCGACTCGGCGGACAGGCGTTGTGCGGCTCCGGTGACGTCGTGCAGGGGCTTGAGCACCCGGCCGGTGAACGTCCACGCCAGCACGGCCGCGGCCAGCACCATGCACGCGAACGCCACCAGCCCCGCCCGCACGAGGTCCTGGCGAGCTGCGGTGGTCAACGCCTCCGTCAACACCGTCACGTCGACGTTGACGCCGTCAACGTTGACTTGACTGCCTGCGGGGAACGACGGTGACGAGTCGAAGACGCGGCCGACCAGCACCCACCCGAGCGCGAGCAGCACAGCACTCACCACCGCGACCAGCGCGGTGGTGAGGAGCGTGATCCGGAGCCTCAGCCCCGGCCCGCGCCGTCGCACGTGTCAGACCTCTGCAGACCCGATCGAGGCACTGGGCACCCGGTAACCGGAACCCACCACGGTGTCGATGATGCCCGGCTCGCCCAGCTTCTTGCGCAACGTCATCACGGTGACGCGCACGGTCGTGGTGAACGGGTCGGCGTTCTCGTCCCAGACGCGTTCGAGCAGCTCCTCGCTGCTGACGACGGAGCCCTTGGCGGCGAGGAGGACCTCGAGCACGCCGAACTCCTTGCGGGTCAGCTCGATCGGCGTCCCGCCGCGGGACACGGTCCGCCGTGCGGGGTCGAGCTCGACGTCCTGCGCCGAGAGCACGGGCGGCGTCGCCGGCGTCGCGCGGCGGGCCAGTGCGCGCACGCGTGCGACGAGCTCGGGGAACGCGAAGGGCTTGGCGAGGTAGTCGTCGGCGCCCAGCGAGAGCCCGGACACGCGGTCCTCGATCGACCCGCTGGCGGTCAGCATCATGACCCTGGTCAGCGCGCCAGAGCTGAGGATCTCCTTGCACAGCTCGTCACCGGACATGCCGGGCAGGTCCCGGTCGAGGACGACGACGTCGTACCTGGTGACCGTCGACTTCTCGTGCCCGGTCTCGCCGTCGTAGGCGACGTCCACGGCCATGCCCTCGCGCCTCAGGCCGCGAGCGATCGCGTCGGCCAGCGGCACCTCGTCCTCGACTACCAATATCCGCACGCCACAAAGGTGCCACAAACACCTGAGAAGGCGCTTAACGGCACCTTCACAGGCCCTGTCGGATCTGCTCCTCCGTGCGGGCGGCCGCGGTCCGCAGGAACCGCAGCACCGCGGCCAGCTCGGTCTCGTCGAACGAGCCGAGGTCGGCCAGGTGCCGTTCGTTCAGCGAGTCGTAGAGCCCGCCGACCCGGCGCACCGCGTCGTCGTCGGGTTCGATGACGACCTTGCGCCGGTCGTGCGGGTCCGGCACTCGGCGCACGTACCCGGCCCGGACGAGCCGCTCGATCATCCGCGAGGCGGAGCCGCTGGTCAGGTTGACCCGCTTGGCGAGCTCGCCCGGAGTGGCCGGGCCGTCGTTGGCCAGCACGAACAGCGCCTGGAGGTCTGTCCAGTTCATGCCGAGGCGCTCGGCGAGCATCCCGTTGAACTGGATCACCGGGATCTGCCACCTGGCCACGGCACGCAGGACCTCGTCCAGCAGCTGCGTCATGGTCGCGAGCATACGAGCGCCGCACAATCACTGCGCAACGCAGCTACTGTGCGATACAGTCACTGCGTGATGCAGCAAATCTGGTACGACCACCCCGTCTGGATCGTCACCGAACCCGGCCTGGCGAAGGAGGTGCTCAACGACAGCCGGTTCGCCAAGGACACCGCGCTCGCGCCGAAGCACTGGGACGCCGCGACAGCGGGCCTCGAACCGACAGCCGGACAACAGCTCGCGATCACCACGCTCGACGGTGAGCCGCACGCGGAGCTGCGCAAGGCCTTCGCGCCGCTGTTCAACGCCGCGAAGCTGCGCGCGTTCTACCCCCGTGTGCGATATATCGCGGAGCAGCTGCTCGGTGAGCTGCCCGACGAGGTCGACCTCGTCGAGGACTTCACGCCGCGGTACCCGCTGGCGGTGCTGTGCGAGCTGCTCGGCATCCCCGCGCACCACGTCGAGACGGCGATGACGTCGTGCCGCCTGATGCTGGTCGACTACCCGGCGCACGTCCCCGCCGTCATGGCCGGTTTCGCACGGCTGTCGGCGGAGGCGACCGCGGAGCTCCGCATGCCGCCCGGCACGACCGAGCAGGACCTGCACTACCAGGTGTTCACGATCCTGTTCGCCGGGCAGATCACCACCGACCTCGCGGCCGGCTCGCTCGTCGCCCGCCTGCTCACTACCGACGAGCCGCCGGACGTGCTGGTGCGGGAGTCGTTGCGGGAGCACCCACCGGCGCCGTACACGCTGTGGCGCTTCACCACGGCCGAGGTGGACCTCGGCGGCACGAGGGTGCCCGCGGGCTCGCCCGTGCTGGTCGACCTGACCCGCGTCCCGGACCTGGTGTTCGGGCACGGCCCGCACTACTGCATCGGCGCGCAGCTGGCCCAGCTGGAGCTGCGCGCCCTCGCGGAGACGTTCCGGACCGCCTACCCGAACGCGCGGCTGACCGCCGTCCCCACCCGCACCGAACCGGTCGGGATCATGGGCGGCCGGCTGCGCTCGTTGCCGGTCAGGCTCGCCTAGGCCGGTCCACGACGACGGTCGACGCCGCCTGCAACGCCCGCAGCTCCAGCAGCGCCGGGTGCTCCTCGGCCAGCCGGGCGGCGTTCAGCAACGACCGCAGCGCCGCGGTCTCCCCGCGCGCCCGTTCCAGCGCGGCCCGTCCCTCCGCGGCCGCGACCAGCTCGGCCAGCGCCGCACGGCGCAGCTCACCGGGCATCACGACGTCGCGCACGGCCACCTCGGCAACGGAGATGCCCAGCTCTTCGGCACGTGCGGCGACACCGGCGGCGACCTCGGCCGCGATGGCCTCGCGCTCGGGGTCCACCGCCGAATGTGCGCGCGTGAGCACCGAACCGCGCAACGCCAGCTGCACGGCCGTGTACAGCTCAGCTTCGGGAGACGCTGACTCGACGATGAACCTCGTCGGCGACGACACCGCCCACCGCACCACGACGGTCACGCGCACCAGCACACCGTCGGAGGTGGGCACGTCCTGCGCCGCCGGGGTCATCGTGCACGGGCGGACGTCGACGCGGTGCAGCGCGGCCCGCCACGGCAGGCGGTGCCGGCCGGGACCGACCTCGCCCACCAGCACACCGCGATCGAACCGGACACCCCGCTCCCACGGGTACAGCGTGTGCTTCACCATCTCTCCCCCCTCGGTCCGGGTACACCACGACCCCGGCCGGCGGGACGGCGGGCGGGCGTCCACAAGGGACGCGCAGGGCCCGACGTCCCCGTGTGCGACCGGGGTCGTGGTTCCAGGATTCGAACCTGGTGCTTTTAAGGCACCCAGTGCCCGCTTCGATCGTGGAACCCGGGCGAGGAAGACCTGCCGGGCCACCGGGGAGCGGGCGCGAGGAGGAGGCTAGCCGACCTGCTTGTCCGCCCGCGCGTCGATTTCCACCGGCAGGCACTCCAGGCGGGCCGCCCACTCGGTGACGCGGCGCGCCACGTCCTGCGCGGTGATGCCGCACAGCGACAGCACCTCGCCGCGCGAGCCGTGGTCGTGGAACTGCTGCGGCAGGGCGATGTCGCGCAACGGCACCTCGACGTCGGCGTCGCGCAGCGCGGCTGCGAACGCCGAACCGAAGCCGCCGTGGCGGCCGCCGTCCTCGACTGTCACGACGAGCTTGTGCGCCGCGGCCAGCTCCACGAGGTCACCCGACATCGGGTAGATCCACCTCGGGTCGACGACCGTCACGCCGATGCCCTGGTCCTCAAGCCGTTGCGCGGCTTCCAGCCCCAGCTCGCCCAGCGCGCCGACCGTGACCAGCAGCACGTCGTTGCCGGAGCGGCGGAGCACGTCGACCGAGCCCACGCGTTCCACCGCGGGCAGGTCCTTGCCCACGGACGCCTTCGGGTAGCGGATGACGGTGGGCGCGTCGGAGATGTCCACGGCCTCGCGCAGCTCCTCGACCAGCGAGGCGGCGTCGCGCGGCGCCGCCACGTGGACGCCGGGGATCACGCCGAGGATCGACATGTCCCACATGCCGTGGTGCGACGCGCCGTCCGGGCCGGTGACGCCCGCGCGGTCGAGCACGACCGTGACGCCCTGCCGGTGCAGCGCGACGTCCATGAGCAGCTGGTCGAACGCCCGGTTGAGGAACGTGGCGTAGACGGCGACGACCGGGTGCAGGCCGCCGATGGCGAGGCCGGCGGCGGAGGTCAGCGCGTGCTGCTCGGCGATGCCGACGTCGAAGAAGCGCTCCGGGAACGCCTTGGCGAACGGGTCGAGGCCGGTGGGCCCCTGCATCGCGGCGGTGATCGCCACGACGTCGGAGCGCTCGCGGCCGACGTCGACGAGCGCGTCGGAGAACACGTGCGTCCAGGTCCGGCCGGCCGGCTTCACGTCCTCGCCGGTGATCGGGTCGATGATCCCGGTGGCGTGCATCTGGTCGGCCTCGTGGTTCTCGGCCGGCGCGAAGCCCATGCCCTTGCGGGTGACCGCGTGCACGATCACCGGGCCGCCGAACGACTTCGCGCGCTGCAACGCGGACTCGAGCGTCGCCTGGTCGTGGCCGTCGACCGGGCCGATGTACTTGAGGCCGAGGTCCTCGAACATCGCCTGCGGCGCCAGCGCGTCCTTGATGCCGCGCTTGGCGGCGTGCAGGGCGGCGTAGAGCGGCTTGCCGAAGAACGGCGTCTGCTGCAGGGCGCTCTTGCCCTTCTCCAGCACGCGCTCGTAGCCGGGGCGCAGCCGCAGCGACGACAGGTGGTCGGCGAGACCACCGATCGTCGGCGAGTACGAGCGGCCGTTGTCGTTGACCACGATCACGACCGGGCGCGTCTTGTCCGCCGCGATGTTGTTCAGCGCCTCCCAGCACATGCCGCCGGTCAGCGCGCCGTCGCCGACGACGGCGACCACGTGACCGCCGCTGCCGTTGATCTGCTTCGCCTTGGCCAGGCCGTCCGCGTAGGACAGCGCCGTCGAGGCGTGCGAGCTCTCCTGCACGTCGTGCTCGGACTCCGACCGCGACGGGTAGCCCGACATGCCGCCCTGCTGGCGCAGCCGGTCGAAACCGTCGCGCCGGCCGGTGACGATCTTGTGGACGTACGACTGGTGCCCGGTGTCGAACACGATCGGGTCCTGCGGCGAGTCGAACACCCGGTGCAGTGCCACGGTCAGCTCGACGACACCCAGGTTCGGGCCGAGGTGCCCGCCCGTCTTGGACACCTTGTCGACCAGGAAACGCCGGATCTCCTCGCACAGCTGCGTCAGCTGCGCCTCGTCCATCCGTTTCAGATCAGCCGGTCCGTGCACGGACTCCAGCAGGGTCACCACGCCACCTCACTCCTGAAGACTTCGGCTCAGTCTACGGAGACGCGACTGAGACGCATGGTCAGCGCGTCTCAGGTACGAGCAGGGCGATGCACTCCACGTGGTGGGTCATCGGGAACGCGTCGAAGGCCCGCAGCTGGTCGAGCCGGTACCCCTGAACTGTGAATTCGGCCAGGTCACGTGCCAGTGCGGCGGGGTCGCAGGCCACGTAGACCACCCGCTGCGGACGGCGCCGTGCGACTTCAGCCACAACGACCTTGCCCGCCCCCTTGCGCGGTGGGTCGAGGACCACGACCTGCGGGTCCTCCACCGGCAGCGGACGGGTCACCAGGCGTTCGACCTTGCCCACGACCCACTCGACCTGGGGCATGCGCCGCAGGTTGCGCCTGCCGTCCTCGACCGCGCCCGGGAAGGACTCCACGACCAGCACGGACCCGGTGTCGCCGACCTGGCGGCCGAGCACCGACGCGAACAGCCCGGCGCCGCCGTAGAGGTCCCACGCGCGCTGGCCGGGCTCGGCCGCGGCCCACTGCCCCACGACGGTCGCGAACGTGTCCGCCGCCGCCGGGTGGACCTGCCAGAAGCCGTCGGCGGAAATTCGCCACTTTCGGCTGGCGGCCGTCTCGACGGCCGTACCGGTTCCGGCGCGTCGCACGGTGTGTCGGCCACGCACCTCACCCACATGGCGGTTGCCGTCACCGTCTTGGACGATCGTCAGCTCCTGCGCCCGCCACCTGCGGTCGGTCACGGCCTCGACCATGCCCGGCCGGCTGATCACACAGTGGTCGACCGGGATCACATCGTGGGAACGGGTGCCGCGGAAACCGGGTCGCCCGTCACCGTCGACGGCCATCCGGATGCGGGTCCGCCACTCCAGCGGCCCGCCCGGCAGCGCCTCCACGACCACGTCCCGCTCGATCTTGCCGAGACGGCTCAGCTGCTCGCGGACGACCTGCGCCTTCAGCTCCCGTTGCGCGTCCCACGCCACGTGCTGGAAGTCGCAGCCGCCGCACAGCCCCGGCCCGCTGAACGGACACGGGGCCTCGACGCGGTCCGGTGACGCCTGGAGGACCTCCACGGCGTCCGCACGGCAGAACGACCCGCCGTTGTCCTCGTACACGGAGGCGACAACGCGCTCACCGGGCAATGCGTGGCGCACGAACAGAACACGGCCCTCGTGCCGTGCGACGAAGTGCCCGCCGTGCGCGACGGGCCCCACCTCTACCTCGAAACGTCGTCCTACCCAGCTCACCGGTCGTCAAGTCCCCTCCGGACAGCGCCGGGCGCGATGACGTCCTTGTCGCGGACCTTGGCCGCCGACGTGAGCTGCCAGGGCACGCTCGTCACCATCACTCCCGGCTGGAAAAGCAGCCTTCCCTTGAGCCGCAACGCGCTCTGGTTGTGCAGCAGCTGCTCCCACCAGTGGCCGACCACGTACTCGGGGATGAACACCGTAACGACATCGCGCGGGTTGTCCGACCTGACCCGCTTCACGTAGTCGAGGACGGGCTTGGTGATCTCGCGGTACGGCGACTCGATGACCTTCAGCGGGACCTTGAAGTTCTCCCGCTCCCAGTCCGCGACGAGCTTGCGGGTGTCGCCGTCGTCGACGTTGACCGTGACGGCCTCCAGCACGTCCGGGCGGGTGGCCTTCGCGTAGGACAGCGCGCGCAGCGTCGGCATGTGCAGTTTGGACACCAGGACCATCGCGTGGTTGCGGGCCGGCAGCGTGCGGACCCGCTCCTGCTGGCGCAGCTCCTCGGCGACGGTGTCGTAGTGCTTGCGGATCGCGGTCATCAACGCGTAGATGGCCGCCATCGCCGCGATGGCGATCCACGCGCCCTTCGTGAACTTCGTGATGAGCACGATGATCAGCACGGTCGCGGTCAGCGCCAGGCCGAAGGTGTTGATCATCTGGGAGCGGCGCATCCTGGTGCGTGCCTGGGCGTCGGTCTCGGTCCTGAGCAGCCGCTGCCAGTGCTTGATCATGCCGAGCTGGCTGAGCGTGAACGACACGAACACGCCCACGATGTAGAGCTGGATCAGCCGGGTGACCTCGGCGTCGAACGCGATCACCAGCACGACCGCGAAGCCGGCGAGGAACAGGATGCCGTTGGAGAACGCCAGCCGGTCGCCGCGGGTGTGCAGCTGGCGGGGCAGGTAGCGGTCCTGGGCGAGGATCGAGCCGAGCACCGGGAAGCCGTTGAACGCGGTGTTCGCGGCGAGCACCAGGATGAGCGCGGTGACGCCGGCGATGAAGTAGAAGCCGGGCGGGAAGCTGTCGAACACGGCGTGCGCGATCTGCGCCACCATCGTCTTCTGCTCGTAGCCCTCAGGGGCGTTGGTGATCTGCTGCGCGGGCGACTCGGCCATCCGCACGTCGGTGAGCTGGGCGAGGATGATCAGGCCCATCAGCATGACGACCGAGATGCCGCCCATCAGCAACAACGTCGTCGCGGCGTTGCGCGACTTCGGCTTGCGGAACGCGGGCACGCCGTTGCTGATCGCCTCGACACCGGTCAAAGCGGCGCAACCGGACGAAAAAGCCCGCAGCACCAGGAACACGAACGCCAGTCCCATCAGGTGGTCCGACTCGGCGTGGATCTCCAGGCCCGAGCTCTCCGCACGCATCTCGTCGCCCAGGACGAAGCCGCGGAACAGCCCGTAGCCGATCAGGCCGAACACGCCGATCATGAACGCGTAGACGGGGACGGCGAACGCGCTGCCGGACTCGCGGATGCCGCGCAGGTTCACCGCCGTCAGCAGCACGATGGCCGCGACCGCGAACTCGGCCTTGTGCGTGGCGACGAACGGGATCGCCGAGCCGATGTTCGCCATCGCCGCCGAGATCGACACCGCGACGGTGAGGATGTAGTCGACGAGCAGGGCGCTCGCCACCGTCAGCCCCGCCCTGCGGCCCAGGTTGACCGTCGCGACCTCGTAGTCACCGCCACCCGACGGGTAGGCGTGCACGTTCTGCCGGTAGCTGGCGACCACGGTCAGCATCACGACCACGACCGCCACCCCCACCCACGGTGCCATCGCATAGGCGCTCAAGCCCGCCACCGACAGCATCAGGAAGATCTCCTCCGGCGCGTACGCGACCGACGACATGGCGTCGGAGGCGAAGACCGGCAAGGCGATGCGCTTGGGCAGCAGGGTGTGAGCGAGGCGATCGCTGCGGAACGGCCGTCCGACCAGGAGGCGTTTGGCAGCGGTGGCGAGCTTGGACACGGCCAGAGCGTAAGGGGTCCGCTCACCGGGACGGGCTAATGCTCGGTAGGTTCTGCGCAGAGTTCGCCTGAGGAGGCATTCGGTGCACGTGGTGATCATGGGTTGCGGGCGGGTGGGGGCGTCCCTGGCCAAGGCCCTGGAACGGCTGGACCACCAGGTCGCCGTGATCGACAAGGACGCGCAGTCGTTCCGCAGGCTGGGCGGGGACTTCCACGGCCAGCAGGTCGTCGGGAACGGGTTCGACCGCAACGTGCTGATCGAGGCGGGTGTCGAGCGCGCCGGCGCGTTCGCGGCGGTCTCCAGCGGCGACAACTCGAACATCATCTCGGCGCGGGTGGCGCGGGAGACGTTCGGCGTGGAGCACGTCGTCGCGCGCATCTACGACCACAAGCGGGCCGCGGTGTACGAGCGGCTGGGCATCCCGACGGTGGCGACGGTGCCGTGGAGCACCGACCGGTTCCTGCGCATGCTGCTGCCCGAGGGCGCAGCGACGGCGTGGCGCGACCCGTCCGGCACGGTGGCGGTGCTGCCGGTCGAGGTCGACGAGCGGTGGGTCGGCCGGCCGGTGTTCGAACTGGAGGCCGCGGTGGGGGCGCGGGTGGCGTTCCTCATGCGGTTCGGCACGGGCGTGCTGCCCGACGCGAAGACCACGGTGCAGGCGGACGACACCATCTACGTGGCGGCGCTGTCCGGCACGGTCACCGACGTCGCGGCCGCGGCGCTGCAGGCACCGGAGGAGAGCTGATGCGGATCGCGATCGCTGGTGCGGGTGCGGTGGGGCGGTCCATCGCGCAGGAGCTCGTCCAGGACGGGCACCAGGTCATGCTGATCGAACGGGACCGGGCGCACTTCGACCCGAACTCGGTGGAGCAGGCCGAGTGGGTGCAGGCCGACGCGTGCGAGCTGTCGTCCCTGGAGGACGCCGGCATGCAGCTGTGCGACGTGGTGATCGCCGCGACCGGTGACGACAAGGTCAACCTGGTGGTGTCGCTGCTCGCGAAGACCGAGTTCGCGGTGCGGCGCGTGGTGGCGCGGGTAAACGACCCGACGAACGAATGGCTCTTCACCGAGTCGTGGGGGGTCGACGTCGCCGTGTCGACGCCGCGGTTGCTCGCCGCGATGGTCGAGGAGTCGGTGACGATCGGCGACGTGGTGCGGCTGCTGACGCTGCGCCAGGGCCAGGCGAACCTGGTGGAGATCACGCTCGACGAGTCGACGCCGTTCGCCGGGCGCGCGGTGTCGGAGCTGACCCTGCCGCGTGACGCCGCGCTGGTGACGATCCTGCGGGGCGGGCGGGTCATCGTGCCGCAGCCGGACGACACCCTCGAAGGCGGCGACGAGCTGCTGTTCGTCACGACCGCCGCGGTCGAGCAGGACATCAAGTCCGCGCTCGGCTACTGATATACCGCATATCGGATACTGCATATCGGATATGGGCTCGGAGCTAGAGCTCATATCCGATATATAGCGTGCTGATGTACTGGATATCGGACATCAGGGTGCGTTCCAGTGCTGGTCGTCGCCGCCATGGCAGTCCCATAGCTGCACCGCGATGCCGTTAAACCGGTTGGGACCGGCGATCTCGACCGCTGCGCTGTGGCTGGTCGTTCCCGGCTTCAGGAGTGTCATGCGGCCCCGACGTCGGCATCGGACCGCATGACGCACCGATCGAGCGGTATCTGCGGAGCGCATCCGCGCACTTACCAGCTGTGAGCGATCAGTTGCCCCTGGTCGGGCGCGACGAAGCGCGGCGGGTCGAGGTCGCCCGCACGCGGGCGTCCGAGCTGTTCTTCGGTCTGGGAGACGAGGAAGCCGCTGTCGCCGTGCTGGACGAGCTGACAGCGGCGGCACTGCCCGCGGAGCTGGAACGCGCGGTCCTGCACACCGCGGCGGAGTTCGCGGTGGAGGCCGCACCAGTACCGGTGCTCCGGCTGGTCGGCGCGCTGCTGCTCGCCGAGGACGAACGGGCCGGCCGGCGGGTGCTCGCGGTCGCCGACCGGCTCAGCGGCCACCACGCCGACGCCATCGCGCGGGTCGAAGCCGATGACGAGGTCTGCACGGCGAGCCTTCTGCTCTCCGGTGACCTGGCGCCGGCCGAGGAACGTGCCACGCGGACGTTGGCTGAAGAAGGGCACCGCCCGGCATCCCAGGTGTCGTCGCGGGTGTTGTTGAGCCAGAGCGCGCGCATGCGCGGACAAGCGGCGGCGGCTGTGCGGATCAGCGCCGAAGGCCTTCCCGAGCCGAACGCACCGCTGACGCTGTGGGACGTCGTGCTGCTGGCCGAGTTCGCCACCGGAGCCGCACTGCGGGGGCAGACCGATCGCGCGCAACGCGCGCTGGCCGGTGCCGAGGCCGGGTTGCGACCGGCCTGGCGCGTGGCACGGTTCGCCGTCGGTGGCGCACGGTCGTGGGTGCTCGCGAGTGCGGGACGGGTCGATGAGGCCGTGCAGGCAGCATTGGACAACGCCGCCGCCGCATGGGCCCACGGCGCACATTCCGAGGAGATCGTGTCGCTGCACGACGCAGCACGGTTCGGTGCCGACACCTCACCGCGTCTGCTGGAACTGGCGAAGTCGCGCAAAGACCCGCTCACAACCGCATACGCCACCCACGCGCAGGCGCGCGCGTTGCGTGACCCGGCGGGGCTGGAGGAGGTGGCGGCGGCGTTCCTGGCGTGCGGTGCCACGTTGTTCGCCGCCGAGTCGATCGCCGAGGCCGGCCGCCTGTCCCGCCTGCACGACCGGCCCCGCGACGCGGACCGGTTGGAACGGCAGGCCGCCGCGCTCGCCGAGTCGTTCGACGGCGCGACCACACCGGGCCTGGCGGTCACGAGCACGCTCGTCGCCCTCACCCACCGCCAGCGGGAGATCGCGCGCCTGGCCGTGGCGGGGCTGACGAACACCGAGATCGCCGACCGCCTGGCCATCGCCAAGCGCACCGTCGACAACCACCTGCACACCACGTACGCGGCAGTCGGCGTCACCGGGCGGTGCGGGCTGCGCGCGCTCTTCGGCCAGTGCTAGCGAGCGGCCGGTACCGCGACGAGCCCCGTGTGGAACGGGACAGGGCCGGGCTTCCTCGCGGAGGCCCGGCCCTGTCCGTGTCGAAAGTGCGTCAGTCGCGGGACTTCTCGCGCGACTCCTGCTCGACGGTGCGCTTCAGCTCGTCCATGTCCGGGGTGAGCAGGTCGTCGGCCGTGCGGGCGAGGACCTCGTCGGTCTCCGCGGCGAGCTCGGCCTCCGCCTCCCGCTCGGCTGCTTCCTCCGCGGCCTTGAGGCGCTTGTCGGCGCGGCGGACGGCCCACACGGTGGCGACGAGGGCGATGGCCATCAGCGGGTAGCCCATGCCGAGGCGGGCGACGGCCAGCCAGCCGACCTGGTCCTCCTCGTAGAGCCAGCGCTGCACGACGAAGCGGGCGAAGAAGACGAGCGCCCACACGAAGGTGGCGATGTCGTAGTCGCGCAGCGAGGCCTTGTCGGAGCGCCAGGAGCGGTCCCTGCCGTTGAGGAAAGCCCAGATCACGCCGGCCAGCGGCCAGCGCACGAGGATCGACAGCAGGAACGCGCCGCCGTAGACGACGCTCTGCCAGATGCCGAACAGGAAGAAGCCCTTGGCCTCACCTGTCTTGTAGGCGATGAACGCGGCGATGCCGACGCCGAAGACGGCGGAGATGGCGGGCTGGATCGTGCCCTTGCGGACGGCGAGGACCACGCCGATCACGACGGCCGCCGCCAGGGCGCTGATGATCGCGGCCATGAGGTTCTTGGCGGCGAAGTTGACGATCACGAAGACGACGACGGGCAGCGAGGAGTAGAGCATTCCGCTCACTCCGCCCATCTGCTCGAGGACGGTGGGCTGCTTTTCTTCGGTCTTGGCTGAGGTCATGAAGCGATCTGCAACTCGTAATAGGGGTTGTAGAGCACCTTGCGCCCGTCGCGCACGGCGATGCGGCCACGGGCCTTGATCGTCCGACCAGGCTCGATGCCCGCGATGCGACGGCGGCCGAGCCAGACGAGGGTGACGCCCTCGGTGCCGTCGTAGAGCTCGGCTTCCAGGGTGGCGGCCGCGTCGCGGGGGCAGAGTTCCACGCTGCGGAGCCGGCCCAGGACGGTGACCTCCTCACCGGACTTGCAGTCGCAGGCCTTCACCGCGCCGACGGCCTCCGCTTTCCGCGACAGGTCGTCCGCGTCGAGCTCGGCGACGTCGCTGGTCAAGCGACGCACCAAGCGGTGCCAATAGCCGCCCATCCCCGACTCCTGCAGTGCCTTGGTGGCCCAGTGGTGTGGACCGTCTGACAGTGAGGGTACGCACGAGGGCGGACAATCTCGGCCGTGCCTGTCGAGACTGTCCTCCTGCTGCCCGGTACCGCCTCCGACGCCGTGTTTGTCCGTTCCGTCTTCACGGACCCGTTGTCGCAGGTCGGAGCAGTGATTGACGCTCCGCACGTCCGCACACTCAGTGAACGGTTGACGGCACTGGAACACGCCGCCGCAGAGCACCCGATCGTGGTGGGGGGCGTCTCGCTCGGCGCCCACGTCGCCGCGTCGTGGGCGGTCCGCAACCCGGACCGGTGCGCGGGGCTCGTGCTCGCGCTGCCCGCGTGGAACGGCAGCCCGGACGGCGCACCGGCCGCACTCGCGGCGAGGGCGAGCGCGCAAGTCGTTGCGGCACATGGGATCGACGCGGCGCTCGCCGGCACGTCCGGCTGGCTGCACGACGAGCTGCGGCGCGCCTGGCACGGCTACGGCGAGCTGCTCGTGCCGCACCTCGCCGAGGCGGCCGAGTCGGTCGCGCCGACCCTGGCGGAGCTGAGGTCCCTCGACGTGCCCGCGGGGATCGTCGGCTGCGTCGACGACCCGGTGCACCCGGTCGAGGTCGCACGGGCGTGGGCGGACGCACTGCCGCGCGCCGAGCTGGTGGAGACGACGCTGGACGCCTACCCGCACGCGCTGGGGCGTGCGGTGCAGGCGTGGCGTCGGGCGCAGGGGCGTTAGCCCTGCTGCTGCTGGATCTGCCGGGCGATCGCCTCCGGCAGCTCGACGGGCAGCGGGGTGCGGGGCGGCATCGGCTGCTCACCGCGCACGACCACGGTGCCGCGGATCATCTCGCGCAACGCCGCGGCGTTGTGCTCGAAGTGCTCCTCGGGACCGGCGGCGACACCGCGCAGCATCCAGCGCGGGCCGTCGATGCCGACGAAGAGGATCTGCACGCCCTGGTTGCGCGCGGTGATCTCCTCGCCCCACTCGCCGTTCTCCCGGTTGATGCGAGCGCCGTCCTCCTTGAGGCCCGCGATCAGCTCGGCGCCGACCTCCTTCCAGAGGCCACCGGACTTCGGCGCGGCGAACGCGCTCACCGTCAGCTGACCGACGGGCGTGAGGATGTGCACCGCGCGCACGGATGCGCTCTGCTGGTCCATCTCGACCTGCAGCTGGGCCTCGTCCGGCATGGGCAGCAGCACCGAACCCAGGTCGAGCCGCTGCACGTCGTCCTTCGGTGCGACGGTCGAGTCCCACGGGCCTTCCACGTCGTCGAAGACCTCGTCGTTCTCCAGGCCGGTGTCAACGCCCCCCGCGGAGTGACGACCGCGCTTGCGGCGCCTTCCGAACATCCCTTACCCCTCGGTCTCTGTGGTTGCCGTGCCGGCGAGCACCACGTGCCCGCCGGTCGAGCCGTAGCCCCCCGCACCGCGCTCCGTCTCCGGCAGCGCCGTGACCTCCCGGAACACCGCGTGCTCGACGCGTTGCACGACGAGCTGGGCGATCCGGTCGCCGCGCGAGAGGGCGATCGGCTCACGCAGATCATGGTTCACGAGGCAAACGCGGATCTCACCGCGGTAGCCCGAGTCGATCGTCCCCGGCGTGTTCACCACGCTCAACCCGACCCGCGCGGCCAGGCCGGAGCGGGGGTGCACGAAGCCCGCGAACCCGTCGGGGAGCGCGATCGCGACACCGGTGCCGACCACCGCGCGCTCGCCTGGTGGAATGACCACGTCCGACGTGGTGACCAGGTCGGCGCCCGCGTCGCCGGGACGGGCGTAGGCGGGCACGGGAACCCCCGGATCGAGCCGGGTCAGCAACACCTCGACGCTGGACACGGCGGCCGAGATTACCCTGACGACGTGAGTGAGACTGCCGTGACCGCCACTACGACCTTCCGCGAGCGCCTGTACGTGACGTGGTGGATCTGGCCGCTGCCGCTGCTGGCCGCCGCGCTGCTGGCCGCCGAGGTGCACATGGGGTTCCCCGGGGTGCGCTCCTGGCTGCCGTACGCGGTCCTGCTGCCGCTGACCGTCCTGCTGATCGTCCGGATGGGGTCGACGAAGGTCGAGGTGTCCGGCGGTGAGCTGCGCGTGGGCGAGGCGCACATCCCGCTGGAGCTGCTGGGCGAGGTGGAGGTCATCGCGCCGGAGGCCCGGCGCGCCGCCATGGGTCGTGAGCTCGACCCGGCGGCGTTCGTGCTGCACCGCGGCTGGGTCAAGCCGATGGTGCGCGTGCGGGTGACCGACCTGGAGGACCCGACGCCCTACTGGCTGGTCAGCACCCGCCACCCCGAGCGGCTCGCCGCCGCGCTGAAGGCCTGAGGTTTCCCCGAAAGGCTGAAGTTCGACGGTGCCGTCGAGGTCGGTCAAACACAACTGGGCGCCACCCGTGCGGGTGAGCGCCCAGTGCTGTTGAGGCCTGCGGATCAGGCGCAGTCGCGGCAGATGTACACGCCGCCGTTGTCCTCGGCGAGCCTGCTGCGGTGGTGCACCAGGAAGCACTTGGAGCACGTGAACTCGTCGGCCTGCTTGGGCAGGACCTTGAACGTGAGCTCCTCGCCGGACAGGTCGGCTCCGGGGAGCTCGAAGTTCTCCGCGCTCGCGTCCTCGTCGACGTCGACGACGCCGGACTGCGTCTCGTTCCGCCGGGCCTTCAACTCCTCGAGGGAGTCCTCAGCGAGTTCGTCCGCCTCGCTGCGACGCGGCGCGTCGTAGTCGGTCGCCATCTTCTTCACCCCTGCGGTCTACGGAGACTGTTCGTGTCGCTGGTTAACGCTCCAGCGCCCTCTTTTGTGCCCCACGTCAAGGTGACGTAGGTCTCTCGCACTCCGTGGCAAGCCAACCCCCTTGACGTGACCGTCGGCTTGATCGACATGTGTGCGGAGCGCGCAGAGGGTAGCTCACTGCCCGAATGACCCGACATCGGGTTACCCCTTACCGACCGGACGGGTGACACAACCTTTCTACGCTGGACCGATACCCTGTGCGGGAGCACCTTCGGCTCGGCGTGCAACCTCGCTCCGGGCAGGTACCGTCCTGACTGAGAGCGACCGGGCCGGTGCGGTGGGTCACGTGCGCCGCGGCGCACGCCGGCCGGGCAGGGCCTAGGCTGATCAGAGGGTTGGAACACGGGGAGGGCTTCGGACGTGGGACCCGCATCGGGAAGCTTGACGCCGTACAAGCGGCGCCGGCCGGTACCCGCGCTCATCCTGTTCACGGTACTGCTGGTCAGCTCCGTCTTCGTGTGGGTGGAGGTGCTCGGCAGCGCCAGTGACGTGGACGCGGCCATCAGGTGCAACCCGCCCGGCGGCACGACCACGAACGTGACGAGCGTGGTCGACCCGGCGGCGGCACCGGTCGCGCCGCCGCCCGCCCTGGGCACGGTGCTGGAGCACGACGCGCTGGACCGCACGAACCCGGTTCCGGTGGGTGACGTGAACTTCCGCGTGGTGAACGCCTCGACGCAGCGCAACCACGCGAAGGCCGTGGCGGTGATGCTCACCGAGCTCGGCATGAAGCAGGCGGCCGAACCCGGCAACGACCCGGTCTACCCCGCGGGGGACATGAACTGCCGCGGCCAGCTCCGCTTCGGTGCGCCCGGCGCCCAGGCGGCGCGGACGTTGTCGCTCGTCGAACCGTGCCTGGAGCTGGTGCGCGACGACCGCCAGGACGCGACCGTCGACGTGTCGGTGGGCAAGAAGTTCGACGAGGTCAAGCCGAACAGCGCCGCCCGCAAGGTCCTCGACCAGCTCAAGGAGTGGGCGGACCAGCAGCCGGAGCAGCAGGGCGGTCAGGTCGCCGAGCCGAACCCGCCGACGCTGAACGCCGACAACGTGGCCGCGGCCCGTGAAGTGACCTGCTGACCTCTCGTCCCGCTCCACCCGGCCGTGAGCCAGACGGCTCCAGCTGAGTCCAGGTTGACTGGACAGCGATCAGTCATCAGTTGACCGGATCAACCCACATGTTGATCCGGTCAACGTGCACGAGCCGCGTCAATCAGACCTTGCCGAAGCCCGACTCCACCAACGCCGTGTACATGGCGTCGGCGACACCGGGCGCGGCGGCGAACGTGGCGTCCTCCCCCAGCTCCGGCGACGTCCCCGGCAGCCGCACCACCGCACCCGCCTCGGCGGCGACCAGCGCGCCCGCCGCCCAGTCCCAGCGGCCCAGGCCGTGCTCGGCGTAGGCGTCGAGGCGACCGGCGGCCACCGAGCACAGGTCGAGCGAGGCGGCACCGGCACGGCGCATGTCCCGCACGCGGGTCGACATCGCTGCCCAGGTGTCGGCCTGGCGCTGACGGCGTTCGGCGCGGTATTCGAAGCCGTAGCCCAGCAGCGACAGCGACAGGTCCGTGGCCGCCGATACGCGCACCGGTTCGCCGTCGAGGAACGCGCCGTGCCCGCGCGCCGCCGTCCACATCCGGCCGGTCGCCGGCTCGAAGACCGCGCCGGCGACCGACTCGCCGTCGAGCTGCGCCGCGATCGACACCGAGTACCAGGGGATGCCGTAGAGGTAGTTGACGGTGCCGTCGATCGGGTCGACGACCCAGGTCAGGCCGGAGCCGACGGACCCGCCCTCCTCCTCGCCCAGCACCGGCTCACCGGGCCGGGCCTCGGACAGACGCGTCCGAACGAGTTGTTCCGAGGCGCGGTCGGCTTCCGTCACCACGTCGGTGGAGGTGCTCTTCGTGTCGAACGACACCACCGCGGACGCGCGCATGCGCTGGACGAGAGCACCTGCTTCCCGTCCGATGGCTGCGGCGATGTCGACGAGTGGCCGGGGATCAAGCACGACCGGTTCCCTCCTGCGTCACTAGCACGGGACTATCGGACAACGTCAGGCTAATGTCTGCGCACCACGGTTACTGAATCGAGTAGGAAGGACCACGGGGATGGGCATCACCCGCGGGTTCGGTGTGGACATCGGCGGCTCCGGCATCAAGGGCGGGCTGGTCGATCTCGAAACCGGCTCACTGGACGGCGAACGGATGCGGATCCCCACGCCCCAGCCCTCGACTCCCGACGCGGTGGCGGACGTCGTCGCCGAGATCGTCGAGAAGTTCCAGTGGGACGGACCGGTCGGCGTGACGCTGCCGTGCGTCGTCAAGCACGGCGTCGCGCACAGCGCCGCGAACGTGGACAAGGGCTGGATCGGCTGCGACGCGGCGTCGTTGTTCGCCGAACGCCTGGGCCGCAAGCCCGAGGACATCGTCGTGATGAACGACGCGGACGCCGCCGGCATCGCGGAGATGTCGTACGGCGCGGGTGTGGACAGGCTCGGGACCGTGGTGCTGCTGACGTTCGGCACGGGCATCGGCAGCGCGGTGTTCCTGGACGGCAAGCTCGTCCCGAACACCGAGTTCGGCCACCTCCAGGTCGACGGGCACGACGCGGAGAAGCGCGCGGCGGCGTCGGTCAAGGAGGAGAAGGAGCTGTCCTGGGAGGAGTGGACGCCCAGGGTCAGCCGGTACGTCAACGTGCTGGAGGACCTCATCTGGCCGGACCTCGTCATCGCGGGCGGCGGCGTGAGCAAGAAGGCGCACAAGTGGCTGCCGTTGCTCAAGGTGCGCACGGAGGTCGTCGCGGCCGCGCTGAAGAACGACGCGGGCATCGTCGGTGTCGCGTGGGCCGCGGCGCACGGCGCCCGGCCGTAGCGGGTAACCGACACCGAAACGTGTCCGTTCCTCTCGACTGGATCTAGCTGCGAGAACGCAGGTGGGAGCGCCTCGAACAGCCTCGGGGCGCAACACCGCGTCACGGACGTCGTTACAATGGAACGCACACCCGCCAGTCAAGATCGGCGGGGAGATCCCCTGAACTCTGGCGACCGAGGTTTCGCGCCCTCTGGTCAGCCTTGAACGACCGTCGCGAAAGGGCGTACGTGGCAGCCGCAGAAACCGCAACCCGACGCTCCAGCTCCGCCGCGAGCGCCGCCAAGACCACCAAGTCGACCGCGGCCGGCGAGGCCGAGGAGACGACGAAGCGCAAGACGACCGCTGCGGCAGCCAAGAAGCCCGCAGCCAAGGCCGCCGGCGCCAAGACCACCCGCGCTCCGCGCAAGGCAGGGGCCAAGGACGCCGCCGCCAAGGGCGGGCCGAAGAAGGCCGGCGAGGGCGACGAGCCGGAGGACGTGGAAGGCGCTCCCGGCGAAGGCGACCTGGAGGACGTCGAGCTGGTCGACGAGCCGATCGCCGACGAGCCGGAAGAGGCCGAGGACCCCAAGAGCGAGGGCGACTTCGTCTGGGACGAGGAGGAGTCCGAGGCCCTGCGCCAGGCGCGCAAGGACGCGGAGCTCACCGCCTCGGCCGACTCGGTCCGCGCCTACCTCAAGCAGATCGGCAAGGTCGCCCTCCTCAACGCCGAGGAGGAGGTCGAGCTGGCCAAGCGCATCGAGGCCGGTCTCTACGCCGCCGAACGCGTGCGCCGCTCCGAGGAGGAGGCCGAGAAGCTCACGCCGCAGCTGCGCCGCGACCTGCGCTGGATCGTCCGCGACGGCGAGCGCGCCAAGAACCACCTGCTCGAGGCGAACCTCCGCCTCGTCGTGTCGCTGGCCAAGCGCTACACCGGCCGCGGCATGGCGTTCCTGGACCTGATCCAGGAGGGCAACCTGGGCCTGATCCGCGCGGTCGAGAAGTTCGACTACACCAAGGGCTACAAGTTCTCCACGTACGCCACGTGGTGGATCCGCCAGGCGATCACCCGCGCGATGGCCGACCAGGCCCGCACCATCCGCATCCCGGTGCACATGGTCGAGGTCATCAACAAGCTGGGTCGCATCCAGCGCGAGCTGCTGCAGGACCTGGGCCGCGAGCCCACTCCCGAAGAGCTCGCCAAGGAAATGGACATCACGCCGGAGAAGGTGCTGGAGATCCAGCAGTACGCGCGTGAGCCCATCTCGCTGGACCAGACGATCGGTGACGAGGGCGACAGCCAGCTCGGTGACTTCATCGAGGACTCGGAAGCCGTCGTCGCCGTGGACGCCGTCTCGTTCACGTTGCTGCAGGACCAGCTGCAGTCCGTGCTCGCGACGCTGTCCGAGCGCGAGGCGGGCGTCGTCCGGCTGCGCTTCGGCCTCACCGACGGCCAGCCGCGCACGCTCGACGAGATCGGCCAGGTTTACGGCGTCACGCGGGAACGCATCCGGCAGATCGAGTCGAAGACGATGTCGAAGCTGCGGCACCCGTCGCGGTCGCAGGTCCTGCGCGACTACCTCGACTAGGACAGCGTCTTACAAAGACATACGCACGACGGCCCCGCACCGGTTCGGTGCGGGGCCGTCGTGCTTTCAAGTCAGGTGCTTGCGAGGGCGTTTTGATCACGGTTCCGCGTCCGAATCGTGGGACGTTCGTGACCTGTTCGCTGCGGGCGGACAAGAGCAACCAATATCACACTCCCGGTTGCACGCAACCGACCGAACGGCCCTGAAGGGCTGCTCCACCAGCACGTTTTCGGTTGCTGTGGGTACCTGTCAAGCCGGTGAACCGGTGGCAAACCCAGGTGTGAGCCTGCGTCAAGCGGGTAAATCCCGGAGTGACGCGAGTCGCCACGCACACGGGAACACTGACTATCGCCAAAACGTCTGTCAGAGTGGAGCCAGCGAGCACGCGCACCAAGCCAGGGGCGCT
Source organism: Lentzea sp. NPDC036949 (assembly GCF_055608075.1). NCBI lineage: Bacteria > Bacillati > Actinomycetota > Actinomycetes > Pseudonocardiales > Pseudonocardiaceae > Lentzea > Lentzea sp. NPDC036949. The sequence continues at coordinate 21,870 of NZ_JBVJRA010000023.1, forward strand.
GTGGTCGCAGCTTGGTAAGAGGGCACCGGAACACAACGTTTCGTTGCTGGGACGGAGGGAGATTCATCATGACTGCAGCACTCACCCGCCCCGAGTTGACCGCTGCCGACCGCTGCGACCGCTGCGGGGCTGCTGCCCAGGTTCGCGCCTTGCTCCCGTCCGGGGGCGAGCTGCTGTTCTGCGGGCACCACGCTCGCGCGCACAGTGAGAAGTTGCGCGAACTCGCTGCTGAGATTCAGCAGGGCTGACTTCCACCCCACCTAGCCGCTCGGGCCGGAGATCCACTGGATCTCCGGCCCCTTCGCTTCCGCGGGTGGTCTCCCCCAGCGGTCAGATGGTGTCGAGCACCGGTTCGAAGGCCAGCTCCGCTGCGCCGACGAGCTTCGCGTCCCTGCCCAGCGGGGACGTGACGACCTGGGTGCCGCCGACGGCCCTGGAGACGAGGCTGCGCCGCTGCACGGCCGCGCTGACCCCGTCGACCACCGACGCCGGCAGCGCCGTGTAGAGGTCGCCCAGCACGACCATCTCCGGGCCGAGGACGTTGACGATGTTCGCGAGCCCCAGTGCGAGCCAGTCGGCGAACTCGTCGAGCACGGACGGGTCGTCGAGTGCCCGCAGCGCCGCGACGACAGCGCCGCGCGGGGCGTCGTCGGGCAGGCCGAGTGCCCGGCACAGCGCCGGTTCCCCGACCTCGGTCTCCCAGCAGCCGGTGCAGCCGCAGTAGCACTGCCGCCCGCGCGGGTTGACCACCATGTGCCCCAGCTCGCCGACGTAGCCGCCGGTGCCGCGCAACGGCTGCCCCGACAGGATCACGCCGCCGCCGACGCCCACGTCGGCGGAGATGTAGACCATGTCCGAGGACTGCTGCGCCGCGCCGCGCACGTGCTCCGCGAGCGCGCCGAGCTCCGCGTCGTTGCCGACCTGGACGGGCACCTTCAGCACCGCCTCCAGGCGTGTGCCGAGGGCCACGTCCGTCCAGTGCAGGTTCGGTGCCTCGTGCACGTGCCCGTCGGCACGCCGCACGACTCCGGGCACCGAGACGCCCACTCCGACGGCGGTGGCGTCGAGGTCGTCGGCCATGAGGCGCGCCGAGTCGACGATGTGCGTGATGACCTCACCCGGATCACGCGTCCGGTGCAGGTTCCAGCTGTCCCGCCCGAGGATCTCCCCACCGAGGCCGACGAACCCCATCGCCACGTGCTCCACGCGCACGTCGATCGCGATCACGACCGCCGCGTGCGGCTGGGGCAGGACGAGCAGGGACGGGCGGCCCGCTCCGCTGCGCAGAGCGGGCACGCGTTCGGCGACCACGCCGGCTTCGGCGAGACCGTCCACCAGTGCCTTGATCGTGCTGCGGTTGAGCCCGAGCTCGGCCGCGAGCGACGCCCTGGTGGACGGTCCGTCGACGTGCAGGCGGCGCAGCAGCGCCGTCCTGTTGTGCCTGCGGATCTCGTCGGGACGGGTGCCGGACGTGGGTCCAGTCACCGCGTCAGCGAGCCGAGTTCGCCGCTCGGCGTCGGGACAGGGCGTCGACGCTCGCGGCGAGCAGCAGGACCAGACCGGTCACGATGAACACGACCGCGGCGGGCTGCTTGAGCAGGCCCATGCCGTTCTGGATGATCGCGAGCACGGCGCCACCGATGACGGCGTCGCGCAGACGGCCCTTGCCACCGAACAGCGACGTGCCACCGATGACGGCCGCACCGACCGACAGCAGCAGCGTGTTGCCGCCACCGGCGTTCGGGTCGACCGAGCCGACCTTCGACGAGTACACGATCGCGCCGATCGCGGCGGCGGAGGAGGCGATCACGAAGACGCTCATCCGGATCCGCTCGACGTTGATGCCGGCACGGCGCGCGGCTTCCTTGTTGCCACCCACGGCGTAGACGTGGCGGCCGTAGGAGGTGCGGTCGAGCACGAAGGTGCCGATCACCAGCAGCACGAGCACCAGCGGCACCACGTACGGCACACCCTCGATGACGACGAGGTTGCTCGGCGCGCGGTTGAGCGAGAGCGCGTAGGTGATGACGGCGGCCAGCACCGCGAGGGCACCGATCTTGGCCAGCACCAGCGTGGTCGGCTGGGCCACGAGGCCCCGGCGCAGGCGGGAGAAGTGCCGGGTGAGCACGACCGCCGCGTAGCCGCCGACGGCGACGACGAACAGCACCCACGAGCCGACGAAGTTGAGGTTGCCGTTGGCGACGTTGAAGATCGTGTCGTCCCGCAGGCCGAGCGTGCCGCCCTGGCCGATGAGCTGCAGCACGACACCGCCCCACACGAGGAACAGCGCCAGGGTCACGACGAACGACGGGATGCCGACCTTCGCGACCAGGAAGCCGGTGATGCAGCCGATGGCCGCGCCGACGCAGACGGCGAGCAGCATCTCCAGCCAGGCGTTCGCGGGAACGCCGACGGCGGCGATCACCAGTGCGATGGCCGACAGCGCGGCGCCCGCCCAGATCTTCATCACCACGGCGAGCACGATCGCCAGCACCAGCAGGCCGCAGAACACGTAGAACACCGTGTCGCCCATGCCGCCGAGCAGGTTGCCGTTGTGGATCAGGTGCAGCGCCATCACCGCAGCGGTCACACCGGACGCGGTACCGGCCGACAGGTCGATCTCGCCGAGCAGCAGCACGAACACCAGGCCCATCGCGATGATGGTGATGCTGGCGCCCTGCTGGAGCAGGTTGGCGAGGTTGCCCAGGGTGAAGAACGTGTCGGACAGCGAGCTGAACACGATGAGCAGCACCACGAGCCCGAGGAGCGCGGGAAGCGAGCCGAGCTCGCCGCCGCGGACCCTGGCCCAGTAGTCGCGCACCGCTTCGCCGGTGGACATGGAGGTCGTGTCGATGCCGAAGTCGGAGATCGCGCCCTGCTGGGCGGTCTCCGCCTCGTGCGTTTCGGTGGTGTCGGTCATGCTGGCCTCTTCGGAACTCATCAGATCGTCGCCGCCTCGGGGCGGGCGATGCCCAGGTCACCGGAACGTCCGGCGGTGATCAGCTCGACCACCTGGCCGTGCGTGACGTCCTTGGACCCCACGACGGCGGCCATGCGGCCCAGGTACAGGCACGCGATGCGGTCGGCGACCTCGAAGACGTCGTTCATGTTGTGGCTGATCAGGACGACGCCCAGGCCCTGCTCGGCGAGCCGGCGGACCAGGTCGAGCACCTGGCGCGTCTGCGCGACGCCGAGTGCGGCGGTGGGCTCGTCGAGCAGCACGACCTTGCTGTTCCACAGCACGGCCTTGGCGATCGCCACGGTCTGGCGCTGACCACCGGACAGCGACGAGACCTGCGTGCGCACCGACTTCACCGTGCGCACCGACAGCGACGCCAGCGTCTTGCGCGCCGCCTGCTCCATGTCGGTCTCGTCGAGCAGACCGCCCTTGGTGCGCTCGCGGCCGAGGAACATGTTCTGGACGATGTCGAGGTTGTCGGCCAGCGCGAGGTCCTGGTAGACGACCTCGATTCCGAGCTCTGCGGCGTCGCGCGGGCCCTTGATGTGCACCGGTTCGCCGTTGAAAAGGACCTCACCCGAGTCCGTCGGGTGGATGCCCGCAATGCACTTGACCAGCGTCGACTTGCCCGCGCCGTTGTCGCCGACGAGGGCGGTGACCTCGCCGGGGTTCACGACGAGGTCGATGTCGTGCAGGACGTGCACGGGACCGAAGCTCTTGTTGATGCCGCGCAGCTCGAGAATCGGCTCGCTCACTGGGGGTTCCTCCGGAGTTACCACGCGCCGAGGCGGGGTGCGCAGTCCGCACCCCGCCTGGACGCAAGCGGTCCTACTACTTGATGCCGAGCTCGGTGCAGGCGGCCTGGGTGTCGGCCACGCAGATCTCCGAGGCCTTGACGAAGCCCGCGTCGACCACGGACTTGACCTTGTCCTTGGTGATCAGCTGAGCGGTGAGCAGCACGGACTTGACGTCGCGGTTGGCCTTGCCGTCCTTCGTCGTGCCGGTCGCGAGGGCGTCGGCGGCGGCCGTGTCGCCCTTGGCGAGGGCGGCGGCCAGCTTGGCGGCGGCCTCGGCCTCGTCCTTGATCGGCTTGAAGACGGTCATGTACTGGTCACCGCGGAGCACGGCCTGCAGACCGTCCGGGGTGGCGTCCTGACCGGTGACCGGGACCTTGCCGTTCAGGCCGACCTTCTTGAGGACCGTGATCACCGCGCCGGCGAGGCCGTCGTTCGCGGCGACGACGCCGTCCACCTTGCCGCCGTTGGAGGTCAGGATCTGCTCGAAGACCTGGCCACCCTTCTGGTTGTCCCAGTTGTCGATCGGCTGGGACTGCACGAGCTTGAGCTTGCCGGACTCGTAGAGCGGCTTGAGGACCTTCTGCTGCCCCTCGTGGAACAGGGTCGCGTTGTTGTCCGTCGGCGCGCCCTCGACCTCGATGACGTTCGCGCCCTGCGGCGCGGCCTTCAGCGCGTCCGCGAGGCCCTGGCCCTGCAGCTCGCCGACCTTCACGTTGTCGAACGACACGTAGTAGGACGAGGAGCCACCGGTGTTCAGGCGGTCGTAGTCGATGACCTGGATGCCCTGGGCCTGCGCCTTCTTGGCGACGGAGGCGCCGACCTCGCTGTTGGGCGTGGCGATGATCAGGACCTTGACGCCGGCGTTGATCATGCCGTCGGCGAGGGTGCTGAACTTCTGGACGTCGCCCTGGGCGTTCTGGATGTCGGGGACGAGCCCCTCCTTCTCCAGAGCGGCCTTGAGGAGCGGCTTGTCGAAGCCCTCCCAGCGTGCGGAGGAGGCGGTCTCAGGAAGGATCACGCCGACCTTCGCGCCACTGCCGCTGCCAGAGTTCGTTTCGGTGCTTCCCCCGGTGCCGGAGGACGTGTTGGCGCCGCACGCCGAAACCGCCAGGGCGAGGCCCGCGGTAACGGCGATGGAAGCGAGAGTCTTGCTGCGCATCCGCCATCCCTTTCACTGCGCTGTGTCACAGAGAATGTTGTGGCGCACAACGTATGCCCGACATACGCGTGACCGGAACCACACTGCATCGATTAAGTCGTCACGATGCGGTAACTCTGCCGCAATTTAGCTACCGAGCGTTGTGAGAGCGTTACCAAGGCACTACTGCAACCAGTACTGATATATCGGATATCAGTTGTCGGCAGGTGAATCGATGGCCGGTCGAACGACCCGTCGAACCAGCTGTCGAACGCTCTCCGCGTCCGGCCGCGCCTGCCGGTCGGCGAACAACAGGTGGGCGCTGCCGATGAGCATCGGCGCCAGGCCGTCGACCTCGACGTCGGCCTCGACCCGGCCGAGCCGCTGTTCCGCGGCGAGGTAGGCCGCGATCAACTCGACCGCCTCGGTCAGCACCGGCACCCCGGCGGGCCAGGTGTCGCGCAGCCGGGCGCGCAACTCGTCGCGGAAGGTGATCAGCGCGACCACCGACACGGCGACGGACGTGAAGACCGCCTCGACGGCCTCGGCCAGGTTGCCGACGACCGTCCCCTCACCCGCGGTCAGCTCCGCGAGCCGTCGTTCCGTCCTGGTCGCGCGGTCCACGACGAACGCGGCGAGGAACGCGTCGAAGTCCGCGAAGTGCCGGTGCAACACACCTTTGGCGACGCCTGCGGTCTCCGTGACCGCGCGGCTGGTCAACGCACTGGGACCGCCCTCGCGCAGCACTTGCTCGGCCGCGCCGAACAGCTGTTCCCGCACGTCACGCAGATGCACCCCGGTCGGCACGGCTCGCGCCTCCACCCTCGCTCGGTTCACAAGTGGGCGCATGCCCACTAGAGTGGGCACATGCCCACTCTAGCCGGGTGGTCGCAGAGCTTCGGCTCGGACGCCGACCGCTACGACCGCGCTCGCCCGCCCTACCCCGCCGAGATGGTCGACCGGATCGCCCGCATCGGACGCGGTCCTGACACGGGCTCCGGCCGGGGTCCTGCCATGAGCTTCGGCCGGAGTCCCAGCGCGGGCTCCGACACGGGCTCGGGCCGGGGTCTCGATACGGACTCGGGTCGGGGTTCCGCCGCGGGCTCCGGCCGGAGTTCCGGTGCGAGCTCCGACACGGGCTCGGGCCGGGTTCCCGACACGAGTTCCAGCCGCAGTTCCGCCATAGGCTCCAGCCGAGTTCCCGACACGGGCTCTGGCCGGAGCTCCGGTGCGAGCTCCGGCTGGGGTTCCGACACGGACTCCGGCGCAACCTCCGAACGCGGGCCCAACACAGACTCCGGCCTGGGCTACGCCACTGGCTCCGGCGCGAATCCCGACATGGGCTTTGGCCATGGCCCCGACACCGGCTCCGCCCCGGGCCTCGGCACCGGTCCGCGCGTGCTCGACGTCGGCTGCGGCACGGGCATCGCCGCCCGGCAACTGCGGGACGCGGGCTGCACCGTGCTCGGTGTCGAGCCCGACGAGCGGATGGCCGAGTTCGCCCGCGGCACCGGTGTGATCGTCGAGACGGCGGCGTTCGAGAGCTGGGACCCGGCCGGCCGCACGGTCGACGCCGTCGTCGCGGCCCAGTCGTGGCACTGGGTCGATCCCGCTGTCGGCCCCGCTCAGGTCGCGCGGGTGCTGCGGTCCGGTGGGTTGTTCGTCGCGCTGTGGCACGTGTTCACGCCGCCGGACCCGGTTGCTCAGGCCTTCGCCGATGCGTACCGGCGCGTCGTGCCCGACGCACCGTTCCAGCTCAGCACGACGGCCGAGCAGGCGCTGCAGAGCTACGCGACTGGCTGTGCCCGGACCGCCGACGCGTTCCTGGCCACCGGCGAGTTCAGCGGTGCCGAGCAGTGGCGTGCCGACTGGGAGCACAGCTACACGACCGGCAGCTACCTCGACCTCATGCTCACCACGGGCTCGCTCACGCCGCTCGCCCGCGACAAGGTCGATGTCGTCGTCGACGCCGTCAGCAACGCGATCGACGCCATGGGTGGTGGCTTCACCGCGAGCTACAGCACGCTCGCGGTCGCCGTCGTCCGAGCTTGAGCGATATATCGCATACGGGATATCGCATACTGGATACCGGATATGGCATATCGCCTGATCAGCGATGTGCCATATCCGATATATCGGCGCTCACCAGGAGCGGAGCGTCGCGATCCGCTCTTCGAGCTGCTCGATGCTCGCCATCGCCGTCACCGGGCCACCGCAGTACTCGCGCAGCTGGTTGTGGATCTTGCCGTGCGGCTTCTTCGTGCGGTGGTGGTGCATGGCGACGAGGGTGTTGAGCTCCTTGCGCAGTGAGGCGAGCCGTTCCTGGACGCTGGCCGTCCGCACCTCCCGCACCTGGGCTTCCGCCTTGGGGCGCTTGGCCGCTGACGCGAGCTGCTCCTCCTGGCGTTGCAACAGGAGCGTGCGCACCTGGTCGGGCTCCAGCAGCCCCGGCAGGCCGAGGTACTCCTGCTCCTCCTGCGAGCCCGCGAACGCCGCCGTGCCGAACGACGAACCGTCGTAGATGACCTGGTCGAGCTCGGCGGTGGTGCCCAGCGCGGTGAAGGCGCGTTCCTCCTCGCCGGGTTCGTCCTTGGTCTGGTTCGCGTCGGCGAGCAGCTCGTCGTCCCAGCCGTCCTTCTCCCGGTGCGGCTTGCCCAGGACGTGGTCGCGCTGGGCCTCCAGCTCGGCCGCGAGCTGCAGCAGGACCGGCACCGAGGGCAGGAACACCGACGCGGTCTCGCCGGGCTTGCGGGCGCGCACGAAGCGTCCGACGGCCTGCGCGAAGAACAGCGGGGTCGACGACGACGTGGCGTACACGCCGACCGCGAGCCGCGGGACGTCGACGCCTTCGGACACCATGCGGACGGCGATCATCCAGCGTTCGTTCGTCGCGGCGAACTCGGCGATCTTGCCCGAGGCCTTCGGGTCGTCGGAGAGGACGACGGTCGCGGTGTGGCCGGTCACGCGCAGGAGCACCTGCGCGTAGGCCTTCGCGGTCTCCTGGTCGGTCGCGATCACCAGGCCGGCGGCGTCGGGAATGCCGTTCTCGCGCTTCTGCGTGAGCCGCTGGTCGGCGGCGCGCAGCACGGAGGCCATCCAGTCGCCGGCCGGGTCCAGCGCGGTGCGCCAGGCCCGCGCGGTCTGCTCCTGGGTGAGCGGTTCGCCCAGCCGTGCCGTGAACTCCTCGCCCGCGCTGGTCCGCCACGACGCCTCACCCGAGTACGCCATGAAGAGCACGGGCCGGACGACGCCGTCGCGCAGCGCGTCGGAGTAGCCGTAGGTGTGGTCGGCCTTCGAGGTCTTGAACCCGCCCGCGCCCTCCTCGTACTGCACGAACGGGATCGGCGAGTCGTCGGAGCGGAACGGCGTGCCGGTCAGGCACAGCCGGCGCACGGCGGGCGTGAACGCCTCGCGGATCGCGTCACCCCACGACTTCGCGTCACCGCCGTGGTGGATCTCGTCGAGCAGCACGAGCGTCTTGCGGTTCTCCGTGCGCACCCGGTGCAGCGACGGGTGCGCGGCGACCTGGGCGTACGTGACCGCGACACCGTGGTAGTCGCGGGAGGTGATCGCGTTGGTGTTGCGGAAGTTCGAGTCGATCGCGATGCCCTGCTCGGCCGCGGACTTCGCCCACTGGTGCTTGAGGTGCTCGGTGGGCGTGACGATCGTGACGGCCTCGATCGTGCGGTCGGCGAGCAGCTCGGCCGCCACCCGGAGGCCGAAGGTCGTCTTCCCCGCACCGGGCGTGGCGACGGCGAGGAAGTCCTGGGGCTTCGCCGCCAGGTACTTGGTCAGCGCGCGGCGTTGCCATGCCCGCAGCGGTCGCATTGCTGCTGTCGCTGTCGCTGTCGCTGTCACAGACGTGTTTCTCCTCGTTTGCGCAGGTCGAACGTGGTTTCGACACAAAACTGCCCTCAGGCAGGCCGTCGCCGAGGGCACCCCGACCCTACCTGTTCCGGACGCCGATGCCGCGAAACGTGGCCACATGCACCATGCTTGACCTTGCGATGGGCTCGCCTACCGACAACGACGCACGCAGGTCCGGCCGCAAGACGCCGCTGCGTCTACTGGCGCGCACGCTGTCGAAGGCGTGGCAGGGAAACATCTTCTCAGAAGCCGCCGAGGCCGCGTTCTGGCAGACGCTCTCGTTCCCCCCGCTGCTGCTCGGAGTGCTGGGCGCCATGGGTTACCTCGGCGACTGGTTCGGCTCCGCGGTCGTGAGCGCCGTCCAGGACAGGATCATCGGGTTCACCCGGACGATCTTCAGCGGGGACGTGGTGAACGGGGTGATCCAGCCGACGGTCACCGAGATCCTGAGCACCGGCAAGGGCGAGATCGTCTCCATCGGCTTCCTGATCTCGCTGTGGGCGGGGTCTTCGGCGATGTCGTCGTTCGTGGACGCGATCACGGTCGCGCACGGCCAGTACGGCGTGCGCAACGAACTGTGGCAGCGCCTGTTCGCCCTGCTGCTGTACATGGTGTCGCTGGTCGCGCTGGTGGTCGGCCTGCCGGTGCTGGCGCTGGGCCCGGAAATCCTGCCGCAGCTGTTCCCGGCGTCGTGGCAGCCCTACGTCGAGACGTGGGTGAGCCGCTTCTACTACCCCGGTGTGGGGCTGCTGCTCGTGCTGTCGCTGTCGATGCTCTACAAACTCGCCCTGCCGCGGAAGCTGCCGTGGCACCGGGTGCTGCCCGGCGCGGTCCTCGCGATGGCGGTGTTCATCCTGTCGTCGATCGGCCTGCGCCTGTACATCCAGTGGATCACCACCACCGGCTACACCTACGGCGCGCTGGCGACGCCGATCGCGTTCCTGCTGTTCGTGTTCTTCATCGGCCTGGCGATCACGATCGGCGCGTACTTCAACAGCGCCATCCAGGACATGTGGCCCGCGAAGATGACCCGCCGCCAGCGCCGCCGGTGGCGCCGCCTGGAGCTGGAACGCGCCGCGTCGCGCATCCGCGAGGAGGCCGCGCGGCCCCGGCCGGCCAGGCCGGAGCAGACCGCCCACACCGCGCCCTCTCCCGCCGACACGCAGCTCACGACACCGTTACCGGTCCAGGCCGTCAAGCAGGAACGCGAACGCACCAGCGGCCCCTGACAGGTCCGCGACGCACGCGAGCCCCGGCGCCTGAGCAGCAGGCGCCGGGGCTCGCGTCGCAGGACAGGAGGGCTACTCCTCGCCGCCGCCCTCGGGCAGGTTCTCGTAGATCTTCTTGCAGTCCGGGCACACCGGCGAACCGGGCTTCGGCGACCGCGTGACCGGGAAGACCTCGCCGCACAGTGCGACCACGTGGGTGCCCATCACGGCGCTCTCGGCGATCTTCGCCTTGCGCACGTAGTGGAACATCTTCGGGGCGTCGTCCGAGGACTGGTCGGTCTCATCCGGCCGTACGTCGACCTCGGGGAGAGTCTGGGTGCTCACCCGCCCAGAGTACCTGGGAAGATGCCCTCTCGTGACTACGCTGCACATCGCTGAGGAAGTTGCCGCCGCACTGGCCGAGAACCGGCCGGTCGTCGCACTTGAGAGCACGATCCTGTCCCACGGGCTGCCCGCCCCGCGCAACCTGACCGTCGCCGCACGCCTGGAGCGCGTGGTGCGGGAGGCCGGTGCCGTCCCGGCCACGATCGCCGTGCTCGACGGCGTGCCGCACATCGGCCTCACCACCGCCGAGCTGGAGCGGGTCTGCTCCGAGGAGCTGCTGAAGCTGTCCCTGCGCGACCTGGGCGCCGCCTGCGCGCTCGGCCGCAGCGGTGCCACGACCGTGGCGTCCACGACCGCGCTCGCCCACCGGGCCGGCATCCGCGTGTTCGGCACCGGCGGCCTCGGCGGTGTGCACCGCGGCGCGCACGAGACGTGGGACGTCTCGGCCGACCTCGACGTGGTCGCGACGACGCCGGTGCTCGTGGTGTCCTCCGGGGTGAAGTCGATCCTCGACATGGGCGCGACGCTGGAGGTGCTGGAGACCCGGTCCGTGCCGGTCGTCGGCTACCGGACCGACCGCTTCCCCGCGTTCTACCGGCGCGAGTCGGAGTTCGGCGTGCCGTGGCGGGTCGAGGACGCGAAGCAGGCGGCCGCGGTGTTCGCGGCGGGCGAGCGCGGCATGCTGCTGGTCAACCCGATCCCGGAGGCGTTCGAGATGGACGCCGGGCTGCACGACCGGCTGCTCGCCGAGGGCCTGCGGAAGCTCGTCGACGGCGACGTGCGCGGCAAGGACGTCACGCCGGTGCTGCTGGAGCACTTCCACACCGCGAGCGGGGGCGTGAGCCTCGACGCGAACGAGGAGCTCGTCGTCAGCAACGTCCAGGTCGCGGCCGAGGTCGCGGTGGAGCTGTGCCGGTGAGGCCGGTCGTCGTGGTCGGCGATGCCGGCCTGGACGTCGTCGCCCGCCACTCCGGCCCCATCGCGCACGGCGGTGACGTGCGCGCGAAGGTGACGATCGAACCCGGCGGCGCGGGCGCGAACACGGCCGTGTGGCTGGCCGCGTGCGGTGCGTCGCCGGTGCTGGTCGCGCGCGTGGGCGCCGACTCGGCGGGACGGCAGGTGCACGCCGAGCTGACCGCCGCGGGTGTGCGGTGCGCGTTCGCGGTCGACCCGGACCTCGCGACGTGCTGCGTGGTCGTGCTGGTCGACGAGAACGGCCAGCGCTCGATGCTGCCCGACCGCGGAGCGAACGCCCGGTTCTCCCCCGCCGACCTCGACCCCGGCCTGCTCGCGGGCGCGGACGGCCACCTGCACCTGTCCGGTTACGTGCTGCTCGACGCCACCTCGCGGCCCGCCGGGCTGGCGGCGCTGGCGGCTGCGCGGGCGGCCGGCTGGACCACGTCGGTGGACCCGCAGGCCGCGGTGCTGATCGAGGCCACGCCGTGGTTCCTGGAGGACGTGCGGGGCGTCGACGTGCTGATGCCCAACGCCGACGAGCTGGCGGCGCTGGCGGGCTCACCCGACCCGGCCGCGGCCAAGCAGCTGCTCTCGCACGTCGGGACCGTCGTGGTCACCTCCGGCCCGGACGGTGCCTCGTGGGTCGACGCCGACGAGATCGTGTCGGTTCCGGCCGAGCGCGCCGAGTGCGTCGACTCGACCGGTGCCGGTGACGCGTTCGACGCGGGGTTCCTCGCGGCGTGGCTCTCGGGTGCGTCCAAGCGCGACGCGCTGCTCGGTGGCGTGCGCGCGGGTTCGCGGGCGGTCGCCGTCGTCGGCGCCCAGCCGCCCCGTTAACCGTCGATGACGGTCGTGCTCTTCGGTGCGATCGCGCGGCGTTCGACCTGGTGCCGGTTCACCTTCTCGGACTTGCGCGGCGGCCGGTCGTTCGCGATCAGCACGGCCATCCACGGCAACGGCACGGACAGCACGATGAAGAACAGCGCGAGCCACCACGTGTGCGCGAACAGCGCCGCGAGGATGAGACACGGGAAGCGCAGGCTCATCATGATCGCGTACTTGCGGCGCCGGGCGGCGTGCTGTTCCTCGTAGGACGGGGCCGCCTCGGTGATCAACACCGGGGTGTCGTTCCGGTCTGGACTGCTCACGACACCACCTCCGGCATCCATGGTCGCACGTCCGGGTGACGACCGGGACGGCCGGTCGGCGGTTAACATCCGCGGGTGGTCGCCCTTGATCGCCTCGTGGACGTGCTCGGCAGCCTGGGCACGCACCTGGCGTGCGCGCCGAGGGGCCGTGCCGCCGAGCTGCGCGGGGTCGCCCTGCACGACCCGGCCGAGAACACGCCCGCCGCCGCGGGGGACGTGCTGCTGGGCCTGGGCACGCCGTCGGTCGCCGCGGCGGCCCGGCTGGTGTCGTCGACCGCAGCCTCCGCGGTGGTGCTGCACGGCAGGCCGCCACTGGACGAACGGGTCGTGGTCGCCGCGAAGAAGTCCGGCGCGGCCGTGCTGCTCGTGGACCCCTCGGTGCCGTGGAGCCAGCTCGCGAACGTGACGCAGACACTGGTCAACGGCGGCACGCGCACCGGTGACCTGTTCGGGCTGGCCGACGTCATCGCGGGCGTGGTCGGCGGACCGGTGACGATCGAGGACCAGCAGTCCCGCGTGCTCGCCTACTCCTACCGCCAGCAGGACGTCGACCCGGTGCGGGTGCAGACCATCCTGGGCCGCCGGGTGCCGGAGGAGGCCCGGCGCGCGCTCGACGAGTACGGCGTCTTCACGCACCTCGCCTCGTCCGACGAACCGATCTTCGTGCCCAAGCTGACCCCGCAGCTGGGCAACCGCCTGGTGGCCGCCGTGCGCGCCGGACGCGAGCTGCTCGGTTCGGTGTGGGTGGAGGTGACCGGCCCGGTCGACGCGGCCCGCACGGCGGCGTTGGTGGACGGCGCGCGCACAGCCGCGTTGCACCTGCTGCGCTCGCGTGCCTCGACCGACCTCGAACGCCAGGCGGAGGCCGACCTGGTCATCCGGCTGCTCGAACACCCGGAGTCCGCGGACGTCGCCCGGCTCGGCCTGCCGTCGGCGGACCTGCGGGTGATCGCGGTGCAGGCGCACGCGGGCGAGGGCGAGCACGGGGCGGCGGTGCTGGCGTTCCAGCGGGCGACCGCGGGCTTCGGCTGGTCGCGGCCGGGGCGCAGCGCGTTGTTCGGCAACGTCCTCTACACGGTGATCCCCGCCGCCGACGACGCCGTCGACTGGGTGCGCTCGCTGGTGCGGGAGCTGCCGGCGGAGGCGACGGTGCTGGCCGGTGTCGGCGGGCCGGCCGAGGCGACGCAGCTGCCGACCTCGCGCCAGGAGGCCGACGAGTGCCTGGCGCTGTCGACGGGTGAGCCGGTCGTGTACGACGACGCGTGGGCACGGGTGCTGCTGCACCGGCTCGCGGCCGTCGCCGACGCCGGACGGCTGCCGACCCGTGGACCGATATCCAATATATTGCAACACGACGAGGAGTTCGGGACGAACTACGCATCGACGCTGAAGGCGTGGCTCGCAGCCCAGGGTGACGTGCGGGCCGCCGCGCGGGAGCTCAACGTGCACCCGAACACGCTGCGGTACCGCATGCAGAAGATGGCGGAGGTGACACCGCTTCCGCTCGACGACCCGGACCAGCGGCTGGCGATGGCGATCGCGCTGTCGGTGATGAGGCTGTCGGCCACGCGCTGATCCCGGTGCCGTGAAAACATGTGCAGCCGTGCACCCTGATCTTTCCGCCGACCTGTGCGCCCGCCTGCGCGAGGCCTTCGAGAACGCCGGCTACACCGCGGACGGCGTGGTCGACGCGCTCGGCCCGCAGGCCCACGCCGCCCTCGGCAGGGGCGAGCCGGAACCCGCCCGCCGCGCCAGCAGGGACGCCGGGACCCTCGGCACGCTGATCCGCCTGTTCCTGCTCGGCGACACCGAACCCGAGCAGGACGTCCGCAGGGCGCTGGCCGGGACCGACATCGACGACCTCGTCGCGAACGAGGTGCTGACGAGCGAGCTGACCGCCGGGCTGGACGTGCGGCCCTACGAGGACAACTGGTGGGTCATCGCCGACCTCGACTCCGACCTGCGCGGCGGTTCCGTGCCCGAGGACCACGTCCTGGGCGTCGGCCACGCCTCGATCAGCCTCGCCCGCGCCACCCGGCGCACCCCGGTCGGCTCGCTGCTCGACCTCGGCACCGGCTGCGGTGTCCAGGCGTTGCACGCCAGCAAGCACGCCGAACGCATCACGGCCACCGATCTGTCCGAGCGCGCGCTACGGCTCGCACAGGGCACGTTCCGCATCAACGGGCTGGACGTGGAGACGTTGCAGGGCGAGTGGTTCGGCCCGGTGCGCCACCGGCGGTTCGACCAGGTCGTGTGCAACCCGCCGTTCGTCGTCGGGCCGCCGCGGGTCGACTACGTCTACCGCGACTCCGGTCTCGGCGGTGACGACGCGTCGGCGCTGGTGATCCGGCAGCTGCCCGCGTTCCTCAACGAGGGTGGTGTGGGGCAGCTGCTCGCGTCCTGGGTGCACCGCAAGGGCGAGGACTGGGAGGAGCGCGTCTCCGGCTGGCTCCCCCGCGGCGGTGTGGACGCGTGGTTCGTGCAGCGCGACATCGCGGAGCCGGCGCTGTACGTCGGCACGTGGCTCAAGGACGCGGGCGTCGACCCGCGCAGTCCGGAGGGGCGGGCGAAGGCCGCCGCGTGGCTCGACTGGTTCGAGGAGAACGACGTCCAGGGCGTCGGGTTCGGGTACGTGACGCTGCGGCGCACCGACGAGCTGCACTCCGAGGTCGTGTGCGAGGACCTGCGGCACGCGTTCGACGACCCGCTGGGCCCGGAGGCGGCGCGGTGGCTCGACAACGTGGCGTGGCTGCGCGCGAACCCCGACCTGCTCGACCGGACGTTCCGGGTCGCGGACACCGTGCTGCTGGAGGAGGTGTCCGAGGCGGGCGAGGAGGGCTGGCGCAAGGTCGTGGCCCGGCTGCACCGCACCGACGGGCCCGGCTGGCAGCACGAGGTGGACGAGGCGACGGCCAAGCTCGTCGCCGGGTGCACGGGTGCGCTGCCGTTGGCGGACCTGCTCGCGTTGCTGGAGTTATGGAGAAATCGATTCGGAAGCCGCGTTGCCGATCGTTCGTGATCTCATCCGGCACGGAATGTTGATTCCCGCGTGAAAGCCGTTGTGGCGCGCGTCACAGAGGCGAGTGTGGAAGTCGAAGGGGAGGTCGTCGGGGCGATCACCGAGCCCGGATTGCTGGTCCTGCTCGGCGTCCACCACGACGACACGGCGGCCCACGCCGCCAAAATGGCGCGCAAGTTGCACGGGCTGCGGATCCTCGATGACGAGCAGTCGTGCGAGTCGACCGGCGCTCCCCTGCTGGTCGTCAGCCAGTTCACCCTCTACGGGGACACGCGCAAGGGCCGCCGCCCGTCCTGGACGGCGGCCGCGCGGCCCGAGCACGCGGAACCGTTGGTGAACGCCGTCGTGGCGGAGCTGCGCCAAATGGGCGCACGGGTCGAAACGGGACGTTTCCGGGCGGAGATGAAGGTGCGGAGCGTGAACGACGGTCCGTTCACGGTGCTCGTGGAGGTCTGAGGAAAGGCTTCTCAGCCAATCCTCAGATTACTCGCGCAACCGTTGTGACAGCGGCGACGTCTTCAGGTCAGGAAGTCGGGAACGAATTCGGAATCCGGTTCGTTACCCCGGATGAGAGCCAGCAAGCGATGGGATCCACAGAGCGGGCCCGCCGCGAACCGGCACCAGGGCGCAGCGCCGCGCCGCCTTGACCACCGTGCCCGCGACCGCGTCGCCCGCAGCAGGGGGAGGGAGATCCATGACCGTCACCAGGATCTTCGACCGTGAAGTCGGAGACAACACCGCCGTCGAAGCAGCCGACCTCGACGCTCAGGGGCCAGCGGCCGACCTCGTTCGAGTCTACCTGAACGGAATCGGCAAGACAGCGCTGCTCACCGCCGAGGAGGAAGTCGACCTCGCGAAGCGCATCGAGGCGGGCGTGTTCGCCCACCACGTCCTGGAGACGGCCAAGCGCCTGACTCCCACCCGTCGCGAAGAGCTGGGGGAGCTCGTCCGCGACGGCCGCCGTGCCAAGGACCACCTGCTCAAGGCCAACCTGCGCCTCGTCGTGTCGCTCGCGAAGCGCTACACGGGCCGCGGCATGCCGCTGCTGGACCTGATCCAGGAGGGCAACCTGGGCCTGATCCGCGCGGTGGAGAAGTTCGACTACACCAAGGGCTTCAAGTTCTCGACGTACGCGACGTGGTGGATCCGCCAGGCCATCACCCGCGGCATGGCCGACCAGGGCCGCACCATCCGCCTCCCCGTCCACCTGGTCGAGCAGGTGAACAAGCTCGCGCGGATCAAGCGCGACCTGCACCAGTCGCTGGGCCGCGAGGCCACGCACGAGGAGCTCGCCAAGGAGTCGGGCATCTCCGTGGACAAGGTCTCCGACCTGCTCGACCACGCCCGTGACCCGGTATCGCTGGACATGCCGGTCGGCACGGAGGAGGACGCTCCCCTCGGTGACTTCATCGAGGACTCGGACGCGACCGACGCCGAGAGCGCCGTCATCTCCGGCCTGCTGCAGGACGACCTGCGCCGCGTGCTCGCCACGCTGGAGCCGCGCGAGCAGGCCGTGATCCGGCTGCGCTACGGCCTCGAAGACGGTCAGCCGCGCACCCTCGACCAGATCGGCAAGCGGTTCGGCCTGTCCCGCGAGCGGGTGCGCCAGATCGAGCGCGAGGTCATGTCGAAGCTGCGCCAGGGCGAGAGGGCCGCGAAGCTGCGGGCATACGCCTCCTGAGACCCGTTGGGCCAGGTGGTGTCACGGTCGGATCTCAGGCGACCGCGAGCATTGACTTGTGACTCAACGCACGGCACGGTCGGGCGTTACCAAGCCACGCGACGCCCGCCGAGAGCCGGGCGTCGCACACGGAGGAAGGTCGGGGCAGCCGGGGGCTGCCCCGGCCTTCCGCGTTTCGGGCGGCCGTAGCGAAGAACACGGTGGACGGGGCGTGGTACGTCCCTTTGGTGGCGGTACGGTTTTCTGATCCGAACTGCACACCGTTGGAGTTGTGTACGCCGTGCCCACCACTTTCGAGTACACCGACGTCCTCCCGCTCGCGAAGGACACCGAGACCGAGTACCGCCTCGTCACCTCCGACGGGGTGAAGCTGATCGAGGCCGGCGACCGCAGGTTCCTGGAGATCGCGCCGGAGACCCTGACGCTGCTCGCGAAGGAAGCCGTCCGCGACATCCAGCACCTGCTGCGCCCGTCGCACCTCGCCCAGCTGCGCAAGATCATCGACGACCCCGAGGCGTCCGGCAACGACCGCTTCGTCGCGATGGACCTGCTGCGCAACGCGGCCATCTCCTCCGGCGGCGTGCTGCCGATGTGCCAGGACACCGGCACGGCGATCATCATGGGCAAGCGCACGGAGACGGTCCTGACCGGCGGCGACGACGAGCAGGCACTGGCCCGCGGCGTCTACGAGGCCTACCAGGAGCTCAACCTGCGCTACTCGCAGATGGCGCCGCTGACGTTCTGGGACGAGAAGAACACCGGCACCAACCTGCCCGCGCAGATCGAGGTGTTCCACAAGCCCGGCCAGGACCCGGTGTACGAGTTCCTGTTCATGGCCAAGGGCGGCGGCAGCGCGAACAAGACGTTCCTGTACCAGGAGACGAAGGCGGTGCTGAACCCGAAGCGCCTCGCGTCGTTCCTCGACGAGAAGCTGCGCTCGCTCGGCACCGCCGCCTGCCCGCCGTACCACCTCGCGGTGGTGGTCGGTGGCCTGTCCGCGGAGCAGAACCTGAAGGTCGCGAAGCTGGCGTCGGCCCGCTACCTCGACAACCTGCCGTCGGAGGGTTCGGCGTCGGGCCACGCGTTCCGCGACCGCGACCTGGAGCAGCAGGTCCTGGAGCTGACCCGCAACTTCGGCATCGGCGCCCAGTTCGGCGGCAAGTACTTCTGCCACGACGTGCGCGTCATCCGCCTGCCCCGCCACGGCGCGTCCCTGCCGGTCGGCATCGCGGTGTCGTGCTCGGCGGACCGCCAGGCCAAGGCCCGCATCACCGCCGAGGGCGTGTTCCTGGAACAGCTCGAACGCGACCCGGCCCAGTTCCTGCCCGAGGTCGAGGGCGAGGACCTGTCCGACGAGGTCGTCCGCATCGACCTCACCCGCCCGATGGCCGAGATCCGCGAGGTCCTCGCCCAGCTGCCGGTGAAGACCCGCGTGTCGCTGACCGGTCCGCTGGTCGTGGCTCGCGACATCGCGCACGCCAAGATCAAGGAACGCCTCGACGCCGGCGAGGAGATGCCGCAGTACCTGAAGGACCACCCGGTCTACTACGCGGGCCCGGCCAAGACGCCGGAGGGGTACGCCTCCGGGTCGTTCGGCCCGACGACCGCCGGCCGCATGGACTCCTACGTCGAGCAGTTCCAGGCCGCGGGCGGCTCGCTGGTGATGCTCGCGAAGGGCAACCGCTCCAAGCAGGTGACGTCCGCGTGCGCCACGCACGGTGGCTTCTACCTCGGTTCGATCGGCGGCCCGGCGGCACGCCTGGCGCAGGACTGCATCCGCAAGGTCGAGGTGCTGGAGTACCCCGAGCTCGGCATGGAGGCGGTCTGGAAGATCGAGGTCGAGGACTTCCCGGCGTTCGTCGTCGTCGATGACAAGGGCAACGACTTCTTCGCCGAGACCTCCGCCCCGACCCTGCAGATCAGCTTCCGCCGCTAGCTCGCACAGCCGGCTTCCAGCCGAGCTGCCGCAACACCTCAACGGCCGGGCCAACTGATATATCGGTTGGTCCGGCCGTTGCTTGGCCCACTCCTTTGCAACGACTCTTTTGCGGTCGTCGTCCAAAGAGTCGTTGCAAAGGGGCAGGTAGGAGCTGGTCGAGGACGGCGGGCACGTGGGTGAGCGCGGAGATGCGGCCGTCGTCGGCGAACAGGCGGAGCTCGGCGCCGGGGATGCGGCCGGCCAGCCAGCGGGCGTGTGCGACGGGGGCGATGCCGTCGCGTTCGCCGTGCAGCAGCACGGTCGGTGCGGTGATGGCCGACGGGTCGAAGCCCCACGGGTCACGTGGGCGAGGTCGTCGTCGATGAGCGGACCAGGGCCGTTGGCGAGGGCGGGACCGACGACCTGCTCGAACCACGACCAGTCACCGCGCAGCACGGCGAGGTCGGCCTCGGTGAACTCCGGGTCGTACTCGGCGCCGGAGGACTCGTGCTGCTCCTTCGCCGCACGGCCCGCAGCCGCAGCACGCAGCGAGGCCGAGCCGGAGGGGATCATGCCGGCGAAGTGGTCGAGGCCGGCGGCGTCGAACGGCGCCAGGCACGCGGCGGTGACGCGGTCACCGAGCAGAGCGGCACGGCCAAGGCGTGCGGGCCTCCACCGGAATAGCTGACGACCGCGAACGCCGACAGGCCGAGCTCGTCGGCGATGTGCGATATGTCAGTCGCGGCCGACGCCACCGTCCGACCGGGCAGCGGGGTCGACCTGCCGTAGCCGGGCCGGTCGTACGAGAGCCAGCGGACACTCGGCCGGAACAACGGCTCGGGCGGGAGGCCGAGGTTGGGCGTGCCGTGGTGCCAGAAGACCGGCGCCCTCCCCGACGTCGTGCACGTGCAGCTCGCGGTTCCCCAGGCGAAGATCCACACATCGGTGTCCCAGCCGTCAGCCGGACTCCTCGCGGGACTCCAGCACGAGCCGGCGGTCGCCCAGCGGCGCGTCGAGGCGGACGGTCAGCGGGACCTCGCGGACCTCCTGCGTGCAGACCGTGCCCGGCGGCTGCTTGGTGATCGTCACCAGCGTCACCTGCACGACCTCGGCGGACTGCGCGGTCACCTCGGCGCGGGCCTCCTTGCAGCCACCGCCGACGCCGAAGACCTCGACGTCGCGACCGTCGCCGAACACGTAGGCCTCGGTGCGGAAGGTCTCTGACAACGATGTCGAGTCGACCTTCTCCTGAGGCACCGGCGTGACGTCCGGCGGCACGACCGGCTTCTCCTGCGAGATCGACACCGGCGGCTGCACGGGGGCGGAGGGCGAGCTCGACCCCGGCGTCGACGTGCCGGGCGCGGAGGTCCCGGTCGGCGCGGCACCGGAGGAGGAGCTCGAACCCGGCGCGCTCGACGTGCCACCGGACGAGCACCCGGCGACCACGACAGCGAGAGCAACGGCAGCGACGACGTTTCTCATGCGCACCATCCTTGCAAACGGAGCTGAGCGCGGGTGGTGCCCGGCCGACGGGGCAGGTGCCGGCCGGGCACCGGGGGAGGGAGGTCTACTTCTGTTCCTGCCGCGACGTCAGCACGACCGTGCGCTCACCCAGGGGCTCGTCCAGCTGCACCTTCAGCGGGGGGAAGCGGATGTCCATCGTGCACATCTGCTTGGTGAGCGGCAGCGTCTCCAGCAGCTCGATCTTCACGACCGACGCCGACTGCTCCAGCACCGACGCGCTGGCCTTGCCGCACCCGGCCTCCTGGGCCACGACGGTGACGGTCTTGCCGTCGCCCTGGGTCCACGCGGTGCGCGGGTAGTCCGACGCCAGGGCGTTGGTGTCCAGCTTCGTCACCGGTGTGCCGTCGGGCGGCACCTCACCGGGCGCGATGCCCGGCGGCACCTCCGAGGAGGACGAGGTGGCGGTCGGCAAGGTTGGACCGCCACCTGCTCCAGTGCCGGTGTTCTGCGCACTGCCACAGGCGGTCATCACCAGCAGCAGGGCGCCAGTGCCAACTACGGTTCCGATGTGCCTCATGCACCAAGGACGGAACCGCGCTCACAACGGGTTGCAGCGAGTTCGCTTCACAGTTACCGGGAAACGGCCGCGACCGCCTCGCGCAGCGCCTCCAGCCGGGCCGCCGACGCCAGGCCGCCGTGGTAGAGGTGGAACTCCTCAACCCCCGCGTCCGCGTACGCCAGCCACTCCTTCGACAGCGCCGCTCCGTCGGCCGGTTTCGGCGGCAGTCCCAGCACGTACGCGGCGATCCGCGTGTCCGGGGCGGCCGCGCGCAACGCCTCGATGCCCGGCACCGCGACCTCCGGGCCCGGCCAGCACATGGTGGTGAGCACGTCGACGTCCGCGTCCAGCCCGCCGGCGACGGTCGCGAACGGCCCGGTGCCCCACGGGTCCGCCGTCACGTGCATGCCGATCCGGACGGAAGGCTCGGCGGCACGGATCTCACCGACGACGCGTTGCCGCAACGACCGCACCACACCCGTGCGCACCGCGCGGACGTCGTCCGCGAGCGCACCCAGCGCTTCCTCGACGCCGGGTGCGCCGCGGTCGACCCCGGCCCGCACCGCTGCGCGCACGGCGTCCGGGTCGGCGTACAGGGCGGTGCAGGCCGAGCAGAAGCAGAGCGACAACAGCTTCTGCTGCACCGCGTTCCAGTCGGTGCCGTCGGTCTTCTCGTGGTGCCCGCCGTGGACGAACCCCAGCGGCCCGCAGGCCTCCAGGACGACCCCGTCCGGCGCACCGAGCTCCAGCACCTCCGACACCAGCGCCGACGTGTACTCCACGACGTCGGGCTGCGCCGTGCACAGCGCGTACGGGTACCGGTCGCCGAACGCGTTCACCACGGTGACGTCCGGGTGCAGGTCGCCCAGCCGCGAGCTGTGCGTCAGCACGGTCCACGCGTACACCGGCAGCCCGGCCGCACGGACCAGGGCGGCCGCCTCGCCGAACGAGTCGGGACCGTCCACCCAGGACGGTTCCGCCGGCACGAGCCGCCCGTACTTCTCCGGGCGCACGGGCAGGTAGAGCGCCGCGTGCCGCGCGTCGACCAGACGGTGCTCCGGGTGCAAGGGGGTCGCCGCCCGCACCGTGTGGTACGAGGCGGCCAGGGCGACCGCGTCGACACCGAGGTCCCGGTACCGCGCAACGGCGTCAGGATCACCGATCAGGTCCCACGGGTAGGCGTGGACAACCGACTTCACCACCGGGGGCGCTTCCTCTCGTAGCTCGGGTCGAACTTCTGCATGTACCCCGTGTCGTCACGGGCCGTGATGCCGCACCGCTCGTAGTTCTCCGCCAGCCGGGCCAGCGCGTCCCGGTCGAGCGACACGCCCAGGCCCGGACCGGTGGGCACCGGCACCGCACCGTCCACGAAGGACAGCACGCCGGGTTCGACGACCTCGTCGGCCGCGTTCCACGGGTAGTGCGTGTCGCAGGCGTAGTTCAGGTTCGGCGTCGCGGCGGCCAGGTGCGTCATGGCGGCCAGCGAGATGCCCAGGTGCGAGTTCGAGTGCATCGACAGGCCGATGCCGAACGTCTGGCAGATCATGCCCAGCTGCCGCGACCGCTGCAGCCCGCCCCAGTAGTGGTGGTCGGACAGGATCACCTGCACGGCACCCTGCTCGACCGACGGCCGCAGGTGCTCGAACGCGACCACGCACATGTTGGTGGCCAACGGCATCGGCGCCTGCGCGGCCACCTCGGCCATGCCGGCGATCTGCGCGGTCGGGTCCTCCAGGTACTCCAGGACGCCGTCCAGCTCGGCCGCGACCCGCAGCGACGTCGCCGGGGACCAGGCCGCGTTCGGGTCGAGCCGCAGCGGGTGGCCGGGGAACGCCTCGCGCAGCGCGCGGATCGCCTCGACCTCCTGCTCCGGCGGGAAGACGCCGCCCTTGAGCTTGATCGACCCGAAGCCGTACTGCCCGATCATCTTCTGCGCCTGCGCCACGATGCCCGCGGGGTCGACCGCCGCGCCCCACTCGTCGGGTTCGGCACCGGGGTGCCCGTCCCACTTGTAGAACAGGTAGGCGGAGTACGGCACCGCCGGGCGGACGGCGCCGCCCAGCAGGTCGTGCACCGGGCGACCGAGCGCCTTGCCCTGGATGTCCAGGCACGCGACCTCGAACGGCGAGAACACCCGGTCGACGGTGCTCTCCGCGGTGATCTGGCCGGTCAGGCCGTGCTTGTCGAGCCCGACGGTGCCGCCGAGCACAGAGGAGACGCGCGTGTGCATCTCGTTGAGCGCGAACACGTCCAAGCCGATGAGCGAGCCGACGACGGACCGCGAGCGCTCCAGGTGCCCGAGGTCGCCGTAGGTCTCCCCCAGCCCGGAGATGCCCTCGTCGGTGTGCACCTCGACGATCGTGCGCAGCGCCCACGGCTCGTGCACGCCGGCCGAGTTCAGCAGCGGCGGGTCGCGGAACGCGATCGGTGTCAGAACAATCTCGGTGATCTTCACGGCGACCGTCCCCTCAGGCCAGCAGGGCCTTGCCCGCGGCGATGATCTTGTCCAGCGCGGCGAGGTGCTCGTCGGACGGGTCGACCAGCGGCGCGCGCACGCCGCCGACGTCGAGGCCGTTCGCGCGCACGGCCGCCTTCACCAGGGCGACGGCGTAGCCGGGGACCTGGTCGCGCAGCTCGACCAGCGGCTTGTAGAACTCGTGCAGGAACCGGTTGACCAGCTCGGTGTTCCCCGACTGCACGGCCTGGTAGAAGCCGAGGGAGATCTCCGGCGCGAAGCAGAACACCGCCGACGAGTACAGCTCGACGCCGATGGCCCGGTAGGCGAGCTGGGTCATCTCCGCGGTCGGCAGGCCGTTGAAGAACTGGAACGGCTTGTCGACGCCGGCGCGCACCGAGAGCACGATGCGCTGCATCTGGTCGAGGTCGCCCAGGCCGTCCTTGAGGCCGATGACGTTCGGGATCGACGCGACCTCGACGGCGGTGTCCGGCGTGAACCGCGCGTTGTTGCGCTGGTACACGATGATCGGCAGCTCCGTGGCGCCCGCGACCTCGGCCACGTACCGCACGAGGCCGGCGGCCGGGTTCGTCACGAGGTACGGCGGCAGCAGCAGGATGCCGTCGGCACCGGCGCGTTCGGCGGCCTGCACGAACTGCTTGGTGAACGCCACCGAGCCACCGGCACCGGCGAACACCGGTACCCGCCCGCCGGTCGCCTCGACCGCGACCGCCACCGCGCGTTCGAACTCCGCCAGCTCCAACGCGTGGAACTCGCCGGTGCCGCAGGCGACGAACACCGCGCCCGGACCGGCCGACACACCGTGCTTGACGTGCTCGGCGAGCACGTCGCAGGCGATGTTTCCCTCGGTGTCGAACGGGGTCACCGGAAAGAACAGCACACCATCGAGTTGCATACCAGCACTCATCCCTTGATCGCTCCCGTGGTGATCCCACGCAGGAAGGACTTCTGCAGCGACAGGTACACGACCAGGCTCGGTACCAGCGCCAGCAACGCACCGGCCAGCACGATCCCCGTCCCGACCATGTCGTCGGAGCGGAGCGCGAGCAGTGCGACCGTGAGCGTGTAGTCGGAGGGGTCGGCGGCGACGATCAGGGGGAGCAGGTACTGCTCCCAGATCATGTTGAAGCCGAACACGGCGATGACGCCCAGCGCCGGCCTGCACAGCGGGAGGATGATCTGCGCGAAGAGCCGCAGCTCCCCCGCACCGTCCACTTTGGCCGCCTCCTCCAGCTCCGCGGGGATCTCCCTCATGAACTCCGTCATGACGAAGATGGAGAAACCCCACGCCCCCAACGGGAGGATGACGCCGAGCAGGGTGCCCCTGAGGCTCACGTGCAGCAGCGGGAGGTCGCCGATCACCAGGGACAGCGGGATCGCGATGACCTCCTCCGGCAGCATCATCGTGGCGAGGATGACCAGCAGCGCGATGGCCTGTCCGCGGAACTTCTTGCGCGCCAGCGCGTAGGCGGCGAACACGCTGACCGCGAGCTGCAGCAGCAAGGCGCCGCCGGCGATGATCAGCGAGTTGGCCAGGTAGTGCCAGATCCTGTTCTCCGCCGCGACCCGGAAGTTGATCAGCGACGGGTCGTCCGGTACCACCGACAGCTTCGTCGGGTCCGGGTTGTGGTCGAAGGCGCCCGAGAAGATGACCAGCAGCGGCCCGCAGAAGAGGACCACCGCGAGGGCGCCCAGGACGAAGCGGAGGCCCCGGCTGAACCACGCGCCGGTGTGGGTGGACCAGCCGAGGGCGCTGTCGAAACGGCTTGAGTTGACGCTGCTCATCGCGCCTCCCTCCGGCGGCGGTACCACTGCACGCTGACCGTCAAAACCAAGGTGACCAGGAACAACAGCACGGAGCCAGCGGAGGCGAGCCCGGCTTCGGACTGCTCGAACGCGGTGGTGTAGACGCGGGTCATCCAGACGTCGGTCGACCCGGCCGGTCCGCCGCCGGTCAGCACGTACACCTCGGTGAACACGCGCAGGCCGCGGATCGCCGCCAGCGTCAGCAGGATCGTGATGACGGGCCGCAACGCGGGCAGTGTCACGTTCCAGATCCGCTGGGGCGTCGAGGCACCGTCGATCGCGGCCGCTTCGTACTGCCGGCGGTCGATGCCGGCCAGACCGGCGAGGATCAGCACCATGTCGTACGGCGCGTGCTTCCAGATGCCGACGAACATCACCGACACCAGCGACGTGCCGGGGTCGTGGATGTACTCCCACGGGCCGAGCCCGACCCACGAGATGAGCTCGTTGAGGAAGCCTTCCGGTGCCGGGTAGAAGAAGAGCCGCCAGATCTCACCGATGACCGCGGTGGCCGCCACGACGGGCAGGAACACCGCGGACCGCACGAACCACAGCGTCTTGGTGTGGCCTTCCAGCAACAACGCGAGGAAGAAGCCGATCACCATCGCACCGGCCGTCTGACCGCCGGCCAGCACGAGGGTGTGCCAGCCGGCGGTCAGGAACTTCTCGTCCCGCAGGATCGTGGCGTAGTTCTCGAACCCGACGAAGATGTCACCGAGGAACGGCCGCACCTGGTACAGCGAGAGCCGGATGCCCTCTGCCATCGGGATGAACTTGAAGACCAGGAAGATCAGCGCGGCGGGGAGCAGGAACAGCCAGGGGACGAAGGTGGCTCCCGTGAGGCGGCGCCGGCGGCGCCGCCTCACGGGGTGGGTCTCGACGGCACCGCCGCCACTAGCCGTCAAGCCCACGTCTCGGGTGTCGCCGGGTGACCGCACTGCCGTCACTTCGACGCCTTCTGGTTGTCGAGCTCCTTCTTGAGCGCCTCCGCGAGCGACCTCAGCTCGGACGAGGAGTCGGCGGGGCACTTCGCGAGGATGGAGTTCAGGGTCTCCGAGGTCTTCTGCCGGAACGGCGCGAAGTTCGGGACGCTCGGGAACGGCCGCGCCTCGCTGGAGTACACGCCCGCCACGGTTGCCCAGCGCGGGTCGTCGTAGGTCGCGTCGACGTCGACGTTCTTGTTGACGGGCAGGCGGACCACGGGCTGCGGGTCGCCCTTCATGCCGGCCTGCTGCGCCTCGGGCGTGATGAGGTACTCGGCGAGCTTCTCCTGGTCGGCGGTCTTCGCGGAGCCGGCCATCCGGTAGATGTTCTCGCCCTCACCGAGCACGGTGGCACCGGCCGGGCCGCGCGGGGACGCGATGACCTCGTACCTGTCCTTGCCGACCGACTTGTCGAAGCGGCCGATCATGTAGGGGCCGGTGAGGTAGATGCCGCTCTTGCCGGCCTCGAACAGCGGGTGCGCGTCGTTGGTGCCCAGCGTCAGCGAGCCGGGCTGCACGACCTTGTCCTCGCAGAAGAGCTTGCGCAGCCGTTCGACGGCCTTGACCGACTCCGGGGAGTCGATGCCGACGCGGAACTTGCCGTCGCCCTGCTCCTCCAGGATGTCGCCGCCGCCCTGCCAGATGTAGCTCGACGCCCACCAGGCGAGGTAGCCGCGGTCGGTGGTGCCGGGGACGAGCATGCCGTAGGTGTCGTTCTGCCCGTTGCCGTCGGGGTCGTCGCGGGTGAAGGCCCTCGCGAGGTCGTCGAGCTCCTCCCACGTCGTGGGGATCGGCTTGCCGAGCTTCTCGCGCCAGTCCTTGCGGATCAGCGTGACCATCGCCTGGGTGGAGTAGGGGATGGCGTAGAACTTGCCGTCCGCGCCCTTGGCGTTGTTCCACGCGCGGTCGACGACGTCGGAGCCACCCTCGACGTCTCCGCGGTTCACCTCGGTCGTCCAGCCCTGCTTGACGAAGTTGCCGAGCGAGCCGGTGTCGGTGATGACGACGTCGGGGAGGTCCTTCGACGCGGCGCGCTGCTGCACCTGCTTGTCGAAGTCGTTGAAGATCGGCTTGTAGTCGACCCGCACACCGGTCTTCTCGGTGAAGGACTTGAAGATCTTCTCGTAGACCTTCGCCGTCGCCTCGGTCGAGCGGGTCCACACCTCGAGGGGCTTGTCCGGGTCCTTGGCCGACGAGGCCGTGCTGCCGCTGCCACACCCCGCGAGCAGGGCGGCCACGCTGAGCGTGGCGACGGTGGTGGCTGATCTACGGCGCATCGTCAGGCCCTTCGAGTTCAGGTATGTGAACCTGGGTCGTACTTGTGAACCTGGTGCAGGACTGTAAGAATCAGGACAGCAACGTGTCAAGGGCAAGTTGCTTTCCTGTTTCGAGGAGGCCAGGTGGCGTCGCCGATCGACAAGGGCACGGCTCGTCCGGGTGCGGTGAAGTCCGCCGACCGCACGGTGGAGCTGCTCGAGGTGCTGTCCGCGTCAGACCGCAGGCTGACGCTCACGGAGCTGCACCGCGAGCTCAGCTACCCCAAGTCCAGCCTCTACATGCTGCTGCAGACGCTCGTCGCGCGCGGCTGGGTGGAGGTCGACTCGGACAGGGGCACCTACGGCATCGGCGTTCGCGCGCTGCTCGTCGGTACGTCCTACCTGGACCACGACCCCGTCGTGCGGGCGGCCATCCGGGTGATGGAGCAGGTGCGCCAGGAGATCAACGAGACCGTGCACCTCGCCCGTTTGGACGGTGCCGACGTCGTCTACCTGGCGAGCCGCGAGTCCGAGCACCACCTGCGCGTCGTCTCGCGCGTCGGCCGCCGGCTGCCCGCGCACTCCACGTCGCTGGGCAAGGCCGTGCTGTCCACGCGGACTCCGGAGGAGGTCGACCTGATCCTCCCCGACGGGCTGGCGCCGCTGACGCCGAACACGGTGACCGACCGGGCGGCCCTGCACGAGCAGCTCGCCGGGTTCCGCAACGCCGGGTACGCCCACGAGCGCGAGGAGAACACGCCGGGGCTCGGCTGCTTCGCCGTCGCCCTGCCCTATCGCAACCCCGTGCTGGACGCGATGAGCTGCTCTGTCCCGCTGGGCCGGCTGACCCCGGAACACGAGCGGCAGGTCATCGCCGCCCTGCTGGACGCCGCCAGGACGATCACCGAGCTCCTCCGCCAGTTCGGCCGCTGAACCCGAGCTCCACCAGACACACGCACACGACGGAGGGGTCGAACCCGTGACCGCACGCATCCTGATCACCGGCGCGGCCGGCGTGGTGGGAACGCTCATGCGTCCCCGGCTCGCCGCACAGGGCCGTGTCCTGCGGCTGCTGGACATCGCCGAGCTGCCCGCCGCGGCGGACGGCGAGGACGTCGAGCTCGTCCAGGCGTCGGTGACCGACATGGCCGCGATGGAGGCGGCGATGCGGGACGTGGACGCCGTGATCCACCTCGGCGGGCACAGCCTGGAGGAGTCGTGGGAGAAGATCCTTCGGGTCAACATCGACGGCACGCACACGGTCCTGGAGGCCGCACGCCGCTGCGGTGTGCGCCGGGTGGTGCTGGCGAGCTCCAACCACGCCGTCGGGTACGTCGAACGCGCCGACGGCGAGGCCGGTGACTACCTCTTCCCGCGCCCGGACACCTACTACGGTGTGTCGAAGGTGGCGCTGGAGGCGCTGGGGTCGTTGTACGCCGACCGCTACGGGATGGACGTGATCGCACTGCGCATCGGCTCGTGCTTCCCGAAGCCGCGCGACGTGCGGATGCTGTCGACGTGGATGTCACCCGACGACGGCGCCCGGCTGTTCGAGGCGGCGCTGTCGGTCGCCTCACCGGGGTTCCGGATCGTGTGGGGCGTCTCGGCCAACACGCGCGGCTGGTTCTCGCTCGACGAGGCCCGCGCGCTGGGCTACGAACCGCAGGACGACTCCGAGGTGTTCGCGGAAGAGGTGCTGGCCGCGCACGGCGGTGAGCTCGACCCGTCGTCGTATGCGGGCAAGTACGTGGGCGGGGCCTGGTGCGGCCCCGATTTCGACACGGCAGTCAAGGAGGCAGGGCGTTGAGCCACGTCGTTCAGGGATACAACCCGCGCACCGGTGAGCCGTTCGGCGAACCGGTCGCCAAGACCCCGGACAGCGAGGTGGACCGGATCGCCTCGGCTGCCGCCGTCGCGTTCCCGGCGTGGTCGCTCGCGCCGGCCGCCGACCGCGCGGTGGTGCTGGAGGCGGTCGCCGACGCGCTCGACGCGGAGTCGGAGCTGCTGGTCTCCACGGCGGACAGCGAGACGGCGCTGGGCGTGCCGCGGCTGACCACCGAGCTCAAGCGCACGACGAACCAGCTGCGGCTGTTCGCGGAGGTGCTGCGCGAGGGCAGCTACGTCGAGGCCACGCTGGACTCGGCGAACCCGGACATCATCCCGCCGCGCCCGGTGCTGCGCCGCGTGCTGCGTCCACTGGGGACGGTCGCGGTGTTCTCCGCGTCGAACTTCCCGTTCGCGTTCTCGGTGGCCGGTGGTGACACGGCGTCCGCGCTCGCGTCCGGCTGTTCCGTCGTGGTGAAGGCACACTCGGCGCACCCGTCGACCTCGCGGGAGACCGCCCGCGTGGTCGTGGACGCGCTGCGCGCGGCCGGTGCGCCCGAGGGCGTGTTCGGGATCGTCTACGGCACCCAGGCCGGTGTGGCCCTGGTGCAGCACCCGGTCGTGCGGGCCGTCGGCTTCACCGGGTCGACCGGTGGCGGGCGGGCGTTGTTCGACCTGGCGCAGGGCCGGCCGGACCCGATCCCGTTCTACGGCGAGCTGGGCAGCGTGAACCCGACGGTGATCCTGCCGGGTGCGGCGACCCCGGACGTCGCCGCCGGTTTCGCGCAGTCGCTGACGATGGGCGTCGGCCAGTTCTGCACGAACCCCGGCCTGGTGTTCGCGCCCGCGGAGCTGGTGCCCGCGCTGGGCGAGGCGGTGGCGGCGACGGCCGGTGGCGCGATGCTCAACGAGCGGATGTGCGACTCCTACACCGCCTCGACGGACGCGCTGGCCGCGTCGGACCTGGTGACCGTCGTGTCGACCGGCAGCCGGCCGGACGAGGCGTGGGCGGTGTCGCCGCGGCTGTTCAGCGTGCCGATCTCGGTGTTCGAGCAGAACCTGGAGAAGCTGACCGAGGAGCACTTCGGCCCGGCGGCGCTGGTCGTGACGTACTCGTCGCCCGCGGAGCTGCACCCCGTGCTCGCGAAGCTGCCGGGAACGCTGACCGGCACCGTGCACGCGGCCGAGTCGGACCACGCCGAGGCCGGTGCGGTCGCCGAGGTCCTGCGGCACGTCGCGGGCCGCATCATCTTCAACGCCTGGCCGACCGGTGTCGCCGTGGCGTGGGGCCAGCACCACGGTGGCCCGTGGCCGTCGACGACGAACCCGCTGCACACCTCGGTGGGCGCGACGTCGATCCGCCGCTGGATCGCACCGGTGACCTACCAGTCGTGGCCGGACGCCCTGCTGCCGGCCGAGCTGCAGGACGCGAACCCGCTGGGCATCCCGCGCCGCGTCGACGGCGTGCTCGGCGTGCACTGACCCGTTCGCCCGAAGGGGGCGGCCGGCATCACGCCGGCCGCCCCCTTCGTCGTGCTTGACCCTGGAGTGCACTCCCAGGTTTAGCGTGGGCGGCATGAGAGTTGCGGAGCTCGCACGGGAGGTGGGGGTCGCGCCGGACACGGTGCGGTACTACGAGCGGGCGGGGTTGCTCGCTCCCCCGCCGCGCACGTCGTCGGGCTACCGGCAGTACCCGGAGGCGGCCGCCGAGCGGATCCGGTTCATCCGCGACTGCCAGCGGTTCGGGCTCACATTGCGCGAGATCGCCTCGCTGCTGGCCGTCCGCGACACCGGCGAGTGCCCGTGCGAACCCGCCTCGGAGCTGCTGCGGCGGCACATCGCGGACATCGACGCCGAGATGACGCGGCTGGCCCGGCTCCGCACCGAGCTGGCGGAGATGGTCGAGAGCACCGACTGTCCCCCGTGGTGCCCACCGGAGGGGAGGTGATCCCGATGACGGACGAGTGCTGCACGTGCTGCGAGTGCTGCTGACCTGAGTCCCGTTCACCGGTTCGGTGTGGCGCCCACCGAACCCCCTGGCTCAGCCGTTCTTGCTGCTCAGGAAACCCGCAATCGCTTTCGCGCAGTCCAGTGACTCGGTGTGCGTGGTGTCGACCTCGACGTCGTAGGTCATGTCCCGGTGCACCAGGTCCGCCTGCGCTTCCGCCATGCCGCTCACCCGGTCCCCGCGGGCGAGCTCACGCCCGGTGGCGACCGTCGCGTCGCACCGCACCCCGACCCACACCACGTCGAGCCCGTGCAGCGCCTTCTCCCACCGCGCCCGCGACTCCGTGCCGCCGAGGAACACCTCGTCCACGATCACGCGCGCCCCGGCCCGTGCCATCGCGGCGACACCGCCGATCCACGCGTCCTCCAGCTCGCGGAACTCCCCGCCGACGGTCACCTCACCGTCGTCGGCGAACCCGATGCCCTCCTCGCCGAGCCGCAACCGCGCCGGCATCGCGTCGATCAGCGTGTCCACCCCGAACGCCAGCCACGGCTCCGGGAACACCGCCTGCAGGCACCGCGCGATCCCGGACTTGCCCGCGCTGGACCCGCCGTTGAGCACGATCACCTGAGCCACACCTGGACCGTACCCAGCCCGCTCCCCCGTCACGCCTGCCCCGGCCTTCCCGTAGCTCACCACCCGTCAGCTCACCACCGTCAGCTCACCTCCAGCCGGCTGCTGCCCTGCTCCTTTGCAACGATTCTTTTGCGGTCGTCGTCCAAAGACTCATTGCTAAGGTGCAGGTCAGCAGGGTATCGCGAGCTACGAATCAGCCGATATATCAGTGAGCCGGCGTGCGGCGCCGTTCCGCCAGCAGCTCCCGCTGGTACCCGAGGAAGTCGACCTCCAGGGTGTGCCGCTTCGACGCGACGTACCGGCTGCGCAGCCCTTGCCGGTACGCGAGGACCTCCGCTTTCATGTCCGGCACTGGCGGCAGCACCGCCCGTCCGGTGAGCAGGTCGGCGACCCACTCGGCCTGCGCCTCCGCGAGCGGCATGACCGCCCCGAGCGGCTGGATCAGCCCGAGGAAGTAGAGCCCGGGGTGCTCGGGGTCGACGACCCGCTTGTAGAGCGACACCTCGTTGTCGGCCGACGACACCGAGGGGAACGCGGACGCCTCCAGGAACGGGAACTCGACCTTGTACCCGGTGCAGTAGACGATGACGTCGACGTCCTCGCGGCTGCCGTCGGTGAAGACGACACCGGTCCCGTCGAGCCGGGCGACGTTCGGCTTCACCGTGATGTCGCCGTGCCCGAGCCGGGTGAGCAGGTCGTCGGACACCGTCGGGTGCGCGGCGAGGATGCCGTGCGCGGGCTGCGGCAGACCGTAGTCGGTGAGCTTGCCGCGCGAGATCCGCAACATGAGCCGCAGTGACAGCGCCTGCAGCCACGACGGCGCGAACCGGGCCAGCGGCGAGGTCGTCAGGTGGTCGGTCGGCATGCCGAACAGGAACTTCGGCATGATGTGCGCGCCGCGGCGCATCGCCAGGAACGTCCGCGCGGACACCCGCGACGACTCGACGGCGATGTCGCAGGCCGAGTTGCCGATGCCGAGCACCAGGACCTTCTTGCCGGCGAACCGCTCCGGCGTCTTGTAGAAGTGCGCGTGCATCTGCTCGCCGTCGAACGTGCCCTCGAACGCCGGCTCCGGCCAGCGCGGCGACCAGTGGTGCCCGTTCGCGACGACGACCGAGCCGTACGACGTCGTGACCGGCTCCCCCGTGTCCCGGTCGCGCGAGGTGACCGCGTAGCCACCGGCGGTGGGCACCACGGACGTGACCTCGGTGCGGAACCGGATGCGGTCGCGGAAGCCGTGGTGCTTCACGAAGTCGTCGAAGTACTCGGCGACCTGGAAGTGCGACGGGTACGCCGGCAGGTGTGCCGGCATCGGGAAGGACCTGAACTCCATCATCTGCCGCGAGGTGTTGATGTGGAGCGAGCGGTAGGCGGACGACATGCCGTTGTCGTTGAGGTAGCGCCAGTTCCCGCCGATGTCGGAGCCGGCCTCGTAGCAGTCGTAGTCGACGCCGCGGGCGCTCAGCACCTGACAAGCGGCGATGCCGGACGAACCCGCCCCGATGACGCACACGCGATCCATGGCTGAAGGATTCTCACGTTCTGTGCGGCTGTCAATGATCGGGCCAGCCCGCCTGCTGGGATTCCGCACGCCGACCGGCTCGGGCCAATACCTTGACGCGCATGCGAAAACTACTCGTTGCAGTCACGTCGGTGCTGGCGTTCTCGGTCACCACCGGAACGGCGGCGGGCACCCCGTTGCCGTTGCCGGAGATCTTCGCGACGAACAACACCGCGATCATCACCGACCCCGCCGACTCCCGCCTGCGGGACCGGCTGACCGGCTTCGACCGCGAGGTCCGCGGCATCGTCTTCGCCCACGGCGGCGTCACCACCCGCTCCACGCTGCTCGACGGCGTGTTCTGGTCGAGCGAGCAGCAGCGGACGACGTTCGAGCGCTCCCGCAAGTTCGACGTCACCCTCGGCGAGGAGGGCCTGCGGCACGCCGCCGCCACGATCGGCAAGCGGTTCCGGCAGGAGTCGGTGCTGACGTTCCGCTTCCTGCCCGCGAACTCGCCGCAGGTCGACGCCGTGCAGGTCGAGGTCGACGGCATCACCGCGCAGCAGCTGCGGGAAGGGCTGCTCAACGACGCCGTGGCGCGCGAGACGCTCGGTGGCGGCAGCGTCACGCTCCAGAACCGGGCGATCCTCATCGCGGGCGTCGGCGACCTGCCGGTCGTGCGCGCGTTCGTCACGTCCCTGGGCGGCGACATGAGCAGGGCGAAGGTGCGCAAGGGCGCCTGGGAGTTCGTGTCGGCCGCGGAAACTCCTTTGTGGATCAACGAGAACGCGGCCTAACCTCGTTCCCATGGCAGCAACCGTCGTCCGCGGCCAGAACGTGGACATCCGCATGTGGACCCGGCCCGACGAGGTCGAGGAGTTCGCCATGCGACAGCTCCAGAACATCTCCGCGCTGCCGTGGGCCGTCAAGCACATCGCCGTGATGCCGGACGTGCACTACGGCAAGGGGCCACGGTGGGCTCGGTGATCGCGTTGCGCGACGCCGTCTCCCCCGCGGCCGTCGGCGTGGACATCGGCTGCGGCATGACCGCCGTGCGCACGTCGCTCACGGCGAGCGATCTGCCGGAGACGTTGCGTGGTCTCAGGTCGCGCATGGAGTCGGTCGTGCCCGTCGGGTTCGGCCAGCACAGGGCGACGGCGTTCACCGAGAGGGACGCGTCCGACTGGGGATCGTTCTGGCGGCGGTTCGACGACCTGACGCCGGCCGTGAAGGCGCGTGCCGACAAGGCGATGCACCAGATGGGCACGCTCGGCGGCGGCAACCACTTCCTGGAGGTCTGCCTCGACGGCGACCAGCGGGTGTGGGTGATGCTGCACTCCGGGTCGCGCGGGATCGGCAACGAGCTGGCGCAGCACCACATCGCGGTGGCGCGCACGCTCGCGCACAACGCCGAGCTGCCGGACCCGGACCTGGCGGTGTTCCTCGCGGGCACGCCGGAGATGGCGTCCTACCGGCACGACCTGTACTGGGCGCAGGACTACGCGCGGCGCAACCGTTCGGTCATGCTGCGCCTGGTGTCCGACGTGCTGCGCGCGGAGTTCCCGCACATCGCGTTCGAGGAGCCGATCTCCTGCCACCACAACTATGTTGCGGAGGAGAAGCACTTCGGCGAGGACGTGCTGGTGACCCGCAAGGGTGCGATCCGCGCCGGCCGCGGTGAGCTGGGCATCATCCCCGGTTCGATGGGCACCGGTTCGTACATCGTGCGCGGGCTCGGCAACCCCGAC
This sequence comes from Lentzea sp. NPDC036949, assembly GCF_055608075.1. Lineage (NCBI taxonomy): Bacteria > Bacillati > Actinomycetota > Actinomycetes > Pseudonocardiales > Pseudonocardiaceae > Lentzea > Lentzea sp. NPDC036949. The sequence goes on from NZ_JBVJRA010000023.1 coordinate 57,108, forward strand.
TCGTTCCAGTCGGCGTCGCACGGCGCGGGCCGGCGGATGTCGCGCAACAAGGCCCGCAAGACGTTCACGACGCAGGATCTCGCCGACCAGACAAGTGGGGTGGAGTGCCGCAAGGACTTCGGTGTGGTGGACGAGATCCCGGGCGCCTACAAGGACATCGACACCGTGATGGCGAACCAGTCCGACCTGGTCGAGGTGGTCGCCAAGCTCAAGCAGGTGGTTTGTATCAAGGGTTGAATGTTTCCCCGGCGCGCGCATTGGAAAGCCTCCGGACAGCAGAGTTCCTGCCTGTCTTGGAGGTTTTTCCATGTCAACGGGCGCCATCATCGGTCTGGTGGTCGCGGTTCTCGTGGTGCTGGTGGTCCTCGCGTTCGTGCTGAGGCCCGCCATGCAGCGCAAGAAGCTGCGCGACCGCTTCGGCCCCGAGTACGACCGCGCGGTCGCGGAAAGTGACGACAGGACGGCCGCGGAGAAGGAGCTCGCCGAGCGGGAGCACCGCCACAGCGAGTTCGACCTGAAGCCGCTTTCCCCTGCGGCGCAGGAGAGTTACCGCCGGCACTGGGCCACCGTGCAGGCCAAGTTCGTCGACTCGCCGAACACGGCGATCGCGGACGCCGACCGACTGGTGACCGACCTGATGGCCGAGCGCGGGTACCCCACCGAGGGGTACGAGGCGCAGCTGAGCGTGCTGTCCGTCGAGCACGCGCGGACGCTGGAGCACTACCGCAAGGCCCACGACATCTCCGAACGCCAGGAGATCGGCGAGGCGAGCACCGAGGACCTGCGCACCGCGATGGTGCACTACCGCGAGCTGTTCGACGACCTGCTCGAACGCGGCGCGGGTTCCCGCAAGGACGTTCCCCGGAAGGAGAAGAGCGATGTCTGAGGCCGTCCACTCACGGGCCGCGGCAGCGCAGGCACAGCAGGAGCAGAAGGACCAGACGGTGCGCGAGGAGCGGCGTGAGGAACGCGCCGCGCACGCCCAGCGCGAGGACATGCAGCGCGCCGACGCCCAGCGCACCGAGGCCCAGCGGGTCGACGCTCAGCGGGTCGACGCCCAGCGCGAGGGTACGCAGCGTGAAGGCGTGCAACGCGAGGGTGGTCAGCACGAGAACCTGGCCGCGCAACGGGAAACCCACCAGCGCGACGTCGTGCCGCAGCAGGCCCAGCGCCAGGAAACGCAGCGCCACGAGCCCCACCGCCAGGACGCCGCGCGTCACGACGGCCAGGCGCAGGAGTCCGGACGCCAGACCCACACCCAGACCGCGCACACGGCGCAGATCGAGCGCTCCCAGTCCGAGCGCCCCCAGGCCGAGCGGTTGCCGGGCCGGCTCGAGGACGAGTGGCAGGCGGTGCAGTTCGAGTTCGTCGACGACCCGCACGCCGCGGTGCGCAAGGCGGACGACCTCGTGCAGAAGGCGATCGAGGAGCTGACCTCGCGCCACCGCACGCTCTCCCAGCAGTGGAAGGGCGAGGGCAAGCACGAGACCGAGGAGCTGCGACTCGCGCTCCACCGCTATCGGGAACTGTTCAGGTCGCTCGTAGCGACCAGGTGATCCAACGCCCCGGCGCCGCGGCCGTAACAGGTTGCGGCGCCGGCAGGCATGTCCGCACCAGCTCGCCGGCGGTCAGCTGGGCAGCTCGCGGATCTCCATCTCCAGCACGTCGATCTCGTCGCTGATGGCCTCGTCGAGCATGTCGTCGAGCAGCTTGCGGCACTCCGCCGACCCGCACCGGGCCAGTCCCGTTCCGAAGCGCGGCACCTGCTCCCACCACACCGCCGGGTTGTTCCAGAACGACCCGGACCCCTGGTCGACGCCTTCGAGGCACCGCAGCCTCTGGTCGGTCTCCGGAAGTGAGCGGACGAACTCCACGAACAACGCCAGCGCGTCGGGGTTGCTCACCGGAACCGCGCCATAACCGCGCAGGCAGTCCTCCAGCTCAGCGAGGAACTCCGCCTTGAAGGACACGGCACACCCCCGCTCCTCCGCACCGCTGCGGACGTCTTGAGTTCGTGCCGTCAACAGTACCTCCGCAGCCTTTCCCGGAAACGAGTGCGAACGGGCGGTATCTTCCCGGGCCCAGGCGGGATTCCGGTGACCTTCAGTCACTTCTCCTGCCGTTCACGTGCCCTCGTGCGCAACGTGCCGGGACACGAGAACTCCGTTGTCCAGCTTGACGACCTGCGCGACGACCAGCTTGTCGACCGGGTCGCAGCCGGACGTGCCGCTGGCGTCGTCCCGGGCGAACGTCAGCCTCCCGGACGCGCCGTCGAAGTCACGCAAAGTACGCAGGTACTGGAAAACAGCCTGCCGGGCCTCACCGTGTTCAGCGGCGCGCGCGACGACCTTCACCGCGTCATAGGCGAGGAGGATGTGTCCGTTGGGGCCCGAAAGAAATGCGCGCCGCACGTGCCGGTTCTGCGCTGTTTCGTAAAGCCGGAAGAACTGTTGCGTCGTTTGCGGAACTTGCGCCATGTCCGGCGTCCACGCGAACGTGGAGAAGTACAACCTCCCGTCGGCGAATTGTTTGACGCCCTCCAGGTCCGCGAAGTTCGTCGTCTCCAGCTGGGTGAGGTCGTCACCGCCGAAGACGACGGGGTCCTGGCAGTTGCCGTTGCCGCTGAGCTCGGTCAGCAGCCCGCCGATCTCCGCGGTGCGGCCGGTGTAGAGGATGAGCGGGTTGCGGGACTTGCCGCAGATGTCCATGACGACGTGCGCGAGCTGCGCGGCCACGGTCGTGCTCTCGTCGTAGCCGTGCATCCTGGGACGCAGCCGGCGTTCGAAGAGCTGCGCCAGATCGGCGCTGTACTCGTCTCCCGGGCTGTGCACGAGGTGCAGCGGGCGGCCGCGCAACGCCTCGGTGCGTTCGATGATCCGCGCGACGACCTCCGCCTGCCGGTCGTTGGACGGCGCGATGCGGAAGAAGTACGGCTTCTGGCTGTAGGTCGTCGACGACAGCGCCGACCCGACCATCGGGACGCCGACCTGGCGGTCCTTCGTGGGTGCCAGCGCCTGCAGCGCCGCGGCGGTGGAGACGCGGCTCTGCCCGAGCCCGGTCACCGCGACGACGGTGCGGTCACGTTCGGCGTAGGTCTTGATCTGCTCGGCGACCACCCTCGCGTGCGCCGACTCGCCGCCGAAGTTCGCGAGCACCAGGCGCACCAACGGGTTGCGGGCGATGCCGTCGAGCTGGTTCCACTCGTGCTGGGCGAGGTAGGCGCCGCGCAGCTCGTTCACGCCGGCCGACAGGTCGCGCTTCACCCGCTCCGTGGAGCTGAGCATGGTGGCGACGACGATCGTGACGCTGGGGCGGTCCTTGGCCTTCGCGACCCTGGCGTTCTCGTCGGCGATCAGCTGGGCCAGCTCGCCGACCTCGGCGTCGTCGCTGTTCTGCAGGGTCGGGTCGCCGTGGGCGAACCGGCCGGGTCGCTCGCTCATCCCGACGCACTGCACGTCATCCACTTTGGACAGACGGGTGCGGTGGCCGGACAGGTCGGCGACGAGCTCACCGGGTTCGTAGATGCCGTAACGCAGGCAGTGCGTGCTGTTCTGGAGGTAGAACGCCGCGCCGTACCCCACGAGCAGCACCGCGACGAGGTAGACGACGACGCGGCGCACGCCGTTGCGGCCGGGCCAGTGCCGCGGGTACGGGTGGACGCCGACGGTGGACTGGCGCGGCAGCGGCGCGGGCGGTGAGGCGGGCGTGTTGTGCTCAAGCGCCCTCTTCGTCGCGCGGTAGGAGGTCAGGCGTTCCTCGGGACCGTGGAGCTCCTGGTGCGAGCGCAGCACCCGGTCGTACATCTCGACGGTCGGCCGCGCGGTGCGGCTGCGGGAACGCAGGTCCCACGTCGCGAGGACGGCGTCTTCGAGCAGCGCGGTCTCCGGGCGCACGACGCGGTCGACGTGGCGGTGCAGGGTGCGGCGGGCGCTGGTGCCGCGCAACCGCTGCCACCACGCGCGTGATTCCTCCTCACGTGGCTCTTCTCCCTCACCCGGCGGCATCGGGGCCTCGGCGATGGTGGCGAGCTCGGCGATCCAGCCGTCACCGCGTTCGTCGACGTGCGGCCGCAGCCGTTGTGCGACGAAGTGGACCTCGCCGAGCGCGAGCGCGTGGTAGAGCGCGTCCTCACGGCGGCCGAGGCTGTCGAAGCGCTCCTTCAGCAGCCGGTGCACGCCCACGTGCGAGAACTCGCCGTCCGGTGCCTCCCGCAGCCGCCGGGCGAGCAGGTCGCGCAGCAGCGGGTGCAGCACGAAGTCGTCGCCGTGGCGGGACGCGAAACTGAGCTGTGCCAGCAGAGCGCGCATGTTGTCGCGGTCCCACTCCCGCGGCAGCAGCGCGTGGACCACGTGCCGGTCCAGCACGCGCGGTGCGGCCAGGCGGGCGAAGATCTCGCGGGCGGCCTGGCGTTCCGGCATCTCCTCCGCACCGGGAATCCGCTGGAAGAACCGCAGCAGCAGGTAGTCGCCGACCGTGGCGTCCTGGAACGTCGTGGTCTCGTCGACGGGCAGGCGTTCGTCGAAGACCGCGCGCACCGACGGCAGCACCTGGTCGCGCGCGAACATGTACTGGACGAGCTGGATGGCCAGGCGGACCGCGAGCGGGTGCCCGTGCGTGACCTCGTGCAGCTCCTCGACGAGCGCCTCGGACTCCACGGTGCTGTTGCGGGCGCGGTTCCACTCGGCGAGGAACTGCCGCGTCTGCTCCGGTGTGAACGGCTTGAGCTGCACCGGCAGGAACATCGACTGGGCGGTCCGCTCGTTCTCGCACCGTTCCAGCCAGGCCGTGTGGTCGAGCTCGGCCTCGGGCAGCGGCGGGGCGGCCTGCTTCGTCGCGATGACGAGCAGCGGCACGTCCGGTTGCACGAGCCGGCGTTCCGCGAGCAGGTGCAGGAAGTCGGTGGGACGCGCGGCGGGCCGCGGGCGTTTCGGCGGCAGGTAGGAGTCGATGCCGTCGAGCAGGTCGGCGCCGTCGAGCAGCAGCAGGGAGTTCATCCTGCGGTAGCGGCGGAACCGGTACGCGGCCTGGACGTCCGCCAGGAACGCGGCGACCAGCACCCGGTCGAGCTCCAGCGTCTCCCCGGAGCGGTGCAGGCCCCACAGGTGCACGAGCGCCGCGTCGAACTTGGGCCGGTGCCCGCCCTTCAGCTCCTTGCCGGTGTGGTTCTCGAACCACCGCAGGGCGCGCGCGACCCGCGGCCCGCCGAGCAGCCACCGCAGCGGCTGCGGTGCGACGACCGCGAGACCGATGAGCCACAGCAGCAACGGCCGCAGCACCTTGCCCAGGCCCTGGGCCGGGGGCAGCACCTCGACGACCTCCGCGGCGTCGGCGACCGCGACCAGCCGGGTCATCTGCTTGGCGGCGAGCTCGCGGGCGCGGTGGTGCGGGTCGTCGGCCGGTTCGCCGTGGAACGCGAGGCGGGCGAGGTCGTAGCGCGGCAGCCGCATCCGGCCGAAGTCGGCGTGCCGGTAGGAGCGCAGCTGCTCGGCGGCGACGTCGAGGATGTCCTTGCAGGAGCGGGAGCCGGCCTTGTCCAGGTCGACGTGGGCGACCGGGGCCTCGCGGTAGCGCCTGCGGACGTGGTCGAGCAGCGAGGTCTTGCCGCTGCCGCCGGGACCGTACGCGACGACCACCGGCAGGGGGTGGTTGCCACGACGTTCGACCAGCGACTCGACCAGTCTGGTCAGCTCGTCTCTGCCGACGAGCCCGATCTCCGGTTCCAGCGCCATGGTCCCTAGACGCTCGCGGAGATGTATTTGTTCCGTTCCTAACGGTCTGCGTGCAGGCGTGCGACGAAGCTGAACCGATCACCCCGGTACAGCGAGCGCGCGCGTTCGATCGGATGGCCTTCCACGTCGTAGGAGACGCGGTGCAGCAACAGCATCGGCAAAGCGGGGTTCGTGCCGATCAGCAGTGCCTCGCGCGGGGTGGCGAGGACCGTCTCGACGCGTTCCTCTGCCTCGGCGAAGCGCACGCCGAGGCGTTCGGTGAGGCACGCGTAGAGCGAGCCGCCCGGGTCGAGCTTGTCGAGCAGGTCGGGGAAGCGGCGGCTGCTCAGGTAGGTCGACTCCAGGCCGATGCGCTCGTCGTCGGCGAGCAGCACGCGTTCGAGGTGGACGACCTTCTCGCCCGGTTCGAGCACCAGGTCGCGGGCGAGGCCCTCGTCGGCGCTGAGCTCCTCCAGCGTGATCACCGTGCGGGTGGGCTCCACCCCCTGCCTTCGCATGCCCTCGGTGTAGCTGACCAGCGACAACGGTTGCACGAGCTTGGGCGGGGCGACGAAGGTGCCACTGCCCTGGCGGCGGAGGAGCTTGCCTTCGAGCACGAGCTCGCTGACGGCCTGGCGCAGCGTGACGCGCGAGACGGAGAACCGTTCGGCGAGCTCGCGTTCGGACGGCAGCACGGTACCTTCGCCGAGGGTCTCGACGAGGTCGAACAGCTCGGCCTTGACCGCGTAGTAGCGCGGAACTCGGCCGTGTTCTGGGATGCCCGCGCGAACGGGTCGATCAGCGCGGTGCGGCGGGACGCGGTTCACGTGGCGTGAGCCTACGTCACGCCCCGTGTGATCAGGCCGCGAGCTTCGGCGGGTCGGGGATCTTGTAGCCGGAAGATCCGATGTTGGCCTCCAGCGACTTGCGCCAGGCCCCCGTGTCGATCATCTTCTGCAGCGCGGCCTGGACCTTCGCCTTGCTCTCGGGGTCGTCGCGGCGCAGGCCGACGCCGTACTCCTCCTTGCTGAACGGTTCGCCGACGACCCGCAGCAGCTCCGGGTTCTGCGCCGCGTATCCCGCCAGCAGGACGTCGTCGGTCGTGACGGCGTCGACGTTGTTGGCCAGCAGGGCGGTCACGCAGTCGCTGAACTTGGCGTACTCCTCCAGCTTCACGTCCTTCGCGAACTGCTCCTTCACGTAGGCCGCCGACGTCGAGCCGGCCGTGGAGCACAGCCGCAGGGTCGCGTTGAGCGACTTCGGGCCGGTGATGCGGTTCTCGTTCAGGCGCACCAGGAGGTCCTGGCCTGCGACGAAGTACGGGCCGACGAAGTCGATGACCTGCTTGCGCTTCTCCGTGATCGAGTAGGTCGAGACGACCATGTCGGCCTCACCGGTGGTCAGCAGCGTCTCCCGGTTGCCGGGCTGCGCCTCCTTCCAGGTGATGTTCTGCTCATCGATGCCGATCTCCTTCGCGATGAACTTCGCGACGTCGACGTCGAACCCGCGGTAGGTGCCGTCGAGCCGGCGCACCGCCATGCCCGGCTGGTCGTAGGACACGGCGATGACGATGCGTTCGTTCTTGCTGACCCGGCCCACCATCGTGGACTCGTCACTGCCCGCGCACGAGGCCAGGAGCAGCACGGCCGCACATGTCGTCGCTACCAGGCGGAGGAGCGCTCTCGGCGTCATTCGTCCCTCTTACAGCTGGGTTTCACGGGCATGCGCCGATGCAACTTCCTGTGTGTGCTCGGCGATGTCGGAAACCTAGGCGGCCCGTGGACGCATGTCCATACCTCAGCGTGGATGAAACCTGCGGAATTGTTGCCGTAACCGGGTCAGCGCAGCCGCCGCGGACCCGCGTCGTGCAACGAAGGAGGAGGTCCGAGCACTATTCGGGCGCTGCTGACGAAAGCGCCTGCGGCAGAAGCAAGAACTGGTTCGAGCTTCAACGAACGCACCTCCGGCAGGTCCTCCGCCAATGCCGCCAAACGGAGTACCAGGTCCTGGAGGGCTTTCAGGTCAGCGGGTTCGTCGCCGCGGTAGCCCGTCAGCAACGGTGCCGCCTTCGGTGCCGCGACGAGCTCCGCCGCGTCGGTGTCGGTCAGCGGCACCGCCCGGTAGGCCCGGTCGCCGAGCAGGTCGCTGACGACGCCGGACAGTCCGAACGAGACCAGCGTGCCGAAGCTGGGGTCGTCCTGCAGGCCCAGGACGCAGCTGACTCCCTTGGGCGCCATGCGTTGCACGTACACGTCCGGTTTGCCGGACAGCGCCGCGAGGTCCCGGTAGGCGGCCTTGACCGATTCCACCTGGGCGATGTCGAGCCGCACGCCGACGAGGTCCGTGCGGTGGCGCAGCCGTTCGCTGGTGGCCTTCATCGCGACCGGGTAGCCGAGCCCGGCCGCGGCCTGAGCAGCCTCTTCCGCGCTGTGGGCGATGCGGAACGGGACGACGTCGATGCCGTAGCACCTCAGCAGCTCGACGGCCGTGCGGTCGTCGATCGCGCGGTCGGTCGCCTCGATCCTCTCGTCCACAATGGATCTGGCCGCGGCCGCGTCGATGCCTTCCGGCCGCATGAAGTGGCCCTGGGGCGCGGCGCGCCACCGTGCATAACGAACCGCTCGCGCCAATGCGAGAACCGCGCGTTCCGGGCTCGCGTAACTGGGAATGGAGCCTTTCCCGGGAACCTTCAGCTCCTCGGGAATTCCTTCGACCGCGAGGAACGTCGACACGATCGGTTTCGTGCGGTGCGCGGCCTCTTTCAATGCGCGGGCATAGGCGGTGCCCGGAACCGCCACCGGCGGCACGAACACGACCACCAGCGCGTCGGTCTCGGGCCGTTCGAGGGCTTCCCGCACGGCCTTCGCGAACTCCTCCGGCGTGGCCTGGGCGCCGACGTCGACCGGGTCGCCCGCGAGCGCGAGGTCCTGGGCGAGCAGCGTGTCCGCGGCGAGCAGGCCGATGGCGGTGGAGTTGCCGACGACGGCGACCCGCTTGCCCTTCGGCAGCGGCTGGTGGGCCAGCAGCAGGGCGGTGTCGAAGAGCTGGGCCAGCGAGTCGACCCTGATCACGCCGGCCTGCTCGAACAACGCCTGGACGCTCGCCTCGTCGACCTTGACACCGGTCGCGGCCAGGCCGGGCGTGACGGCGTGCCGGCCGGACTTCACGGCGACGATCGGCTTGGTGCGGCCGAGCCTGCGAGCGAGCCGGGCGAACTTGCGCGGGTTGCCGAAGGACTCCAGGTAGAGCAGCACGACGTCGGTGGCGGGGTCGGTCTCCCAGTACTGCAGCAGGTCGTTGCCGGAGACGTCGGCCCGGTTGCCCGCCGACACGAACGTCGACAGCCCCAGGCCCCAGCCGGCGGCGTTGGCGAGGATGGCCGTGCCGAGCGCGCCGGACTGGCAGAAGAACCCCGCGCGGCCCTTCTCCGGCAGCTTCGGCGCGAGGCTCGCGTTCAGGCGGACCCTGGGGTCGAGGTTGAGCACACCGAGGGCGTTGGGCCCTACCACCCGCATGCCGTGCGCCCTGGCCTCGGCCGCGAGCCGGCGTTCGGCGGACAGCCCGTCGGGCCCCGTCTCGCCGTAGCCGCTCGACACGACGACCAGCGCCTTCACACCCTTCGCGAGGCACCCGTCCATGACCTCGTCGACACTGGCCGCCGGTACGGCGACGACGGCGAGGTCGACGTCGTCGGGGATGTCGAGCACGGTCGGGTACGCCCGCACGCCCCGCACCGCGCGGTGCTCGGCGTTGACCGGGTAGACGGGCCCGTTGAAGTCGGCTTCGAGCAGGTTCTTGAGCACCGCGTGCCCGATCTTCGTCGGGTCGGTGGACGCCCCGATGACCGCGACGCTGCGCGGGTGCAGCAGGTTGTGCACGCTGCGCGCCTCGGCGGCCTGCTCGCGCGCCCTGGCGACCGCGACGGACTCGTCGGTCGGGTCGATAGCGAACTCCAGGTGCAGCACGCCCTCCTCGAACGCCCTGCTGACCTGGTAGCCGGCGTCGCGGAACACCCGGACCATCTGCCCGTTCTCGGCCAGCACCTCGGCCTCGAACCGGGCGAGCCCGACCTCCCTGGCCGCGGCCGCGAGGTGCTCCAGCAGGATGCTGCCGAGCCCGCGCCCCTGGTGCGCGTCCTCGACGACGAACGCGACCTCCGCCGACTCCCCGCGGTGCAGCCGGTCGAACCGGCCGACCGCGACGATGTCGTCGCCGAGCACCGCGATGAGCGCCACCCGGTCGTGGTGGTCGACCGTGCTGAACCGCTCGAGGTCGCGCTGCGGGATCCGCGGGTAGGGCCCGAAGTAGCGGAAGTACCGCGTCCGCTCGGACAGCCTGCCGTGGAACTCCCTGAGCTGCTCGGCGTCGTCCGGCGTGATCGGCCGCAGGTGCACGGTGCCGCCGTCGCTGAGGACGACGTCGGCCTCCCAGTGCCGCGGGAAGTCGAACGGATCCCTGTGCCCGTTCGTGTCGTCGGCCACTGGTGTCAGTCCCTCGGGTCGTCCGGGTCGAGTCCGTGCAGGGGGAACACCGCACGACGCGTCTCGCGGATCGCCCGGTCCACCGGCTCCTCCGCGTCCCCGCCCCACGGCTGGTGTCCAGGGTCGCACTCATCGGTCATCGACGCAGGCAGCGGCCAGCCGGGCGCGATGCGCGTCGCGTGCGCCACCCACTCCGCGGGCAACGGCCGACGCACGTCCACATCGCGGTCCAGCACCGTCGCGAGCAGGTGCGTCCACGACCGCGGCACCACCCGCAGCAGCTCGTACCCGCCGCCGCCGAGCGCCAGCCACTTGAACCCGTGCTCGGTCACCAGCTCGCGGAACGCCTGGTAGATGGCCCGGTGCCCGTCCACGCTCAGCTCGAGGTCCGCCAGCGGGTCCTCCTTGTGCGTGTCGACACCGCACTGCGTGACCAGCACCTGCGGCCGGAACGCCGTCAGCAGCGCCGGCACCGTCGCGTGGAACGCCCGCAACCACGCCCCGTCCTTCGTACCGGCCGGCAACGCCACGTTGACCGCACTCCCCTCGGCCCCCGCGCCGCCGACCTCACCGGCCCAGCCGGTGCCCGGCCACAGGCTCATCGGGTGCTGGTGCAACGACACCGTCAACACCCGCGGGTCGTCCCAGAACGCCGTCTGCACCCCGTCCCCGTGGTGCACGTCGACGTCCACGTACGCGATGCGCTCGACCCCGTTGCGCAACAGCCACTCGATGGCCACCGCGCAGTCGTTGTAGACGCAGAACCCCGCCGCGCTGTCGGGCATGGCGTGGTGCAGCCCACCGGCGATGTTGACCGCCCGGTCGGCCTCCCCGCTCGCGATGGCCCGCGCCGCCCTCAGCGACCCGCCCACCACCAGCGCCGACGCCTCGTGCATCCGCTCGAACACCGGGTTGTCCGGCGTCCCCAGCCCGTGTCCCACGTCCCACCCGGCGGTGGGCGCCGCCTGCACCGCGCTCAGGTACCCCGGCCGGTGCACCAGCTCGATCTCCTCGTCGCCGGCCGGCTCCGGGACGAGCAGCTCCACGTCCCGCAGCACCCCGAGCGCCGTCGCGAGCCGCACCGTGAGGTCGAGCCGCACGGGGTTCAGCGGGTGGTCGCCACCGAGGTCGTACCCGAGGAAGGACCTGTCCCAGACAACAGCGGCTGGCTTACCCATGCCTGCAACCTACCCACCGATCGGCCCAACCCGTGATCACAACATGGTCGCCCCGTGCGCCCGTGCCCCGCCCGGCGCCTACAGTCCCCTCGCCGGGCGTGAACCCCCCACGGCCCCGGAACCGAACCCACCGAACAGGGGTCAGAGGCGACATGCACCCGCGACCAGCAGCAGCCCTCCTCCTCGCACTGGGCCTCGTCCTCACCGCCGCCACGGGCTGCGCGGAGCAGGTCAAGGGCTCGGCCGTCGCCGACACCAACGCGGCCCCCGAACCGGAGGCCCCGGCCTCCACCTCGAAGAAGCCGTCCACCAGCACCACGCAGAAGACCCCCTCCACCAGCAGCGCCCCGACGAAACCGGGCGACATCAAGATCGCCACCAAGAAGAAGACCGCCGGCCTCGAAACCTGCGGCGTCCTCAAGGCCGCCGACGTCGAGGCCGCGACCGGCGGCAAGTCCGCGGCGGACGGCGGCTGCATCCACACCCTCTCCAACCCCTCCGTGGTGGTGACCCAGATGGTCACCGTCCCCGAGGTGGTCGACGAGGAGGGCGAGAAGAAGCAGATCGAGATCGGCGGCAACACCGCCTGGCAGGTCGCCACCTCCAAAGAGGACTGCCAGGTCACCGTCATGCTGACCGACGACCCCACCGCCATCACCACCGCCTTCTCGGTGAGCGTTCTCGCCCTCGACGAACTGGACACCTGCGGCGCCGCCCTGAAACTCGCCACCGCCGGCTTCGACCGCATCCCGAACGCCTGACCCCGGACCAGCCACCTCCGGCTGGTCACCCGTCAGCCCGTCGCCACCTCCCTGTCCAACGCACACCAGTTCGACCACGACCCGGCGTACAACGCCGCCGGCTCCTCCGCCGACGTGATCCCCGCCACCTCCAACGCGAGCACCACGGACGACGCGGTCACGCCAGACCCGCAGTACGCGCCGACGGCCACCGCACCGCCCGCCTCCGCCGACACCCCGATCCCGGCGAACCGCTCCGCCAGTTCCTCCGCACCGAGCCACCGCCCGTCCGCCCCGACATGCCCGGCCGACGGCGCGTTGAGCGCCCCGGGAACGTGCCCCGCCTTCGGGTCCACGGGCTCGGTCTCCCCGCGGTACCGCTGCGGCGCCCGCGCGTCCAGCAGCACCCCGTCCCGCGCCAGCGCCGCCGCACCGTCCGCGTCCAGCACCGGCATCTGCCCGGCCCGCACCACGACGTCCCCCTCCTCCGGCACGACCTCCTCGGCGCTCACCGGCAACCCCGCCGCCTCCCAGGCGGCGAACCCGCCGTCCAGCACCGCCACGTCCCTGAACCCGGCCCACCGCAGGAGCCACCACACCCGCGCCGCCACCGAACCGTCACCCCCGTCATAGGCCACGACCCGGCCACCCTCACGCACCCCGGCACGCCGCAGCACCTCCTGCAGCCGCTCCGGATCGGGCAGCGGATGCCTGCCGCCCACCCCCGGCGGGGCGGACAACTCGGTGTCCAGGTCCACGTACACCGCGCCGGGCACGTGGCTGACCTCGTAGTCTTGGCGTCCGGGCGGCCCACCGAGCCGCCACCGGACATCCAGCACAACGGCCGCCGGCCGCGCACTCAGCGCGTCAGCGAGGGCTTCAGGAGTGATCAAGGCATGCACGGGTCACATCCTGCACCGCGCGGACACCTGTGTCCCCCGGCACGACTACCATTGACACCACACGAAGGGGAGCGGGTGTGAACGACCTCATCGACACCACGGAGATGTATCTCCGCACGATCTACGAGCTCGAAGAAGAAGGCGTGGTGCCCCTGCGCGCCCGCATCGCCGAGCGCCTCGGCCAAAGTGGACCGACCGTGAGCCAGACCGTCGGCCGCATGGAGCGCGACGGCCTGGTCGTCGTGGCGGAAGACCGTCACCTCGAACTCACCGAACAGGGCCGCAACCTCGCGATCGCCGTCATGCGCAAGCACCGGCTCGCCGAGCGCCTCCTCGTGGACATCATCGGGCTCGAGTGGGAGCACGTCCACAGCGAGGCCTGCCGCTGGGAACACGTCATGAGCGAAGCGGTCGAACGCAAACTCATCAAACTCCTCGGCAACCCCACCACCTCCCCTTACGGCAACCCCATCCCCGGTCTCGACAAGCTGGGCGACGGCGAGCCCGCCCCGCCCGCCGAGGCGGACCTCGTGCGCATCGACGAGGTGGCCCGCCGCGGCGGTGGCCCCGTCGAGGTGCGCCGCATCGCCGAGCACGTCCAGCTCGACCCGGACCTGATGGCCGAGCTGAAGGAGGCCGGCGTCATCCCCGGCGGCACTGTCCAGGTGGAGTCGCTCGGCAACGCCAAGGTCATCCAGGTGCGCGGCCCGAACGACAACCTGGCCGAACTCGACCCGGCGGTCGCCCACGCCGTGCTGGTGCTCGCCCGGTGACCCAGGCGACGACGACTCCGGCCGCCAAGGCGGCGGAGACGTTCCACCGCCTGCACGGACGTGCACCTCACGGGGTCTGGTCGGCACCCGGCCGCGTCAACCTCATCGGCGAGCACACCGACTACAACGACGGCTACGTGCTGCCATTCGCCCTGCCCCACCGCACCGCGGTCGCGGCATCGCCCCGTGCCGACGGTGTGCTTGCTGTCAGCACGCTGGGTGACGACGGCGGGGTGCAGCACGCGGCGCCGGTCGCGGTCGCCGACCTAGCGCCTCGCACCATCCGCGGGTGGGCCGCGTACCCCGGCGGCGTCGCCTGGGCCCTGCGCGAACAGGGCCTCCCGGTGACCGCAGGAGCGGACCTCGTGATCGCGGGCGACGTGCCCGCCGGCGCGGGCCTGTCGTCCTCGCACGCCCTTGAATGCGCAGTCGCGCTCGCGCTGCTGGGCCTGGCGGACGTGACCGCCGAACGGCCGGACATCGCGCGCTGGGTGCAGCGGTCCGAGAACGACTTTGTGGGCGCGCCGACCGGCATTCTGGACCAGACGGCATCGCTGTCCTGCATCGAAGCGCACGCATTGTTTTACGACGTACGCTCCGGCAAGTCGGAGCAGGTCGCGTTCGACGCCGCCGCCAGCGGCCTTGAGGTGCTGGTCATCGACACCCGCGCCAGCCACTCCCACGTCGACGGCGGCTACGGCGCCCGGCGGGCGGGCTGCGAGCGGGCCGCCGGCATCCTCGGCGTTCCCGCGCTGCGCGACGTGGACATCACCGAGCTCGACGACGCGCTCGTCCGGCTGCCCGAAGAGCTGCGTCCGCTGGTGCGGCACGTGGTGACCGAGAACGATCGCGTCCTGCGGACCGTCGACCTGCTGCGCGCGGGCCGGCTCGCCGAGATCGGCCCTCTTCTTTCGGCGTCGCACGTGAGCCTTGACGAAGACTACCGAGTCTCCTGCCTCGAACTCGACGTCGCGGTCGAGGCGTCGAGGGCGGCCGGGGCGCTCGGCGCCCGGATGACCGGCGGCGGCTTCGGCGGCTCCGCGATCGCCCTCGTGCCCGTCGAACGGCACAACGCGGTCGAGCGGGCCGTGCTCGTCGCCTTCGCCGCGCGCTCGCTCGTGCGGCCGCGACTTTTCACGGCGGTTCCCTCCGCGGGCGCGGGCCAGGACAGGTAGCGGAAACCGATCTTGACGAGGATTGCGAGGACTGTGGTGAAGCTGCTCGTGACGGGCGGGGCCGGCTACGTCGGCAGCGTCTGCGCTGCGCGCCTGCTCGAAGCTGGGCACGAGGTGGTCGTGCTCGACGACCTCTCCACCGGCCACGAGGACGCCGTTCCCGCGGGTGCGCGCTTCGTGCGGGGTGACATCGCCGAGGTGATCGGCGACGTCCTCGCCGAGGGCTTCGACGGTGTGCTGCACTTCGCCGCGAAGTCCCTCGTCGGTGAGTCCATGCAGGACCCCGGGAAGTACTGGACGGGCAACGTCCTCACCGCGGTTCGCCTGCTCACCGCGATGAAGGAGCATGGCACGCCGAAGCTCGTCTTCTCCTCGACTGCCGCGACGTACGGCGAGCCGCGGGAGGTGCCGATCCCCGAGACCGCGCCCACGCAGCCCACCAACACCTACGGCGCCACCAAGCTGGCCATCGACCACGCGATCACGTCGTACGCCGCCGCCCACGGGCTGGCCGCGACGAGCCTGCGGTACTTCAACGTCGCCGGCGCCTACGGCAGCATCGGCGAGCGGCACGCGACCGAGACCCACCTGATCCCGCTCGTGCTGCAGGTCGCGCTCGGTCAGCGGGAGCACATCTCGATCTACGGCGAGGACTGGCCGACCGAGGACGGCACCTGCGTCCGCGACTACATCCACGTCACGGACCTCGCCGACGCCCACCTCCTGGCGCTCGACCACGCTACTGCCGGCGAGCACCGGATCTACAACCTCGGCAACGGCACGGGCTTCTCGGTGAAGCAGGTCATCGACACGTGCCGCGAGGTCACCGGCCACCCGATCCCCGCAGTCGTCGCACCGCGGCGGGCAGGAGACCCTGCTGTTCTCGTCGCCTCCGCCGAGCGGGCCCGCACCGAGCTCGGGTGGAAGCCCGAGCGCGCCGACCTCGCCGGCATCGTCCGCGACGCGTGGGAGTTCACCCGCGCCCGACACGGAGCCTGAACCACGATGACCGACTTCGCCTCTTTCGAGAGCTACAACTCCACCCCGCGGCTCGCGTCGCTCGCGCTGTCCCCGGACGGCACGCGGCTCGTCACCGTCGTCTCCTCGCTCGCGCCGGACGGCAAGACCTGGCAGGGCGCCCTCTGGGAGGTCGACCCCACCGGTGAGCGGGACGCCACCCGCCTCACCTACTCCACGAAGAGCGACGCCGCGCCGGTCTTCGCGCCGGACGGTTCGCTGCTGTTCCTGTCGAAGCGCCCGGACCCGCTCACGAAGCCGGACGAGGCCAAGGACAAGACGGCGCTGTGGCGGCTGCCGGTCCGCGGCGAGGCCGCCGAGGTGCTGCGGCCCGGCGGCGGGGTCGGCCAGGTGCGTGTCGCGGGCGAGACGCTGTTGCTGACGTCGTACGCGCACCGCCTCGTGGAGTTCGGCGGCGAGGACGACGCCAAGCGCAAGGCCCGCGAGGACGCCGGCGTGACGGCGATCCTGCACGAGTCCTACCCGATCCGGTACTGGGACTCCGACCTCGGCCCCAGCTACCCGCGACTGTTCTCCGTCCCGCTGGACAGGCCGGCTGCCGAGCACGTCACCGCCCTCAGCGACGACTCCGAGAGCAGGCTGAGCGACGAGGACATCGCGCTCAGCCCCGACGGCAGGTGGGCCGTCCACGGGTACGCCGTCGACGTCAGTGCCGCCTACGGCCGCCGGACCGAGCTGCGGCTCGTCGCCACCGACGGCAGCTCCTCGCGGGTCATCGCCTCCGAGGAAGGCTTCTCGTTCTTCGACGCCGCGTTCACCCACGACTCCTCGGCCGTGATCGCCATCCGGTTCCGCGAGTCCACCGCGGACGCGCCGTACCGCAGCAGCCTGGTGCGCATCGATCTCGCCGACGACTCGATCACGCCACTGGCGCCGGACTTCCAGGAAGAACCGGCGCACCCGGTGGTGAGCCCCGACTCCTCGGCCGTCTTCTTCGTCGCGAGCCACCTCGGGCACCAGCCGGTGTGGCGGCTCGACCTCGCCACGGGCGAGGTCACGAAGCTGACGCTCTCGGGTTACTACAGCGACGTGGTCGTGAGCCCGGACGGCGAGACGCTGTACGCACTGCGCAACTCGGTCGACCACCCGCCACAGCCCGTGCGGTTCGCCAGCACCGGAGCCGACCAGCACCCGGTGCGGCTGCCCGCCCCCGGTGCCCTGACCTCGGTGCCCGGCACGCTCACCGAGGTCTCCACCGTCGTGGCCGACGGCAGGACCGTCCGCGCCTGGCTGGTGCTGCCCGACGGTGCCTCCGCGGACTCCCCCGCCCCGCTGCTGCTCTGGGTCCACGGTGGACCCGTGATGAGCTGGAACGGCTGGACGTGGCGCTGGAACCCGTGGCTCATGGCCGCCCGCG
The DNA here is from genome assembly GCF_055608075.1 of Lentzea sp. NPDC036949. Classification (NCBI taxonomy): domain Bacteria; kingdom Bacillati; phylum Actinomycetota; class Actinomycetes; order Pseudonocardiales; family Pseudonocardiaceae; genus Lentzea; species Lentzea sp. NPDC036949. The sequence goes on from NZ_JBVJRA010000023.1 coordinate 74,460, forward strand.
GCTACGCCGTCCTGCTGCCCGACCCCGCGCTGTCCACGGGGTACGGGCCCGACTTCATCGCGGCCGGCTGGGGTCGCTGGGGCGCCGAGCCCTACACCGACCTCATGGCCATCACCGACGTGACCGTCGAGCGGCCCGAGATCGACGGCTCGCGCACCGCCGCCATGGGCGGGTCCTTCGGCGGTTACATGGCCAACTGGATCGCCACCCAGACCGACCGGTTCCGCGCGATCGTCACCCACGCCTCGCTGTGGCACCTCGACGCGTTCTCCGGCGCCACCGACGACTCGTACTTCTGGATGCGGGAGATGGGCGACCCCATCACCCGGCCCGAGCGGGTCCTCGCCAACTCCCCGCACCTGCGGGTCGCCGACATCAAGACGCCGATGCTCGTCATCCACGGGGACAAGGACTACCGGGTCCCCATCGGCGAGGGGCAGCGGCTGTACTTCGACCTGGTCCGGCACGGCGTCACCGCGAAGTACCTTTACTTTCCTACGGAAAACCACTGGATTCTCACCCCCGGGAACTCTCGGGTCTGGTACGAGACGGTGTGGGCGTTCCTGGCCGAGCACGTCCTCGATCAGGAGTGGGAGCGGCCGGAGCTGCTCTGAGTTCCCGCGGAGAGCAGCTTGCGGGCGTTCAGGACGGCCTTGTCCGCCAGTGTTTTGAGCTCTTCGGGAGGCAGCGCGGCGCTCAGTGCGCCGCGCAACAGCCGCGCCAGCGCGTGGCCGAAGCAGGCTTCTTCGGCCACGTCGAGCGCGACCGACGCGAGTCCGCCGTCGCCGCGGTGGTAGGCGAAGAACGCCAGGAGACACGCGGGTTCCGCGCGTTCCGGTGACGGGCAGGACCTCGTGAGGTCGAGCCACAGCCGTTCGGCCGCCCTGGCGTTGTTCTGCACCGCGTACGACAGGCAGGCGTCACGCACCTCCGGGTGCGCCAGGGCTCTGCTCAACGCGACGATCTCCGCGTCGGACAACGGTCCCTTGCGCTGCTCCGAGGCGTCGATCGCGGCACGCACGCGACGGAGTTCCGCTGCCGGCTCAGGCGGTTCCTCGGTGTTCATGAGCTCGTCGAGCAGCACGGACCTGCGTTCGCGGGCCTCCACCGAGTCGAGCGTGACCACCGCTGCCAGCGCGGCGCGCGACTCGAACGTCACGTTGCCGTCGCTCGCGCACGCCGCGGCCACCGCGGACACCTGCGGGTCCGGCAACCGCCCGTGGCAGTCGAGGTCGAAGTAGCAGTACCACGGGGCGTCCTTCTCGCACGCGTGCAGCCACACGGCTTCGAGGACATCGATGCCGTGTCCGCCGAGACTGTTCGCAAGTGCGGTGATCAGCGGCTCGTGCGGAAGCTCCTCCGGCATGTGCTCAGAGGGTGCGCTGATGACCGCGAGGATCACGCCCTCCGCGCCTTGCTCCAGGAGCGGCATTTCCAGCTGGGCCACCAGAAGCCCTCTATGTCGCGGGCGGGGCAGGTCGACGCGCATCGTCATGGAGACCGCGCCGTCCCTCAGGACCAGCACGACGAGCGACTCCGTCGGGTGGAAACCCATCAGGTGCGGGATGGCCGCGTAGAGGTCGCCGGGGGCGCGGAGGCGGATCGGTTTGGGGAGGGTTGTGGGCATGGTGCCACTGTGGCGGGTGGCTGGGCTGTGGGGCTTCGCTGATGTGGAAGCTGTGGATTACTCGTGAGTTGTGGACAGGTTGAGATCTTGAGGCGCTCGGGTTCGGGAGTGAGTGCTATCGTGCCGCGCTTCAGCCCCTCACGAGGCCGAAGCGCGGCACCACAGCTCAGAACGTCTGGAACAACGCGCGCCAGCCGCCGACGACCGGCAGTTCGACCGAGGTCCTGGCGAGGTCCAGCGAGAGGCCGGCCCCCGGCTTCGGGCGCAGCGTGTAGTCGTAGTCGCTGGAGATCAGCACGAACTCGAGCCGGTGCCCGGCCTGCAGGACGTAGTCGTCCGGCACGATCGGCACGTCGACGTCGTAGAACTTGCCGGGTTTGACCGGCGAGGTCTTGTCGGGGCGTTCGCGGTTCTGCGGGTCGGTCCAGCCGCGGGTGATGACGTACGACCTGCCGTCCGGAGCACGGTCGACGAGCAGCGTCGTGACGTTGGCGGCGGGACGGTCGAACGCGACCCGCAGGTGCGCGGTCGACTTGCCGGACAGGCGCAACGGCTTCTGCGTCGGCTCGGTCGCGTAGGACAGGCGGTTCGGCGAGGTGGCCTGGTCGATCAACGACTCGGCCGTCTTCGTCGCGTCGTCGGTCAGGTTCTCCACGCCGTGGCCGGGTCGCAGGCCGAGGCCGCCCTTGGCCGGTCCGCCCGCGGACAGCCGCAGCCGCACGTCGGACGTGCCGGGTGCCGGCCAGTCCTTCTCGTCGACCCACGTCTTGTCCTCGCGCTGGATCGTCGCGTGCGGCTCCTTGTCGATGCCGTTGCGGTGGCCCCACAGGTACTGGGTGAACCAGCGGTTGAGGGTACGGCGCCACTCGACCGAGCGGAGCGTGTCGGCGTCGGTGTGGCCGGACTGGTGCAGCCAGATCTTGTGCGGCACACCGACCTTCTTCAGCGCCGAGTACCACTGCTCGACGTGCGTCATCTTGACGTTCCAGTCGTTGAGCCCGTGGACGGCGAGGACGGCCGCACGCACCTTGCGAACGTCGTTGAGGTAGTTGCGCTTGTCCCAGAACCGGCTGTAGTCGCCGGTGATGCGGTCCTGGTCCTTCGCGATCTCGGCGATGATCGGCTTGCAGATCTCGCGGTCCTCGCGGGTGTAGACGTAGTCCGCGAGCACGTCGGCGTCCTCGCCCTGGAACGTGCCGGGGGCGACGACGGCGCCGTCCGCGCGGTAGTAGTCGTACCAGCTGGAGATCGCGGCGATCGGCACGATCGCTTCGAGGCCGCGGACGCCGGTGGAGGCGACGGCGTTGGGCAGCGTTCCGTTGTAGGAGACGCCCATCATGCCGGTCTTGCCGGTTGACCACGTCGCCTTGATCGCCTCGCCCGTGGCGGTGCGTGCCGGCGCACGGCCGTTGAGCCAGTCGACGACGACACGCGCGCCGATCGTCTCGTTGACGTCGCCCGTCGTCGGACACCCCGTGGACTTGCCGGTGCCGAGCGACTCCGCGTATACGACGGCGTAACCGCGTGAGATGAAGTAGGACTCGTAACGGCCCGACGTGATCGGATTGGGACCGACAGCCGCGGTGACGCGTTCGTCGGAGGAGGCCTTGAGCAGACGGCCGTTGCGCTTGTCAGGGACGTACAGCTCGACGTCGACGTTGTGGTTGGGAACGTCGTTGCCGCCGGAGAAGTACGGGCTGACCATGTAGACGACGGGGACCTTGAGCCCTCGTTCGGTGGCGCGCGGCCGGACGACCTCGGTGTAGACCTCGTCGTCCTTGCCGTCGCGGTCGCTGTCGACCGGTGCGCGGACCCAGAGGCTCTCCTTGACGACGTCCTTCGGGTCGAAGACGGGTTGCGCCTCGCCGTCCTTGAACACCGGCCCCTCGGCAGCGGTAGCCGTGGCGGGCAGGAACGGCAGAACTAGCACCGCGGTCAGCAGTGCGACTCTTCGTGCGCCCCTCACGAGGCACCCCCAATGCGAAGCCGGGGACAGGGATTCGCCCTGCACCCTTCCCCGTGACTGCAAGACATGTCACCCGTCGAACGGCTCTTGACCTGAGAGCATGGACCGTGCCCATTTCCGACTTCGTCCACGCGTTGCCGAAGGCCGAGCTGCACGTCCACCTCGTGGGCGCGGCTTCCGTCGACACCGTCCTCGCGCTCGCCCGCAACCACCCAGGCGGTCCGGTTCCGACCGACGAGGCCGAGCTGCGGAAGTTCTACGAGTTCACGGACTTCCGGCACTTCATCACCGTGTACGGCATCGTCAACGACCTCGTTACGACCGGTGAGGACGTTCGCACGCTGGTCGTCGGGTACGCACGTGACGCTGCGCGGACCAACGTCCGGTACGCGGAAGTCACCGTGAGTGCGACAAGTCACCTGCGGGCCGGCATCGCGCCCGACGAACTCGTCGAAGCGTTGGCCGCAGGACGGGCTGAGGCGTTGGAGCTGCACGGCGTGACATTGCAGTGGATCTTCGACGTGCCCGGCATCTGGGATCGGGACTGGGGCATGACGAGTGCGCGGTTCGCCACCGAGCACCGGCCGGAGGGGCTGGTCGGGTTCGGGCTCGGCGGGTTCGAGGCGGACTCGCCGCGGACGAGGTTCCGCGAGGCGTTCGCGATGGCGCGTGATGCCGGGCTGCACATGGTGCCGCATGCCGGCGAGACGATGCCGCCCAGCGAGATCTGGGCCGCGGTGCGGGACCTGCGTGCCGAGCGGATCGGGCACGGCGTCAGCGCGGTGCAGGACCCGGAGCTGCTGCGGTACCTCGCCGGCGAGGGCGTCGTGCTGGAGGTGTGCCCGACGTCGAACATCCGGACCGGCGCGGTCGCGTCGCTGGACGAGCACCCGTTGCCGCGGCTGGTGGAGGCCGGCGTGCCGGTGACGGTCAGCACCGACGACCCCGGCATGTTCCACACCGACCTCGACCGCGAGTACCTGGTGTGCCACGAGCGGTTCGGGTTCGGGCGCGATGAACTCGCGGAGCTGGCGCGAGCGGGAGTTCGGGCGTCGTTCGCGCCGGATGCGTTGAAGAAGCAGCTGTTGAAGGAGATCGACGCCGTATGAACGCCGTGAACGTGGTGACGACGACCGTGGACTCCGCCGAGGCGGCGGAGTCGTTGGCGAGAGGGGTCGTCGAGGCACGGCTGGGCGCGTGTGTGCAAATCGTGCCGATCCGCAGCGTCTACCGGTGGGACGGTGAGGTGCACGTTGACGACGAGTGGCAGTGCGTCGTGAAGACGTCTGCCGCTCGCGTCGACGAGCTGGTCGCGCACATCAAGGACCAGCACAGCTATGACGTGCCGGAGGTCGTCGTCACCCCCGTCGTCGGGGGCAACGACGATTACCTCCGCTGGGTCTCAGAGGAGACCTCGTAGGTGACGCGGGAGCGGCTCGGTGTGCAGGACGCCGAGTCGTTGCGTCGCCCTCGTCAACGCCACGTACAGCTCGCTCGGGGTCATGAGCTGCGGTTCGACGACGATGACGACGTCGAACTCCAGCCCCTTGGACGATCTCGGCGACATCCAGCCGTCGCCGATGACGGCGATCGTGCGGCCGGGCAGAGCTTCGGCGTGTGCGTCGAGCTCGTCGCGGACCGCCGCCGAGATGTCGGTGACGCGGCGGGCCCAGGGGCGGACGCCGGTGCTGCGCACTGACGTCGGTGCGGCGGCGTCGGGGTCGACGAGCTTCAGCACCGGGGTGGCGACGGCCATGATCTCGCCGGGAGTGCGGTAGTTGACCTCCAGCCTGCGGTAGGTGAAGCGGTCGAACACCGAGCCCCAGCTGCGGGCGCCGCCTGCGGCTTGGCGTTGCGCCAGGTCGCCGACGACGGTCATCGACCTGTTGGGGCAACGGCGGAGCAGGACGCGCCAGTCCATTGCGGACAGCTCCTGTGCCTCGTCGACGACGACGTGGCCGTAGGTCCAGGTGCGGTCGTCGGCAGCTCGTTCGGCGAGAGTGCGGTGGTCGCGTGCCTCGTGCCGGTACGCGAGCGTCTCGGCGTTGACGAAGTCGGTGACGATGTACTCGTCGTCGTCGGCGCGTTCATCGATCGACAGCACGTCCATGACACCGCGGGCGTAGGCAAGTCCTTCCTCTTCCTCCCGCCGCGCCTGGCGTTCGGCTGAGCCGTCCGAGCCGAGCAGATCGGCGAGCTCGTCGAGCAGCGGCACATCGGACACCGTCCACGCGTCGGCGGCTTCGCGGTACAGCTCAGGTGCGCCGATCCGGTAGCACCGGCCCGCGTACAGGTCGGCGAGCAGCTGCTCGGGTGTGAGCTCCGGCCACAACCGGTCGACGGCGTCGCGCAATGCCGTGCTGTGGCGCAGCTCGTGCCGCACGTCCTCCTCGATCTCGGGCCAGTCGACGCCGATCAGCTTCATCGCCGGGGCGACGAGCTCTTCGGCGAGAGCGAGGAAGAAGTACTTGCGCGCCGCGTTGTGCGGTAGCTCGTAGTACCGCGTCTTCTCGCGTGCGACGGCGGCGACGTGCGCGTCGAGGGGGACGACGACGTCTTCGAGCTCGATCTCGATGGGCTCGTCGGGGAGCTCCTGCCGGTCGGCCACGGCGACGGCCAGCAGGTCCAGCACTGATACATGGCCTTTGAGGTGTTGCAACGACGGGGTGTCCTCGACGTCGGTGACCACTCCGGGATAGAGCTCGCCGGGTGTTGCGAACACGACGTCGGTCTCCCCCAGCGATGGCAGCACGTCGCTGACGTAATGCAGGAAACCGGTGTTCGGTCCGACGATCAGGACGCCGTGGCGGGAAAGGCGCTCGCGGCGCGTGTACAGCAGGTACGCGACGCGGTGCAGCGCGACCGCGGTCTTGCCCGTGCCGGGGCCGCCTTCGATCACCAGCACGCCGGGGCCGGAGTAACGGATGATCTCGTCCTGCTCGGCCTGGATGGTCGAGACGATGTCGCGCATCGTCGCGGTCCGCGGCGCGTTGAGGGCGTCGAGCAATGCGGTCGCGTCGGTCAGCAGCTCGTCGTCGTGGAAATCGTGCAGCTCCCGGTCGCGGACGCGGAAGTGGCGGCGCAACACGAGGCCTTCCGGATTCGCAGCGGTCGCGGTGTAGAACGGCCGCGCCGCCGGCGCGCGCCAGTCCAGCAACAGCGGCTGGAACTCGTCGTCGAACAGGCCGACGCGCCCGATGTAGGTGCTTTCGCCGTTCTCCGAGTCGGTCCGGCCGAAGCACAGGCCTTCCTCCGCTGCGCGGTACTTGCCGATCTGCCTGGTCAGCACCTGGACGCTGGCTTCACGGTCCAGCCGTCCGGTGTGGGTGTCCCGCAGGGCGGCCGCGAGATCGGCGGCCGCTTTGTTCCGTTCCTGGTCGAGCTTTTCATACAGAGAGGTGATCCGTGCCTGTTCGCTCGCCAACACCTTGCCCCCTGTGATAAAATAAATCTGTCTTTCCGGAATATTCATTCCGAAAGCCCAAAGCCATTCTTTGTAGCACAGATTTGCTGTGCGCGGGAACCCCTTCTGGGCTTACTTTCAGCGCAATGCGCGGGTGGTCCGAGCTGCGGGAACCGTCGCCGCTGCGGTGTGCGAACCAAGGATCTTGCTGATGCCTGTGCAGCGTTGGTTGTACGGTGCGCACTGCGGGAGAAATGTCGCCGGTGCGGAGTGGTGGGCATGAAGCTGGTTGTTCTCGGTGGCGGTGGGTTCCGCGTGCCGCTCGTATATCGCGCTTTGCTCGCCGACCGGTCCCCCGGCCGCGTCACCGAGGTCGTGCTGCACGACGTCGACGCCTCCAGGCTCGTGGCGGTCAGCGGCGTTCTCGCCGAACTTGCCGCCGATGTGCCGGATGCTCCCGTGGTGACGATGTCGATGGATCTCGACGAGGCGGTGCGCGGGGCGGACTTCGTGTTCTCGGCGATCCGCGTGGGCGGACTCGACGGGCGCGCGGCCGACGAGAGCATCGCGGCCGGGTGCGGGGTGCTCGGGCAGGAGACGGTCGGGGCTGGCGGTGTGGCGTACGGGTTGCGCACTGTGCCGGTCGCGCTCGACATCGCACGTCGTATCTCGGTGCACGCGCCGGACGCGTGGGTCATCAACTTCACCAACCCCGCCGGCATGGTCACCGAAGCGATGGCCGCCCATCTCGGCCACCGGGTCATCGGCATCTGCGACTCCCCCGTCGGGCTCGGCCGGCGGGTCGCCCGCGCGGTCGGCGCGGACCTCGACGACGCGTGGCTCGACTACGCCGGGCTCAACCACCTCGGCTGGCTGCGGGGTGTGCACGTGCGCGGGCGGGACGTGCTGCCGGATCTGCTGGCCGACACTGAGCGGTTGGAGTCGTTCGAGGAGGGCAAGCTCTTCGGCGCGGAGTGGCTGCGGACGCTGGGCGCGATTCCGAACGAGTACCTGCACTACTACTACTTCACCCGCGAGGCGGTGGAGTCCGGTGCGTCGCGTGGGGCGTTCCTGTTGGAGCAGCAGCAGCAGTTCTACGCGGCGCCGTCGTTGGCGAGCTGGGACCGGACGCGTCTGGAGCGCGAGCAGACGTACATGGCGGAGACGCGTGACGAGGAGCGGGACAGCAACGACCTCGACGGTGGCGGATACGAGCAAGTCGCGCTCGCGTTGATGCACGCCATCGCGGCGGACAAGCGGACGACGTTGATCCTCAACGTGCCGAACAGGACGACGCTGTCGTGCCTGGACGCCGATGCGATCGTCGAGGTTCCGAGCTTGGTCGACGCCAACGGCGCCCGGCCCGTCGCGGTCAGCCAGGTGCCGGACGAGGGCGTCGGGCTCGTCACCGCGCTCAAGGTCGTCGAGCGCGCGACGATCAAGGCGGCTGTCAGCGGCGAGCGCGCGCATGCCGTGAAGGCGCTGGCGCTGCATCCGCTGGTTGATTCCGTCAACGTTGCTCGGCGGATCGTGGACGCCCATCCGTTGCTGTCCGGGGCGTTCGGAGTACGCGGCGACTGATGTACCGGTGGCCGTTGCCGCACGGTGCCGGCGGCTTAACTACGCTCGTCGGCAAATGGACACCACCACTTCTCGCCGCGTGCCGCTCGTGATGGGCATCGCCGTGCTCGTGCTGCTGCTGGACCAGGCCACGAAGTTCTGGGCCGAGAACGCGCTGACCGGACGCGCGCCCATCCCGGTGCTCGGGGAGTTCCTGCAGCTCAGGCTTCTCTACAACCCCGGTGCCGCGTTCTCGATCGGCGCGGGGTCGACGTGGGTCTTCACCATCGTCGCCGCTGTGGCCGTCGTGTTCCTGGCGCGGTACGGGCTGCAGCCGCAGACCCGGCTGCGGGCGGTCGCACTGGCGTTGATGCTGGGCGGCGCGACGACGCACCTGCTCGACCGGTTGTTCCGGCCGCCGGGTTTCGCGCGCGGGCACGTCGTCGACTTCATCGACTACAACGGCTGGTTCGTCGGCAACGTCGCGGACATCGCGCTTGTCTGCGGTGCGATCCTGCTCGTGCTGCTCAGCTTCCAGCCGCAGAAGCAGCCTGCCGAGTGAGTGCGTCGGCGCGGCGGGTCGTCTCAGGCAGCCGGTAGCGCGGGGCCAGGCGGAGCACCTCGGCGCACGCGCGGTCCAGGTCGATCTTGTGCCCGACCGACACGAACACCGGCTTCACACCGTCCTGCGTGCGCAGTGCGCGGCCGACGACCTCGTCGCCGTCGGCGCCGTCCATGACGAGGTCGCTCGTCGAACCGCGCTTGTCGCCGGGTGGGTCGAACCTGCCCATCGGGTTCTTGGCCACGCCGATGCTCGGGATGCCGGTGTGCACGCCGAGGTGGCAGGCGAGACCGAACCGGCGCGGGTGGGCGACGCCCTGGCCGTCCGCGACCAGCAGGTCGGGGGTGACGGTGAGCTGGTCGAGGGCGCGTAGCAGCACCGGCATCTCGCGGAACGCGAAGAGCCCGGGGATGTACGGGAAGTTTGTGGTGTCCTCGACGACGACCTCGTCGAGGACGGCCAGCGTCTTTGCATCGAACACCACGCAGACGCCGACAACCGAGTCGTTGCAAAGGCCGGTGTCGCGGTAGCCGACGTCGAGGCCGGCGACGGTGTCGATGTGCAGGTCGGGGGCGCTGGTGGTGATCACCTGGTTGCGCAGGTGTTCTTGCAGCGCGATGGCGTCGTCAACCGTTCTGGGCCATTCCACGGGCGACAGTGTGCCGTGATGTGTCGTAGTGGGCGGCGAGGAGGTCGGCGCCGAAGTCACCGGAGTGGCGGCGCCACACGGTGTGGATGTGGTTGGCCTCGTTGGCCGTGTTGTCGTATTCGATGAGCAGCTCGGGACCTTGGACGCGGTAGTAGTGGCCTTCGCCGCGGCGCAGCGAGCCTTCCCACGAGAAGTGCAGGCGGTCGGGGTCGAGCGCGGCGAACTCGTCGTCGGCGAGCTCGAACGCGAGCCGGTCCAGGTAGAGGCGGACGATGTCGACGAGCAGCTCCCCCGCCTGTTTGCCGAGCTGCGCGGGTGTCACGCCGACGGGGTCGGACGGCGTGATGCGCGAGGCGTTGCCGGTGCGGATGTCGTGCGGGGCGGTGTCCGAGACGACGGCTAGGCCGCGAGCGGTCGGGCCCATGCGGTCGAGCAGCTCGCGGGCCAGTTCCTCCTCCAGCCGCAGCGGCTGGCTGACGACGCGGCCTCGGTAGGTGACGCGGGACGGGTTCGCGCCGAGGAAGAACGGGGTCGCCGAGACGCGGCCGTCGGCGACGATGACGTTCACGGACAGGTGGTGCCCCTCGACGCGCCACCCCCACGGTTCGTCGCCGCCGGGCGTGCCGAAGAGCACCGTCCAGTAGTCGCCGCTGTGCCGGTCGCGGTGGCCGCCCTCGCGGTGGTCGAGCACGTCTTCCAAAGCCATCACCGCCGCGACTTGTGCGTAGGCGTGTGGGCTCAGCACGGTCGCGAGCATGCCGTGAACGGCTTTGCGCTGATCACGTCGTAGCCCGCCGAACACGAGGCCGGGGCGGTCGCCGGGGGTGTAGGCCCAGCGGTGCCTGAGGTCGTCGTCGGTGATCGCGCGGACAGCTCGGTCGCGCTGGTCGTCGGCGAGCAAACCAATGTATTGGCGCGTGGCGTCAGCGACGTCGTGCAGCATCACTCGAACTTATAGGCCGCGCAGCTCGTTGCGCTTCCGATGACGTCGGGGTTCGTGTCACCGGGTGAGCACCGGGGCCTGCTTTCGTTCGATCCGGCGGGTCAGCGGTAGCAGCACCAGCGGGACCAGGACGGCGGCGGCCAGCGAGACGACGTTGCCGATCCGGTCAGCCACCGGCATGTGTTCCAGGTGGAACAGGTGGAAGGTCATGTGCGGCACCGCGAACACCAGGTAACCGACCAGCACGGCTTGGGTCAGCGCGCGTTCGAGTGTCACCGCCGCGAACACCAGCATCACGCACAACGCGAGGTTCAGTGAGCCGAAGTCGCGCAGCAGGTGTTCGTTGAACGGCGGGAAGTAGGACACCCATGGGTTCGTGGGCAGCGGGAAGTTGTCGTAGAAGCTCTGCGGCGCTGCCAAGGGCCAGACGCCGATGACGGCTTGGACGACGGCGAGGAACGCGAGACCTGCGCGAAGAGTGCCCATGTAGATATGGACGAGACGCGAGCTCCTCTTGTGACGCGGTTGGGTGCTGGAAGCGATCCTCGGCGTGCTCGTGGAGCCGGGGGCCGGCAGCGGAGCAATCACCTGAGGGCGCCAGCGGTACCGCGCGTCACGTTGCGCAGCTCCGGCTGGACGGAGAGCGCCGAGCGGCTCGACAAGGTCGACGCGCCTTGGAAGAGCGTCCTCGCGTGCTCAAGCAGGTCGTTGAGACCGCACAAACGTGAAAACCGCTTTTGCAATGAGTCTTTGGACGTCGTCGTCCAAAGACTCATTGCTAAGCAGCAGGTGAGGGCGGGGTGGTGAAGGTGATACATCGGTCGCGAGCTAAGCGTGGCAGGTGATGGGGCCGCCGTGGAGGATGGTCATGTCCTGCCAGACGCGGAGCAGTTCGAGGCGTTCGGAGAGCGGTTTGCCGTCGAGCTCGTGGTACGCGCGGTGGAGGTTGCCGACGAGTCGTTCGGACTCCTGCCACGACGAGAAGCGGGACGGGCCCGCGTCCTGGACGACCTGCAGAGGGGCGCGTCCGGCGGCGTGACCGGTGGCGGCGAGCTCGGACAGGTACGTCGTGTAGGCGACGAGGTCGTCGAGGACGCGGATGATGTCGGCGCCGCGCAGCAGCGGGCCGTGGCCGGGCACGAGGACCTCGGCGTCGAACGCGCGCAGGAACTCCAGGGCCGACAGGTAACCGCTGATGCTGCCCTCCGCGAGGAACGGCTGGCCGCCCGCGAACACCAGGTCACCGGTGAACAGCACGCGCTCGGCGGGCAGCCACACGACGGTGTCGCCGCGGGTGTGGGCGGGACCGGGGTGGTGCAGCTCGACGACGCGGTCGCCGAGGTGCAGCGTCAGGGACGCGGTGTAGGTGAGCGACGGCGGGCGCACTTCGAGGTGGCCGTAGTCCGGGCCGGTCAGCACCTGCGCTGCGAGCAGGCCAGCGGAGAGCACCTCTTCGCGGCAGGCGTCGTGGGCGACGATCACCGTCGACGAGGGGACCAGCCAGTTGCCGAACGTGTGGTCGCCGTGGTGGTGGGTGTTCACGACGTAGCTGGGTGCGGCGTCGGACACCGTCGCCACCGAGGCGAGCAACGCGCGGTTGCGGGCCTCGGTGGACGTGGTGTCGACGAGCAGCAGCGTGCCGTCGGAGCCGACGACGACACCGGTGTTGTTGATCATCCAGGACCCGTCGGGCTGGACGTAGGCGTGGACGGACGGCGCGACCTCGACCAGTTCGGGCTTGCCGGGAGAAGGCTTCACCCGGCTGAGCCTAGTGAGGGCCGAGCCCGGTGAGGTCAGCCCTGGGCGATGTAGGCCTGGAGCTGGTCCTGGCTCTGTTCCAACTGGCCGATGCGGCTCTTCACGACGTCGCCGATGGACACGATGCCGACCAGTTCCCCTTCTGCCACAACGGGAACGTGGCGGAACCGCCGTTCGGTCATCACGACGGTCAAACTGTCCACTGTGTCCGAAGGCGTGCACGTGAAGACCTCAGCGGTCATGATCGACGACACCGGCGAGTTCAGCAGGCCGGCACCGGTTTCGTGCAGCCGGCGCACGACGTCGCGTTCCGACACGATGCCCACGACACCGGACGGGCCGACGACCACGATGGCGCCGACGTTGTGCTCCGCGAGTGTTCTGAGGAGATCGGACACCGGTGCGTCCGGGGCGATGGTCGCAACCGCAGAGCCCTTGGTCCGCAACACGTCAGCGATCCTCATCAGGCGCCTCCGATCCTGTCGGTCCGGTAGCACCTCAGGCTAGAGCGGATCCGGACAGAACGGGAGATCGTCCCACGAAGGGAGCAGGGGGACACGAGCAACACGCGTCCCCCTGCCGTGGCCGCACCGGTTCGGGCGTCGGCTACGCGGATCCGCGGCGACGGGCGGCGAACTGGCGCGGCGGGACCACCGGAACCCGTTGCTGGGGCAACGCGAACCGGGTGTTCTGCTCGGCCGGCTGCTGGCCGCGCTTCTGGGCGCGGCGAGCGGCTCGGTTCGAGGGCGGGGTGGCAGCAGGCATGCGAAAGCCTCCTCTGTGACGAGGGCGTGCAAGGGCACGGCGGAAACGACAGCCGTGGAAAAGGACCCGCGAGAAGGGTCACCAAGAGCACACGCGGCAGCGGCGGAAGCGCTGCGGGGCTTCTCAGATGATGAGCATGACGGCAACGGTAGCGGCGCCGACCGGCGCCGCCAACCGATTTATCCGCGGGCGCGTGCGGCGGCCGCTCCGGCCCCCAGCATCACCAGGACAACCGTGACGATCGCCCACTTGCGGGACTTGGTCATCGGCGTGGTCTTCGGGTCGAGCGGGAGCTCCGCACGGGACTGCGGTTCCCGCCGCGCCGCGCGTACCGGGACCGGCTGCGGCGAGGGTGCAGGTGCGGATGGCACCACCGCGGCGGGCGGGACGGCGGGGGCGACCGGTGCAGCCGGAACCGGGGCGGGCGTCGACACCCAGGGCGGCACAACGGGAACAGGTGCGGGCGCCGGTGGGACGTCCGGCTTCGGCGTGGGCGGTACCACCTGCGGTGGCATCGGCGCGGGCAGGCACCCGGCCCCGTCGATCAGGCCGAACGGCTGGTCGGTGGACAGCTCCACGGCGGCACCGTCCGCGATCCGGTAGACGCGGCTGCGGCCTTTGTAGCCGTTGTTCACCGCGTAGATCGTGCCCGCCGAGTCGATCGCGACGGCACCGTAGGTCGACTTGCCGGGCAGCCCCGCCACCTCGGCCCGCCGCACCGACCGCCCCGACACCGGGTCGAACGTCACGACCTCGCCCGGTCCGTGGCCCGCCGCCGAGACCCCGGTCAGCCCGCCGCCGGGTCCGGGGGTGAAGTCGTCCAGCGCGAGCGCCGGCCAGTCCAGCGCCACCGACCGCACGATCCGCAGGTAGGACGCGCTCGCCGGGTCGATGTCGATCGCGTGCAACCGGGCGTTGTCGCGCACGTAGAACGTCGTCCCCACGACCGCGCCCGCGGACACGTCGTCAGTGCGGAACCACGGCGCCACGACCGGCCCGAGATCGTTGACCACGCCTTTGGTGTCGATGAGCACGACGTGCGTGGGATGCATCCAGCTGTGGTGGCCCTTCGAGGTGAGACCGACCAAGCGGCCCAGCACGGAGGAATAACCCAACGCATTCACCGAGTAGTCGATTCGCGCTACCGGGGTCACCCCACCGGATGACACGTCGAGCCGCGTGAGCGTCGACCACCCACCACGGTGAACCGCGCGGACCTGGAACGCGTCGCACGCCACCGGTGCGGCTTGGGCAACAGCGCTGGTGAGCGGGGTGGAAAGCGCGAGAAGAGCGGTGACGCCACCCAGGGCGAACGCATTCCTGCTCCACCGGAATGGAGCAGCTTGATACGACAACCGGGTAATTCTGCTGTTGCCGCGCATTCCCACCTGACCATTGCTCGTGACCGGACCGCGCTGTACCGGCCACAGTAGACCGTGGTCTAATCCCACACCAGAAAGGGGCCGAATTGAGTATTTACGTGTCCGGTCTGCTCTGGGTTCTCGGCGCGGCCGTGGTCTCGTCCGTCATCGTCGTCTTCACGCGCCGGTTCAACTCGGAGGAGGTCGGCGAGAAGAACCTCGCTGTCGGCGGCTCGGTGTTCAGCATCGTCGCCGGCCTGCACGCGGTGCTGACCGCGTTCATCCTCATCTCCCTGTTCGACGCGGCCAACGCCGCCGAGGAGCAGGTGCAGAAGGAGGCCAACGCGCTGGTCGCCGTCACCTGGTCGACCGGCTCGCTGCCCGAGCCGGCGAAGTCCCGTGTCGACCAGCTGGTCCGCAGCTACGTGCAGACCGTCGTCGACGAGGAGTGGCCGAAGATGCGCGAGGGCGAGAACGTCGACGGCAAGGGCTGGAACACCCTCAACCAGCTGCGGGACACCATCGCGGCGACCGCGCCGGACGGCGGCTGGCAGGAGGACCGCAAGACCGAGGCCGCGAACCAGCTGTGGGAGGTCTACCAGGCCCGCCAGGAGCGCGTCGACGCGGCCGACGGCGGCGTCAACCCCGTCGTCTGGCTCGCGCTGCTCATCGGCACCGGCCTGTCGCTGCTGTTCCCGTACCTGTTCGGTGGCCCGAACCTGGTGTCACAGCTGCTCATCACGGTCACGCTGAGCTCGACGCTGGTGCTGCTGCTGTTCGCGATACATCAGTTGCAGAACCCGTTCAGCGGCGGTGTGCAGATCTCACCGGACGCGTTCACCTCGACACTCGACCGGCTCAGCTGACGACTACCGCGACTCGGCCGTTCCGCCCGCTTCCTCGATCTCCACGGACAGCACCTCACCGTCGATGACGCTCGGCAACGGGTGCTCGCGGTCCGTCTGGGTGAAATAGCGGTTCGCGAACGCGCCGACCGCCCTGGTGGAAGCGGCGTCGACGCCACCGCCGATGACTCCGCCCAGGACCGGAACGCCCTTCACGACGACCGAACCGAGCTTTTTTGTACCGTATTTTGTGATGAGCGCCGAGGCGGCCTTCTTCGTGAACTGCTTGATGCCGACCTTTTTGAACAGTTCGGTTCCGGCATTGCCGAGCAGGCACAGCAGGATGGCCGTCTGCACTTCTTCGCTGTCCACGTCGTGGCCGCGCAAAGACGCGATCGACGCGATGAGGTGCGTCTGGATCACGTACGCGGCCGCGACGTTGGACGGCAGCGAGATCGGCAACGTGATCAGCCCGCCGAGGTTCGTGATGAACCCCTGCGCACCGGCCAGCGCCACGTGCGTGCGGATCAGGTGCCGGACCGCGGCGGTCTCGTCGCCCTTCTTCGCCAGGGCGTCGGTCGCGGCTTCGCGAGCGCTCTTGAACGGGCCGAACCCGTCCACACCGGCGCGCAGCAGGTAGTCGGCGATGCCCTGCTGAGCCTTGCTCAGCTCACCCTTGGAGTCGGCCACGACCCCGAGATTACGCGTCCGGGCGCCGCGGCGACGTGTCAACGGCCGGTGGCAGCGCTGTTCGTCGCCCTCAGCCTGGCGTGGTCACCGCGCCGGTGCTGCCGTCGACCGTGATGCGGTCACCGGTCCTGATCCGCGTCACGGCCTCGCGCACACCGACCACGGCGGGGATGCCGTACTCGCGGGCCACGACGGCGCCGTGCGAGTTCGCGCCGCCCATCTCCATCACGAGCCCGCCCGCCGTGAGGAACAAGGGCGTCCAGCCGGGGTCCGTCGACGGCGCCACGAGGATCTCGCCGGGTTCGAGGTGTGCGCCGACGGGGTCCATCACGACGCGCGCGGCTCCGGTGACGGTACCCGCCGACGCCGGTGTGCCGACGAGGTCACCTTCCACCGCGGTGCCGTGGTGCACGGCTTCGGCGTCGGTGCCGTCGGAGAGCAGCACGCGCGGGATGTGCCGGCGCCGCATCTCACGGTCGTACACCTCGCGCCGGCGGGCGACGACCTCGCGCAGATCACCCTGCGTGGAACGCAGTTCCTCGAAGTTCAGGAAGAACACGTCGTCGGCGGCCCGGAGCCGGCCCTGCGCCACCAGGTCCTCCCCGGCTCGGGTGATCCGCTCGCGCAGCACACCGAACAGGGTGATCACCAGGTACTTCGGGTGCTCCCGCAGACCGGCGAGCACCCTCGTGCGGCGCAACGCGAAGCGCACGAACCAGCCGCGGCCCCACGAGCGCCGCGCCAGCGTCTCGATCATCGCCTCGGCCTCGGCGGCACCGCGGGCGAACACCGCGTCGGGAGCGGCATCTGCGTCCTCCAGCAGCAGGAGGTTGCGCACCACGCCGATGACGTGCGCCGGGTCGTCCGACCAGCGCGACAGTCCCAGGTCGATCTCGGCGACCGCCCGGTGACCCCACTTCGAGGTCCTAACAGAATGATCAACGTGGTGGTGTGCAGCATGTCGGATGTGGATCATGTTTGACCGTGAAGAGGGGTCAGTCGCCGCCGTGGATCGTCTCGGACGGTCTGTGGGAGCGGATCGAGCCGTTACTGCCGGTGGTGCCGCGCAGGCCGCGTAATCCTGGTCGTAAGAGGGTGCCGGACCGGCAGGTGCTGTGCG
>NZ_JBVJRA010000024.1:0-80364 GCF_055608075.1 Lentzea sp. NPDC036949
GTCTAGCTACTCAAAGGAATACTCCTGACGAGGAGTATTCATATTACTGGCTGTGTTATCGGCACGCTGTTGAGTTCTCAAAGAACACGCGCTCATCATCACGGTCCGCCGCACGGCGACTCGATCCGAGGCTGTGTCGTACATAAGCTTGTTGTTGAAACTTCCGACGCCCTTGGCCTCTGAGCTCAGACGAGCTACCGGCTGGGTCTTCGTCGTTTCTCGGTCACCCACTCTACCACAGTCCGTGGAAGCTTGGTTCGTGACCCTCGTCGCGCTCCGTTCCGGTGTTCCCGGCCCGTTCCGCGCTGACATGGAGAAAGTTACACGCACGCCAACTCGGGGTCAAATCGGGGGCAAACCGTTCACCCGCGGTGGTGAAACCGCAGGTCAACAGCCCCGTACAGGACCCACGAACACGCTATCGCAGCCCCGATCCCCTGCACACTGTGACCGCGATCACGTTCAGAAAGATCGAAGGCCGCCCGCCCCGTGCGGGACAGACGGCCTTCGGACAGCTGTAGACCCAGGTCAGAGCGCTACCCGCACGCCGGCGTTGTTGCGCTTCCCCCGGCGGAGGACCAACCACTCACCGTGGAGCAGGTCCGACGACGACGGCTTCCACTCCTCGTCGGTCACCTTCGCGTTGTTCACGTAGGCACCACCCTCGTTCACCGTGCGCCGCGCGGCTCCCCTGCTGTCCGCCAGCCCACCGGCGATCAGCAGGTCGACGATCGTGGGCTCGTCCGCGAGCCGGACGTCACCGGTCGGCGCCTCCGCCAGGGCGGCCTTCAGCACCGACTCGTCCAGGTCCCGCAGCTCGCCCCGGCCGAACAGCGCCTGAGAGGCCAGCTGCACCTGCTCCGTCGCGCGCTTGCCGTGCACCAGGTCGGTGAACTCCTGCGCGAGCCGCTTCTGCGCCGAGCGCAGGTGCGGCTTCTCCGCCGTCTCCCGCTCCAGCTCGCCGAGCTCCTCGCGGGAGAGGAACGTGAAGAGCCGCAGGTAGCGGAGCACGTCGGCGTCACCGACGTTGACGAAGTACTGGTACCAGGCGTACGGCGAGGTCATCTCCGGGTCGAGCCACACGTTGCCGCCGCCGGTGGACTTGCCGAACTTGCGGCCCTCGGCGTCGGTGACCAGCGGTGCGGTCAGCGCGTGCACGTGCTTGCCCTCGACCCGGCGGATCAGGTCGACGCCGCCGACGATGTTGCCCCACTGGTCGGAGCCGCCGATCTGCAGCGAGGTGCCGTACTTGCGGTGCAGCTCCAGGTAGTCGTTCGACTGCAGCAGCAGGTAGCTGAACTCGGTGTAGGACATGCCGTCCGACTCGAGCCGGCGCTTCACCGTCTCCCGCGACAGCATGACGTTGACCGAGAAGTGCTTGCCCACGTCGCGCAGGAACTCCAGCGCGGTGACCTGGCCGGTCCAGTTGAGGTTGTTCTCGACGACGGCGCCCGTGGCCGAGGAGTCGAACTCGACGAACCGCTCCAGCTGGCCGCGGATCCGGTCGGCCCACTCGGCGACGGTGTCGAGCGAGTTCAGCGTGCGCTCGCCGGTGTCGCGCGGGTCGCCGATCATGCCCGTGGCACCGCCGGCCAGCACGATGGGCCGGTTGCCCGCCCGCTGGAACCGCGACAGCATCAGCAGCGGCACGAGGTTGCCCGCGTGCAGCGACGGCGCCGTCGGGTCGAAACCGCAATAGAGGGTGAGCGGGCCGGCGGCCAGGTCCTTCCGGAGTGCGTCGAGGTCGGTGGACGTCGCGATCAGGCCGCGCCAGGACAGTTCGTCAAGGATGTGCTCGCTCACGCGTCTCATTGTCGCCTACCTGGTCCAACGTGTTTCGACCCGGTACGCGGACGGGTACGCCAGCGCCATGACAGACCCACGTGATGCGGAGTTACGGCGGCCCACCGAGCGCTTGCCGCGCGTGAACGAGCGGGTGAACGAGCCGGTCGTCGAGGAAGTGGTCGAGCGCCGCGACGACACGTACCGCAAGGTGCGCACCGTGCACAGCGTCTGCGCGGTCATCGACGTCATGTGCTGGGTGTTCGCCATCGTGCTTCTGGTGCACATCTTCCTGGTGATCGCCGATGCCAACGCGACCAACGGGTTCTTCCAGTTCGTCGCGGGCTGGGCGGACGGGATCACCCTGGGCCTGGAGGGCCTGTTCACGCCGGACAGCCCCAAGGTGGCGGTGCTGTTCAACGAGGGCCTGGCCGCGGTGCTCTGGCTGCTCATCGGCACGCTGCTGACGAGCCTGATCACCCGGTTGGCGCTGCCGGTGGACCACCGCAGGGCCTGGTACCGCAGGACCACGGTGCGGCCGTAGCCGACGGCGGCGGGGTGGCCGAGCGCGTCACCCCGCCCGTCCCGTCCTCACCGAACGGGTCAGCTCGACTCCGGTGCCGGGTTCGCGCGCCGTTTCCCGCCGCGCTTGTAGGTCGACACGGACGGGGAGTCGATCCAGAACCGCCACGGCACGTCCATCGCCACGGCGACACCCACGCGCGGTCCGGAGTGCACGGTCGTCACCGAGTCGCCCGCGTACAACCGCACCGGCGAGTCAGCAGACGTCAGGTCGAGGCCGTTGGAGCCGCGGTCCAGCCCGAGGACCTTGCACAGCCGTGCGGGTCCCTTGGCCAGTTCCGCCGCGGAACGCGAGGCCGGGCGGCGGGAGAACGCGATGTCCTCGCCCTCGACGACCTCTCCCGCGCGCAAGAGCACCGCACCGGGCACGCCGTCGGTCAGCGACACGACGTTGGCGCAGAAGTGCATGCCGTAGACGAAGTACACGTACAGATGGCCGGCCGGGCCGAACATGACCTCGTTGCGGGGCGTCTTGCCGCGGTAGCAGTGCGACGCCGGGTCGTCGCCGCCCCGGTACGCCTCCACCTCGACGATGCGCACGCGCACGCCGCCGGTCTCCAGGAAGGACCCCAGGAGGAGCCGGGACGCGTCGACCGGGTCGACCGCCAGCTCCTCCCGGGTGAGCAGCCTAGAACTCACGGGCCGCCGATGCTTTGGCCATCAACGCGTCCAGCTGTTCGCGGACCCGCGGGGGTGCCGTGCCGCCGTGGGCGTTGCGGGACGCGATCGAGCCCTCGACCGTGAGCACCGAACGGACCGAAGGCGTCAACGCGGGCGAGATCGCCGCGAACTCCTCGTCGGTGAGGTCCTCCAGGCCCACGCCACGGGACTCCGCCGCGCGTACGCACGCACCCGCGGCCTCGTGCGCCACGCGGAACGGGACGCCTTCGCGCACCAGCCACTCCGCGATGTCCGTGGCGAGCGTGAACCCGGCCGGCGCGAGCGAGGCCATCCGGTCGACGTCGAACTTGAGCGTCGCGACCATGCCCGCGAACGCCGGGAGCAGCAGTTCGAGCTGTTCGACCGAGTCGAACAGCGGCTCCTTGTCCTCCTGGAGGTCGCGGTTGTACGCGAGAGGCTGGGCCTTCAGCGTCGCCAGCAGCCCGGTGAGGTTGCCGATCAGCCGGCCCGACTTGCCGCGCGCCAGCTCGGCGACGTCCGGGTTCTTCTTCTGCGGCATGATCGACGAGCCGGTCGACCACGCGTCGTCGAGGACGGCGAACCGGAACTCGGCGGTGGTCCAGATGATGACCTCTTCCGCGATCCGCGACAGGTTCACGCTCACCATGGCGAGCACGAACGCGATCTCGGCGGCGAAGTCGCGTGCGGCGGTGCCGTCGATGGAGTTCTCGACCGGTGCGGAGAAGCCCAGGTCGGCGGCCACCTTCGCGGGGTCGAGGCCCAGCGAGGAGCCGGCCAGCGCACCGGAGCCGTACGGCGAGAACGCCGCGCGCTTGTCCCAGTCGTGCAGGCGGTCGACGTCGCGCAGCAACGAGTGCGCGTGCGCCAGCAGGTGGTGCGAGAGCAGCACGGGCTGCGCGGACTGCAGGTGGGTGCGGCCCGGCATGACGGCACCGAAGTGCGTCTCGGCCTGTCCCGCCAGCGCGTCCACGACGTCCAGCACGCCCGCGGCGACCCGGCGGGCGGCGTCGCGCAGCCACATCCGGAACAGCGTCGCCACCTGGTCGTTGCGGGACCGGCCGGCGCGCAGCTTGCCGCCCAGCTCGGCTCCCGCGCGGTCGATCAGGCCGCGTTCCAGGGCGGTGTGGACGTCCTCGTCCTCCAGCACCGGCGTGAACGCGCCCGACTCGACGTCGGCCAGCAGCTCGTCCAGCGCCTTGTGCATGCCGGCGAGCTCGTCGTCGGTGAGCAGGCCCGCCGCGTGCAGCACACGGGCGTGCGCACGCGAGCCGGCGATGTCGTACGGCGCCAGCCGCCAGTCGAAGTGCGTCGACAGCGACAGGCGGGCCATCGCCTCGGCCGGTCCCGACTCGAACCGGCCACCCCACAAGGAACTCATTGCACGCAACTTTCAGCTAGCGAAGTCGTAGAGGGATTCTTCCGAACGGGCGACGATGCCCACCACGCGCCCCTCGGACAGCGTGATGTCGACCTCGCCGGAGCCACCGCGGATCGCCGTCCGCGCCACCCGCAGCGCCACCGAACCGAGGCTGGACCGCACCACGCCGGCGCGGAAGTTCAGCTCCCGCACGGCCTCGGGCACGGTCAGCGTCTCGCCGTCCACCGCGACCGGCACGCCCTCGTCGAACGTCACGACGGCGTGCACCGGGTGGTCATTCATCGCCGTTGACCGAGGCCAGCGCGGTGAGCCGCTCGGCCAGCTCCGCGCCGGTCATCGGCTCGCGGGCCACGACCAGGATCGTGTCGTCGCCGGCGATCGTGCCGACGACCTCGTGCAGCGCGGCCCGGTCGAGCGAGCTGGCCAGGAACTGCGCGGCGCCGGGCGGGGTGCGCAGCACCGCGAGGTTGCCCGACGAGTCGGCCGACACCAGCCACTCGCTGAGCAGCCGCACCAGCCGGGTGGTGCCGCCCTGCACGCCGCGCACCGGGCTGCCGTCCTCCGGGATCACGTAGACCGGCGCACCGCCGTCGGGTCCGCGCAGCTTGACCGCGCCGAGCTCGTCGAGGTCGCGCGACAGCGTGGCCTGCGTGACCTCGATGCCTTCCGCGGCCAGCAGCTTCGCGAGCTCGGACTGGCTGCGGACGGCCTGCTGGCTGACGATCTCGACGATGCGGCCCTGCCGGGCGGTGCGGGTCATGACGACTGCTCCAGCAACCACACGAGCAGCGCCTTCTGGGCGTGCAGCCGGTTCTCCGCCTCCTGCCACACCAGCGACTGCGGGCCGTCGAGCACCTCGTCGGTGATCTCCCAGCCGCGGTGCGCGGGCAGGCAGTGCAGCACCGTCGAGTCCGGCTTGCCGGTCGCGGCCAGCAGGTCGGCGTTCACCTGGTACGGCCGGAACGGGCCGACGCGGTCCTTGCCGTCGTTCTCCTGGCCCATGGACGTCCACGTGTCGGTGACCAGCACGTCGGAGCCGTCGACCGACTCGCGCGGGTCGCTGATCAGCGCCACCGAGCCGCCGGTCTCGGCCGCCCGCTTCTTGGCGTCCTCCAGGAACTGCGGGTTCGGCACGAACCCGGCCGGTGCGCCGATGCGGACGTGCATCCCGGCTGTGGCGCCGCCCAGCAGCAGCGAGTGCGCCATGTTGTTGGCGCCGTCACCGAGGTACGTCAGCGTGAGGCCGGCCAGCGTGCCGTAACGGCGGCGGATCGTCTGGAGGTCGGCGAGCACCTGGCACGGGTGGAACTCGTCGGTCAGCGCGTTGACCACGGGAACCCGCGACACGGAGGCCATCGCCTCCATGCGGGCCTGGGCGAACGTCCGCCACACCACGGCGTCGACGTACCCGGACAGGATCCGCGAGGTGTCCTCGATGGTCTCCTCGCGGCCGAGCTGCATGGAGCGGCCGTCGATGATCACCGGGTTGCCGCCGAGCTGGGCGATGCCGACCTCGAACGACAGCCGGGTGCGGGTCGAGTTCTTCTCGAAGATCACGGCGACGGACTTCGGGCCCGCCAGCGGCTTCGCGGTGAACCGGTCGGCCTTGTAGGTGTCCGCGAGGTCGAGGACGGCGGCCTGCTCGGCGGTCGTCAGGTCGTCGTCGCGGAGGAAGTGCCGCAGAGTCACGCCTGCTCCTCGAAGAAGGTCGGCAGCGCGGCCACGAACGACTGCGCGTCGGATTCGTCCAGCACCAGCGGCGGGGCGAGCCGCAGCACGTCGGGCTGGATGGGGTTGATGAGGTAACCGGCCTTCTGCGCGGCCGCCGCGGCCTTCGCCGAGACCGCCTCGCGCAGCGTGATGCCGAGCAGCAGGCCAGCTCCCCGGACCCCGGTGATCGCGGGGTGGTGCAACGCCTCGACACCGGTGGCGATCTCCTTGCCCACCGCGGAGACGTGCTCCAGCAGGCCTTCGGAGGCGATCGTGTCGAGCACGGCGAGCCCGGCGGCGCAGCAGACCGGGTTGCCGCCGTAGGTCGTGCCGTGGTGGCCGGGCTTGAACAGCTCAGCCGCCGCGCCGAAGCCGATGGTGGCGCCCAGCGGCAGGCCACCGCCGATGCCCTTGGCGAGCGTCAGGACGTCCGGCACGATCCCGGCCTGCTGGAACGCGAACCACGTGCCGAGGCGGCCGATGCCGGTCTGCACCTCGTCGAGGATGAACAGCGCGCCGTGCTCGGCGGTGATCCGGCGGACCTCCTGGAGGTAGCCCGCCGGAGCGACGACGACGCCCTGCTCGCCCTGGATCGGCTCGACGATGAACGCCGCCGTGTCGTCGTCGATCGCGGCTTCGAGTGCGGCCACGTCACCGAACGGGACGTGCTCGACACCGGGGACGAGCGGTGCGAACGGCGCGCGCTTGGGTTCCTGGCCGGTGAGCGTCAACGCGCCCATCGTGCGGCCGTGGAACCCGCCGACGGTCGAGACGACCTTCGTGCGGCCGGTGAGGCGGGCCATCTTCAGCGCCGCCTCGTTGGCCTCGGCGCCGGAGTTGCAGAAGAAGACCTTGCCGGGCTCGCCCGCGATGTCGAGCAGGCGCTCGGCCAGCTTCAGGGCGGGCTCGTTGACGTACAGGTTGCCGGTGTGGCCGAGCTTCGCGATCTGCGTCGAGACCGCCTCGACGATCGCCGGGTGCGCGTGGCCGAGCGCGTTGACGGCGAGACCCGTCAGCAGGTCGACGTAGCGGTTGCCGTCGGCGTCCCAGACGTGCGCGCCCTCACCGCGTTCGAGCTGCAGCGACGGTGTGCCGTAGTTGTCCATCATGGACTGTTGCCAACGCGTGGTCACTTGTCCCCCAACACCATGGTTCCGACACCTTCGGAGGTGAAGACTTCGAGCAGAACGCTGTGGGCCAGCCGGCCGTCGATCACGTGCGCCTGCGGGACGCCGCCGCGCACCGCGCGCAGGCAGGCCTCCATCTTCGGGATCATGCCGCTGTCCAGGCCCGGCAGAATCCGCTCCAGCTCGGAGGCGCGGACCTGGTTCAGCAGCGACGAGCGGTCCGGCCAGTTCGCGTACAGACCTTCGACGTCCGTGAGCACGACGAGCTTCTCGGCGCCGAGAGCGACCGCGAGAGCGCCGGCCGCCGTGTCCGCGTTGACGTTGTGCGGCACGCCTTGGACGTCCGGCGCCACCGACGACACGACCGGGATGCGGCCCGCGCGCACGATGTCGAGCACCGCGTCCGGGTTGACCTTGGTGATGTCGCCGACGAGGCCGATGTCGACCTCCTCGCCGTCCACGAGTGCGCCGCGGCGGGTGGCGGTGAACAGGTGCGCGTCCTCGCCGGAGATGCCGACCGCGTACGGGCCGTGCTGGTTGATCAGGCCGACGAGCTCGCGCCCGACCTGGCCGACGAGCACCATCCGCACGACGTCCATGGCTTCCGGCGTGGTCACGCGCAGGCCGCCGCGGAACTCGCTGTGGATGCCGAGCCGGTCGAGCATCGACTTGATCTGCGGGCCGCCGCCGTGCACGACGACCGGGCGCAGGCCGCACAGCCGCAGGAACACCATGTCCTCGGCGAACGCCTTCTTCAGCTCGTCGTCGACCATGGCGTTGCCGCCGTACTTCACGACCACGAGCGCGCCGCGGAAGCGTTCCAGCCACGGCAGCGCTTCGACCAGAACTGCCGCTTTTTCCTGTGCGTTCACGATGAGTATGCGCTGTTCTCTTCGACGTAGTCGTGGGACAGGTCGGTGGTGAGGATCGTGGCCTCGGCCTCGCCGACGTTGAGGTCGATGACGATCTCGATGTCACGGCCGGACAGGTCGGCCTCGGACCGGTCGCGGTCGCGGGTCCCGTTGCGGTACAGCGACACGCCGTTGATCAGGATCTGCAGCACGTCCGGGTCGATCTGCGCGTCGGCCCGGCCCAGCGCCATCGCGATCCGGCCCCAGTTGGGGTCCGAGCCGAACAGCGCGGTCTTCACCAGGTTGTCCTCGGCGACGGTGCGCCCGACGAGAACGGCCTCGGCCTCGGTGGCGGCCTGCTTCACCGTGATGCTGACCTCCTTGGTCACGCCCTCGGCGTCACCCTGCAGCTGCTTGACCAGGTCGCCCGCGACCTCGGTGAGCAGCGCGAGGAAGTCCTCGTAGGACGGCTCGACGCCCGAGGCGCCGGAGGCGAGCACCAGCACGGTGTCGTTGGTCGAGGTGCCGCCGTCGACGTCGAGGCGGTCGTAGGTCCTGGAGGTGGCCGCGCGCAACGCCCGGTCCAGCTCCTCGCCGGAGATCCTGGCGTCGGTGGTGAGGACCGACAGCATGGTGGCCATGTTCGGGGCGAGCATGCCCGCGCCCTTCACGAACCCGCCGATCGACCAGCCCTGCCCGGAGTCCTTCCACGACTGCTTCGGGCGGCTGTCCGTCGTCATCACGCCGGTGGCGGCGTTGAGACCGGCCTCCTGCGACGACGCGAGCTCCTTCGCGGCCGTCTCGACCCCGGTGAGGACCTTGTCCATCGGCAGCCGCTCACCGATCAGGCCGGTGGAGCACACGGCGACGTCGACCGCGCCCGTGCCGAGCACCTCGGCGACCTTCTCGGCGGTGGCGTGCGTGTCCTGGAAGCCCTCGGGGCCGGTGCACGCGTTGGCGCCGCCGGAGTTGAGCACCACCGCGGTGAGCCGGCGGGACTGGACGACCTGCTGCGACCACAGCACGGGCGCGGCCTTCACCTTGTTGGTGGTGAAGACACCCGCGGCGGCGTCCTGCGGCCCGTCGTTCACGACGAGGGTCAGGTCGAGGGCACCGGACTCCTTGATCCCGGCGGCGACTCCGGCCGCGCGGAAGCCCTGGGGCCCGGTGACGCCCTTGCTGCGGTTCACGGTGCGACTCCAACGGTCGAGAGGCCGGTCGTCTCCGGCAGGCCGAGAGCGAGGTTCATGCACTGAACGGCGGCACCGGCGGTGCCCTTGGCCAGGTTGTCGACGGCCGCCACGACCACGAGGCGGTTCAGGTCCGTGTCGACGGTGACCTGCAGCTGGACGGCGTTGGACCCGAGGACGGCGTTCGTCGTCGGCCACCTGCCCTCCGGCAGGAGGTGGACGAACGGCTCGTCGGCGTACGCCTTCTCGTAGGCAGTGCGGACGTCACCGCCGTCGCGCAACGTGGCGGTGCACGTGGCGAGGATGCCGCGCGACATCGGCGCCAGCACCGGCGTGAAGCTGACCTTGACCGGCCGACCGGCCACGCCGCTCAGGTTCTGGGTGATCTCGGGCGTGTGCCGGTGCGCGCCGCCGACGCCGTACGCGCTCGCGGAGCCCATGACCTCGGAGCCGAGCAGGTTCGTCCTCAGCGACTTGCCGGCGCCGGACGTGCCGGACACGGCGACGATGACGACCTCGTCCTCGATGAGGTCCACGGCCGGTGCGAGCGCCAACGACGACACGGTCGGGTAGCAGCCGGGAACGGCGACCCTGCGCGCGTTGACCAGCTTCTCGCGGTGTCCGGGCAGTTCGGGCAGGCCGTAGGGCCACGAGCCCGCGTGCGTGCCGCCGTACCAGCGGGTCCAGTCGCCGGCGTCGGTCAGCCGGTGGTCGGCGCCGCAGTCGATCACGACGGTGTCGTCGCCGAGCTGGGCCGCGAGCTCGGCGGAGTGGCCGTGCGGAAGTGCGAGGAACACCACGTCGTGCCCCCTGAGGGTGTCGACTGTGGTGTCTTGTAGCTGTCGGTCGGCGAGCGGCAGGAGGTGCGGCTGGTGCTTGAGCAGCTGGTCACCGGCGCTGCTGTTGGCCGTGAGCGCACCGATCTCGACGTCCGGGTGGCCCAGCAATAGGCGGAGCAGCTCGCCACCCGCGTACCCGCTGGCGCCCGCGACCGCGATCCTCACTGTCATACGAATGATTATGCACGCCCATGCAAACTCACTCAACTGAAAGTGCACGCGGGGAGCTTTCGTACCCTCCTGGTGCACGCGGGGAGCTTTCGTACTCTCCTGGGGCACGCGGGGTCCCCGCGTGCCGGCAAAACGTGGCCGGGTGGCTGGGGGATTGGGGTCGGGTGGCGCTGGGCGCCACCGGGGCGGTCGGCGAGGATGATCGCCGTGAACGTGAGGCTGCGCGACGGGTTGTGGGCGGGCGGTGCCCTGCTGCTGGCGCTGATGTCGCTCATGACACCGCTCGGCCGGCCCGCCGCGCCGTGGCTGGTGGTCGCCTCCGCCGTGTGGGCCGCTGCGGTGGTGCCGGTCAGTGCTCGCTGGCCGCGGGCGGCGCTGCTGCTCACCACTCCCCTGCACGCGGTCAACAACCTGCTTGCGATCGCGCCCACCTCGCTCGTGGTCTTCCGCGTGGCCAGGACGGTCCCCGCCCGGCAGCTGTGGCTGCTGGTGCCCGCGACCGCGGCGCTGCAGGCCGGGTTCGGCGGGCTGCACTCGTGGCTCAACGGCGACAACGTCACCGAGTACCTGCTCGGCACCGGGTTCTCGGTGGTGTTCCTGCTGGTCTTCCCGGCCGTGGCCGGTGCGCTCGTCGGGCGCCGCAAGCCGTTGACGCAGGTGCTGATGGAGCGCAACGACTACCTGGAGCACGCGCGTGTGCTCACCGCGAGCACCGCCAGGTCCGACACCAGGGCGCACATCGCGAGCGAGATGCACGACGTGCTCAGCCACCGGCTCCGGCAGCTGACCGCGCACGCGGGCGCACTGGAGGCCGCCGCCGCCGAGCAGGCACCGGAGCTGCGCGAGCAGGTGGAGCTGATCCGCAAGACCTCCGCGGTCGCGATGGACGAGCTGCGCGAGATCCTCGGCGTTCTCGGCACGGCCACCGAGACCGGTGAGGACGCCGGGACGCGCGCCGACGTCGAACGGCTCGTGGCGGCGTCGCAGGACGCGGGCGTCTCCGTGCACCTGCGGTGGACGGGCGACGATCTGGCCGATGCCGACGCACGGCTGCGCAGGGCCGTTCATCGGGTCGTGCGTGAAGCACTCACGAACGTGCACAAGCACGCGCCGTCAGCCCAGACCCGCGTGTCGGTGCACGTGGCCGAACGGGTGCGCGTGGAGGTGGTCAACGGCCCGAGCGGCGAACCCCGCGGTGGCGGCACCCGGCGCGGGCTCATCGGCTTGGAGGAACGGGTCACGCTCATCGGCGGGCAGTTCGACGCGGGCCGGCTCGCGGGCGGGTTCCGGGTGGCGGCCGACCTGCCGGCGCACCCGGTGGTCCAGGAGGAGACGGGCGCGACCGGTGCCGTCGCGGAAGCGCCGCCGCCGGTCACCGCCGACGTCCTCACCGTGCCGCGGGTGGTCGGCAGCAGCTGCCTCGGCGTCCTCGCCGTCGTCCCCGCCGTGGGCACGGTGCTGGTGCTGGTGGTGATCGCGGTGTTCGGCCGCGGCGAGATGACCCGGCAGGAGTTCGACGGCTACCGGGTGGCGGTCACGCACGAGGCCGAGGTGACCGAGACGCACGGCTTCGGCGTGCCCGCCGACGGTCCCGGCTGCTACCGCTACCCCGTGCGCGACGACGACGGGCACGACTTCGAGCTCTGCTTCACCCGGCAGGGCCTGCTGACGACGAAGAGGGAGCTGGCGCGGTGAGGGTCGCGTGGCCGGTGCTGGCGTTCCTGGTCGGTCTGGTGCCGCTGCTCGCACCGCTGGCGCCGGTCCCGCACCCGGCGCTGACCGTCGCGACCGCGCTGTGGGTCGCGGTGCTGGTGTGGCTCGCGCCGCTGCGGCCGGAGTGGGCGCTGCTGCTCACCGCGCCGCTGTTCGCGGTCAACAACCTGTGGGCGCAGGCCGTGACGATGTTCGTGGTCTTCGCCGCGTGCCGGCGCGTCTCCCGGTTCGGCCGGCTGTGGGCGTTGCTGGGGCTCATGACGGTGCTGCAAGGCGGGTTCAGCCTGCTGCAGGAGAGCTACCGCACCACGCCACCGGCCGAGTCGCTGCTGGCCGCGGCGGTCGGGTCGGTCTTCTTCATCTTCTTCCCCGCGGTGTCGGGGATGCTGCTCGGCCGCCGCAGGCCGATGGTCCGGCTCCTGCGGGAACGCAACGAGTACCTGGAACGAGCGCGCGCGCTCACCGCCGCGTCGGCCCGTTCCGAGGAACGCGCGCACATCGCGGGCGAGATGCACGACATGCTCGGCCACCGGCTCAGCCTGATCTCCATCCACGCCGGCGCGCTGGAGCTGACGACCGCCCGCAGGGCACCGCAGCTGCAGGAGCAGGCCGAGCTGATCCGCACCACGTCCTCGCTCGCGATGGCCGAGCTGCGCGAGATCCTCGGCGTGCTGCGGACCAACCCCGAACCCGAGTCGCTCGACGAGGACACCGGCACCAGGACCGACATCGCGAACCTGGTCGAGAACGCGGCCGCGGCGGGCGTCGCGGTCACCCTCGACTGGTCCGGCGACGACCTGCACGGCGCCGACCCGCGGACCCGGCGCGCGGTGCACCGGGTGGTCGGTGAGGCGCTGAGCAACGTCCGCAAGCACGCGCCGAAGGCCCGCACCAGGGTGCAGGTCGCCGTTCAGGGCGGACGGGCCAGGATCCAGGTCCTCAACGGACCGACCACCACCGTGCCCGGCAGGGGCACCCGGCGCGGCCTGGCCGGCCTGGAGGAACGGGTCGGGCTGCTCGGCGGCGCGTTCAGCGCGGGACCGCCGCACGAGGGCGGTTTCCGGGTGGCGGCGGACGTGCCGCTGCACCCGGCATCGCAGGCCGACCAGTTCGCCGCCGAGGTGCAGGAGGTGCCGCCGCCGCTCGCGGCCGAGGTGCTGACCGTGCCGCGGGTGCTCGGCGGCGGCTGCCTGGGGTTGCTCGCGCTGCTGCCGATCAGCGGCGCGCTGATCGTGCTGCTGGTCTTCGCGCTGTTCAACCCGACGCAGATGAACGCGCCGTACTTCGACTCGCTGCGGGTGGGTGTCACCACCGAGGAGGAGGTGTTCGACCAG
Source organism: Lentzea sp. NPDC036949 (assembly GCF_055608075.1). Taxonomy (NCBI): domain Bacteria; kingdom Bacillati; phylum Actinomycetota; class Actinomycetes; order Pseudonocardiales; family Pseudonocardiaceae; genus Lentzea; species Lentzea sp. NPDC036949. The sequence continues at coordinate 13,320 of NZ_JBVJRA010000024.1, forward strand.
TACGGGTTCGGGCAGCTCGGCGTGGACAGCTGCTCGCGCTTCCGCAGCTCGCACGACGCGGACCTGCTCTACAAGCTGTGCTTCCGCGAGGGCAGGCTGATCTCCAAGGAGCAGGAGCGCCCGTAGGGTGGGCGCGTGATCCGAGTTCTGATCGCCGACGACGAGACGCTGATGCGCGCCGGCATCCGGCTGATCCTGGAGAACGACCCGGAGATCACCGTGGTGGCCGAGGCGAGCGACGGCAGGCAGGCCGTCGAGCAGGCCCGCGCGCACCGGGTCGACGTGGCGCTGCTGGACATCCGGATGCCCGGCGGCGACGGGCTCAAGGCCGCCGAGCAGATCGCCGGGAGCACGAACGTCGTCATGCTCACGACGTTCGGCGAGGACTCCTACGTGGCGCAGGCGCTGAAGGTGGGCGCGACCGGGTTCCTGCTCAAGGACACCCCGCCGCAGGAGCTGATCACGGCCGTGCGCACGGCGGCCAGGGGCGAGCCGATCCTCGCCCCGCAGATCACGAAGCGCCTGATCGAACGGCACCTGACCGCACCGGACACCAGCGGGGAGGCGCGCCGCAAGGTCGACGCGCTCACCGGGACCGAGCGGGAGGTGCTCCGGCTCGTCGGGTCAGGGCTGTCGAACACCGAGATCGGCGAGCGGCTGTTCATGGCGACCGGCACGGTGAAGGCGCACATCAGCCGGATCTTGCCGAAGCTCGGCTGCGCCAACCGCGTGCAGGCCGCCATCGTCGCTCACGACGCCGGTCTCACAGACCGCTGAACCTCACAGACCGCTGAACCTGTCCAGCGCGCGGATCTTGTTCGTCGCGTCGAGCGCGGCGACCTTGTACGCCTCGGACAGCGTCGGGTAGTTGAACACCGTGTCGACGAGGTAGTCGACCGTGCCGCCGCAGCCCATCACGGCCTGGCCGATGTGCACGAGGTCGGTCGCGCCCGTGCCGAACACGTGCACGCCCAGGATCTTGCGGTCCGCAGTGGACACCAGCAGCTTCAGCATTCCGTAGGCGTCACCGACGATCTGGCCGCGCGCCAGCTCGCGGTAGCGGGAGATGCCGACCTCGTAGGGCACCGCGGACGACGTCAGCTCGGCTTCCGTGGCACCGCAGTAGGAGATCTCCGGGATCGTGTAGATGCCGATCGGCTGCAACGCGGTCAGCTCGTGCACCGGCTCGCCGAACGCGTGGTAGGCGGCGAGGCGGCCCTGGTCCATCGACGTCGCGGCGAGCGCGGGGAACCCGATCACGTCACCGACGGCGTAGATGTGCTCGACCGGCGTGCGGTAGTGCTCGTCGACGGACAGCCGGCCGCGGCGGTCAGCCTCCAGGCCCGCGGCGGCGAGGTCGAGGTGTTCGGTGCAGCCCTGGCGGCCGGCGGAGTACATGACCGCGGCGGCCGGGATGCGCTTGCCCGACGCCAGCGTCGTGATCGTGCCCGACTCCGACACCGAGACGTCCACGACCTTCTCGTCGAACCGGAACGTGACGGCCAGGTCGCGCAGGTGGAACTTGAGCGACTCGACGATCTCCGGGTCGCAGAAGTCCAGCATCCGCTCGCGCTGCTCGACGACGGTGACGCGGGTGCCGAGCGCGGCGAACATCGACGCGTACTCGATGCCGATCACGCCGGCGCCGACGACGACCAGCGACGACGGGATCTCCTGCAGGGCGAAGACCTCGTCGGAGTCGAGGATCCGCTCCTCGTCGAAGTCCACGACGGACGGACGCGCGGGCGTGGTGCCGGTGGCGATGACGATGAACTCGCCGGTGATCCGCGTGTGGTCACCGCGGTGGCTGCCGTCGACGGCGACGGTGTGCTCGTCCACGAACCGGCCGAACCCGTTGAGCAGGTCGATGCCGTTGCGGTGCAGCTGCGCGCGCACGACCTGGACCTCGCGGCCGATCACGTGCTGGGTGCGGGCCATCAGGTCGGAGATCGTGATGTCCTGCTTGACCCGGTAGCTCGCGCCGTAGAGCTCGCGCTGGCTCATGCCGGTCAGGTACAGCACGGCCTCGCGCAGCGTCTTGGACGGGATGGTGCCCGTGTTCGCGCAGACGCCGCCGACCATCTCCTGCTTGTCGATGATCGCCACGCGCTTGCCCAGCTTCGCACCCGCGATCGCCGCCTTCTGGCCGCCGGGGCCGGAGCCGATGACGATCAGGTCGTAGTCGTACGACGTCATGGTCGGCAGCCTACCCAGCGCGCACCGGTTCCACGCGGGAACGACTGATCCGGTTCAGCCGGTCAGCAGCGACAACCCGCAGGCCGCTGTGCGCGCGGGCAGCCGGAGGATCAGGTCCAGCAGCCGCGCGGCTGCCCGGTACTCGGCCACGCGCTCGCCGAACGGCCGGGTCACGATCCCGCGCACCGCCTCGGGTGTCAGGCGTTCGTAGGCGGGCACCGTGTCGTGGCTGAGGAAGTCCCAGCGGGCCACCCGGTCCGCGTAGTTGAACGCGGGCAGCGGACCGCACAGCAGCGGCCGGTACTGCGCCGGGGTCCGCGCGCCCGGCACCGGCATCGGTCCCGCCACCGTCATCGCGTAGGTGACGATCTCGCCGGGCGGCAGCAGGCGGGCGCGCATCCGGTCGAACTGGTCGGGGATCACGAGGTTCTGCTCGCGGTTCGAGAACGCGAGCACCGCGCGTGCCGGGTCCGCCCAGGCCGCGGTGGTCGCCGCGTCGATGATCCCGGCGTCGCGCATCTCCTCCACGGCGGCGATGCCCCCGGCGAGGTAGGCGGCGTGCATCGCGCCGAGGTCCATGAAGATGTGCTTCTGCATCGACATCAGCATCGAGGAGAAGAACCGGAGCTCCGGCAGGGTGCCCAGGTCGAGCATGCCGGCGGCGAACGCGGGCGCGCCGATGTTCGCGAAGCCCATCCACCGCAACGTGTCCGGGTGCGCCAGGTAGAGCCGCGCGTAGAAGTCGTAGACGGCGAAGATGATCGGCCGGTTGTGCTCGGCCGGGCGCTGCGGGTCCCAGTCGGCCAGCCGCACCCCGGCGTCGTCGGCGGCGCGGACGACCCAGTACTGCCACAGCAGCGCCTGGTAGCGGGTCGGGTGCAGGCCCTTCGACCGGGCGGAGTCGAGCGCGCGCTCCAGGACGACCCGGTCGGCCGGGAGGTCGGGGTGCACGCCACCGCGCTGCTCACCGTTCCCGTTGAGCAGCGGCAGGTCCAGGAAATCCGCGGATTCCGCCTTGGTCGCGCTCATGCTGCCGAGCACGAGCGCCACCACCACCATCAGCACGCGCATGAAAGCGAACTGTAGTGCGCGCACAAGTGATTCTTGTTCACCGTGAGGGTGTGGCCGGAGATGTTTTGCGTTTTCGTTAGCTAGGCCGGGCATTGTGCGTAGCGAAATTCAAGAAGTGTGCGCCGATCGACCGCCGGGCCTCGGGCAGTCGGGTCAACGCCCGCGCGAGCGGGACTCCGGTCGTACAGTGCCGCTGTGACTGCCGAGGACGTGTTGGTCGACGCCGTGCGGACGGGGCTGGCCGCGCTGGCCGACCCGGTTAAGGCACCGCAGATGCGGGCGTACATGAAGTCGGACATGCCGTTCCTGGGCGTGCCGAAGCCGGGTCGCACGGCGTTGCTGAGGACGTTGCCGCGAATCGACGACCGGAACGTTTGGTTCCGCGCCGTGCAGCGGTTGTGGCGTGAAGCGGAGTTTCGCGAGGAACGGTATGTCGCGCTCTCGTTGAGCGGGGACGAACGATTTCAGTCGGCCGAGCTCCTGCCGTGGTTCGACGAGATGGTCGTGACCGGTGCGTGGTGGGACCACGTCGACGAGATCGCGGCCAAGCGGATCGGCCCGCTGCTGCGTTCGGAACCCGCGGCCGTCCGGCCGGTGGTGCTCCAGTGGTCGGCCGACCCGGACCGGTGGCGGCGGCGGACGTCGGTCATCTGCCAGCTGGGCGCCAAGGCGGCCACCGACACCGAGCTGCTGACGGCGTGCGTCGACGCGAACGCCGGCGACCCGGACTTCTTCCTGCGCAAGGGCATCGGCTGGGCGTTGCGCGAGTACGCGAAGACCGAGCCGGACTGGGTGCGGGCGTTCGTGGCCGCGCGGCCGGGCCTGTCGCCGTTGTCACGGCGCGAAGCCCTCAAACACCTCTAGGTTGACCACATGAGGGAAACGCACGTCCGGCTGGAACCGCTGACGCCGGCACACGCGGAGGGCCTGTTCGAGGCGACCCGCGACCCGGACCTCTGGACGTGGCTGCCGAGCCGGCCGCGGACGGTCGACGAGATGCGGCAGTGGGTCACCGACGCGGTGCTCACGCGCGAGCCGTACGCGCAGGTCGAGAACGGCACGGGCCGCGTGGTGGGCACGACGTCGTTCTACGAGGTCGTGCCGGAGCACCGCAGGCTGGTGATCGGGTACACCGTCGTCGGCACCGACCGGCACGGCACCGAGATCACCCCGGAGGCCGAGCTGCTGGTGCTGACCGAGGCCTTCGAGACGCGCCGCGCGGTGCGGGTGGCCTGGCACACCGACGCCGGGGACGTGCGGTCGCAGCGGGCGGTGGAGGAGCTCGGCGCGGAACGGGAAGGCGTGCTGCGGGGGCACATCACGCGACCGGACGGCACCTGCCGCGACACGGTCGTCCACTCCGTGCTGGCCGACGAGTGGCCGGCGGTGCGGGAGCGGCTGACTAACCGTGTTTGGCGCGGCCCGAGTAGGTGAGCGGGAAGACCAGCTCGGCGCAGACCGCGGGGACGTCCGCGGCGACCTGGACCTTCATGGTCACCTCGACCGCTCCGCCCGCCGGGATCTCCACGACGTCGGTCAGCGGCACGACGCTCAGCACACCGGCCGGGCAGCCCTCGACGCGCTGCTGCGTGGCGTCCAGCGGCTGACCGGGCACCGCGGACAGGCTCTCGACGATGATGCCGACGGCGTTCGGGTTCGACAGCCGCACCGTGCGCTGGCCCACCGCACCCGGCGTGAGCTCGACCGGGGCACCGGAGATGTCGTTGATCTCGAACGGCTTGAGCTGCTGCATCCCCGACTCGCCGCTGCTGACGGAGTACGCCATCGCCGGGACCTGCGGCTCCGGCCACGTGAGGTGCATGGCCGCCACCACGGCCGCGCCGACCATGAGGATCGTCAACGACACGGCGATCTCCAGTCGGGGACCCAAACTACGCATGGCGCAACTCTCCAGAGTTGTTGCTCCAGGCGGTGGGTTCGCCTCTAGCTCCCCACCGGACCGGCGACCAGACTCGCCCGGTGGTTCATCGCTTCGCCCCTCGGCCCAGCGGGCCGCGCCGCCAATCTTGGAGAACCTTCACGTACTGCGCAAGCGTCTGACGGGCGCCGATCTCCCCCTGTAATGAAGGACCTTCGGCACCTTGACAGCTACGCAGGGCCACCACCTGCCGGTTTGACCCCAAATCCCGGTTCCGGGGATTCAGCCGATCGAGCGATTCTTCGGTACGGCAGTTCTTCTGGACAACGGCACTCGTCCCATGACGCGGCGAAGCCCGGGACTCCGCGGAACCCCGGGCTTCACCGCGAGTGACCGGTCAGGCGCGCAGCGATGCTCCCACGCGCTCACCGGCGGCGGCCACGGCGGCGTCGCGGGCCGCGGTCGCCTCCTCCACCGTCAACGTGCGGTCCGGCGCGCGGAAGCGCAGCGAGTACGCGAGCGACTTCTTGCCCTCGCCCACCTGCTCGCCCGTGTACACGTCGAACAGCCGGATGTCCTCCAGCAGCTCGCCCGCGGACGCGCCGAGCACCTCCGACACGGACTGCACCGGCACGGACGCGTCCACGACGAGCGCCACGTCCAGCAGCACCGGCGGGTACGGCGACACGACCGGGGCCGGGCGGTGGTCGTCGAGCGGCAGCGCGTCGAGGTCGAGCTCGAACGCCACCGTGCGCTTGGGCAGGCCCAGCGCCTCGACGACCTTCGGGTGCAGCTCACCGGCGTGGCCGACGGGCCAGTCGCCGACGCGCAGCTCGGCACAGCGGCCGGGGTGCCACGGCAGCAGGTCCGACGCCACGACGCGCAGGGTCACCCCGTAGGCCTGGCCCGCGCGGCGGGCCGCCTCGACGGCGTCCGACCAGTCGGCGATGCGGCCCTTGCCCCACCAGCCGGCCAGCTCGCGGTGGCCGGTCAGCACACCGGCGACGTGCAGCGGCTGCTGCGGCAGCGCGGCCAGCATCGAGGCGACCTCGGCCTCGGTGGGCCTGCGGTCCACGCCCAGCGACGGCACCGGGACCTGCTGCGCGCGCGGCAACGTCACCTGGGCGACGTTGTAGAGCGCGACGTCCTTGGCGCCACGGGCGAGGTTGCGCTGCAACGTCTCCAGCAGGCCGGGCAGCAGCGTCGTCGCGAGGACGTTCTTGTCCGCCTCCAGCGGGTTCAGCACGCCGACGGTGTTGCGGCGGACGTCGTCCTCCGCGAGACCGAACGCGTCGAACACCGACGGGTCGATGAACGGGAACGGCTTGACCTCGACGAAACCGTCCTCGGCGAGCGTGCGCCACACGGTGCGGCGGCGGCGCTGCTGCTCGGTCAGGCCACGACCGGCGGGCGCGGGCGGCAGCACCGAGGGGATCGTGTCGTAGCCCTCCAGCCGCAGCACCTCCTCCACCAGGTCGGCGGGCTGCACGAGGTCGGCACGCCACGTCGGCGGCGTCGCCGTGACGATCGTCTGGCCGTCGTCGGAGGTGGTCACCGCGACCTGGCAGCCGATCTGGCCGAGGCGCCGTGCCGTCACACCGCGGGCGTAGCGGACGCCGGCGATGCGGTCGGGCAGGTCGATCGGCATCGACACGGGTTCGGGCAGCACGGCCGCGCCGACGTCGGTGCGGCCGGGCTTGATCGCGCCGTCGCCGTAGTGCACGAGCAGCTTCGCGGCCCGCTCCAGCGCGACCGGGGCGAGCGCGGGGTCGACCGTGCGCTCGAAGCGCTTGGCGGCCTCGGACGGCAGCTTGTGGCGGCGGACCGTGCGGGCGATGGACGCCGGGTCCCAGTTCGCGGCCTCCAGCAGGATGTCCGAGGAGCTGTCGCGGACCTCGGTCGACGCGCCGCCCATGACACCGGCCAGTGACACGACCCCGGAGTCGTCGGCGATGACGATGTCGTCGACGTCCAGCGCCCGCACCGCGTCGTCCAGGGTCGTGAGCTTCTCGCCCGCGACCGCCCGGCGCACGGTCAGCGCGCCCTGGACCGCTGCCGCGTCGAACGCGTGCAGCGGCTGGCCCAGTTCGAGCATCACGTAGTTCGTGACGTCGACCGGCAGCGAGATGGAGCGCATGCCGGCGAGCATCAGGCGGCGGCGCATCCACCACGGCGTGGGCGCGGTCGGGTCGACACCGGTCACCCGGCGTGCGACGAAGCGCGAGCAGCCGGCGCGGTCTTCGAGGTGGACCGGCCAGGCCTCACCCTCCGGTTCCGGGACCTCGACGACACCGGGGTCGCCGAACGGCACGTCGAGCGCGCAGGCGATCTCGCGGGCCAGGCCGCGCACCGAGAACGCGTAGCCGCGGTCGGGTGTCGGCGAGACCTCGATGACGCTGTCGTTCAGGCCGAGCAGCTCCATCGCGTCGTCACCGGGCGTCGCGGTGCCCGAGGGCAGCACGAGGATGCCGGAGTGGTCGTCGCCGATGCCGAGCTCGTCCGCGGCGCAGATCATGCCCTCGGACGTGCGGCCGTACGTCTTGCGCGCCGAGATCGCGAAGCCGCCGGGCAGCACGGCACCGGGCAGCGCGACGACGACCGAGTCGCCCTCGACGAAGTTCGAGGCACCGCAGATGATGTTGTTGACCTGCTCGGGGCCGACCTCGACCTTGCAGTAGCGGATCGGCTTCTTGAACTCGGTGAGCTCCTCGATCTCGACGACGCGACCGGCGACGATCGGGCCGGTGACAGGACCGAGCGGGCTCACCTCCTCGACCTCGATGCCGATGCGCACGAACGCCTCGGCGAGCTCGTCAGGGGTGGGGATCTCGTCGAAACCGAGGTGTTCGACCAGCCAGCTGACCGGGATGCGCATCCGGCTCAGGCCTCCGTTCCGAAAGGCTGGGTGAAGCGGACGTCGCCCTCGACCATGTCGCGCATGTCGGGCAGGCCGTTGCGGAACTGCAGCGTCCGCTCCAGGCCCATGCCGAACGCGAAGCCGGAGTAGACGTCCGGGTCGACGCCGCAGGCGCGCAGCACGTTGGGGTTGACCATGCCGCAGCCGCCCCACTCGACCCAGCCTGCGCCGCCCTTGCGCTCCGGGAACCACACGTCGACCTCGGCCGACGGCTCGGTGAAGGGGAAGAACGACGGGCGCAGCCGGGTGCGGGAGTCCTCGCCGAACATGGCGCGGGCGAACGCGTCGAGCGTGCCCTTGAGGTGGCCCATGGTGAGGCCCTTGTCCACGGCGAGGCCCTCGACCTGGTGGAACACCGGGGTGTGGGTCGCGTCGAGCTCATCGGTGCGGAACGTGCGGCCGGGGCACACCACGTACACCGGCGGCTCGCGGTCGAGCAGCGTGCGGGCCTGCACCGGCGAGGTGTGCGTGCGCAGCACCAGCGCGGAGTCGGCCGGCGCGACGTAGAAGGTGTCCTGCATCGACCGCGCCGGGTGGTCCTTGCCGAAGTTCAGCGCGTCGAAGTTGAACCACTCGGTCTCGAGCTCGGGGCCCTCGGCGACCTCGTAGCCCATGGCCACGAAGACGTCACCGATGCGCTCGGCGAGCGTGGTGATCGGGTGGCGCGCGCCGCGCGGGAAGCGGTCCCAGGGCAGCGTGACGTCGACGGTCTCCTCGCGCAGCACCCGCTCGTCGCGCTCGACGGCGAGCACCGCGTGGCGCTCGTCGAAGGCGACCTTGATCGCGGACTGCGCCTCGTTCACCCGCTTGCCGGCGTCGGCCTTGGCCTTGGGCGGCAGCGCCCCGATCTCGCGGCGGGCCAGCAGCACGGGCGACCGGTCGCCGAGGTGGCCGGGCTTGACCGCGGCCAGCGCCTCCAGGTCGGCTGCCCCGGCGAACGCCTCGCGCGCCTTCTGCACGGCGGCGTCGAGGTGCTCGGCCGACAGCGCCGCGACCTGCTTGGGGTCGTACGGGTCGTTGGCTCCGGACATGGTTGTAGGACAGCTCCCGTCACGGACTCGGTAATCAACTCCCCGATCCTAGTGGGTGCCCACTTGACCGCCCCGGGCCGTTCCACATAAATGGCGGCGCCGGCGTGGATCGCGTCCTTAGGATGGGCGGCATCATGTCGCACACCTTCCGCGTCGACCTGCGCGGCATCATCGACCTGCTCAGCCACCACCTGTACAGCAGCCCGCGCGTCTACGTCCGCGAGCTGCTGCAGAACGCCGTCGACGCGATCACGGCACGGCGCGAGCTCGACCCGTCCTGCCCGGCCGAGGTCTCGATCACCTGCGGCCCCGAGCTGACGATCACCGACAGCGGTGTGGGCCTCACCGAGGACGAGGTGCACGGGCTGCTGTCGACGCTCGGCCGCACCTCGAAGCGCGACGACCTGGGCTTCGCCCGCGAGGGGTTCCTCGGGCAGTTCGGCGTCGGCATGCTGTCGTGCTTCCTGGTCGCCTCCTCGGTGACGGTGATCACGCGCTCGGCCCGCGGTGGTGCGGCCGTGCGGTGGCAGGCGGACTCCTCCGGCAACTACTCCGTGTCCGCCGTGGACGGTGAGGTGGCCGTCGGGACGACGGTGGTGCTGCGGGCGTCGCGCGGCAACGAGCACTGGCTGGAAGCCGACGTCGTGCGGCCGCTGGTGAGCGACTACGGCGATCTGCTGCCCGCGGTCGTCACGGTGGACGGCGAGGTCGTGACGCGCGGGCTGCGGCCGTGGGACGACGAGGACGCGGACCTGTCCGCCTACTGCGAGCAGGTGCTGGGGTTCACGCCGTTCGAGGCGATCCCGATCGAGGTCGAGGCGGCCGGGCTGACCGGTGTCGCGTTCGTGCTGCCCTCCGGCGTGCACCCCGGGACGCGCCAGACGCACCGGGTGTACCTGAAGCGGATGCTGGTCGGCGACAACGTCGAGGGCCTGTTGCCGGACTGGGCGTACTTCGTGCGGTGCGTGGTCGACGCGTCCGCGATCCGCCCGACGGCGTCGCGCGAGTCGCTGTACCAGGACGAGATGCTGCTGGCGGTGCGCGAGGAGCTGGGCGAGCAGATCCGCGACTGGCTGATCCGGCTGGACGCGATCGAGCCGCGCCGCGCGGGTGAGCTGCTGGCCGCGCACCACCTGGGCATCAAGTCGCTGGCCCGGTCCGACGACGAGATGCTGCGGCTGGTGGAGCGGTGGCTGCCGTTCGAGACCACGGACGGCGCGATCCCGTTGCGGCAGTTCAGGCGCAAGCACGGCGCGATCCTCTACATCCCCGAGGTCGACGAGTTCCACCAGCTCGCCCCGGTCGCGGCGGCGCAGGGGCTCGGGCTGGTCAACGCCGGCTACGCCTACGACATGGAGCTGCTGAACCGGCTGAGCGCGCTCGACGGTCCCGCCGTCGCGCGGCGGGTCGCCCCGAGCGAGCTGCTGGCGGCACTGGCCGATCCGGAACCCGACGTCGAGGCCGCGTTGAAGCTGCGGCTCGCGGAGGGCGCGGCGGCGCTGGACCGGCACGACTGCGACGCCGTGGTCCGCGACTTCGACCCGGTCTCGCTGCCCGCGCTGCTGATCAGCAACGCCGAGCAGCAGCGCAGGCTCGACACCGAGCAGACCGCCGCCGACGCCGACCCGCTGTGGGCGGAGCTGCTGGGGCAGCTGACCGCGGACACCGGTTCCGGCCGGCCGGAGCAGCTGGTGCTGAACTGCCGCAACCCGCTGGTGCAGCGGCTCGCGCGGCTGACCGACCCGTCGCTCGTGGAGCTGACGCTCGAATCTCTGTACGTGCACGCCGTCCTGCAGGCGCGGCGGGCCATGCGACCGAAGGACACGGCGGCGCTGAACCGCTCGTTCCTGGAACTGCTCGACCGCGCCGTTGGGGGTAAGTGATCACATGGCCGACTTCACCGAGGAAGACGCGGAGAACGCGTTCCTGGAGGCCTACAACATGCCCACGGGCATGCCGAAGCACGAGGCGCTGGAACGGGTGGCGCGGATGTCCGACGCGCTCGGCCACCTGCCGCTCGGGGTGTCGTGCCGGATCGCGATGATCGACTCGGCCTACTACCTGTCGCGCTACGACCTGATGCTGGCGCCGTTCGCGTGGTGCCTGGGCGCGGAGGAGAAGGACCCGGAGGCGTTCAACGACTACGAGCGCCACTCGCTCGACTGGTCCCACAAGTGGATCTCCACCGGCCTGCGCCGCGACCCGCGGTTCTCGCTGAAGCAGCTGCAGGCCGTCATCGGGCAGCTCGCCGACCGCTACGGCCGGCTCGGGTACTCGGTGCAGCCGGTGCACGGCGCCCGCGCGGAGTACGCCTACCACGTCGGTGACCTGGACGGCGTGCGCGAGCACCTCGGCAGGTACCTGGCCACGGAGTCCGGCCCGATGGCCGACTGCGACGCGTGCGTGGTCGAGGAGCAGGTGTGGATGCTGGCGCGGCTCGGCCGGCACTCCGAGGCCGCCGGCCACGGCTGGGAGGGCCTGTCCGGCAACACCGGGTGCGCCACGCAGCCGCAGGGCATCCTGAGCGCGCTGCTGTGGCCGTTGCTGGAGATCGGCGACCTGGAGAAGGCCGCGCACGCGCACACCACCGCGTACCGGTTGATCAAGGACGACGAGATCACCTCGTACGTGCACGAGCACATCCGGTTCTGCGCGCTGACCGGCAACCTCGACCGCGGCGAGGAGATCCTGCGCCGGTCGCTGCACAAGGTGACCGCGACGCAGCTGCCGGCCGACGAGATGTCGTTCGCCGAGTGCGCCTCCGTGCTGCTGAAGCGGCTCCCGGCCGACGTCGGGTTCGACGTGCCGTCGGTGGGCACGCTGACCGCGGCCCAACTGCTCGACCGGTTGTCGGCGCGGGCCGTCGAGCTCGCTAAGGCGTTCGACGAGCGCAACGGCACCCCGGCGTGGACCGAGCGCGTGACGAAGGCGCTGGAGCAGGCCGACTACCCGCACGTGCCGCTGGCGGTCCCGGTGGCCGCGGCGCCGGCGCCGGTGGAGGAGCCGGTCGTCTTCGGCGACCCCGTCGACATCGCGACGCGGATGGTCGAGCTGTACGAGAGCGGTGACTTCGTGCAGGCGCGGCGGATGCTCGACTCGCTGCCCGCCGACATGGACGCGCTGCTGCCGCCGGACCTGGCCGCGCACGCCGGCATCCGCCGGATCACGAGCGGCCTGGCGCCGTTCGAGCAGGAGCACTTCGAGGCGCTGTTGGCGGCACTGCCCGCGGACATGGCGCTGCGCTACCGGGCCAGGATGGCCGTCAAGCTGGAGAACGGCCGGGAGCTTGCCGAGCGGTGCCTGGCCGAGGCCACCACCGACTACACGCGCACGATCGCCGCGCTGTCGCTGGCCGAGCTCCTCGACGAGGAGCACCAGCACGACCAGGCCGGCGAGATGATGGCACTCGCGTCCTCCTTGGACGTTCCGGAGCTGCGCGGCCGGGTGCTCGTGCAGGCCGCCGAGCACAAGGCCCGGCAGCAGGACCTCGACGGCGCGTACGCCGACGTCGTGGCCGCACTGGCCGGTGACCTGCCGCCGAACGCCCGCTTCGAGGGCCTGCGGATGCGGCTGCGGCTCGAGACCCTGCAGCAGCGCGTGCCGGAGGCGCTGGCGACCGCGGCGGCGTTCGTGTCGTCGTTCCCGCTGCCGGAGTCGGCGGAGGCGCGCTGGTACCAGGTGGCCGCGATCCAGGAGCTCGACCAGGAGGGTGCCTGCCTGGCGGAGCTGCGGGAGGCCGTGGCGGTCTCGCGCGTGCACCTCTCCCCCGGCCACACCGCGCACTTCTGCTTCGCGCTGAGCGGCGGCTACGTGCAGACGAACCGGTTCGTCGAGGCCGCCGAGGTGCTGGAGGAGGCGCTGCGGCTGGTGCAGGAGGGCCAGGAGGACCTGCGCCTGCAGATCGTGTTCCGGCTCGGCCAGGTCTGCCGCACGCTCGACGAGCTGCCCGACGCCGTGAAGCACCTGCGGGAGGCCGCCGCCCTGCTGCCCGCCGAGGAGGTCGGCCGCCGCGCGTTCCTGCTCGACGCGCTCGCCTCGGTGCTGCACCGCACCGACGAGCACGAGGAGGCGACGGCGACCTACCGCGCCGCCGCCGAGCTGTGGCAGTCGGAGGGCAACGTCTCCGAGGCCGTCGGTTCGCTGATCGAGCTGGCCTCCGCCCTGCCCGGTGAGGCGGTGCGGGAGACCCGCTCGGCCCTCGACGACGCCGAGGCCCTGCTGCCGTCGCTGGACGACCTCACCGAGGTCACCCGGCGGCAGGCGGAGATCGCGGCGATCAGGGCGTTCCTGCACTCGCAGGCCGGTGAGTACGCGCTGGCGATCAAGTACAACCGCGAGGCGGAGGCGCTGGCGACCTCGTTGTCGGAGGACGGCTGGCGGACGTTCCTGGTCGTGCGCTCGGCACGGGTGCTGCTGGAGGCGGGCGACCCCGAGGGTTCCGAGTCCGAGGCCCGCCGCGCCGCAACCCTGCTCCCCGACGACTCACTGGTCGGCGAGGTGCTCTCGGCGTTGTCGGACGCCCTGGGCGCCCAGCAGAAAACCCCCGGCACCGACCCCCTGGTCCGCGCCCTGACCGCCCGCCTCTCCTGACCGTCACGCGGGGCCCTTTCGTTCCCCTGAGGGAAACGAAGGACTCCCGCGTGACATCAGAAGCGGGTGCACGCGGGGAGCTTTCGTTCACCAGGAGAGCACGAAAGGGCCCCGCGTGCGGTCACACCGAGGTGAGGGCGGCGGTCGCGGCCTCGTGGATGGCGCGGCGCGGGCCGTCGGAGCCCAGGGTCAGGACGTGGGTCAGGGCCTCGCGGTACGCGACGTCGAACGCCTCGGCGGCGGGCACCTCGACGTGCGGCACGACACCGACGCCCTCCCAGTTGGTGCCGGACACCGGGTTGATGGCACGGCCGTTCGGGATGGACGACTTCAGGTGCGGGCCGACGCGGTAGCGGTCGCCGGGGTGCGCCCCGCCCTTCGTCGTCTCGCCGACGAGGGTGGCGCGCTCGTTCTGCCGCAGGTTGTAGCTGAGCTCCTCGGCACCGGAGAACGTGCGGCCGCTCGTCAGCACGTACACCGGTTTGGTGCCGCCGAACTTCGGGCCCGGCACGTGCGGCAACGTCCAGAACTGCTGCGTCGAGTCGGCGGGCCGGTTGTAGATGTCGTTGAGGTGCACCGGCTCGTCGAACAGGTAGCTGCAGATCAACGCGACCGTGTGCGGGTCACCGCCGCCGTTGGCGCGCAGGTCGATGATCAGCGCGTCGGTGTGGGCGAGCAGCGTCATGGCCGCGGTGACGGCCGGGGTGGCGATCTCGGCGTCGTGCAGCAGGCGCAGGGCCAGCAGGCCGACGTTGCCGGCGAGCCGTTCGACGCGGGTGATGCCGAACGCGTCCAGCTCGGCCTCCCGCCGGTACGCCACCGGGTCCCACGCCGACCCCTGGTCGGACTCGGACACCTCGTCGTGGCTGTGCAGGAGCCGCAGGTGCTTGTCGCCGTTGACCTTCTGCAGGTCCTCGGTCACGAGCGCGGCGAACCGCTCGTCGTCCACGCCGGCGTACGCGCCCTCGGCGAGCCGGCCGCGCAGGACCGCGGCGATCTCGACCGCCGTGTCCGGGAAGACGTAGAAGGCGGTGAGCTGGGAACAGAGGAGTTCGATCTCGGGTTCGCGCACCGGCACACGATACGAAAAACGCGACTGCGCGCCAGCGGTTTTCCGCGGCCTGATCAGCTGCGCTGGTCGCGGGCGGAGGCGTAGAGGCAGACCGCGGCGGCCGTCGCCAGGTTGAGGCTCTCGGCGGCCCCGTACAGCGGCACCTTCAGCGCGGTGTCGAGGGAGGCGACCACGTCGTCGGGCAGCCCGTGCGCCTCGCTGCCGAACACCCACGCGGTGGGCCGGTTCAGCTCACCCTTGGCGGAGGCCTCGACCAGGTCCTGCTCCGCGTACCCGTCGGCGGCGACCAGGGTGAGACCGGCCGCGCGGCAGGCCGCGAAGACCTCACCGGCGTCACGGGACCGGGCGATCGGCAGGTGGAACAGCGAGCCCGTGGAGGCGCGCACGCACTTGCCGTTGTGCGGGTCGACCGCATCGCCCGCGAAGATCACCGCGTCGGCTCCCGCCGCATCGGCCACGCGGGTGACGGTGCCGGCGTTGCCCGGGTCGGACACGCCGTACAGCACCGCGACGAGCCGCGGAGAACCGGACAGCGCCCGGTCGAGCGGCTGCGGGACCGCGTCGCACACGGCGACGAGGCCCTGCGGTGTCACGGTCTCGGACAGCGACGCGGCGGCCTTGTCCGTCACCTCGCTGATCCGGATGCCCGCGCCGGCGGCGGTGCGGAGCAGCTCGGGGTTGCGGTCGGCGGCGGTCGCGGTGACGAAGAGCTCGTGGACCTCGCCCTGGCGCCAGGCGAGTGCTTCCCGCACGGCCTGGGCGCCCTCGACGAGGAACCGGCCTGCCTTGTCACGGCCCTGGCGGCGGGTCAGGTGGCGAGCAGCAACGACCCGAGGCGTCCGTTCGGTGAACGGAGCTGCCTCGGGTCGTTGACCGGGTGCGTGGTGGCTCAGGCCTTGTCCTCGGCCGGGGCGTTCACGTCGGCCGGGAGCGCGCCGCGGGCGATCTCGACGAGGGCGGCGAACGCGGTCGCGTCGGTGACGGCGAGGTCGGCCAGGATCTTGCGGTCGACCTCGACACCGCCCAGGCGCAGGCCCTGGATGAGGCGGTTGTAGGTCATCCCGTTCGCGCGGGCAGCGGCGTTGATGCGCTGGATCCACAGCTTGCGGAAGTCGCCCTTGCGCGCACGGCGGTCGCGGTACGCGTAGTTGAGCGAGTGGAGCACCTGCTCCTTGGCCTTGCGGTACAGCCTCGAACGCTGACCGCGGTAGCCGCTGGCCAGCTCGAGGGTGGTACGGCGCTTCTTCTGGGCGTTCACAGCCCGCTTGACGCGTGCCACGGGTCCATCCTGTCGATCTCATGGGGGCGGTGCTCACCAGAGCCTGGTGCTGCCGCCCCGAAATTAGCTAGGGGGTCGAAGCAGGTCAGAGACCGAGCAGCTTCTTCATGCGGGGGGCGTCGGCCGGGGAGACCACGGTCGTGCCGGCCATGCGACGCGTCTCACGGCTGGACTTGACCTCCAGGCGGTGGCGCTTGCCCGTCTTCTCGCGGACGACCTTCCCGCTGCCGGTCACCCGGACTCGCTTCGCGGTGCCCTTGTGCGTCTTGTTCTTCGGCATTTCCGTCCTCGTCTCGTGCTACCCACCGGGTCGGGGGCGGCCATGCGTCCTTATTCGGTGGCCTCGGCGGCTTCGTCGGCTTCGACGACGCCGTCCTGCTCCTGCTTGACCGGACGCGGCTTGATGTTCTTGTGCGGCGCCAACACCATGATCATGTTGCGGCCGTCCTGCTTGGGGTTCGACTCGACGAAGCCCAGCTCCGCGACGTCCTCCGCCAGCTTCTGCAACAACCGGTAGCCGAGCTCGGGGCGCGACTGCTCGCGACCGCGGAACATGATGGTCACCTTGACCTTGTTCCCGTGCGAGAGGAAGCGGGCCACGTGGCCCTTCTTCGTCTGGTAGTCGTGCGGGTCGATCTTCGGCCGGAGCTTCTGCTCCTTGATGACCGTCAGCTGCTGGTTCCGACGGGACTCGCGCGCCTTCTGCGCGGTCTCGTACTTGAACTTGCCGTAGTCCATCAGCTTGCAGACCGGCGGGCGAGCCTGAGCGGCGACCTCGACGAGGTCGAGATCCGCTTCCTGCGCGAGTCGGAGCGCGTCCTCGATGCGAACGATCCCGACCTGCTCACCATTCGGCCCGACCAGACGAACTTCCGGCACCCGAATGCGGTCGTTGATGCGCGGCTCGGTGCTGACGGGTGCACCGCGGTTCGAGGGACTTGTCATTCACGTCCTTTGAGACTCGTTTGCGCCAAAAACAAGAGCCCCGTCGTCGATGACGACAGGGCCCGCTTCCGACCGATCACAGACCTGGCGGAGGGCACCCGTGCGCCCTGCTGCCAGGAGGACCGGACCCGGCCACCTCAACAAGCGGTGATCGCGGGTGGGAGCGGGGCTCCACTTGCCGCTCCCGCACGAGCGGGAGCTGGTCGCGTCGGAAATAGTAGCAGACGCGGTTGTCAACCCCCGAATCGAGGCCGGGTGGGGTCCGCTTGCTTGAATGGGCGGCGTGACCGATCCGCTTGAAGGCACCCTTGAAGACGACGTCCGCGACCTGGGCGACGTCCCCAGCATCGAGGTCATCAGCCGTGCGGCCGTGATGCTGCTGTCCGCCGCCGCGGAGCGCCTCGGCCTCGCGGACCCGGACCCGGACAGCTCGCCGCGCCGCGACCTCGACGAGGCCCGCCGCCTGATCACGGCGCTGGCCGGCCTGGTGACCGCCTCGTCGGAGTACCTCGGCCCGCACGCCGCACCGCTGAAGGACGGTCTCCAGTCGGTGCAGCGCGCGTTCCGCGAGGCCTCCGTCGTGCCCGACGAGCCGGGTCAGGGCCCCGGCGAGAAGTTCACCGGTCCCGTCTACTGATCCGCCCGCACGACCACGGGCTCCCACGGCTGGGCGCTCACCGAGAACACCGGTGAGGCCCGCTGGCCGGTGGCGGCGCGGAACGCGACGCTGGCGCCGTTGGGCAGCGGGCCGATCTCGACCTGCTCGCCCGGCGGTTCGTCGCCCACCGACAGCCCGAGCACCCGCGAGCCCGGTACTACCGAGACGGTGACCTGGTCGAGCACCGGTGGCCCGCCCACGTAGCTGAGGTGGAACTCGTCCGGGGCGCCCGGCGTGATCTCGAACGAGGGCATGCCGCGCCGCCGCCGTTCGGCCGAGACGCTCTCGGCGACCTCTTCGACCCGCTCGATCGCGAACTGCCCAGCCCGCTGCGCCTCGTCGGCCAGCATCCGCGCGGCACCGGCCGCGTCCTGAGCGTTCACCGCCGCGCCACGGGCCTCGTCGACGCCCCTGCGCGCGTCCTCGGCCGCCTTGCGCGACTCCTCGACCGCCGTCTTGGCCTGCAACGCGCTCGAGGTGGCCTGCTCGACGGCCTTGCGGGCCGCCGCGGCCTCCTCCTGCGCCTTGCGCGCCGCCTCCTGCGCGTTCTTCGCCTCCCGCGCCTGCCACAGCGCCACCGCCACCGAGCACAGCGACACCACGGCGGCGATCACCGCGATCGCGGTCATGCCCGCACCCCCAGCGAGGCGAGCTCGCGCCGGGCCAGCTCGTCGATCACGTCGGTGTCGCCGGTGCGCCACGCCACCGCGGGATCTCCGCCGAACTTCGCGAGCTGCCGCGGCGAGAGGCTGGTGAGCGCCCTCAGCGCCAGCAGGTCTGGCTTGTCGCGCAGCCGCGCGACCCCGGCGGCCCTGCGCGCGTACCGCAGCCGGACCGGCAACCACGTGATCAGCAGGAACAGCACCGGTACGACGACCAGCGCCGCGGCGAGCCAGAACGCGGAGTCCTGCACCACGCCGATCTGCGCGTTGCCCGCGTCGGTCAGGGTCTCGCCGGCCTTGGTGCCGTTGCCCAGCGCCCCGGACAGGTCTTCCCCGACGAAGGGGACACCCCTGGCCTTGCCGGCGGCGTTGGTGAAGACGTCGCGGATGCTGACGCCCGCGCTGACCAGCCCGTCGCCCGGCGCCCGCAGCTCGAGCACCCAGTCGTGGACCGTGGTGGCCACCCAGATCCAGAGCGCCACCCACCCGACGGCGAGGAGGTCTGCCACCACCTGACGCGTGAGCCTGACCGGTCTGTCCGCGTACCACTTCATGGGGCGGATGCTGCCACGTGACCAATCCGGCGTCGATGATCACTCCGCCGCCGCGGCCCCCGCCCTGATCCGCGCGGCCCACTCCGCACCGCTCTGCCGGCCGAGCCACCCGCCGTAGAGCAGTGAATAGCGCCTGCTCAGGTCACTCCAGCAGGCGTTGACCAGCGCCACCGCCTCGTCGTGCGGCAGGTCGAGCGCGGCGGCCGTGTCGGCCATCACCGCGCGCTGCTCTTCGTCGCACGCGTAGAGGAACGTCGTCGGCTCGGTGCTCAACAACATCAGCTGCTGATCGGAGTCCGCGAAGTCCTCGGCCTCACGCCGATGCGTCCAGAACGCCACGTGCGTGGTCACCGGCACGACGTCGTCGTACGGCTCGGAGATCGAGAACAACGCCGTCACCGGTCGTTCGGCCTGGCGCAGGCACTCGCGGGCGAAGGCGAGCGCCACCCCCATCCGCTCGTCGAGCGTGTCGGCGAGCGGCATGTCGAGGACCCCGGACTCCAGTCCCCGCAGCAGGTACCGCGACCCCTCGGTGGTCCAGCCGGCCGCGGCGACGTCCGCGAGCGCGGGCGGCAGGCCGACCTCGGGTGGGCGGACGGCGTGCAGGGCGGCCTGCATCCGGGTGTTGGCCTTCTCCGCTGTCAACCTCGGTCTCCCCACGGCGAAGGGCGCACCTCCCGGCCGGGAGGTGCGCCCCCAGGAAACCGCAGTAGCCGGTGTCCGGCGCGCTGTGCGGGCGAAAAAGCCCGCCGAGCGGGTCGTCAGTCCACGACGGCCAGTGCGTCGATCTCCACCAGCAACCCGGCCGGCAGTCCCACGTACACGGTGGTCCGCGCCGGGGCCGGGTCGGTGACGAACTCGCCGTAGACCTCGTTCAGCTCCGCGAAGTGCGCGGTGTCGGTGAGGTACACGCGGATCATCACGACGTCGTCGATGGACGCGCCACCGGCGGCGAGCACGGCGTTGAGGTTCGCGAACGTCTGGCGGGTCTGCTCGGCGACGGTGGTGCCGACGATCTCACCGGAGGACGGGTCGAACGCGACCTGGCCTGCCACCTGCAGGATGTTGCCCTTACGCACACCCTGCGAGAAGCGGGCCACCGGCTGCGGCGCGTCGGCAGTCTTGATCTCAACCTTGGACAACGGAAAATCCCCTTACCTCGGAACGTGACCGCATTCGACGGAAGCGGCCTCTGCGGTGGCGAGCAGTTCTGGCAGGTGCGCGAGCAGCCCGTCGAAGTCGAGCAGCACCTTGGGCACGGACATCGAGACGGCCGCGATCACCTCGCCGCGGGCACCGCGGATGGGTGCGGCGATGCAGTGGATGAAGTCCTCGTGCTCGGCGTTGTCGACGGCGTACCCGTTGGCGCGCACGCGGTCCAGCTCGGCGAGGTAGCCGGCGCGACCGGTGATGGTGTTCGCCGTCAGGCGCGGGAACTCCATGGTCGCCAGCACCTTCTGCAGCGCGGCGGGCGGGAGGCCGGACAGCAGGATCTTGGCCACGGCGGTGCAGTGCAGCGGGGCGCGGCGGCCGATGCGGGAGTACATGCGCATCGGGTGCGAGGACTCGTACTTGTCGATGTAGATGACCTCACCGTCCTCATAGGACGCGAGGTGGAGGGTGTAGCCGAGCTTGGAGTTCAGCTCGCGCAACGCGGGTTCGGCGGCGCGGCGCACGTCGCGTTCCTCCAGGGCGCGGTGGGCGAGGTCGAACAGCGCCGTGCCGAGCCGGTAGTGGTGCACGCCGTCGCGCTGGACGAACCGGTGCGTCTCCAGGGTGCGCAGCAGGCGCAGCGTCGTGGACTTGTGCACGCCGATCACGCCGGACAGCTCGTCCAGCGTCTTCGGGCCGGTCGCGAGCTGGCCCACCAGCGTGAGCGCGCGGTCGAGGCTCTGGCTCATCTACCCCTCCAGGCGGGCGGCGGCCCAGGTCTGCGGATCGGCGTGCAGCAGGCGTGCTGTCACGTCGCCGGGCAAAGGATCGCCGACGTCCTCCGCGGTCAGCAAAGCGGAGGCCGCCTGCAGGTGTCCCGCCCGCAGCCGCACCGAGGGCGGCTCGCCGGCCAGGGTCGCCGCGAGGAACCCCGCCGCGAACGCGTCACCGGCGCCCACGGGTTCCACGACCCGCACCTCCAGCGCCGGTTCGAACCACGAACCCGAGTCCTCCAGCAGCGTCGCGCCGTCCGCGCCGTGCTTGACGACCAGCGACTTCGGGCCGGGCAGCAACGCGCGCAGCCGTGCGGGGTCGCCGGTCCCCCACACCAGCTCGGCCTCGTCGGCGCCGGCCAGCACGACGTCGGCCAGGTCGGCGAGCTCGCGCAGCACCCGCGGGTCGCGGTCGGTCCACAGCGCCGGCCGCCAGTTCAGGTCGAACGAGATCCGGAACCCGTGCCGCGGCCTGCGCAGCAGCTCCCGCAGCAGGGCGAGGCAGGAGTCGGACAACGCGGCCGTGATCCCGCTGAGGTGCACGAGCGCGACCTCGTCCAGGCCGAGCCGGTCGACCATCTCCGGGCCCATGCCGGAGGCCGCCGACCCGCGCCGGTAGTAGCGCACCGGGCTGCCGTGCGGCGAGGCCTCCTTCACGTACAGGCCGGTCGGCCGCGCCGGGTCGACCCGCACCCCGGAGACGTCCACGCCGAATCCGCCGACGGTGTCGAGCACGGCACGGCCGAACGAGTCGTCGCCGACCGCGCTCACCCACGACGAGGACACGCCCAGGCGCGACAGGTGGCAGGCGACGTTGGACTCGGCACCGCCGATGGCGCGGTGCCAGGTGCGCACCAGGTGCACGGGACCGGGTTCAGCCGGAACCATCATCACCATGGTCTCGCCGAGACACACGACACCGCCAACGTGTTCGAACCGCATGCGTGCTCCAGAGGTGTTCGTTGACGGCGGCGCACCCGAATGCTACACACTCCAGCATCACATCGCGCAATGGGAGTTGCAAAATATGCAACAACTGACGGAGATGAACCTCTCCGCGGTCGCCGGCATCCGGTCCGAACGCGTCGACTGGCGGTTCAAGGGCCTGCCGTCGAGCGTCTTCGGCTCGACGATCGGCGAGGTCGCGGACCGCCGCCTCGACCTGTTCGCCGACGAGTTCGTCGGCCCGCTGGTCGTGCTCGACGCGGACGCGTTGGAGCACAACCTGACGACGATGGCGACGTGGTGCGACAACCACGGCGTCAAGCTCGCGCCGCACGGCAAGACGACGATGGCGCCACAGCTGTTCCAGCGGCAGATCGAGCACGGCGTCTGGGGCCTGACCGCGGCCAACGCGTCGCAGGCACGCGTCTACCGGGCGTTCGGCGTGCAGCGCGTCCTGCTCGCCAACCAGCTGCTCGACCCGGCCGGCCTGCGCTGGCTGGTCGCCGAGCAGGACGCGGACCCGCGGTTCGAGTTCAGCTGCTGGGTCGACTCCGAGGCCGGTGTCGCGCTGATGAGCGAGACGCTGCAGGAGCTCCAGCCGGGACGGCCGGTGGACGTGCTGGTCGAGCTGGGCGCACCCGGCGGCCGCACCGGCGCACGGGACGTGGAGACCGCGCTGGCCGTGGCCCGCGCGGCCGCCCAGAGCCCGGTGCTGCGCCTGGTCGGAGCGGGTGGCTACGAGGGCGCCCTGGCGCACGACGCGTCCGAGTCGTCGCAGTCCGTCGTGGACCGCTACCTCGCCGACCTGCGCGGGCTCGTGGTCCAGCTCGCCGACGCCGGTCTGTTCGACGAGCTCGACGAGGTGGTCGTCACCGCCGGCGGCAGCGCGTACTTCGACCAGGTCGCGGCGACGCTGACGCAGCCGTGGCCGATGCCGGTCACCCCGGTGCTGCGCAGCGGCGCGTACATCACGCACGACGACGGCTTCTACCGCGGCATCTCGCCGTTCGCGCGGATCGACGGCGTGGAGCCGTTCCGGCCGGCGCTCAAGGCGTGGGCCCAGGTGACCTCACGGCCCCAGCGCGACCTGGCGCTGCTCACGATCGGCAAGCGCGACGCGTCGTTCGACGAGGGCCTGCCGGAGCCGCAGCTGCTGCGCCGCCGTGACGGCGCGGTCGCCCCGCTGACCCAGGCGGAGGTGACCGCGCTGAACGACCAGCACGCGTTCCTGAAGCTCGGTCCCGAGGCCACGGTCCGGGTCGGCGACTGGGTGGGGCTGGGCCTGTCGCACCCCTGCACGGTGTTCGACAAGTGGCAGCTGATCCCGGTCGTGCAGGGCACGACCGTGGTCGACCTGATCCGCACCTACTTCTAGAAGGGGAGTGCCCTGATGGACGACGTCGTCCTGCGCGGACCACTGATCGCCGACGGCACGGGCGCGCCCGCCTACCAGGCGGACGTGGGGATCAAGGACGGCGTCATCTCGTCCATCGGCAGCGGGATCTCCGCCACGCGGTCGATCGACGCGGACGGGCTCGTGCTCGCGCCGGGGTTCATCGACATGCACTCGCACTCGGACCTGCGGATCCTCGCCGAACCGGACCACCTGGCGAAGGTCTCGCAAGGCGTCACGACCGAGGTGCTCGGCCAGGACGGCCTGTCCTACGCGCCGGTGAACGACGAGGTGCTCGCCACGCTGCGCGGCCAGCTCGCCGGGTGGAACGACGACCCGCCGGGCTTCGACTGGAACTGGCGCTCGGTCGGGCAGTACCTCGACCGGCTCGACCAGGGCATCGCGGTCAACGCCGCGTACCTGGTGCCGCAGGGGACGCTGCGGATGCTCGCCGTCGGCTGGGAGGACCGGCCGGCGACCGGGGCCGAGCTGCTCGCGATGAAGGACGAGCTCGCGAAGTCGTTGGCGGAGGGCGCTTTCGGCATGTCCTCCGGGCTCACCTACACGCCCGGCATGTACGCGGACACGTCCGAGCTGGTGCAGCTCTGCGAGGTCGTCGGGAGCCACGGCGGTTTCTACAGCCCGCACCACCGCAGCTACGGCGCGGGCGCGCTGGAGGCGTACGCCGAGATGGTGGACGTGTCGAAGCGCTCCGGCTGCCCGCTGCACCTCGCGCACGCCACGATGAACTTCCCGGTGAACAAGGGCAGGGCACCGGAGCTGCTGGCGCTGCTGGACGACGCCATCGCGGGCGGTGCCGACATCTCGCTGGACACCTACCCGTACCTGCCGGGCGCGACGTACCTGTCCGCGCTGCTCCCGTCCTGGGCGACGGAGGGCGGACCGGCCAGCGCGCTGGCCCGGTTGTCCGATGTGGACACCCGTGAGCGCATCCGTGCGGAGATCGAGGAGATCGGCTCGGACGGCTGCCACGGCGTGCCGGTCGACTGGGACTCCATCGAGATCAACGGGGTCCGCAACGACCGCAACGCGCACCTCGTCGGCGCGAGCGTCCTGCGGTCCGCGGCACGGCTCGGGCGCACCCCGGCCGACCTGTACTTCGACGTGTTGGTCGACGAACGCCTGGGTACCTCCTGCCTCATGCACGTGGGGCACGAGGAGAACGTGCAGGCGATCATGAAGCACCCGGCGCACACCGGCGGCAGCGACGGGCTGCTCGTCGGCGACCGCCCCCACCCGCGCGCGTGGGGCACGTTCCCCCGCTACTTCGCGCGCTACGTCCGCGAACTGGGCGTGCTGAGCCTGGAGGAGTGCGTCGAGCACCTCACCGGCCGGGCCGCCAAACGCTTGCGGCTCACCGACCGGGGTCTGGTCCGCGAGGGGTTCGCGGCCGACCTGGTGCTGTTCGACGCGGCCACGATCGCCGACACGGCGACCTTCGACCAGCCGAGGCAGCAGGCCACCGGCATCCCGTTCGTGTTCTGCAACGGGGTGCCGGTGATCGACGACGGAACCGCCACCGGCGCATTGCCAGGCCATTCACTCAGGAGCCGCCCGTGATCGACTGGTTGCAACACTCAACACCGGGTCTGCTGACCCTCGCGGTGGTCAGCATCGCGGTGCTGCTCCTGCTGATCATCAAGTTCAAGGTCGAGCCGTTCATCGCGCTGATCGTCGTCGCCCTGCTGGTCGCGCTCCTCGCGGGCGTGCCGGTGGAGCAGCTGGTCGGGTCGGCGCAGAAGGCCTCGGACTCGTTGCTGGAGAAGGGTTTCGGCTCCATCCTCGGGCACATCGCCGCGATCATCGGCCTCGGCACGCTGCTGGGCGCGATCCTCGAGGCGTCCGGCGGCGCACAGGTGCTGATGGACAAGCTGATGAACGCGTTCGGCGAGAAGAAGGCGCCGGTCGCGATCGGCCTCGCCGGCCTGATCTTCGGTGTGCCGGTCTTCTTCGACATCGGCATCTTCGTGCTCGCGCCGCTCGTCTACGTGGCGGCCAAGCGCAGCGGCAAGTCGATCGTGTTGTTCGCCATGCCGTTGCTCGCGGGCCTTTCGGTCATGCACGCGTTCATGCCACCTCACCCGGGACCGGTGGCGGCAGCCGGTCTGCTGGGGGTGTCGCTCGGCTGGATCATCATCATGGGTCTCGCGGTGGCGCTCCCGTCGTGGTTCGTCGGCGGTGTCCTGTACTCGTACTGGATCGGCAAGCGCATCAACGTGCCCGTCCCGGAGGAGATGCTGGCGGCGGCCGAGGTCGCGCGGGCGGAGAACGGTGGCGACGACCGCGACCCGCCGTCGCTCGGCCTGGTGCTCTCGATCATCGGCCTGCCGCTGGTGCTGATCCTCGCCGGCACGTTCGGCTCGATCCTGCTGACCAAGGGCACGCGGCTGTACTCGGTGGCGACGTTCTTCGGCACGCCCGCGGTGGCGCTGACGATCTCGGTGCTGCTCGCGTTCTGGCTGCTGGGCTTCCGGCGCGGCATGACGCGGGAGAAGGTGGCGGAGCTGTCCGCCGCGTCGTTGAAGCCGGTCGCGATGATCCTGCTCGTGGTCGGTGCCGGTGGCTTCTTCGGCGCCGTGCTGGCCGCGACGGGCATCGGCAAGACCCTGGCGGGTGAGCTGTCCGACCTCGGCCTGCCGGTGATCGCGCTGGCGTACGTGATCAGCTGCGTCATCCGGATCGCGCAGGGTTCGGCGACGGTCGCGATCGTGACGACCGCGGGCATCGTGGCACCGGTGCTGTCGGACCTGAACTACTCGCAGCCCCAGCTCGCACTGGTCGTGATGGCGATCGCGTCCGGTTCGATCATCGCCTCGCACGTGAACGACGGCGGGTTCTGGATCGTGTCGCGCTACTTCGGGCTGTCGGTGAAGGAGACGCTGCAGTCGTGGACCGTGCTGGAGACCATCCTGTCGGTGGTCGGTTTCGTGGTCGCGGCGCTCATCAGTCTGATCATCTGATCGGACAAAACCCAACAAGTTCCAACGCTTGACAACGCGGGCCCCGGATCTGAGGATCGGCACATTGTTCAGTTGTGTTTGATGTGGACGGGGCCCGCATGAGCAACACGGAGGTCGTGCACCTGCACGACGACACCTCCAGCGTCGTCATCACCGTCGAGGGCGCAGGCCTGCCGGTCGTGGCGCACTGGGGGCGCACCCTCGGGGACCTCGGCCAGGCCGCACTGCGCGGCCTGGCCGGCGTCGTCTCGTGGAGCAACCCGAACAACACCCCGGACGTCCCCGTCCCGCTCGCGCTGCTGCCCGACGCCGGTGCCGGGTACTCCGGCCGTCCGGGTCTGCGCGGGCACCGCGGCGGTGAGCACTTCGCCCCGGCGCTCCAGGTCACCTCGTCCTCGGCCGAGGACCGGATCTTCCGCTACGCCGCCTCCGACGCGGCGGCCGAGCTGACCGTCACCGGCACCGTCGAGCTGCTGGAGTCCGGCATGCTCCGGCTGCGGCACGTCGTCCGCAACGACGGCACGACGCCGTACGCGCTGGAGGGCGTGGAGACCGCGCTGCCCGTCCCGTCGCACGCCACCGAGCTGCTCGACTTCACCGGCCGCTGGAGCCGCGAACGCCAGCCGCAGCGGCAGGCGTTCCACCACGGCTCGTGGGTGCGGGAGAGCCGGCGCGGGCGCACCGGGCACGACGCGACCATCGGGTTGCTGGCGGGCACGCCGGGGTTCTCGTTCCGCGACGGCGAGGTGTGGGCGCTGCACGTGGCGTGGAGCGGCAACCACGTGACGTACGCGGAGAACCAGGTCGACGGCACGCCCGTCCTCGGTGGCGGCGAGCTGCTGCTGCCGGGTGAGATCACGCTGGCCGCGGGCCAGGAGTACGAGACGCCGTGGCTGTACGCGGCCTACTCGCCGGCGGGTGTCGACGGCATCAGCGCGGCCTTCCACCGGCAGCTGCGGGAACGCCCGCGGCGGCCGCGGCCGGTCGTGCTGAACACCTGGGAGGCCGTCTACTTCGACCACGACCTGGGGCGGCTGACCGCGCTGGCCGACACCGCCGCGGCGATGGGCGTGGAGCGGTTCGTGCTGGACGACGGCTGGTTCCGGCACCGCCGCGACGACACCGCCGGGCTCGGTGACTGGTTCGTCGACGAGACCGTGTGGCCGGACGGGCTGACCCCGCTCATCAAGCACGTGCGCGCGCTCGGCATGGAGTTCGGCCTCTGGTTCGAGCCGGAGATGGTCAACCCGGACTCCGACCTCTACCGCGCCCACCCGGACTGGGTGCTCGGGCCGCGTCCCGGCGTGCTGCCGCCGCCGTCGCGCCACCAGCAGGTGCTGAACATCGCGCACCCGGAGGCGTACGCCTACATCCTCGACCGCGTGTCGTCGGTGCTGGCGGACAACGACATCGCGTTCGTGAAGTGGGACCACAACCGCGACCTGATCGGCTCGCGCGTGCACGAGCAGACCGCCGCGTTCTACCGGCTGCTCGACGAGCTGCGGCTGCGGCACCCGCACGTGGAGATCGAGAGCTGCTCGTCCGGCGGCGGGCGGATCGACCTCGGCGTGCTCGCGCGCACCGACCGCGTGTGGACGTCGGACTGCAACGACGCCCTGGAACGGCAGCTGATCCAGCGGTGGACCGGTGTGTTCCTGCCACTGGAGCTGATGGGCGCGCACGTCGGCCCGACGAAGTCGCACACCACCGGGCGTGTGCACGACCTGTCGTTCCGCGCGGCCACGGCGTTGTTCGGGCACTTCGGGATCGAGTGGGACATCAACTCGGCCACCGACTCCGAACGCGCCGGGCTCCAGGCGGTGATCGAGTACTACAAGGACGTGCGGTCGCTGGTGCACAGCGGGGTCGTCGTGCACTCCGACCACCCGGACCCCGCGGCGTGGGTGCACGGCGTCGTGGCCGCCGACCGGTCCGAGGCGTTCTTCGCCTACGTCCAGCTCACGACCTCGACGCAGACCAAGCCGCGCCGCGTGCGGCTGCCGGGCCTCGACCCCGAGCGGACGTACCGGCTCTCGTTCGACGCGCCCGCCGGCCGACCGCGGCTGACGCAGCGGGGTCCCGCGCGCTGGGAGACCGTGGAGCTGCCCGGTTCCGTGCTGTCGGACGTCGGGGTCCAGCTGCCGGTCCTGGAACCGGAGCAGGCGGTGCTGCTGCGCCTGCGATGAGAGACGGGAAGAGCCCCGACGGGAACATCCCGCCGGGGCTCCTCTCTCCCCTGTGGGCCCGGTCGCCGCGGCGACCACCGCCCTCCACACGCAGGGCGGGCCACACCGGTTCACAACGATCTTGAACTTCTTCCAGCCGGCGACCACACGCCGAGCAGCTGGGCCGGTTGGTGCGCCACCTGTCCGCCGACGGATGACCGGTTCCGCGCACACGGGCGGCCGGTCGTGCGGAGCTGGCGCCCGCGCCGAGGTCAGGACTCGGGGCGGCTCGCGGCCCGGACCTCCAGCTGCTGCTTCAGCCCCTTGAGGCCGCCGCGCATCATCAGGTCGTGGTTGCCGCGGAAGAACGGCTTCGCGATCAGCACCAGCCGCCGCAGCAGCGCCTTGTTGACCACGACCTCCTGGTCGAACACCAGGTCGGTGCCACCGTCGCGGCCGATGATCTCCCAGCCGGCGAAGCCCTCCAGGTCACCGGTCAGCGTCGCGCGCAGCAGACCCGCCTGCTGGTTGCGGATGCTGTGCCGCGCCCGGATGACGAGGTCGAAGGGCAGGAACGAC
Source organism: Lentzea sp. NPDC036949 (assembly GCF_055608075.1). NCBI lineage: Bacteria > Bacillati > Actinomycetota > Actinomycetes > Pseudonocardiales > Pseudonocardiaceae > Lentzea > Lentzea sp. NPDC036949. Next base: position 42,162 of record NZ_JBVJRA010000024.1, read on the forward strand.
CGGCAGCGGAGCTCACCGGTCTCATCGTCGATCTTCGTCGCCGACTTGACCTCCGGCCACCACCGCGGGTAGTTCGCGATGTCGGACAGCACCTCGTACACGGCTGCCGGCGGCGCGCAGACATGCCACACGCTGCGGAACCGGTAGCGGTTGAGTGACACGTCAGAATCATCCCGGATAGCTCGTGGGAGTCACAGTCCCTCGACAGAAGTCACATCGAGAGGTCAATTCCCCACGACCGGGAATCCGGCTCCACCACCGCTCCAGTGCCGCTCAAGCAGGGCCCGAGCGGCGCCTAGTTCACTTGTCGGCGAGGCGGGGAAGCCGTTCCAGGGTTCGCAACCAGCCGACAGCCGCGACACGGCGGAGTGCCTGCTCCGACATGTCGAGCGCCTCAACGAGGCTGAAGGGGTACGCCACGGGCACGCCGCGCGACGCCGCAAGGGCGCGCTCGCGGTGGGCCAGCGCATCGAGTGGGATCATCACCCTGCCGCCGACACCTCCTCATTCCCGAGCACCTGCAGCAGGAACTGCCCCGTGTAGCTCTCCTCCACCTGCGAGATCTGCTCGGGTGTGCCCTCTGCTACGACCATACCGCCGCCGGAGCCCCCTTCGGGACCCATGTCGACGATCCAGTCGGACGTCTTGATGACGTCGAGGTTGTGCTCGATGACGATGACGGTGTTGCCCTTGTCCACCAGCCCGTTGATGACGCCCAGCAGCTTGCGGATGTCCTCGAAGTGCAGACCCGTCGTCGGCTCGTCGAGGATGTAGACCGTCTTGCCGGTCGACCGCTTCTGCAGCTCGGAGGCGAGCTTCACGCGCTGCGCCTCACCACCGGACAACGTGGGTGCCGGCTGGCCGAGCCGCACGTAGCCGAGACCGACCTCGACCAGCGTCTTCAGGTGGCGGTGGATGGCGTTGATCGGCTCGAAGAACGTCGCGGCCTCCTCGATCGGCATGTCGAGGACCTCGGAGATCGTCTTGCCCTTGTAGTGCACCTCCAGGGTCTCGCGGTTGTACCGCGCGCCCTTGCACACCTCACAGGGGACGTAGACGTCCGGGAGGAAGTTCATCTCGATCTTGATCGTGCCGTCGCCCGCGCACGCCTCGCAGCGGCCGCCCTTGACGTTGAACGAGAACCGGCCCGGCTGGTAGCCGCGGACCTTCGCCTCGGTCGTCGCCGCGAAGAGCTTGCGGATGTGGTCGAACACGCCCGTGTAGGTGGCCGGGTTCGACCGCGGGGTGCGGCCGATCGGCGACTGGTCGACCTGCACCAGCTTGTCGACCAGGTCCAGGCCCTTGATCCGGGTGTGCCGGCCGGGCACCTGGCGGGCGCCGTTGAGCTTGTTCGCGAGCACGGTCGCGAGGATGTCGTTGACCAGCGTCGACTTGCCGGAGCCGGACACGCCGGTGACCGAGGTGAGCGAGCCGAGCGGGAACGACACCTCGATGCCGCGCAGGTTGTGCTCGCGCGCGCCGACGACCGTGAGCTGGCGCTTCTTGTCGATCTTGCGGCGCTTCGCGGGCATCGGGATCGACTTGCGGCCGGACAGGTAGGCGCCGGTGATCGACTCCTTGTTGCTCAGCAGCTTCTTGTACGGGCCGCTGTGCACGACCTTGCCACCGTGCTCACCGGCGCCGGGACCGATGTCGACGACCCAGTCGGAAGTGCGGATCGTGTCCTCGTCGTGCTCGACGACGATCAGCGTGTTGCCCAGGTCGCGCAGCCGGGTCAGCGTCTCGATCAACCGGTGGTTGTCGCGCTGGTGCAGGCCGATCGACGGCTCGTCCAGCACGTACAGCACGCCGACCAGGCCGGAGCCGATCTGGGTGGCGAGCCGGATGCGCTGCGCCTCACCGCCGGACAGCGTGCCGGAGGCGCGGTCGAGCGAGAGGTAGTCGAGGCCGACGTCGAGCAGGAAGTGCAGGCGGGCCTGGATCTCCTTGAGCACCGCGCCCGCGATCATCGACTCGCGCTTGCCGAGCTTGAGGCCGTCGAGGAAGTCCGAGCACTCGCCGACGCTCATCGCGCAGACCTCGGCGATGGACTTGTCGCCCTTTTTGCCGTGGTGCAGCGTGACCGCGAGGATCTCGGGCTTGAGGCGGGTGCCGGCGCACGCGGGGCACGGGACCTCCCGCATGTAGCCCTCGTACTTCTCCCGCATGTAGTCGGACTCGGTCTGCTCCTGGCGCCGTTCGAGGAACGGGATCACGCCCTCGTAGTTGGCGTAGTAGGAGCGCTCACGGCCGTAGCGGTTGCGGTAGCGGACGTGCACCTGCTCGTCGATGCCGTGCAGGATCGCCTTCTGCGCCTTCGCGGGCAGGTGGCGCCACTGCTGGTCCATCCGGTAGCCGATGGTCTCGCCGAGCGACTGCAGCAGGCGCGTGAAGTACTCGGCGGTCTGCCCGCCTGCCCACGGCGCGATGGCGCCCTCTTCGAGCGTCAGCTCGTCGTCGGGGACCACGAGCTCCGGGTCGACCTCCTTGCGCACGCCGATGCCGGTGCAGACCACGCAGGCGCCGTACGGGGAGTTGAACGAGAACGACCGCGGCTCCAGGTCCTCGATCGCGAGCGGGTGGCCGTTCGGGCAGGCCAGGTTCTCCGAGAAGCCCCTGACCCGGTTCGGGTCGGTCTCCGGCAGGTCGACGAACTCCAGCTCGACCAGGCCGTCGGCGAGCCTGAGCGCGGTCTCGACCGAGTCGGTCAGGCGCTGCTTGGACGACGCCTTGACGCTCAGCCGGTCGATGACGACCGCGATGTGGTGCTTCTCCTGCTTCTTGAGCTTCGGCACCTCGCCCAGCGCGTGGACGACCCCGTCAACCTTCGCTCGCGAGTAGCCCTGCGACTGCAGGTTCTGGAACAGGTCGAGGTACTCGCCCTTGCGGCCGCGGATGACCGGCGCGAGCACCTGGAACTTGGTGCCCTGCTCCATGGCGAGCACCTGGTCGACGATCTCCTGCGGCGTCTGCTTGCCGATCGCCTCACCGCACTGCGGGCAGTGCGGCTTGCCGGCGCGGGCGTAGAGCAGGCGCAGGTAGTCGTAGACCTCGGTGATGGTGCCGACGGTCGAGCGCGGATTGCGGCTCGTGGACTTCTGGTCGATGGAGACCGCGGGCGAGAGGCCCTCGATGAAGTCGACGTCGGGCTTGTCCATCTGCCCGAGGAACTGGCGCGCGTACGCCGACAGCGACTCGACGTAGCGGCGCTGCCCCTCGGCGAAGATCGTGTCGAACGCGAGGCTCGACTTGCCGGAGCCGGACAGCCCCGTGAAGACGATGAGGCTGTCCCGCGGCAGGTCGAGATCCACGCTGCGCAGGTTGTGCTCGCGGGCGCCGCGAACGACAAGACGGTCTGCCACTGGGGTCCCTTCGGCTGCGATTGGCGGGTCACTCACGCCACACTCTTCCGAACAAGCGTTCGAAGCGTACTAGCACCGTTCCGGAGGCTGTGACCGACCCGCGAACCATGCTAGGTGCCACCACCGACAAAAACGGATCGGGCGGCTTCCGCATTCCCCTGAACAGGCTCTACCTCCTAGGCTGGGCACTTCGATCAGCCTCAACGTCGGGGAGAGGCAGCACATGACCTACACGCCGTCCACGCAGCACACGTCGGTGCCGTCGCCGCGGGGAGTGCCCGACCGGCACCTGACCGCGGTGCGGCAGGCGACGGACGTGCTGTACGAGGTCGTCGAGGAGCTGGACGAGACCGCGGTGCGCGGCCCCAGCCTGCTGCCCGGCTGGACCCGCGGGCACGTCGTCACCCACCTCGCGCGCAACGCCGACGCGCTGGTGAACCTGCTCACCTGGGCCAAGACCGGGGTCGAGCACCAGGCGTACGCGTCGCGCGCGGACCGCGACGCCGACATCGAGGAGGGCTCCCGCAGGCTGCTGCAGGTGATCAGGGCCGACCTCGACTCCGCCTGCCAGCGCTTCGACGCGGCCTGCCGCGACCTGCCCGCGCACGCCTGGCGTTCCGAGGTCGCCTCGCCCAAGGGCGCGTCGATCCCGGCGTCGTCCGTGCCGTTCCTGCGACTGCGCGAGCTGTGGATCCACCTGGTCGACCTCGACGCCGGCGTGACGTTCGACGACCTGCCGGCCGACCTCGTGGAAGAGTTCCTCGACGACGTCCTGCGCCGGTTCGAGGGCCGTGTCGACGCGTTCTCGGTCGAGGTCACCCTGCCCGGCGGCGCTCAGCGCAGCTGGGAGCTCACCGGCCCGGAGAGCCGCAACTCGGTGAGCGGGCCGGCGAGCGCCGTGCTGGCGTGGCTGACCGGCCGTTCCGACGGCTCCGAGCTGCGCGGCGAGCTGCCGGAACTGCCCGACTGGGCCTGAGTGAGCAGCCGGTAGGCGGGCCGTTCGACGAACTTCGTGAGCGCCCAGCCGAGCACGACCGCCGAGGTGAGGAAGCCGGCGAGCAGCCACCAGGACCGCAGCCCGGCGTTGTGCATGCGGTCCATCACCACGGTGCCGATCTGCTGGTGCACCAGGTAGACGCCGTACGAGATGCCCGCGAGCCACGTGACGGCCCGCTGGACCGGGTTGAAGAACACCCAATCGGGTCCAGCGGCCGCCGCGCACACGAGCAGTAGCAGCACGCCGAAGCCGATCGTCGATCCGTACTCGGTCGTGTGAACCGCCTGTGCCACCGACGTGGCGGTCAGCAGTGCGCCCAGGTGCGCCGTGCCCATCCGGTGTTTGGACCACAGCCAGATGGCAATCCCTGCGGCGAAGAGCTGCGCGCGGTGCAGCGCGAACCCGTTGTAGATCGTGAAGAGCGCGTACGAGTGGTCCAGCAACGGCCGCAGCAGCAGCGGGGTGACGACGAGCCCCCACAGGAAGACCCGCAGCCCGGTCCCGTGCAGCCGCTTGACCAGCAGCGCACCCGCGACGAACGCGCAGATCTGCACCGGCACCGTCCAGTAGGCGAAGTCGACGATGTCGACGTCCGGGAACCACTGGTTGACGAGCAGCAGGTTGTAGACGACGTCACGGCCGTCGAGCTGGCTCCACCCCTCCGGCGCGACCCATCTCTGCACGGCGTAGGTGAGCAGCACGGCGGCCATGTAGGCGGGCAGCAGCCGCGCGAGTCTTCTCCACACGAAGCGGCCCGGCCGGCCGTGGCTGAGGGTGGCGCAGGCGAAGAAGGCCGAGACGACCATCAGGGTGCTGGCGCCCATCGACATCGGGAAGGTGAACGGCAACGGCCCCAGGTCGGGGTGGCTGCTGACGCTCGTGAGCGTGGCGTGGTGGAGCAGCACGCATCCGATGGCGACGACCCTGAGGACGTCCCAGCTGACCCGCCGGGTCGTCCGGGACTTGTGTCGTTGCTCTGGGATCACGAGAGGTGGGGACCTGTTCGTCGATGCGGGTTGGTGCCTTCGGAGTACGCGGCGACGGATTGTCGACCTTTACTTACCCTATGAGTGCAACCTGTATGCAACCTGAAGGTGTGCGGCGCACGGCCCGGAGCGACTACCGTCAGCCACCGTGGACGTACTCGAGAACTACACCGGTCACGTCGAGCCCGGCGGCCCCGCGGCCAGCCGCACCCTCCCCGCGCTGACCATCACGAAGATCTCCGTCGGACCGATGGACAACAACGCCTACCTGCTCGTTTGCCGGTCCACGAACGAGGCGTTGCTCATCGACGCGGCCAACGACCACGAGCGCCTGTCCGCCCTGCTCGACCAACTCCCCACGCGCCCGGCGCTGCGCACGATCGTGACCACGCACCAGCACGCCGATCACTGGCAGGCACTCGAACCCCTGGCCACCACCCACGGCTGCACGACCGCCGCCCACGAGCTGGACGCCGCGGTCCTCCCCGTCGCACCGGACGTCCTCGTGGACCACAACGACACCATCGACGTGGGAGAAGTCCCCCTGACGGTGATCCACCTGCGCGGCCACACCCCGGGCTCGATCGCGATCTTGTACGACGACCCGGACGGCCGCCCGCACCTCTTCACCGGAGATTCACTCTTCCCGGGGGGTGTGGGCAAGACCACCTCGCCCGACAACTTCGCCTCGCTCATCAACGACGTCGAGGACCGCGTGTTCGCGGTGCTGCCCGACGAGACGTGGTTCTACCCCGGTCACGGCGACGACTCGACCCTCGGCGAGCAGCGCCCGTCCCTCGCGGAGTGGCGCGCCCGCGGCTGGTGATCCCTGGCCTGCCGGAGAGCCCGTTCTCCGGCAGGCACCATCAGACCTCGATGATCGTGACCATGCCGTCGAGACCTTTGAAGTCCTCGGCATTCCTGGTGTACAGCGGCAGCCCGCGCGATGACGCGACGGCGGCGATCATCAAGTCCATCCGCCGCGGCTTCGGGTTTCGATTCGCCGCAATGGTGAGCGCCACCAACGTGCCGTACCTGGCAACTGCCTGACCATCGAAGGGCAGCGGCTCGAAGTCGACGATCGCCGCACCCAGCTTCTCCGTGCGCGCAGCTCTGGACGCAGCGTCCTTCGCCATCATCACGCCTTGGTGCAACTCGGCCATCGTGACAGCCGTGAGCTCGGGAACCTGCGGCAGACCAGCCGGATCCAGAAGGCCCAGATCGATGTAGGCGCACGTGTCGAGCACCCCCGACTCGGGACGTTCAGCCACGACTGCGCTCCCACGGGTCAGAGTCGCCCACACGATCCTCGTCACCGAAGAACTCGTCAGCTTCCCGCCGCATCTGAGAGTGATCGACCTGAGGCAGGGTCCTGTGCCGTTCGACGAGTTCCTCAGCCGTCATGCGACGGCGACGACGAGGCAGGGGACGGAGTTCGGCGACCTCCACGCCGTTTCGCGTCACGTGGTAGGTCTCGCCCGCCTCCACCGCGTCCATGACAGCGGCGGAGTGGTTGCGAAACTCCCGTTGGCTGATGACCTTCACCAGACGAGTGTAGCCCCGCGTAGCACCATGAGCTACATCAGGAGGGCTGGTTCACCGTTAGTGCGTTCGCTCATCAACGACGTCGAGGACCACCTGTTCGCGGCGCTGCCCGACGAAACGTGGTTCTACCCCGGTCACGGCGATGACTCGACCCCCGGCGAGCAGCGCCCGTCTCCGTGGAGTGAAAGCCACACAATCGCAGCCGTGGTGACATCGATTTGCACCGCAGTCATCCCGATCGGAAGGCAGTTGGAGTAACGCTCACCTCTTCACCTCGATGTACCAGTACCGCGGTCGCAACGAGAAGCGATGAGCTCGACCAACTGCTGGAGTGGACATGAACGGCACCCCTGAACACACACCTCCACCCAGCCTTTCGACTCCACTGCTGCTCCAGGTGGATCAGCTCGTCCGGGCCTTCAGCAGCATCCATAAGTCCGGCAGATCGGGCACTGCTGCGGACATCGTCCACAACGATCTCGTCAACACACTGAGAAAACTCTCCCAAGTACACTTCGATGACTACACTCCGGATTGGCTGGTATCCGCTCCGGACGCCGGACTCGGCCTTCTGTGGAAATCGATCGACGATGCGGCCGATCTGGAAGTGGACAACCAACTGTGGCTGGTACTCGCCAACGAGCTGGAAGAATCCGGCCTGCGCCACAAGCTCCAGTCGATATCGGTACCGCACGACGACACAAAATCTACTTTCCATAGCACAGATGATCTGGACCGCTGCTCGTTCACCGCAGTGCACGACCCCTCAGGCCGGCAAGTCCGTCTCGACTTCGCCTGCGAGTTCAGCGATCAGAGAGCGCCCGATGACGAACAAGCAGCAGAACACACGTGGAAGCATCGCGTCACGGTAGCTGCCAACGGGTTGCCGAAATCGGTTCTGGACTCATTCGCCAACGGGCTCGACGATGCCATCAAGGTGCTGCGCGACATCGGCTTTTCGGATCTCCAAGTCGCAAAAATCACGCATGTGAAAATTTATCCTGGCACACACCAGACATCGACACTTCCAGTTCTCCCGGGAAACGCCAGGCTGGTGCTTGCCGTCGCAGCCATAAAACATGCACTCGAACTTCCGGAGGACTTCAGCCCGGACAGCTCGCTGCGAGACGGGCAGACCGAGGCCGGCTTTCAGCTCCTGCAGGCAAGACTTGCCGAGCTCGGCCAAAAATGGCTGGAGGTCAGACGTGCCGTCGCATTGGCAGGCCTGCACAGCAGAAAATGGGAGCTGACCAGCACGAGCGGGGAGAACGAAAGGTGTGCCAGCACTCCCGAGGGCACACGGCTGGAGGTTGTGACCAGGCAACAGGAGATTCTGGTCAACCACTTCTCAACCAACCCGCACCAGCCGGCCTTGCTCGGAGGAGGCGCAAGCAGCGGCAAAACGACCACGGCTGCCCTCGTTGCCGAGGAGCTCAGCAGTGGAAACCAGTGGCGAACACTCTTCCTGCGCCCTTTGTCCCACACCTCGCTCCGCCCGGGAAACCTGCTGGAAGCAGTGCGCTTGGCGCAGATCGCCGCGCCTCCGAGCGATGCGGAAAGATCCTTGGTCGTAGTGGATGAGGTTGCGCCCACCGAAGACTTCAACGATCTGGCCGATGAACTCGTCAACAGGGATGTTCCACGAGGAACCAGCATCCTGGTCTTGGCCCTGTACGGCGACCACGGCGGAGAGTGGCAAACGGACGGGCTTCGACAGGTCACGATCAACACCAACTCCAAAGATCGAATTGACTTCACAAGGAGACTTTTCGAGCAGAGCCGGCATCGCGAGCAAGAATTTGCGCCTCTTCTCAAGCCGCTGGTGAGCTTCGCGGGAACTGACCGCTGGCTGCTCACTCGTTCTGCCAGCGAGGTGATGGCGGTCATGGCCAGATCAGCGGACTCCCCCGCCGCCAGCAGGAAGGAGCTGCGGAACATAACCGGAGCCAACTTGAAACCGAGTGGCCGGCGGGCACTGAGCGCCAAAGCCCTCAGCGCACTCGGTCAGGTGATCGGCTTCGACCACGCAGCAGCCGCGCCTGGCACTGCCGGGCCGAATCTCCAAGACACCCCTCAGCACGCTTGGATCAGTGCCCGAGTACCGTCCGAGCACACTCAAGCACTGCGCTACCTCGCACTGCTCTCGATGCTGCGGACAGGCGTGTCCGACGCGGCAGTGGCAACGGTTCCCCCGACAGTTCTGGTCAGCTTGGGAGCCGCTAGGCGCGCATACGGATGGCGGCTCACCAGCGTTCCGATCGCTCGCGCGGTGTACGTCCACACGCTGAGCCAAGCAGACTCGTCCAGTTCTGCCGCCCAGTTCAAGGTCAACGACCCTTATCTCAAGAGGCGGATTCTCTCCGACCTCGTCGAGTACCTGGAGCCGATCGCGGTCTCCGAACCGGCCGAGGCTTCCAGGATCATACTCGCCAGTCGCCTCATCGGAGACTCCGCTCCGCGAAAACTGACCGACAGGTTCAGCAAGAAGATCATCGCCAGCATCAGCTCAGCGCCTACGGCAGAAACGTGCAGCCGAGTGCTGAACGACCTTTATCCTTTTCTCGACCACCCATCCCGTCTCACGCTGCTCCGAATGATGTTCAGAGATCTGTCGGTGGGCGGCTTCGCGGCACTCGACCACGACGTCGCGATGCAGTGCCTGGCTGTCATGAGGCGCGATGAGGAATTCATGCGCAGCCATGACGACGATCAGGCGCTCTTCAACGACGTCGTCAAAGTCGTTGCCGAGGACCTGGAGGCACTGGCTGAACGCTTCTCTCCTCCGGAATCGGTCGAGCTGCTCATGACAGCCCGGAAGATACCGGACCCCCAGGTGGCTGACGCCGCCCTGAACGCGGCGCAGGCGGCATTTTCGTGGTCAGACCCGACTCGGATCGATCACTATCGAGCACTGGTCAGCCTCGTCCGAGCACTGCGCGACGTGGACGACAGCGTCGTTCTCATCTCCGACCTCCGCGGCGCCAAGGGCTGCGCCGACCTGCTGGACGCATCGCCAGGCGACCTCGAGTGCGGCCTCTTCTTGAGCAGGCTGGGGGCGCGCATCGCCGTTGGCGAAGACCCGACCGACAACGCCGCCGCCATGGAGGAGTGGGTCAAACTTCTGGCCTCCGCCCTGCGCACCGCCGACGCACAGGACTTCCTCGCCGGAATTCTCGTGCTGCGCCGCGCGACCCGCAAGGTGCTCGCACCGCTTCTGGGATCACTGGACCTGACCGACCGGCTGCACCAGATGCTCGTCCGCAGCCCGGCCGACACCATCACCGAAGTTCTGCGGCTGTTGTACGAGAACGCTCCCCACCAAGCTTGGCACCTGCTGTACGACCAGTCCGGAAGGATCAGACGAGCTTTCATCTCCGCATGGGTATCGCGAATATCAACCGACGCCGACTTGCGTGAAGTCGGAAAAGCACTTCAGCTCACCGCCAAGATCGATTCCCTGGAAATACGCCTCAGCGAGCAGACTGCTCACCTCGACATCGAATACTTCTCCAGAGCATTGTCCGACTCACTGATCCTCGGGGTAGAAGCCGCTCTCAACCATGAGGATCGACCAGAGGTGGTCCGGCACGTCCTCCAAGGACTAATAGACTGCAACACGCCCGCCGAGGAATTGGAACGCTTGCGGGCGAACTGCTCGCGCATTCTGCTCGACGGCGCCGCCAACGGCATCCAGGAAGGCGCGGCACGGTTGGCTTTGCGCTTGTCCCACGAAGACGCATTTGGCCCTGCCTTCCTCGGACCACTGCACAAGGCCTTGACAGAACGCCCTGCAACCGGGCACCGGAGAGATGATGACTCCTCTGCCGAGAAGCTGGTGGAGATCCTGCTCCGCGTGGGCATGCCCTCCCACATCGAAGCTCTGCACCGCCTGGTGCTGGCCATGAGCCCTGAGGCCGCACAAGCCTTCGAGCGGGATTTCAACGCGAGATCGTTCTTGCGCGGCCTGCCGATCCAACGCTCTCTCGACACAATGCGTGCGCTGACCGCAGTGAGCAAAACGCTCTCCTACGCCGGCCGCACCAGCGCCGGCCAAGAACTGCTGGACCTCACCGGCGGGACCATGAAGTGGGAGGTGAGACTAGGACAGATCGGGAACATCCACCACTTCATCGAATGTGTCGACCTCCTCGGCGACATGAGCGCCGAGGAGTCCAGGAGAGTGATCGACTTCCTCAACCAGCAGAGATCGACGCGATCTGCCGGACAACTGACGCTATGGCGCAACAGCACCCCGGAGCCGTCAAGGCTTCGAACGTTGATGAAACAGGCCGGCTCAAGCATCACAACGTTGCGGATGTTGCGGAGCGTGTCCAAAACAAGCCCTGATGTCGCTCGCAAGCTCGCGAACAGCTATGCCAACGGAAAATGGTGGGAGCACGACATCCTGACGTTGATCGACACGGCAGAGCCCGCGGAACTGGGCAAGCTGCTGAGAGACGCGGCACGCCTCCACATCGAACTGTCCGACGGTGCCGTGAACCGGCTGGCGCAACGCTGGACCACCGAACTCCAGGGCGTTCGTGGTGTCTGGTCGTTGACAGAACTCCTGCGCGGGGTGCACGCCACCGCGCCCGAGGTGGCGGTCCAGATCACGGAACAGATCAGGTTCGACCTCCTCAAGCGGCGAGTGGAGCAAGGCCGCATCGATGAACTGCTGAAGATGGGGTCCTTGTTGAACGTTCTGCGCCTGATCGGCGCTGAGGCCCAGGCAGGAGACCTCCTCGACGCTGTGCCCATCAGAGCTTTCACCAGGGTCGAAGCCGCCGAACTCGCCGAGTTCGGGGTGACTTGCTCTGAAATGGCGATGGACGGCCATCAGGCGCTTGAACTCTGTGACCTGCTGCAGGAGCGCCGATCCACGCTGATCTCCAGCAGGTTCACCCTCGACCGATCCGAGCTGTCGATCTCGGCCGGTTTCGTCTCCATGGCCTTGATGGCCCTGGGACGTGATCCTGAGGAAGCCGAATGCAGAATGGCGACCAACCACCCGGCCGCTCGCCTGTGGATGCGAGCTTTCTCCATCACCCCTTCGATCAACTCTTCGGACGATGCTCGTGACGACTACGACAAGGTCTCAGGCCAAGATCTGCGCCAATGGGCAGCTGCGGCACTGCTCTGCTGTGCCGCGACAGACGGCACGTTGGGCGAGCTGGATGAAGACCACGCGCGAAACCTGACCACCCGCGCTTTGGGAGCGTCACCGAAGTGGCTGTTCGCTCTCATGCTCTTCAGCGAGAGGTTTTCCGACCTGTCGCGTCTACTGGCTCCCCGTACGTACGAAATCGAACAGAGCCTCGACACTGCTTGCAGGTTCAGCATGGACGGTTCGGCAGCCGCTCGGTCGACTTTGAACAGGCTGTTCTCCACACCGCACGATCTTCACGATTTGTGAGGGGTGGCAGCTCACCCGTCGATTCCCGTGCTGTGCACGTCCAGTTCAGCAGCTTCACCAGCTGATGCGAACAGTCTCAGGAAATACCGGCCGTACGAGGTCAGGATCCACCTCTGCTCGCCGTCAGCATCACCTGTGGAGGTGTCCGCGATCAGGCCGTGGAGTTGAAGCATGGACAGCACCGGACGGAGCACGCGTTCGACATCAGTCCGTTCGGAGGCTATCTCCGAGAACGTGAGACCGGCGGTTCCTCCCGCACCGCCGGATCCTCCGCTGTCACCAGGGTGGAAGAGGACGTCCAGCACCGCGACGTGGGGCTCCTCCAGCGCGGCCAGAGTCGCTCCTTCGACCACCTCGCGGTTGAGCGTTTCATCTTCTGCAATTCCACCGAGCCGATGCAGTTGACGACCGATAGCGATCAACTTGCGTTGCGAAGAAGTCCGCCCGGCTGCTTCGAGGAGCTGCTCGGCAAGGGTTTCTTTGAGGGGGCTCGCAGTGAGTCGGTTGACCAACTGCTCCAAAGACAGGTTCCCGATCTTGCCGGCCATGTCGAGAACGAACCCGCTTTGTCTCTCCTGTCTGATTGCCTGGCGTCTCCGGAAGACCTCAGCAGACTCCACGGCAGCCTGCGACAGGGCAGATCCGATGCCTGGAATCCATCCGACGATTCCGGCAGCAGCAACACGGACCAATGCGTCCTTGGACTCACGCTGCTTGCTGCTGTTCGAGTTCTTGTTTGCACTCATCGGCACATCGTGCCTTAAGTGGTGGTCGTCGAACCAGCTGACTCAACAAACAGGTGCCGAATCTGCTAGCTGGTGGCTGTGCCACCGGTCCTCGCCCGTCGGTCCAGCACCGCGATGACCACCAACGCAGCGGCAGCCACACTCAACAACAGGCCCCACAACGGCAAGTACTCGGCTTCCGGCAACTGCCCCCACACCCGCCCGTAGTCGAGCACCGGCTGCACAACCTGCCGCAACCCGTCGGCGAACCCCACCAGCACCAGCCCGAACGCGACCGGCAACACCCGCAGGTGCAGCAACGTAGGCGCGGCGGTCGCCGCCGACGACGTCACCGCCGCCATGGCCAGCCCGATGACCAGCGCCCCCAGCCCGCCCTGCGTCACGTCGGCGTACTCGCCGGTGAGCTCGACCACCGTCACCATGAGCACGGCGAGCACCGCGCACGCCAGCGCCGCCACCACCGTCGGCTGTCGCAGCTGCGCCGCGAGCAACCCGACCCCGACACCGACCAGTGCGGCGGGCGCGTAGTTGGCCACGCTGCCGGCGGACATGTAGATGGCGAGCGTGATCGGCGCGGCGACCGCGAACAGCACGAGCCCCGCCGTCGCGATCCTGAGCAGCGCGCCCCGTCCCAGCGCGATCGCGAGCGCGGTGGCACCGGCCAGCAGGAGCACCCCTGCCACCACCGGTGCGGAGGGCTGTCCGACGAGGTGGCCGAGCACCGCCACCACCACCGGCAGCAGCGCGGCGAAGGTGCCCACCACCCTGGTGCGCCGGTCGAGGGGCTCGACGGTCACCTTGCCCGTCCGTGCCGCGAACACCGCCAGCACCGCCCCGGCCACCGCGAGCCCGGCCAGCGTGATCTCCAGGGCCGCCGGCCGCAGCGGGCTCGACAGCCACGACAGCCCGAGGAACACCGTTCCCAGCAGCTGCACCGCGACGACCAGCGCCGCCAGCGCGGCGTCCCGTGCCGCCGACAGCGCGCCGAGGACGACCAGCACCGCCCCCGCGGTCCCCAGCGACCCGACGATGCTCGCGATGCCCGGCCGGGAGCTCGTGAGGTGCACGTGCGACTCGGTCGTCGCGACGAGGACGCCGAGGGTGCCCGCCACCAGCAGCCACGGCCACCGCCGCGAGAACCACACCCCGGCGACCGCCGCCACGAGCGGCATCCCGAGTGTCGCGACGGCGTACTTGCTCAGCTCGAACGTCTCGCCGCGGGTGGAGACGAGGTCGGCGTCGCTCACGGTGAACAGGGCGAGGAGCGCCAGCGCGACCGGCCCCCAGAGCCAGCCGAGCTCACGACGGGTGTTCTGCACAGCGCGGAACGTAACCCAGCACGCAGGACGCCGGGGTGGAATCGGATCAGTTGACCACGTCGAGCAGCTCCAGGTACCCGCCGCTGACCCGCCACAACGCGTCCGCGTGCGGTGTCAGCTTGCCCGGTGCCCACCGGTGGTCGGTGTAGGTCTGCTGGGCCCGCCGCAACGCCGCGAGGCTGACCTCCAGCTCCTCCTCGACCCGCTTGCGCAGCTCGTCGGGTGACGGCGCGGCCTGGCGCACCAGCTCACCCGTGCCGTCGCTCACGGCGACGAGCGTCTCCTCGGCGATCCCGCCGGCCGCGCTCCACACCAGCGCGGGTCGCTCGATCCGGTGGTTCCACACCGGCGCGCCCGCCGACCGCCAGTGCGCCGCGAACGGGTTGCGCGACAGCCGCGTCGAGTTCGCCCAGTGCTCCGCCCCGACCGGTTCGCTGCGCCACGGCACCTCGTCGACCGGCAGGTCCACCACGAGCGCGACGTCGATCATGTCCACGTCCCGCGGCACGTCCAGCAGGTCGCCGAAGACCCACAGCTCGACCACCTGGAACCGGAAGAACGAGGTCGGCAGCTCGGCGCACTTCTCCGCGAGCTCTCCGAGGTGGTGCACAGCACGAGTCCACTTCACCCGCACGATCCTCCCCCATGATGTGCGCGGTGCCCGAACTGACCGCCACCGAGATCGCCCGCGCCGTGAACACCGGCGCCACCACCGCCGTGGACCAGGTCGCCGCCGCACTGGACCGCCTCGCCCGCGTGGAACCGCACCTCCGCGCGTTCACCGAGGTCTTCGACTGCCTGGACCACGCCGCCGAGGTGGACCGCCGCGTGCGCTCCGCGTCCCTGCCCCTCGCCGGTGTCCCGATCGCCGTCAAACGCGGTGAGCGGCGCGCGCACCGGGAACGGTTGACGGCCCTGGGCTGCGTCCCGATCGGGCTGACCACCACTCCCGACGGCACCACGCCGTGGCAGACCTGGGGCCGCAACGCGCACGGCGTGACCCGCAACCCGTGGCACCCCGACCGCACTCCCGGCGGTTCCTCGGCGGGTTCCGCCGTCGCCGTGGCGTCCGGTGTCGTGCCGCTGGCCACCGGCGTGGACGGCGCGGGCTCGATCCGCGTCCCCGCCGCGTGGTGCGGCGTCTTCGGACTGAAGACGACCTCCTCCGAACGCTCGGCCGTCGGCGTGTTCGCCCGCCATCCCGACGACCTGGCGCTCTACCTCGGCTGCGCCGGTTCCGCCTCGGTGACCGCGGCCTGGTCCCCCGACCTGGGCTTCGCCACCGTCGACGCCGAGCAGATCGCGGTGGCGCACGCGGCCGCGCTCGCCCTGCGGCCTGCTCCGGCCGACCTCGTCCTGGCGGACCCCGCCGCCGACTGGTTCGCCGGACGCTGTGGCGCGAACCCCGCCCTGGACGCGTTCTTCGAGCACACGGACCTGCTGCTCACGCCGTGCACGCCCGGTCCGCCGCACGGCCACGACGGGCCGGGTGAGCGCGTGAACACCAGCTTGACCTGGGCGTTCAACCTGAGCGGGCATCCGGCGCTGAGCATTCCGGCCGGGTTCTGCGAGGGGTTGCCGGTGGGTCTGCAGGCCGTTGCCCGGCACGGCCGCGAGGCCGACCTGATCACCGCCGCCAACCACCACCGCAGCGCTGTCAAACCTCGTCGGTAGCCTCATCGGGCATGGAGGTCGAGATCTACACCGACGGTGCGTGCAGCCCCAACCCGGGACCGGGCGGCTGGGGTGCGGTGCTGCGCTACGGCACGCACGAGAAGGACATCTACGGCGGTGACATCGGCCCGACGACGAACAACCGCATGGAGCTCATGGCCCCGATCATGGCGTTGGAGGGCCTGACCCGGCGCTCAACTGTGCGGCTCTACACGGACAGCACCTACGTGCGCAACGGGATCACGTCCTGGGTGCACGGCTGGAAGGCGAACGGCTGGCTCACGAAGTCCCGCGAGCCGGTCAAGAACTCCGACCTGTGGCGCCGCCTCGAAGCAGCGGCGAACCAGCACGACGTCGAGTGGCACTGGGTCAAGGGCCACGCCGGCCACCCCGAGAACGAGCGCGCCGACCGCCTGGCCGTGCGCGGCGTCGAGGAGGTGACGGGCCGCGAGATCACGCAGCCCGCGGCGAAGCCGAAGAAGGCGGCCAAACCCCGGCAACCGCAGAAGCCGAGCGAGAACCCGTGCGGCGCGCCCACCAAGAAGGGCACGTCGTGCCCGATCACCGCGGGGGCGAGCGGGTTGTGCCACGTCCACGACCCGGCGTTGCAGTGCGGCGCCCTCACCAAGCGCGGCGTGCCCTGCGCGATCGCGACCGGCGGCGGTCGCTGCGAGCACCACCAGGACGCGCTCGAACTGTTCAGCTGAGCAGGTCGTAGCAGGAGTGCACGGCGGGCTGGCCCGTGTAGTTCGGGCCGGCCCGGTCGTCCGCGCCCAGGTAGCGGAACGGCAACGCCGGCCGCCCCTCACCGGCGAAGCTGATCAGGCGTTTCCGCGTGTCGTAGCGGAATCCGGCCGCGCGCAACGCCTTGGTGAGCACACGGCCGTACGGGCTGCCATCGGCGCGACGCACGCTGGCGACGTCGAAGTTCGCCACGAACCGGCCACCGGGCGCCAGCCACGACACGGCGCGGGTCAACACGGCGAGCTTGTCGCCCACGTAGTGCAACCCGTGCACGCACGTGACGAGGTCGACGGCCGCCGCGGGTTCCCACTCGTCGACCGGCGCCACCGCGAACCGCAGCCCCGGGCGTTCCGGCACGTGGTGGTCGACCAGGTCCACGCCGGTGATCGCCACGTCGGCGCGTGCGGCCTCCGCGAGCGCTTTTCCGGAGCCGCAACAGAGGTCGACCCACCTCGTGCCGGACGGCAGCCGCAGGTCCAGGCCGAGCTCGCGGCGGTACCCGGCGAGGCCGCGCTCGCGGTTCATGGCGCAGTTCGCCACGACCGACGAGCGCCACAGCGCCTCGTCGTCGAGCAGGCTCACCGCAGCACCCCGGCGAGCCGTGACATTCCCTCCGCGATCTCCTCGGGAGTGTTGGTGGTGAAGGACATCCGGAACGTCGCGTGGTCCGGTGTCGTCGCGAAGAACGGCGCTCCCGGAACGAACGCCACGTCGTGCTCCAGCGCCTCCTTCAACAGCACCGCGCTGTCGACCTCGCCCGGCAGCCGCAGCCACACGAACATTCCGCCGTCCGGGTCGCTCCACGTAGTGCCGTCCGGAACGGTCGCGGGCAACGCGTCGATCATCGTGTCGCGCCGCCGCCGATACTCCGCGCACAACATCTTGACGTGCGCGTCGAGATCGTTGCGCGCCAGGTAGATCGCCGCTGCCGTCTGGTCCACAGTGGACGTGTGCAGGTCCGCTGCCTGCTTCACCACCACCAGCGTCCGCAGCAGGTCGCCCGGAGCGCGCAGCCAGCCGAGCCGCATGCCGGGCGCGCCGATCTTCGAGAAGCTGCCCAGGTAGATCGTTCGATCGCTGATGGATGCGAGCGGGGCGACGGCGTCGCCGCGGTACCGCAGCTCGCCGTACGGGTCGTCCTCGACGACCCAGAGGTCGTGCGCGGCGGCGATCTCGGCGACCTCGGCGCGGCGAGCGGCGGACAGCGTGCAGCCGGTCGGATTCGCGAACGTCGGGACCAGGTAGAGCAGCGAGGGACGGTGCGCGGCCACGACTTCACGCAACGAAGCCGGGTCCAGGCCCTCGGCGTCGCTCGCGACCGGGACGATGCGGGCTCCCGCCAGCTGGAAGCATTGCAACGCAGCCAAATACGTCGGTTCCTCCACCGCGACGACGGCGCCGGGCTCCAGCAGTGCCGTCGCGACCAGCGTGAGCGCCTGCTGCGAGCCGGTGGTGACGAGGACGTCCGATGTGGGCAGTCCGCGCGCCGTCAACCGTTCGGCGACGAGGCCGCGCAGCGTGGAATTTCCTTCTGTCGGCGCGTATTGCAGCACCGAGCGGTCCCGCAACGCCTCGTCGTAGGCGGCGCGCAGACCGTCCAGGTCGAACAGTTCCGGAGCGGGAAGCCCACCGGCGAAGGAGATCACCTCGGGGCGGGACGTCAGCGCGAGGAGGTCGCGCACCGGGGAGCTGGCGACGTCGAGGACGCGGTGCATGACCGCCACGGTAACCGCGCGGGCTCCAGCAGATCGCAGATTTTTTGTCAGGGGTCCTGGCTAGTTTGGACCCATGGACATCGAAACCCGGGAAGAGCAGCCCTACGCGGCGATCAAGGACACGGTGACGCAGGAGACGTTCGGCAAGGTCGCCGACCGCTTCGCGGACGTCATGCAGTGGCTGGCCGACCGCGAGTTACCGATCCTCGGAGCTCCGTTCTTCCGGTACTCACGCGTGACGGGCAACGAGTTCGAGGTGGAGGCCGCCATCCCCACCATCGCCGAGGTGCCCGCGAACGGCGACGTGTTCTGCTCGACGCTGCCCGCCGGCCGGTACGCCGTGGAGGCGTACGAGGGCCACCCGGACGGCCTCGCGGAGGTGACCGGGCGGCTGCTCGCGCGGGTCCTGCCGTTCGACCGCGACGGCGACCGCTGGGGTGCGCGCCTGGAGACGTGCTTCACCGACCCCGCTGTGCAACCCGACCCGACGAAGTGGACGACGGAGGTGGCCATCCGCTTGGCTGACTGACCACAAATATGCCTCATAGGCTATATTGCTGGCATGGCATCTACCTTCGCCGTGCTGGCGGATCCGAGTCGCCGGGAGATCCTCGACCTGCTGCGTGAACGCGAGCGGCCGGTCGGCGACCTCGTCGACCGGTTGACGCTGACCCAGCCGACCGTCTCGAAGCACCTGAAGGTGTTGCGGGAGGCCGGTCTGGTCGAGGTGCGCACCGACGCCCAACGCCGCTGGTACCGGGTCAACCCGCGCCCGCTGGCGGAGGTGGAGGCCTGGCTCGCGCCCTACCGCGCGATGTGGGAGGAGAGCCTGGACGCGCTGGAACGCCGGCTCGACGAGATCGAAGGGGACTGAGCCGTGGACGCCGAACTGCGGATGATCGAGGGCAAGCCCGTCCTGCGCTTCGAGCGCCGGCTGCGGCACTCGCCGGAGAAGGTCTGGCGGGTCGTCACCGAACCGGCCGAGATGAAGCACTGGTTCCCCGCCGAGGTCACCCTCGACGGCCGCGCGATGCGCTTCACGTTCCCGGACGCCGCCCCGGTCGACGCCGACGGCGGCGAGGGCGAACTGCTCGAGTCCGACCCGCCGAAGGTCTTCGCGTTCCGCTGGCACAACGACGTGCTGCGCTTCGAGCTCCTGCCCACCCCCGACGGCTGCCTGCTGGTCTTCACCGCGGTCATCACCTCGAAGCTGTCCGCGGGCCGCGACGCCCCCGGCTGGACCACCTGCCTCGACGCCCTGGTCGCCCACGCAGACGGCACGGAGTTCAAGCCCCCGACCGACCACCTCGCCCGCATCGAGCACCACATCGCCGAGTTCGGCCTCGACGAGGGCACCGACACCCCGGCCGGCATCGTCTTCGTCCGCGACCTCGTCTGGATCCCGCTGCACGACGTCTGGTCCGTCCTCACCGAGGGCACCACCGTCACGGTCCCGCCCCGCGCCGCGCACCACGGCATCACTCCCGGCCGCGTGACCCGCGCCGAGCCCCCGCACCTCCTGGAGTACGAGTGGCTCCACGACGGCACGCCGCAGGGCGTCGTCCGCTGGGAGTTCACCCATGAACACCTGCAAGGCACCACGGTCACCCTCACCCAAGAGAACGCCCACGGTCCCGAAGCACTCGCCGCCTGGCACGTGCACATGGAACTCTTCTTCGCCGCCACCCAGGGCGACGTCCGCTGCCCTTGGCCCACCGACCGCGAACAGGAGCTGACCCACCGCTACGCCGCCCGCCAGCCCGCCGCCGACCACCCGGTCGAGTGAAGCTTGTCCTGATTTCCTCAGACCGTCGTCTGTCAGATGTCCGAAACCCACACCCTCCACCGCCCCGCAGACAAGGAACGCGGGAGGGGCGGCAGCGACAGCTTCATTTGCGTTACCCACGGGCTTGCGACGGTCACCGGCCTACCCGATGCTCGAACGCGCCGGACGCCCGCCAGGCCGACCGGTCGATGCCGAGCGACGCGCGGGTGGCGGGCCGTCCGATGGACCCCGCGGGGCTTGGACGGGCCGACGACGGCTCAGTCCGCCGAGCCGTGGAGCATCGCGAGCCGGTCCACGCCCACGCCGCTGATCAGCAGCCGTTCCTTGCGGTTGCCGAGCAGGCGCTGGGTCCAGTCGACGAAGCCGCCGTCGCCGATCTCCTCGCCGTGCAGGTAGACCTTGAAGCACAGGCCCTGGTAGTAGCCGGGGGTGCGTGACGGGTCCGCGGGCAGGTCGCCGCGCAGTGCCTCGAAGCGCGGGTCCAGCACGCTCACCCGCACCTCGACGTCGCCGCACGCCTGCCGCAGGAACGCGACGTGCTCGGCGAAGGCGTCGCGTTCGAAGGCGAGGGAGCCGCGGTCGCGGCCGGCCGTCACCGCGCCGAACAGCGTGAAGTGCGCGAAGCGTCCGGCGCCTTCGAACTGTTGGGCGCGCACGACGCGTTGCACGGCCGCCAGCCGAACGACGTCCCCGTGGGGTCTGGAGAGCTCGGTGCGGCGCACCGCCGCTTCCAGGGCGAGCGCGTTGGTCGGGTCGGCGGCCACTTCGGTGCCGCGCACCGTCGAGAGGACGTTGTTCTGGTCCACCGCCGCGACCGCCGAGCAGGTTCCGAGCGGCACGACCGGCGCGAGGCCGACCACCGAGAACGACGGCGGAAGCGCCGCGAGCAGGCGGTCCTCAAGAGCGCGAAGGGCAGCGAAAGGCACGGCGTAAGGCGCCACGAAGCGGTCTGTGCGGTAGCGGCGCAGGACGTCGGCTGGGGAGAGCGCGTCCGCGCGGCGGTGCATCAGAGCGAGGAGGGCGGTGGTGAGTTCGCTGCCGGGGAGGCGGGTCAGGGCGTCGAGCACCGCGGGGCCGCCGAGGGTGCGCAGGACGCGGGTGAGCGGGGTCATGGGATCAATGGTCCTTATCGGGGCCAATGGATTTGAGGTGGCCCATATGGATTTGAGGTGGTCCATGAGGTCGTGGCGTGGACAGCCTGGAGATGCGGCGCGCGGCTGGAGCGGATCGCGATCTGGTCGTCACGGCAGCGGGGACGCGACTGACCTGGCGGCTGAACGGCCGGGGTCACCACGCCGTTCGAGACGGCGGTCGCGGTGCGTGGGCCGCGCACGCGGCGAAACGCTCGCTTGTCGTCTGCGCAGGAGGAAATCACGATCCACATTCCAGCGGAACACCAGACGGGCGCGTCATCGAAACCGAGGGCGAGAAAGCAACAGCGGAGAAGATCCGGAAAGCAGCCGAACAGTTCCGCACCCCAGAAAGGCACTATCGGTTCGACAACCACTGCCTGACGCAGAAGCCGGATGGGTCAGGCAGCGAGTGCGGCCTGGCCGGCCGTGGTCAGTGCGGCGGGGCCGGGGGTGGCGCTGATCAGGCCCGCGGTGGTCAGGCGGGTGCCGATGAACTGGTCGGTGCAGCCGAGGCCGTCGACGAGGAGTGCGGTGCCGGAGAGCTGGCAGCGGCCGGCGGCGACGGCGCGCAGAACGGCGCGATCGCGGTGGGTCAGTGTGGCGGTCATCTTCTTCTCCTTGCGGGTAAATCTTCTACTTACTCATACGTCGAAGAAGAAGGCGTTGGTTCGACCTCATCGGCAGAGAATTCTGCGCGAACGCCCAGGAGGCGTACCGGGCCGTTGTGGTCGAAGCGGGCGAGGACGGTCAGGGCGGCGTCGGCCAGGTCGTGAGCGGAGGACGTCGGCGCGGGCAGTTTCATCGAGCGGACGTTGGTGAAGAACGGTGCGAAGCGCACCTTCACGCCGATGCGCACGGCTGGGCGGCCTTCGGCGACCACGTCCGTGGCCACCTCGTGGGCCAGCGCCACGACCTCGCGACGGATGTCGTCCAACGACGTCAGGTCCTGTTGGAACGTCTTCTCGTGCGAGCGGGACTTCACCACCCACGGCGTTGCGCTGACCACGGTGTCGCCGGCGCCGAGTGCGATCGTGCGGAAGTACGGGCCCATGCGCGGGCCGAAGCGGGCGGCCAGTGCGCCGGGGTCGGCGGTCGCGAGGTCGGTGACGGTCGTCAGGCCCAGTTCGGCGAGTTTGCGGGCGGTTTTCGCGCCGATGCCCCACAGCGCGGACGTGGGGCGGTGGCCCATGACCTCGGCCCAGTTCGCCTGGACGAGCTGGAAGACGCCGGCCGGTTTGCCGAAGTCGGTCGCGAGCTTGGCGCGCAGCTTGTTGTCGCCGATGCCGACCGAGCAGTGCAGGCCGGTCGCGGACAGCACCGCCGCCTGCAGGGACCGGGCCAGCTCGAAGGGGTCGGTGACCGAGGCGCCGACGAACGCCTCGTCCCAGCCCACCACCTCGACGACCACGGGGAACGAGCGCAGCACCGCCATGACGTCCGCGGACGCCGACTCGTACAGGGCGTGGTCGACGGGGAGGAACACGGCGTCGGGGAGCTTCTTGAACGCTGTTCGCAGCGGCATGCCGGAGTGCACGCCGAACGCGCGCGCTTCGTAGGACGCGGTGGCCACGACGGCGCGTTCGGCCGGGTCGCCGTTGCCGCCGACCACCACGGGTGTGCCGCGCAGCGACGGGTCGCGCAGGACCTCCACCGCCGCGATGAACTGGTCGAGGTCCACGTGCAAAACCCAGTCCGCCATGCTGGACAGTGTGAAACGGTCCGCCGGAATCCTCCTGTTCAGGAGAACGTCGCAGCTGGAAGTCCTGCTCGGGCACATGGGCGGCCCGTTCTGGGCGCGCAAGGACGCGGGCGCGTGGTCCGTGCCGAAGGGCGAGTACACCGAGGACGAGACGCCGGAGGCGGCGGCGCGGCGCGAGTTCACCGAGGAGCTCGGGCTGCCGGTGCCCGAGGGGGAGCTGGTCCCGCTCGGGGAGGTCAAGGGGTCCGGCAAGGTGATCACGGTGTGGGCGCTGGAGGGTGACCTCGACCCCGCGCAGGTCACACCGGGGACGTTCGAGCTGGAGTGGCCGCCCAGGTCGGGGCAGCGCAGGACGTTCCCCGAGGTGGACCGGGTCGAGTGGTTCGGCCTGGACGAGGCGAGCGCGAAGATCGTCTCCGCGCAGCGCCCCTTCCTCGAACGGCTCAGCTCCAGATAGCGGCGACCCACTCCGGGTGGTCGATGAACGGGTTGCGGTTGTGCTGGAAGCGGTCGTAGATCAGCTGGTTGCGGCGCTGCTCGAACGCGTCCGGCGGGTCCTGCCGGTGCCACTGCAGCAGGACCGACAGCTTGCCGTGGTAGGGCTGCGTGCCGTTGTTGACCGCGTCCCTCATCTCCAGGTCGGGGAAGCCGTCGGTGCCCTCGTAGCGCACGGCCATGTAGAACAGCATGCGCGCAACGTCGCCCTTCACGGCGTTGCGGGGCTCCCACGAGTCGGCGTCGCCGTAGTTGCCGGGTGCCTCGGAACGGGCGGTGCCGCCGTTGTCGAAGTCCTTGTTGCCGCGGTCGGCGTTGACGGACACGTCCTCCGGCCGCAGGTGGTGGACGTCCGTGCCGGGGCCGGTGGCGGTGCCGAAGTCGCCGTGCGACTTGGCCCAGACGTGCTCGCGGTTCCAGTCGTCGGCGTTGCCGCCGTTGGAGCTCTTGGACTGCGAGCGGCCGCTGTAGAGCAGGACGACGTTCGCGGGGTTGGCCGGGTCCTCGTCGGTGACCTTCAGCGCGTCCCAGACCTGGTCGTAGCTGAGCTTGGTCTGGTTGCGGATGATGCCGTTCAACGCCGACTTCAGCGCCGGGCCCGTCTTGCCCGCGGCCGCGGCGTAGTAGTCACCGCTTGGCGGCGGCGAAGTCGTCGTTGTCGTCGAGGTCGGCGGCGGTGTCGTGGTGCCGGCGAACGCGAACGCCGTGGACGAGGTCAGGCCGGCGTGCGAGAAGTACGCGCTCAACGAGCCCGTCACGTCGACGAGCCGGCCCATGAGCGACGGGGTCGTCTTCAGGCCCCACGCGGACCGGAACGACGACGGGACCTGCACGTAGACCATGCGCGACGTGCCGGTCTCGGCCGCCGTGTCGGCCAGTGCGAGCGCGTAGTCGCTGGGGAACCCGGAGCGGACGACGGTGGTGGTCGCGGTGGGCTGGCCGACGACGTATCCCCTGACCGTCGCGGACGACCCGTTCTGCTGGCTGATCGCCTGCGCGACGGTGAGCGGTGCTGCCGCGGTCGCGGCAGTCGCCCCGTACAGGCCGACCGCCGCCAACAAGCCGATGACTAACGCAAGCGGACTCCACCGTGCCATTCGCACTCCCCGATCGTGTGGATGTTGTGCACACGATCAGGGCTGTGGGTCAACGGACGGTAAACGCAGTGTCACGGCACCAGGACGACCTTGCCGGTGGTGCGCTTCGACTCGACCAGTTCGTGCGCCTTCGCGGCCTCCGCGAGCGGTACGACGTGCTCGAGCCGGACCCGCAGCGGGGGCAGTGCCGCGAGGTCGGCACCCGACGCCGACACGCTCTCGAACAGCTCGAACCGCACTCCGAGCTCGGCCGCGCGCTCGGCGGAGAACCCCGGGTTGCCCGGGATGATCGACACCAGCACCCCGCCGGGCTTCAGCACGGAGGCGGACCGCTCGGCGTACTCGCCGCCGATCGTGTCGAACACCACGTCGACCGGGTCGATCGCGGTGAAGTCCTCGTGCCGGTAGTCGATGACCTCGTCCACGCCGAGCGAACGCAGGAAGTCGTGCTTGGCCGTCGACGCCGTGCCGATCACGTGCGCGCCGCGCGCCTTGGCGAGCTGGACCGCCACGTGCCCGACGCCGCCCGCGGCCGCGTGGACCAGAACGGTCTGACCAGCCGACAGACCGCCTCGTCCGACCAGTGCCTGCCACGCCGTCAGCGCCACCATCGGCACCGCGCCCGCCTGTCCGACGGTCAGCCACGACGGCCGCGGCGCCAGGTCGGCGGCGTCGGCCACGACGTGCTCGGCGTACCCGCCGCCGGCGCCGGGGAACGGCAGCAGCCCGAACACGTCGTCCCCGACCGCGAACCCCTCGGCGCCGTCCCCCAGCTCCACGACCGTCCCCGCGACGTCCCACCCGAGCGTGAACGGCGGCTCCCCGAGCGCGGGGAACCCGCCGGCGCGGACGTAGGTGTCGACCGGGTTGACGCCCGCCGCACCCACCTGGACCAGCACCTGACCCGGACCGGGCACCGGGCGCGGCACCTCAGCGACCTCCAGCACGGACGCGTCGCCGACGGTCTTCTGCGTGATGACTCGCATGTTCTCCCCTTCAATGCTCTCGACGGGGATCATCATGCAGTTAGCGCAAACTATTAGTAAGTAGGCACCTTGTGGTGACTACCGGCGGAGGTACAGGTCGCGCAGCAGCGCGATCTCCGCGGCGTGGTGGATGAACTCGCGGTTGATGTGCAGCACGAGCGCACCGAACGGCAGGTCCGGGAACGGCTCCGCCGGACCGCACGGCACCGTCAGGTCCGCCTTCGCCGCCCCCGCCTGCCACCGCGCGAAGGCCTCGTCGAGCTGCCGCAGCGCCTCGTCGGCGGTCGTCGCGTACGACCAGGTCAGGTAGTCGGCCGGCGGTCCGCCGAAGTGCGCCGCCGAACGGGCGTTGAGCACTCCGACGACGACGTGCGCCATCCGCCACGCGATCGTCGTGACCGGCGCGGGTTCCGGCACCGGGTGCTCCCAGTCGATCGACCCGTCGCGGTGCACCGTCCACGCGCCGGGCACGGGCTCCCAGAAGTACTCGTCGTCGGTCAGCCCGTCGAGCCGTGCGCGCAGCTGGTGGCGCCAGTGCCAGTCGAGCTGGTCGGTCAGCTCCTTGTTCCAGTCCATGCCCGGACGCTAAGACCGCTTGCGGACAACCACCGCCCTGAAAGCACCACCGACATTCATAAACCGAGCGCTCGATATAGTATTGGCGCATGACGACGGTGCAGGAGACCGCGGCGGTCCGGTACGGCATGTGGGTGCTGTGCCCGGCCATCGGTGCCGCCGCGGTCTGGGGGCTGAAGCTGGCGGCGAACTGGGTGGCCGGCCTGAGCTGGTTCCCCTTCCAAGGGGTGTTCAGGCTGGTCACGGAGCTTCCCGAGCCGTGGGTGACGATCGGTGCGCCCGTGGTCGGCGCGGGGCTTGGGTTCGTGTTCGCGCTGATCTGGGCCGCGGACATGCTGTCCGTGGACGTCGGGCACGACCGGGTCGCGCTCCACAGGGACGACAGGAGCTTCGAGTTCACCCGCGCCGAGGTCGAGTCCGCGTTCAGCGAGGGCAGGCAGCTGGTGCTGCTGGGAACGAACGGCGCCGAGCTGGCCCGGGAGAGCACGGACATCTCCGCGAGCAGGCTGGAACAGGCGTTCACCGGCCAGGGCTACCGGTGGCGCGACGCCGACCCGTTCGCCGACGACTTCCGGCTGTGGGTGGAGGACACGCCCGGCCTGCCGCCGGACGTGAACGCGCTGCTGGCCGCACGCAAGAAGGCGATCACGCGGTACGAGCACGGCGAGGCCGCCGAGCTGGCGCGGGAGGTCCGCAAACGCGGCGTCTGCGTCAAGGACAAGAAGAAGAGGCAGTACTACCGGTGCGCACCGTAGACCCGGCGAAGCACGCGCGGAAGAAACGGCACATCACCGACACCGCGGCCGGCCTGTTCGCCGAGAAGGGCTTCGAACGCACGACCGTCGCGGACATCTGCCGGCGGGCGGGCATCAGCACGGGCAGCCTGTTCCACTACTTCCCCACCAAGCGCGCGATCTTCGAGGAGATCTTCGAGCAGGACGGCCAGGACAACGCCGAGGTGTTCGCACAGGCGCGCGCGCTCACGCCGTGGGAGGGCGTGCAGCTGGTCGTCGAGCACCTCGCCGCACCGGCCATGGACCGTGTGGTGGCCGGTCTGGTGCTGGAGGTCGTGGCGCAGGCGAGCCGCGACCCGGAGCTGTCCGCGCTGATCAGCCGCAACGAGGTGGTGGTGCGCGACGAGCTCGCCGCGCTGCTGCAACGGGCCCACGACGAGGGCCAGGTGGTGCTGCCGGTGAGCGCGCGGACCGCCGCGAGCTGGGCGCAGGGCCTGGTCGACGTCCTCTACACGCGGCTCGTCGACCCGGACTTCGACCCGGCCGAACAGGTGACGACCCTCCGGTTGATCCTTTCCCGTTTCCTGGGTGCTGCCGCACCATGAGGGCATGGCTTACGACGTCGCCCGAGTCCGCTCCCACTTCCCGGCCCTGCGGGAGGGCGCCGCGCACTTCGACGGCCCCGGCGGGTCGCAGGTGCCGGACGTCGTCGCCGACGCCGTCCGCGACACGCTGCTCAGCGCCGTGTCGAACCGGGGTTCGGTCACGGCGGCCGAGCGCAGGGCCGAGGAGGTCGTGCGGACGGCGCGCCGCACGATGGCCGAGTTCCTCAACGCCGGCAGCATCGTGTTCGGCCGCAGCATGACCCAGCTGACCTACGACCTGGCCCGCACGCTCGCGAAGAACTGGCGGCCGGGCGACGAGATCGTCGTGACCAGGATGGACCACGACGCGAACATCCGGCCGTGGGTGCAGGCGGCCGAGGCGGCACGGGCCACGGTGCGGTGGGCGCCGTTCGACCGGGCCACCGGTGAGCTGCCGGTGGAGGCGGTGACGAACCTGCTGTCGGACCGCACGCGGGTCGTGGCGGTCACGGCGGCGTCGAACCTGCTCGGCACCCGGCCCGACATCCAGGCCATCGCGAACGCCGCGCACGAGATGGCCGCGTTCGTCTTCGTCGACGGCGTGCACTACACCCCGCACGTGCCGGTGGACGTCGAGGAGCTCGACGCCGACTTCTTCGTGTGCTCGCCCTACAAGTTCCTCGGCCCGCACCTGGGGGTGCTCGCGGCGGCACCGGAGCTGCTGGAGACGCTGCGGCCGGACAAGCTGCTGCCCTCGACGAACACCGTGCCGGAACGGTTCGAGCTCGGCACGCTCCCCTACGAACTGCTGGCCGGCACGACCGCCGCCGTGGAGTTCATGCGCACCCTCGACGGCTTGGAGGAGCACGAGCTGAAGCTGCGCGACCAGTTGGAGAACGGGCTGCTGGAGCTCGGCGCCCGTGTCTACAGCAAGGCGGCGAACCGCACTCCGACGGTGCTGTTCTCGGTCGACGGCCTGGAGCCCGCCGAGGTGTACCGCAGGCTCGGCGCCGAGGGCGTCAACGCGCCGGCCGGCCACTTCTACGCGCTGGAGTGCTCGCGGTGGCTCGGCCTCGGCGACAAGGGCGCTGTGCGCGCGGGCATCGGCCCGTACAACGACGAGTCCGATGTGGACCGTCTGCTCAAGGCCGTCGCACGACTGCGTTGAGTCAGACGAAGAAGAACAACCCGATGTAGCCGAGGCCGACGAACAGCGACGCGTTCAGCTTGCGCGTCACGTTCTCGTGCCGGTGGAAGGCGATCAACGCGCGCGACCGCGCCCCCATCACCTTCTCGCCCGCCTCGGGGTCGGGCAGCTGCGGTGTCGTGATCACGTCGCCGGTCGGGCCGAACGCGAGCATCAGCTGCGGGCCTGACCGGCGCACGCCGTGCAGCTGCTGCCACGGCACGCGGTAGCTCCAGATCCCGGTGTGGAGCACGACCGCGCCGGCGTCCAGGCGCAGCAACGGCTGGAACCGCGTCACCGCCGACACCGCGCACTGCATGCCCAGCAGCCCGAGCACGACCCAGTCCGGGTAGTGGTGCACCGCGACCAGTGCCCCCACGGCGGCCAGCGCCAGCACCACGCCCTCGACCAGTCTGCGGTCACCCGGCCAGATGGCGTGCGGCAGCTCGACCGGCGCGGTCCCGGTGACCGGTTCGCCGGGCAGGTGTGCACTGTGGACGATGTGCCGCGGCCGCACGCGGGTCAGCGTGGTGGTCGCCACGACCTCGCCCTCGACCACGACCGCGACCTGCCCGCCGTGGTGCCACTCGCCCGCGATCACGACCTCCGCCGGCTCGTGCTGCGCCGGCGGCGGCTCCTCGCCCCGCCACACCGCGCCGAACTCCTCGGTGTCGTGGTACAGCGGCTCGTCCAGCCCGAGATCGGTCATCACCGCGACGGTGGCGACGTCTTCCCTGTTGTACCGCAACAGAATCCGGCGCACGGTCAGCGGGTGCGCCTGCACCCGCACCGCCGTGACCGGGCCGGTCCACAGCGAGCGGCGGCGCCGTTCCCGCGCTGCGAGCATGATTGCGAAGAACACCGCGGCACCGCCGAGCGTGAGCCACCAGGTGACGTCCTCCGGCTCGGCGACCATCCGCACCCACGGGCCGTCCGCGAGCACCGGCACCTTGTCGCCCACCTGGTAGCTGTCGGGGGCGAGCGGTTCGAACGCCGTCCGCTGCCCCTCCGGCAGCTCCACCCACACCTGGTAGGCGTCCTTGACCTCGACCACCTCGGCGTCGACCCGGCTGGCCTGCGCGACGTGCCCGGCGACCTCGTCGGAGCTCAGGTCGTACTGCACGAACGTGAGGAAACCGAACAGCACCAGCAGAACGGCGACGATGCGCAGCACCCCGCGCGGTGGCGGCATGTCCGGCAGGATCACCACCACCGGGCCCGCCGCCTGGCGCTGGTCCGCACGTGACCGGACCGTCAACGCCGCGACGACCGCGCAGGCCGCCGCGTGCAGCCCGAACGCGATGTTCGCCGTCGGGTCGTTGTCGAGCGCGAGCTCCATGACGCCGAACAGCACGCCCATCGCGCACCCGGTGAGCACGCGGCCGAACAGCAACAGCAGCGGTGCCGCCAGCAACGGCACCACGGCGAGCGCGAACAGCGGGTCGGGCAGGCAGGGCCGCGCCGTCGTGCACGGAGCCTCCCCCGCCGCACCGGAGACGACGAACGCGAGCACCCAGCCGCCGACCAGCCCTGCCTTGGTCACCCACCACGGAACCGCTGCCGCGTGCCAGCGCTGGACATCCATGTGCGGATCATGGCACGACCATTGCTCCGAACGGTGTGGTTCACCACCGGTCGAGTGGGTATCCGCAGCTCACATCGACCCATGAGGTGGAGGATCACATGCTGGCAATAGCCGCCGCAGTGGCGTTCGGCCTCGCCCTGCTGTTCGATCTCGCGAAGATCTCGCTCGGCAGCGTCGTCACGCTGAACACGCTGGTGACGCTCGGCCTGTTGCTGGTGGCGCTGCACCTCGCCGGTGTCGGCACGGGTACGCGATCGTTGAGCTGGCGGCGCCGTGCCCGCAGGTAAAGCGCCGGAGAGCCCCGCCAAGCTGCCCAAGGGCGCTTGGTGGGGCGTTCTCAAACGCACGGTCAAAGAGTTCAACGACGACAACCTGACCGACTGGGCGGCAGCGCTCACCTACTACGCGGTGCTGTCGCTGTTCCCCGGTCTGATCGTCCTCACGTCGGTGCTCGCGCTGCTCGGTGAGACGACGACGCAGGAGCTGCTGAAGTACGTCGACGAGGTGGCGCCCGGCGAGGCCGGCGACCTGATCAAGTCGTCGATCCAGGAGCTGCAGAACAGCCAGAACGCCGCCAGCGTGCTCGGCATCGTCGCCCTGCTGACGGCGCTGTGGACGGCGTCGGGGTACCTCGGTGCGTTCATGCGGGCCTGCAACGCCATGTACGACGTGCAGGAGGGCCGGCCGTTCTGGAAGCTCGTGCCGTTGCGGCTCGGGCTCACCCTCGGCTCGGTCGTGCTGATCTCGCTCACCCTCGGCGCGCTGGTGCTGACCGGCGGGGTCGCGGACACCGTCGGCGACTGGCTGGGTCTGGGCGACGCGGTCGTCACCGTGTGGGACGTCGTGAAGTGGCCGGTGATCCTGCTGCTGGTGAGCCTCGCGTTCGCGGTGCTCTACTGGGCGGCGCCGAACGTGCGGCAGCCGGGCTTCCGCTGGGTCACGCCGGGCAGCCTGCTCGCGATCGTGCTGTGGGCGCTCGCGACCGTCGGTTTCGCGATCTACGTGGCGAACTTCGCGTCCTACAACAAGACCTACGGCTCGCTCGGTGGCGTGATCGTCTTCCTGGTGTGGCTGTGGATCTCGAACATCGCGGTGCTGCTGGGCGCCGAGTTCGACGCGGAGCTGGAACGCGGCCGCCGCATCGAGCAGGGCGAGGACCCGGAGAAGGCCTCACCCGAGCCGCGAGATCTCCCGGGGTAGCTCGGCCTTCGTCGCACGCCACTCGCCGTCCGGGCCGGCCTCGATGCGCTCGGTGCCGTCGTTGGGCACCACCACCCACAGCTGGTCCGCCGACGACAGCCACACCACGCCGATGCCGTCGGCCCGGTGGCTGGTGGCGTACTCGTAGGACTTGCGGAACACGTCACCGCCGTTGCGGTCGGTCACCCGCACCTCGCTCGCGCTCTCGGCGTGCGCGACGAACTTGCCGCTGGGCGAGGTCTTCGGCGCGCCGGGGCTCGCGAACCGGTCCTGCCGGTCGTCACCGCACGCCGTCAGCACCAGCAGCAGAGCGAGGACCGCGGTGGCAAGACGGGAAAAGCGGTGCGTCATACCGCCAAAGGTAGCTAGCGTGATCAGCCGTGTGGGACGTTCTTGAACGATTTTACGACTCTGTGGCCCGACCGGGATCTCGCGTTGAGGAACACGGCGAGCTGACGCTGTTCCTCCAGGCAGGCGACGGCTACCCGTACTACGCGCGGCCGCGGTTCCCCGGCGGGCGCCCGTCGGTGGCCGACGTGCTCGCGGTGCGGGAGCGCCAGCGGTCGCTGGGCGTGCCGGAAGCGCTGGAGTGGGTGCACGAGACGACACCGGACCTGCTCGCCGTGGCGCGGGAGGCGGGGATGGACGTGCTGCGGGCGCCGCTGCTGGTGCTCGACCCGGCCCGCCTGCCGGAGCCGCACCCGCACGTCCGCGTCCTGGGCACACGACCGGCCGAGGTCACCGCGGTGGCGGCGCTGGCGTTCTCCTCACCGGGCACCGCCGCGGGCGAGACCGGTGCGGCCGAACGGGACGCGGCGCTGGCGGAGGCGGGAACCACCTCGGCGGACACCCGGCACCGGCACGCCGTGGCCGACCTGCCGGGTGAGGGCGTGCTCGCGGTCGGCACCGCGCAACGGGCCGGTGACGTGGTGGAGGTCGTCGGGGTCGGCACGCTGCCCGCGGCACGGCGCCGCGGTCTCGGCGGTGCGGTCACGGCGGCGCTCGCACGCGACGCCCTGGACAGGGGTGCCGGCCTGGTGTTCCTGTCTGCGGCCGGCGAGGAGGTCGCCCGCGTGTACGAGCGGGTCGGGTTCCGCCGGATCGGGACCGCCTGCATCGCGTCGGCCTGAGCGGCCCCGCGGTCTCGAAAAGGTCCCGAACGCACCCTTCGTCCCGCATCCGGCGCCTCCCGCCGGGGCGGGCCGACTACCCTCGTGCGCGTGATCAAGGACTTCGGTGCCGGTTTCGGACTGCTCCTGCGCGGCTTCCGGCTGGTGTTCAGCTCGCCCAAGCGGGTGCTGGTCGGGGCGCTGCCCGCGGTGCTCACCGCGGTGCTGATGATCACCGGCTGGACCCTGCTGTTCACCAACATCGACTCGGTCGCCGGGTGGCTCACCGGGTTCGCGGACTCGTGGAGCGAGACCTCGCGCAGCATCGTCGAGGTCGCCGTCGGGATCTCCGTCGTCGTGGTGACGCTCGGGTTGAGCGTGCTGCTGTTCACGGCCATCACGTTGATGATCGGCGGCCCGTTCTACGAGTACATCGCCGAGGAGGTCGAGGACGAGCTCGGCGGGGTGCCCGAGGCGGAGCAGGTCGGGTTCTGGCGCGGGTTCGTGGTCGGGTTGCGCGGCACGCTGCTGCTGGTCGGCACCTCGGTCCTGTTCGCGGTCCCGCTGTTCCTCGGCGGGTTCATCCCGATCGTCGGGCAGACGCTGATCCCGGTGCTCGCCGTGTGCATCAACGGCTACCTGCTGGGCATCGAGCTCACCGGCATCCCGTTCACGCGCCGCGGCCGGACGTTCAAGCAGCGCCGCAAGCTGCTCGCCACCCGCCGTTCGCTCGTGCTCGGCTTCGCGGTGCCCACCTACCTGCTGTGCCTGATCCCGCTGGCCGCGCTCGTCGTGATCCCGGCGGCGATGGCCGGTGGGACCGTGCTGTCGCACCGGCTGCTGTCGGGTGAGCAGGCGGTGCGGCCCGCCGGACCGGTCGGACCGGCGGGACCGGGGTACGTCGCCTAGGGCGCTCGCTCGGAACGGTCAGAACGGCAGCCAGGCCTGCTGCGCGAGCCCGTTGCGCGCGACGACCTGCACGCCCGCGGCCGACACCGACCACAGCTGGTCGCCGATCACGATGGTGCGCCGCGCTCCGCCGTACTGCTGCGTCTGCGGTTCGGTGATGCGGCCGGTGTCGCGCAGCTGGTCGCCGTCGACCCTGAGCACGACGGAGGTGGCGTTCTGGGCCGACCTGTAGGTCGTCACCGGGACCACGAGCGTGCCGTCCTGCGGCCAGAACAGGAACGCGTGCGGGTCGTACTGCGCCTCGGAGCTGGAGTCCGGCAGGTGGAACTGGGCGAGCCGCTGCGGTGCCGCGGGGTTGCGGACGTCGAACAGCGACACCTGGGTGCCGGTCGTGCGGCCCTGCTCGGTCGCCTCCTGGCCGACGCCGATCAGCCTGCCGTCGCCCGCGGGGTGCAGGTAGGCGGAGAACCCGGTGATCTTCAGCTCGCCGGTCACCCTGGGCCGCACCGGGTCGCTGAGGTCGAGCGTGTAGAGCGGGTCGGTCTGGCGGAACGTGACGACGTAGCCGGTGCGGCCGATGAAGCGGACGCTGTAGATGCGTTCGCCCTTGCCGAGCCCGTCGACCCGGCCGACCTGGGCCAGCTTGTCGCCGTCGCGGCGCAGCGTCGTGACGGCGCTCTGGGTGGGCGGGGGCTGCGGGCTCCCGGCGTCGCCTGCCCGCCAGCAGCACCGCGACGTGGTGCCCGAGGTCGTCGCGACGCGCAGCACGCCCTCGTGCTCGGACAGCGAGTACTGGTTCAGCAGCGTGCCGGGGACCTCACCGGACGCGACGTGCTTCGGCGGGCCCGCCTGGCCGATGTCGAACTGGTGGATCGCCGTGGTTACCGGGCGCGGGACGCCCGGCCGGTCCGGCAGCTCGGGCAGCAGCCGGTGGTCGTCGGCGATGTAGAGGGTGCGGTCGGTGCCGTAGACGGTGTCGCCGTCGGCCACGATCGACACCGGCTGACCGGTGCCCAACCGCCCGGACAGCTCGAACGTCAGCACGGTCAGCATCGACGACGCCGCGTGCACCGCGGGGTGGCTGACGTTCGCGCAGTCGACCAGGGTGCCGCTGGTCTTCGCACCGTCCTGGACGAGCTCATAGCGCGGCAGCCAGGACGTGATCGGCTCGTTCTGCAGGATCTCCCGGTTGCGCCGCAACGCACCCGCGTCGTTCGTCGTCTGGTCCGGGTAGACCCACGGCAGGCGCGGCGAGGAGCGGACGACGACGCGGGCGGTGCCGCCGACCTGGCGGGCGTCGAGGTAGCCGCCGTCGGTCTTGAGGCTGCCGATCTCCTTGAGCGCCTTGAGGTCCACGAGCACGATCTCGCTGCCCTCCAGCGCCCCGGGCGGGTACGGGCGGGCGTCGGGTGCGAAGCCGGCGTCGTGGATGGGAACCGGGTTCTGCACCACCAGCAAAGCGCGGTCGCCGGACACCAGCAGCTGCGTGGCGTGCCGGTCGCCGAGGTCGAGCGTGCCGGACGGGGAGCGGCTCGCGACGTCGACGACGCGCAGCTTGCCGTCGGCGATGGAGATGACGCGCCTTCCGTCCGTCTTCACGAGGTCCGGCTCGTCGACGCCCTTCTCGTGGACGTTCGTCGTGGAGTGGCCCTGCTGCTCGGCGGGCGGTGTGGCGGCCTTCGGCACGGCCTCGCGTTGCGCGACACCGGCCGAGGAGTCCGCGGCCATGCCCTCGGCGGCGGTCAGCGGGAAGTTCCGCCTCCCGCCCAGCCCGAACGCCGTGACGTAGGGGGCCATGGCGGAGCGCAGCTCCTCCACCGCGCCCTCGCAGGAGTCGTACGCGACCAGGCGCACCGGGCCGTGGTCGACGATCGGCGCGGGGAAGGTCTCGTCCCGCACGGCGGAGCTCGCACAGACCCCGGTCACGGCCACGACGGCGGCGCCGGCCAACAGCTTTCTGCCGTTCATGCCACCAGGACGGAACGAGGGCCGGAAGGGGTTGCTCCGCCGTCGCGGCAACCCCTTCCGGCGTTCTCGGGGTGAGCTAGGAGTTGATCTGCTGCTGGATCTGCGTGGCGTAGGTGGAGACGCGCGCGTACACGCCGGGGTAGCCCGCGGACGCGCAGCCCTCACCCCACGACGTGATGCCGATCAGCTTGCCGCCCGCCACCAGCGGGCCACCGGAGTCGCCCTGGCAGGTGTCCGTGCCGCCCTGCGCGTACCCGGCGCAGACCATGTGCGTGGCGTTGAAGTCGCTGCCGTACGAGCTGCTGCAGCTGGAGCTGCTGGTCAGCGGCACGGTGGCCTTGAGCAGGTAGCGCGAGGCCGAACCGCCGCTGGAGGTGGTGCCCCAGCCGAGGATCGTGGAGCTGGTGCCGGCCGCGTACAGGGCGCTGTCGGCGGAGGTGGCGAACTTGATCGGGGTCTGGCTGAGGTTGCGGTCGAGCGTGAGCACCGAGACGTCGTAGCCGCGGGTCACGTCGGTGTAGCTGGGGTGGATCCAGATGCGCGTGACGCGGGCGACGGTGCCCGCGGTGGAGTTCTTGTCGTCGCGGCCGGCCACCACCCGCACCGCCGAGGCCGAGTCGCCCTCGGTGCAGTGCGCCGCGGTGACGACCTTGTTGGGCGCGACCAGGGTGCCGCCGCAGTACTGGAAACCGCTGCTGGTGGCCAGGTACACGACGAAGGGGTAGGTGGACGTGCTGGCGCGCGTGCCGCCGACGATCTGCGCGCCGAGCTCGCCGTCGGTCACCGGAGGGGTCGGAGCTGCTTCGGCCGCGCTGATCGCCGCCATCGGCAGCGTCGCCGCCACCAGTGCCGCGCCCAGCCATGACCGGAGGCGGTGCAGGGTTGCCGCCATGATCATCTCCTTCTTCTGTTGTGCTCCCGGTGCAGAGCCGGGAGTTCTTCAAGGATCAACAGGGTTTTACGAGACGGGCAAGGGCCGGTCCGCGTAGGCCATTCGGCCGTCCGACCACACGCGTGATTGGATCGGGCGCGAACAACCCCGTTCCGAGAGGAAGTTGTGATGGCCCCCACGAAGCCCGAGGTCGACCCGCACGACGGCCCGGCGCCGGCCGACCTGCTCATCCAGGACATCACCGTCGGTGACGGCGAGGAGGCCACGCCCGGTCAGCGCGTCGTCGTCCACTACGTCGGCGTCTCGCACTCGACGGGCGAGCAGTTCGACGCGTCCTGGGACCGCGGTGAGCCGTTCATGTTCCCGCTCGGTGGCGGCCGCGTCATCCAGGGCTGGGACCAGGGCGTCGCCGGCATGAAGGTCGGTGGCCGCCGCAAGCTCGTCATCCCGCCGCACCTGGGCTACGGCGCCCGCGGCGCCGGTGGCGTGATCAAGCCCAACGAGACGCTGATCTTCGTCGTCGACCTGATCAAGGTCGGCTGACGCACGTCGGCCCCTGATGGCGTTCCACTGGTCCGTCCAGTGGAACGCCATTGGTCTGCGCAGCCGATTTGCTCCACTCGTGGAACGGGACCACCCCCGGCTGCGTCATCCTGTCAGTCCGCCACCGCAGTAGGAGGGGAACCACGGTGCCAGAGGACATCGCCGGGTCGGAGCAGATGCTCGCGGGCTGGGAGAAGAACGTCCAGGAGCGCGCAGCCCGCTACCAGGAGATGGCGACGCGCGTGCAGGGGATGACGATCTCCGAGCGGTCCTCCGACGGCGCGGTGGAGCTCACCATCGGGTCCAACGGCATCCTGCAGCACCTGGTGATCAACGAGTCCGCCGCCGGCCGCCGCATGGCCGAGGTCAGCGGCGAGATCATGAAGCTGCTGCAGCGCGCGCAGTCCCGCATCCCGGAGCTGCTGCAGGCCGCGATGGCCGAGACGATCGGCACCCAGGACGAGACCGCCAACGTCCTGTTCAACGAGGCCAAGAAGAACTTCCCGGCACCGCCCGCGGAGGACCCGCCGGCCGCGCCGCAGCACCGCAACGAGCTGAGCTTCCGCGTGGAGGACGACGCACCGCCGTCCCGTCCCACCCCGCCACCACCGCCGCCGCGCCGCCGTCCGCCTTCGGACGACGACGACTTCGGCGGGGAGTCCGTGCTCTCCTGATCCTGTCCGCTGCTCGAACTTGAGGGGGTTCGATGACTTCCGGTGGTTTCAACGTCACGTCCGACGTCCTGGAAGCGCACGTCAAGGCGCTGCAGGGCCTCCAGGGGAGGCTGCAGGGAGCCGTCGACGCGGCGAACACCGTGTCGATGCCGACTGACGCGTACGGCATCATCTGCCAGCCGTTCCGGATGCTGCTGGACCCCGTCGAGCAGTGGGGCATGGACGCGTTGAAGGGCGTCGCCGAGGCGATGGACGCGACCGCCAAGCGCATCGACGAGACCGCGAAGCACTACCAGGCGGTGGAAGACTCCATCGTGCGGACCCTCCAGGGCGGAGCCTGATGTCGTCACCCAACCCGCTGGTGGCCCAGGCACCTGCTGAGCCGTCGGGTTTCTTCAACGCGGGCACCGGTGACAACGGCTGGGCCACCGGCATCTCCATCGCCGAGTCCGCGATGGACACGTTCAACGGCATCAAGGACGGCAACTGGATCGAGGGTGGCCTCGGCATGGTCGGCCTGGTCGCCGACGCCGCCTCGATGGCGAT
>NZ_JBVJRA010000025.1:0-77182 GCF_055608075.1 Lentzea sp. NPDC036949
CCGTCACCAGCACAAACAAGCAGAAATCCAGCCGCAGCAAGAAGACCAAGTCCAGCAACCCGCGACCACGCCGAACAGGTTAAAACTCAAGCTAGGGCCTGTGTCGAGGTCCCGTTCGATGAGAGTCGCGCCTGAGGTGGTTCCTGGCGGTGCGGGCGGACAGCCCGCATACCGGTGTTGTACGTGGGCTGGTCGCCCGTGCCCCCAGGGGCCGCCTCAGGCCCGGCTGTCGCGAACACGGACCTCGACACAGGCCCTGGTTCCCGTGCGGGACTGACGGACGCCGGCCGTCAACGTCGAACCGGAGAGGTGTGCCCGTTCGCTTGGGCGGGCTTCCCGATCGGACGCGGGCGGCGACATCGCCGGCCGGTTCCCCGACAAAGCGTCCCGCCAGGCGAAACGCGGCTCGCATTCGCGGGCTTCCGCGCTGCACAGTGTCGAAGCGCTGCGGCGACCCGATCTCCACGAGCGCGGTGAACTGCCGCTGTCCCGTTCAGCAACTCGTCCGAACGCCGTTGGAGGTCCGCTGTGTTCGCAGGCTATCGCAGCGCCTTCGCCAGACGAGGGGCCGTGTCCTTCTGCATCGCGGGCGTGCTGTCGCGTCTGTTCGTCGGGATCTACCCGCTCGGCCTGCTCCTCCTGCTGGCCTTGCCCACCGGTCAGTACGGGAAAGCCGCGTTGGTGAGCGGCTGCTGGACGATCGGCAACGCGCTCGGCAGTCCCGTCGCCGGAATCGTCGCGGACCGCTTCGGGCAGCGCAGAACGCTGCTGCTGTCCATCTTCGCGCATTTCGCGCTCGCCACGATGACGCTCGGATCGGTCGCGCTGGACGCGCCGCTTCCGGCCACGCTGCTCCTGGCTCTTCTCCTGGGCGCCTCAGCGGTCAACACCGGGCCGATGACGCGGGCGCGCTGGGCGACGATGTGGCCGGACGGCAGCACCGAGAGATCCGCCGCCTACTCGGTCGAAACGGTTCTGGACGAGGTCGTCTTCGCGATCGGTCCTTTGCTGACAGCGGCTCTCGCGATCCAGGTCTCGCCGTACCTGGCCGTCGCCTCGGCCGTTCTCCTCACCGCCTGCGGCGCGACCTGGCTGCTCTTCCAGCGGCACACCGAGCCGCCCAGGCAGCCTCCCGTCGCTCGCGTGCACCGGCGCCTCGCCGCACGGTATCCGGGCATGCCGCTGCTGCTCGTCCTGCTCCTGGCGCTGGGAGCCACCTGCGGCGCGGCGGAGGTGCTGCTCGTCGCGCGTTCCGCTGAACTCGGTCAGCCGGGTGGCGCCGGCCTCGTCCTCACCTGCTTCGCAGTGGGCAGCGGAGTCTCGGCCGTTCTGTACGGCTCACGGACGCGGAGCGGGCCGACGTCGCTGCGGCTCGCCTTGAGCGCCTCGGCGTTCGGCCTGCTCCCCGCCCTCTACCTGACCGCGGACAGCCTGCTCGTCCTCATGGCCTGCTCCGCGGTCAACGGTCTCAGCATGGCGCCGACCATCATCAACGCCTTCCACCTGCTCGACGAGCTCGTTCCGGTGGCGATCCAGACCGAGGGGATGAACTGGGTGTGGTCCAGTCTCTCGCTCGGTTTCGGTGCGGGCACCGCCACCGTCGGCAGGATCGCGGACGAACTGGGCGCCCGGTCGACCTTCTCCCTCCCGGTCGTCTGCGCGTTGTCCGCTGCCGCAGCCGCACATCTGCTGCATTCGCGGTTGAAGCTCCGAACGAAGACAGAAGTACCAAACACTTCACGATGAAGGACCACTCACATGGTGAACGATGTTCTTGAGCAGATCGAGGGTTCACGTGTGCAACTCGGGGCCCAGACTGCGGAAGCAGAAGAGATGGGAGCACTCCCCGCGCACACCGCGGACATCTTGCGCAAGACCGGTGTGGTGAGAATGCTGCAACCCGCGAAGCACGGTGGTTTCGAGGCCGATCCGCGGGAGTTCCTCGACGCGGTGATCCTGACCGCCGAGTCCTGCAGCGCCGCGGGCTGGGTCGCGGGCGTCGTGGGGTCGCACCCGTGGCAGCTGGCCCTGATGCCGGAGTCCGTTCAGGACGACGTGTGGGCGGCTGACCCGGACACCTGGGTGGCGTCGCCGTTCTCCCCGTTCGGCAAGGCGCGCAAGGTCGAGGGAGGCTATCTGCTGAGCGGCAGGTGGGCGTTCTCGTCCGGCACGGACCACTGCGAGTGGGCCTGGCTGGGTGCGACCGTGGTCGATGCCGAGGGCGATCGCGTCGGGTCCGAGGGCACGCTGCACATGCTGCTGCCGCGGAGCGACTACACGATCATCGACGGGTCGTGGAACGCGGTCGGGCTGCGTGGCAGCGGGAGCAAGGACGTCGCGGTGAGCGGCGCGTTCGTGCCTGCCGAGCGCGTGATCGCTGAGCAGGACGTCGTCAGCGGCGTCGCGGCCAGGGAGGCAGGCAGGAGCGAGACCCTCTTCCGCATGCCCTGGTCGGCCATCTTCCCCAACGCGATCACGGCGTCCATCATCGGCATGTGCCGTGGCGCTCTGGCGGCGTCCTTCGACTACCAGCGCGATCGGGTCGACGAGTCCGGCCGGCTGGTGCGTGAGGACAACTTCCTCCTGGCACAGCTGAGCGAGTGCTGCTCCGAGGTCGAGTCCGCACGGGTCCAGATGATGGCCAACGTGGGCCGCATGTGGGACATCGTCGACTCCGGCAAGGAAGTGCCGTTCGAGCTCCGCGCGGCAGCCCGCTGCGACCAGGTCCGCGGCAGCCGGCGCGCTGTGGAGGCACTCGACCGCCTCTACAGCCACTCAGGCGGGAACGCCTTGCGGTCGGATCGGCCCATGCAGCGCTTCTGGCGCGATGCCCATGCCGGGTTGAACCACGCCATCAACGTCTACTCCGGACCGTATCAGGCCTACGCGCTGAGCAGGATGGGCGCGGCAGTTCCGCCCGGTCTCCAGCGTGATGTCTGAGCCACGGGGGACGACAGTGGACGAGCACGCGACAACAACCTCCGCCATCGACGCACAGCAAGGCGGCCCGACACCGGACCTGGCGAGCTCGATACGCCTGCGGATTTTGCGGCACGGCAAGGACCGGCTCGGGGACGACGCCCTGGAACAGGCCAGAGCGGGCCGCGCCGACGCCGCGACCGAACCGGTGGTCGCGGAGTTCTACAACTGCGTTCTGGACAAGGCGGAGGACCGGTACTCCTACCGCAGCTACCTGGCCCTGGACGTCCTGAAGCCCCTCCTCCCGACGGCCGAGAACGTCCACACCGGACGGACCCTCGTCGCGCGCCTCCTGCGCGACCTGGCCGAGTTCGAGTGGATGACGATGAAGGACGACGACGAGAGCGAGCTCCTCCCGAGCGGCCGGCCACGCCGTCAGCTCGCACTCAAGAGGATTCGCAAGGCGGCCTCCCTGGGCGAGCACTTCGACCCGCTGGGAACAAGACCCGGGCTCGTGGCGGAACCGGTCGAGGACGTGATCCGCTTCAGCGTCCTCCCCGTCTCCGACCACCACGACGAGTACCTCTTCATCCGAGTTCTGCAGTGCTACGAGACGGTGTTCACGATGATGGCGGCCACGCTGGAGGAGGCGGCAGCGGTCGCGCAGTCCGGATGCGCCTTCGAGGTCGCCGCCCGGATCGAGTCGGCTGCGACGACGCTGGACCAGGCGTCGGGGTTGTTCAGCCTGCTGGCCACCATGTCACCGGCGAACTTCCAGGCCTTCCGCATGCAGACCGACGGGTCGAGCGCGATCCAGTCGGAGGCGTACAAGCTGGTGGAGATCTTCTGCGCGTTGCCGAGGAAAGGTCGCCTCGACTCCCCCGCCTTCCTCTCCGTTCCGCGCGTGCGGCTGCGCGCCTTGTCCGGGCTCGACTCCTTGTCCGCGTGGCACCGTCGCCGGCAGAGCAGGTGGAGTGACGCGGAGAGCGCGGTGGTGACGAACGCGGTGCACCTGCTGGAACAGAGTCATCAGAAGTGGAAGCGCACTCACCACTCCATCGCGCGATCGATGATCGGCGACAGCAACGGCACCGGCGGCACGGACGGCATCGAGTACTTGCGGCAGTGCACGGAGAACCGGCTCTTCTGGCCGATCGGCGAGCAGCGCCCTCAGCACGATTCTTCCTTCGACGGAGGCCGAGGCTACCCGTGGACCTGACCAAGTGGATGATCCGGGCACAGGAGGAGAACGCCAGGTGGCAGGACTCCTTTCCGCCGTTCTCACCCCACCCGTCGATGGAGGTCGACGATGACGTGTTCGCGGCGGCCTTCCACGACTTCACGGAGCGGCTCGGGAAGAACTACCCCTTCTTCCACCCGTCGTACGCCGGGCACATGGTCCGCCCGCCGCACTCCGCCGCCACCATCGG
This sequence comes from Lentzea sp. NPDC036949, assembly GCF_055608075.1. Lineage (NCBI taxonomy): Bacteria > Bacillati > Actinomycetota > Actinomycetes > Pseudonocardiales > Pseudonocardiaceae > Lentzea > Lentzea sp. NPDC036949. The sequence continues at coordinate 4,350 of NZ_JBVJRA010000025.1, forward strand.
CTATCTGGCGGCCATGCTGGTGAACCCGAACAACCACGCGTTCGACGGCGGCCCGGCCACCGTCGAGATGGAGCAGGAGGTCGTCGCCCAGCTGTCCGGCATGTTCGGGTTCGAGGCCCCGCTCGGTCACCTGACCACCAGCGGCACGATCGCGAACCTCGAAGCCCTCTACGTCGCACGAGAGCTCCGGCCCGGCCAAGGCGTCGCGTTCAGCGAGGAAGCCCACTTCACGCACAGCCGCATGTGCCGCGTCCTGGGCGTGGAAAGTCATGCGGTGCGGGTCGACGACCGGGGCCGGATGGACGTCGAGGCACTGGAGGAGCTGCTGCGGACACAGCGGATCGGCACGGTCGTCCTGACCGCCGGCACGACCGGTCTCGGCGCGGTCGACCCGATCCACGAGGTCCTCGCGTTGCGGGAGCGCTACGACGTCCGCATCCACGTCGACGCCGCCTACGGCGGTTTCTTCACGCTGCTCGCGGGATCGGACACCGCGGAGGCGCTGCCGCCGGAGCCGTGGCGGGCGATCTCCCGGTGCGACTCCGTGGTGGTCGATCCGCACAAGCACGGGTTGCAGCCCTACGGTTGCGGCGCGGTGCTCTTCAACGACCCGGACGTCAACCGGTTCTACGCCCACGACTCCCCGTACACCTACTGCGCTCCGGCCGGGTTCAACCCCGGCGAGACGAGCCTGGAGTGCTCACGGGCCGGTGCGGCCGCGGCGGCTCTCTGGCTCACCTTCCGGGTCCTGCCGCCGACCCCGTCAGGACTGGGCCGGGTCCTGGGCGCCGGCAGGCGGGCCGCCCTGGACTGGTCGGCCAGGATCGCGTCGTCCGAGGCCCTCGAGCTGTACCAGGAACCCGAGCTGGACATCGTCACCTACTTCCCGGTCGTCCGGCCCGCGAGCATGCGGCTGGTGGACCAGGTGTCGGCCAGGATGCTGGAAAGCGGTGGCACAGAAGCAGATCCCGTGTTCCTGAGCACGGTGAAGGTGCGCTCCGACGCACTCGTCCGCCGGCATCCCGGTGTCACCGCCGATGCCCCCGAGGCGCGGATCATCCGCAGCGTGCTGATGAAGCCGGAGTTCGAGGACTTCATCCCGCGGCTGCACGACCGGGTGGAGGCGCTGGCCGTCTCCCACTCCGGGCTCAGGTGAGCGTGCTCCCGGCCGGCGCGGCGGAGATCCGGCCGCTCGACCGCACCGCGGCTGAGCATTTGGTTCCGCACGTATTCCACGTGGGTGTTCGGGTCGATCGGCTGGTGCGCGGGGGCAGTCGGGGTGTGCGGCACGCCACTCCGGCCTGTGCGGGTGATTCTCTGTCCTCGCTTGGGACGGCGGTCGAGCTCCGTCTACACCGGAGGGACACTCGCAGTCGTTCAGACCTGGCCTCCGGAAAGGGTTTCCAGTGAGCGATGCAGTGGAGCGGGTGTCGGAGTGGCTCGGCCGGCCCGCGGACGAGGTCGACCGGCTGGTGCACCCGGTGGAGCTGGAACGGGTGCTCGGTGCGGTCCACGAGCTCAACAGCCGAGCCGCCGCCGGTGACCGGGAGATGTTCTACCGGCAGCAGCTCCTGCTGTCGCGGATCTACGGCATGCAGCTGCGGGTGGCGCCCGGTGAACCGTCTGCCGAGGGTTCCACCGCGGTGCACCGGGTGACGCGCTCGCTGGAGCGGGCGACCGCGGCGGCGGAGGACGCGCGGATCGAAGCGGGATCGCTCGACGACGCGCCCGCGGACCCCGCCGAGTTCGTGTCGTGGCTGAAGAAGCTGGCGCGGGGGCACACCGTCTTCAAGCACCCGTACTACACCGACTTCATCCGCGACCACGCCGACGCGGAGGCGATCCGCCGTTACATGATCCAGGAGTCGGTGATCGACGGGCGTTTCGACGACCTCCTCGCGCTGATGCAGGTGGGCACGAACGGTCCGGCCAAGATGGAGATCGCGCGGAACTTCTGGGACGAGATGGGCAACGGGAACCCGGCGGAGGTCCACACCCACCTGTTCAAGCAGATCTTCGAGGTCTTCGACATCACCGACGACGAGCTGGAGAGCGCCCTCACCGCCAACGCGCTGCTGTCCGGCAACCTCGCGGTCATGCTGTGCCGCTACCGCTCCAGCTACCCGGAGGCGGTCGGTTTCCTCGGCATGACCGAGTGGCTGGTCCCCGACCGCTTCGTCCAGGTGGTGCACGCCTGGGAGCGGCTCGGCCTGCCGGACGTGGGCATCGTCTACCACCGCCTGCACATCACCGTGGACGCCCAGCACGCCGCCGGCTGGTTCCACAACGTCATCAAACCCGCGGCCACGTCACCGGCCATGCGCAGGGGGATCGCCCGCGGCACGCTGTGGCGGCTGAACTCGTCGCAGCGCTACCTCGACGAGCGCATGTCCGAAGTGGACCTGTCCGCGAGGCTCACGACCGCCGGGTGAGCGGCCGTCCCGCATCTTCACGAGGAAGGGGTTCCCGGACGTGGCACTCAACGAAGCAGGCTTCAGCATCATCGACCTCCCGGCGGCGTCAACCGAGCTGCTGGCGAGCTACGACGACCTGCCGGTCGACGAGTACATGGGTCACGGCACGAGGTTCAAGCGGTTCTGCCAGTACCGGCTGTCCCAGGACCAGGACTCCGGTTGCTCGTTCGAGCTGCTGCCGCAGCGCGACTACACGACTTTCGTCAAGTTCAACCCGGTGGCGGGCGGTATCCGGCGCCGGTACGAGCCGGTCGAGGCCGACTTCACCGACCTGCTCCGCGCGGGCGTGCAGGGGTTCCCGCTCGACCTCTCCGAGGACTGGTCGATCAACCTGCACCAGAACCGGTCGCAGGCGACCAGCGCGGTGACCGCGCCGCTCACCCCGGAGGGCGTGCACCACGACGGCCACGACTACGTGATGATCGGCGTGCTCCGGCGGGCCAACGTCGGGGGCGCGCTGACCAGGCTGTGGAAGCCGGGTGCGGACGAACCCTTCTGGAGCGGCACCATCGAGGAGGGGCAGGCGGTCCTGCTCGACGACCGGGCCATTCAGCACGACGTCACGGACGTGGAGTCGATCGACGGCCGCCCGGCCAACAGGGACATCTTCATCGCGGCGTTCTCCCGGTGGAGCCGGAAGTGGTACGGCGACGAGCACGACGCGCAGGCGCTCGCCGACGCCCCGTCCGGTGCCGCGGCGGACTGACCGGCATGGTGGCGTTCACCAAGTACCACGCGATGGGCAACGACTACCTGCTCGTCGAGCCGCAGGACGGCGTGGCCGCGGGTCCGCTCGCCGCACGCGTCCTGTGCGACCGCCACTTCGGGGTCGGCGCTGACGGGGTGGTGTTCGGACCGTTGGGACGACCGGCCGCGGCGGGCGTGGTCGAGGTGCGCATCCACAACGCCGACGGTTCGGCGTGCGAGCGGAGTGCGAACGGGTTGCGCGCGTTCGCACTGGAACACGCGCGCCGGCACGGGACGCGGCAGCTGGTCGTGGACACGGGGTTCTGCACGTCCACGGTCTTCGTCGACGACGTGGACGCCGGGATCGTGTCGATCGAGCTCGGCCGCCCGGACTTCTCCGCGCAGGCGGTGCCCGTGCTGGGCTGCGCCGGTGAGGCCGTGGACGTGCCGATCGAGGTCGGCGGCGGCCGGTGGCAGGTCACCGCGCTGAACAACGGCAACCCGCACGCGGTGCTGGTCCTGTCCGCTGTGGACGATCAACTGGCCGACTCGGTCGGTCCCCTGCTGTCCGCGCACCCGCGGTTTCCCGGCAGGGTGAACGTCGAGTTCGCCGCGGTCTTCGGCCAGGACGTCCTCGGCGTGGTGGTGTGGGAACGGGGCGCCGGCCGCGTGCTGGCCTCCGGCAGCGGTGGCTGCGCGGCCGCCGCGGCCGCACGCCGCCTCGGCCTGGTCGGGGACCGGGTCGAGGTGGTCATGAGCGGCGGTGCCTTCACCGCGCGGTTCGACCGCCGGGGCTCCGTGCTCATGACCGGTGAGGTCGAGCACGTCGCCACGGGCCGGGTGGCGGCCGGCCTCACCTCGCGGCTGGAAGAACTGCAACCGTCCTGAGGGAGTGTCGTGCCACGCCAGAACCTGCCCATCACCAGCGCCACGAGCGAGGTCGCCGGAGCGTGCCCGCTCGACTGCCCCGACTGCTGCAGCTGGCTGGTCACCGTGGAGAACGGGGTGGCGACCGGGCTGCGCGGCAACCGGGAGCACCCGGTCACCAGGGGCACCCTGTGCGTCAAGGTGAACCGCTACCTGGAGCAGGCCTCGCACCGGGACCGGATCCTGCACCCGATGCGCCGGGTGGGGGCGAAGGGCGAGGGCCGGTTCGAGCGGATCGGGTGGGACGAGGCGCTGGACGAGATGGCCGACCGCCTCTCCCGCATCGTCGACGAGCACGGCGGTGAGGCGCTGTGGCCCTACCAGGGCACCGGTGCGCTCGGGTACCTGCAGGGGGTGCAGGGGCGAGCGGGCACCAGGTTGTGGAACGTGCTCGGCGCGTCCCACCACGACATGACGATCTGCTCGATCGCGGGCCTGACCGGGTTGACGTACGCGCTGGGCACCAGCAGGGGCATGGACCCGGAGGACTTCGCGCTCTCCAAGCTGACCCTGCTGTGGGGCACGAACACGTTGACGTCGGGGCACCACCTCTGGAGGTTCATCGAGGCGGGCCGCAAGAACGGTGGTCACGTCGTCGCCATCGACCCGATGCGCACGCGGACCGCGGCCGCCGCGGACGAGCACCTGGCGCCGATGCCCGGGACCGACGGCGCGCTCGCACTCGGCCTGATGCACGTCATCGTCGCGAGTGGCCGGGAGGACGACGACTTCCTGTCGCGGTACTGCTTCGGCTGGGAGGACTTCCGCGAACGCGTGCTGGCCTTCACGCCGGAACGCGCCGCGTCCATCACCGGTGTCCCCGCGGAGCAGATCCGGGACCTGGGTGAGCGGATCGCGCGCACCAGGCCCACCGCGATCCGCACCTCCCAGGGGGTTCAACGGCACGCCGGTGCGGGCGCGACGCTGCGGACGCTCGCCTGCATCCCCGCGGTCACGGGCGACTGGCACCGGCCCGGCGGTGGGCTGATGTTCTCCACCGACACCTACTTCGGCGGCAACCGCGAGGCGCTGTTCCGCGACGACCTGCGCCCGAAAGCGGTGCGCACGCTGTCGATGACGCGGCTCGCCGAGGGGCTGCTGGAGGCGAGCGACCCGCCGGTGATGGGGCTGGTCGTGTACGGCGCCAACCCGGTGGTCAGCACCAGCGACCAGAACCGGGTCCGCGCGGGTCTGTCCAGAAAGGACCTGTACACGGTGGTCCTCGAACACTTCCCGACCGACACCGTCGACTACGCCGACCTGGTCCTGCCCGCGACGATGCAGCACGAGCACACGGACCTGATGGACGCGTACGGCCACCTCTACCTCGCGTGGAACGAACGTGCCGTCGAGCCGCCGGGCGAATGCAGGTCGACCACGGACACCTTCCGCGACCTGGCCGCGCGGATGGGGTTGCGCGAGCCCAGCCTCTACGACTCCGACGAACGGCTCGCCGAGCAGCTCCTCGACTCCGACCACCCCTCGCTGCACGGGATCACGCTCGACGGGCTGCGGGCCGACGGGTGGGCCCGGCTCAACTACCCCAGCCCGCTCGCACCGTTCGAGCACGGGTTCCCCACCCCGTCGGGGAAGTTCGAGTTCGTCTCGGCCACGGCGGCCGCCGACGGCCTCGACCCCATGCCGGGCTACACCCCGCCGCTGGAGGTCGTGGACGACGAGATGGCCGCACGCCATCCGTTCGTGCTCATAGCGGGCGCGTCGCACTTCGCCATCAACACGATCTTCGGCAACAACGACGAACTGCGGAGGAGAGCGGGTTCGCCGACCGTGGTCGTGCACCCCGACGACGCCCTCGCGCACGGGCTCGCCACCGGCACCCGCGTGAGGGTGTTCAACAGCCGCGGTGAGTTCACCGCGGACGTGCTGGTCGACGCACGGGTCCGCCGCGGTGTCCTCAGCACCACCAAAGGCCATTGGCTCAAGCTCACCGGCGGCGCGACGGTCAACGCCACGGTGGACGAACGGGATGCGGACATGGGTGGTGGAGCGGTGTTCCACGACAACCGGGTCTCGGTCGAAGCCGTCGAGGTCCCGGCAGCGCAGATTCGAGGAGGAGCGTCGACATGAGCGCACACAACGGTGTCCAGCTGGCGAGCGGACCGCAGGGCGCCGAGCAGTTGGGCGCCCTGCTCGGGGTGGCCCTGCGCGGCATGGAGGCCGGCATCCTCGAACGCGGCGGCCCGCTGCCGGCGGGAGGGCCCGCCGTCGTCTCGGCCGCCCTCGCGGCAGCCGGCGGCGGAACGGGCCGCCTGCCCCTCGAGGGCATCGGCGAGGAACGCGCGCTGGAGGAGATGAGCAGGCTCCTCGGCCTGGGCTCCGCCGATCCCGCCCACCCGCACTGCGCGGCCCACCTGGTCTGCTCGTCGCTGGCGGTGTCCGTCGCCGCGGACGTCGTGGCGAGCGCGCTCAACCCGTCCATGGACGTGTGGGAGCTGGCGCCGATGGCCAGTGAGATCGAGCGGGACTTCACCGCGGGCATCGCCGGGCTCTGCTACCCGGCCGAGCCCTCCCCCGACGCCGTGGTGACCTCCGGCGGAACCGAGTCGAACCTCCTGGCGCTGCTCCTCGCGCGCACCCTGCTCGGTGCCGGCCTCCAGGTGGTGTGCGGCGCGAACGCCCACCACAGCGTGACGAGGGCGGCCTGGCTCCTCGGACTGCCCACCCCGGTCGTCGTCGCCTGCGAGGACGACCGGATGGTCCCGGCGGCACTGGAGGCCGCTCTGGAGCGGCTCGGCCCGGCCACCCTCGTCGTCGCCACGGCGGGCACCACCAACACCGGCCGGATCGACCCGCTCCACCAGATCGCCGGGATGTGCCGCCGGTTCGGGGTGCGCCTGCACGTGGACGCGGCCTACGGCGGGCTCGCGCTGTGCAGCGAGGAGTGGAGCCGGCACCTGCACGGCGTCGAGCTGGCGGACTCGGTGACGCTGGACATGCACAAGTTCGGCTGGCAGTCCATCGCGGCCGGTCTCCTCGCGACCCGCAACGCGGCGGACCTCGGTGCGCTCACGATCAGCGCCGACTACATCAACGCCTCCGACGACGTCGACGCCGGCCTGCCGGACCTGCTCGGCAGGTCGATCTGGACCTCGCGGCGCGCGGACGCGTTCCGGATGGCGGTCACGCTGATGGCGTTGGGCACCAACGGGCTCGGTCGCCTGGTCGAGCACTGCTGCGCGACCGCGCGGGAGGTCGCGGCGGAGATCGACTGCCGGTCCGACCTGAGGTTGTGGCAGAGCCCGTCCTTGTCCACCGTGCTCTTCCGGCCGACCGTCCTCGACGACCTGCCGATCGCCGCGGGGGACGCGCTCGTCGGCCGCGTCCGGCGTGAGCTGCTGGCCAGGGGGACCGCGATCGTGGGGCGGGCCGCACTTCCGGACACAGTGGACGGTCAGCGGAAGCTGTGGCTCAAGCTCACCCTCCTGCACCCGAACGCCTCGGGCGCCGACTACCGCTCCCTGCTCGACCAGGTCGTCGCCGTCGCGGCGGAAGAAACAGGGCTGGTGGAGTCCCGGTGAGCCGCACGGGGCGGACCTCCTGGCGCATTCGAGCGGGAGGTCGTGGACGGGTCAGCGGGCCGACCGTGCCCGCTGTGACGATGCACCGCGCGGCGGTCCCCACCGGCCGCCCGGTTTTCACCTAGGAGTTCTGCCATGCAGATCGTGCTCGCGACAGAGTCGGACGCTCCGGCGCTCGGCGAACTCATCACGGAGTCGTTCCGCGACCTGGACCTCACCGGCTGGCTGGTGGACGACCTGGAGGACTGGTGGAAGATCGGTCCGCACTACCTCGAACGGGAGGTTCGGGACGCCATCGCCTGCGGTGTGGTCTACACCCTCCCGGACCTGTCCGCCGCCCTCGTCGCGTTCGACCACGCGGTCGAGCCAGAGCCGACGCCGGAACGGGAGAGCTGGCTCAGGGACCTCACCGGTCCGTACTTCGAACGGTTCGCCCGGTTCGAGGCGGCCTTCCTCTCCGCGCACCCGCACCAGTCCCACTACTACGGCGCCTACCTCGCCGTGCGCCCGACCGAGCAGAACAACGGTGCGGCCACCCTGCTGCTGAACCACCACCACCAGGTCCTGGACGAGCTGGGCCGGGATGCCTACGGCGAAGCGTCGAGCAAGCGGCTGGTGGGCTTCTTCGGTGCCCGCGACTACACGCCGCTCGGTCCGCCGGTCGTCCTCGACGGCCAGGAACTGCTCCAACCGATGTGGCGCACGGCCCGTCGCCCCGGCTGACCGGCTTCGGCGCCGGACCGGCCCACTCCGGTCCGACGCGTCACTTCCGAGCGGTGCCGACCAGGAGCAGCGACCCGCTCGGATCGCTGAAGTCCACCACCTGGTCGTGCTCGCTCGCCTCCTCCGGATGCCAGTCGGGCGCCCAGGTGACGCCGGGCTCCAGGAGGGTGAAGTCCCCGAAGAGGGCGGTGACCTCCCGGCGGTCGCGGAAGATGGCCGGGCTGACCGAGTTCGCGTACATGCTCTTCAGCTCGCCCAGCATCGCGGCGCTGCGCGGTGAGACCTCCGTGTCGGTGACGTGGGACAGGGAGAGGTACGACCCCGGCACGAGCAGGTCGCGGTAGGTGGCGACGAGGCGGGGGCCGAGGTCCTCGGTGTCGCCGCTGCCCGGTGCGGGTGGTTGCTGGATGTGCAGCACCGCCATGAGGAGCACCGCCACCGGTTCCCGCAGGTCGATCACCCCGGTGTCCGAGATCCGCGACCAGACCCGGTCCGGGTCGCGCAGGTCCGCGTGGACGGCCGCGTGCCGGCTCGGGTCACCGTGCTCTTGGAGCAGCAGGTTCGCGTGGTCGACGGCCACCGGCTCGTGGTCGACGTAGGCGACCCGCACCTCACCCGGCGCGACCTGCTCGCCCACCTCGTGCACGTGCCCCATCGTGGGCACCCCGGACCCGATGTCGATGAACTGGCGGATGCCCAGCCGGACGAGGTGCCGCACCACCCTGCGCTGGAACATCCGGTTGGCGTACGCGACCGACCTGATCACCGGGTAGTCGCGCAGGACGCGTTCGGCGAACTGCCGGTCGACCTCCCAGTTGGTGGTCCCGCCGAGGTAGTAGTCGTAGATCCGGGCGACGCTCGGTCGCGTCAGGTCGACGCCCGGCAACGGGAAGGGCTCGTCGTTCGACTCGGGCACGTCAACTCCTCCGGGTACTGCGCGGACCTGACTCCACTGTGGACCGCAGCGGCTCGCTGCCGATTCCACACCGAGCCGACTTTCCGGCGCTGCAGGAGATTCTGGCACACCGGCGGTACCGGATGATCACCCGGAACAGGCTTTGTCCGTGTTGTCCGACGGGCAGGAGGTGGTTCATGAAGATTGAACGGCGCGAGTGGGTCCGGACGGTGGGCGAGGACGCCGCTCCCGCGCTGCTCACGTTGCTCGAAGCCGGGGGCGTTGCCTTCGACCCGGTGGAGGAGCAAGTTAACCCGGTCTACCGCGAGTACACCGACGAGTTGCCGGAGGAGGACTACCGCGAGGTCGTGGTGCCGAGCTCACCGATGTCGGCACGGTGCGCGTGAGCGAGCCGGGGAACGCGTCAGCGACGCGGCCGGGATCGGTGACCAACCCCGGCATTCGTCACCCGCCTCGCCCGTGTCCGTCGAGGAGCCCCAGTCGGCCGGGACGGAGACAGCCGTGATCGAAGTTCAGGGCTCAGGCCAGGCCACCGCCGCACACCAGGGCGTGGCGAACTCGGGTTCCATATGCGACGTTCATGTCGAGTGCCACTACAACGCCGCAGCAGGGTCGGCACCGTCCTGGCCGATGATGGTCGTCGGCAGAGGTATACCTGCCGCTCAGGTGTGCCGAACAGGCGGTTGGCTGTGCAGAACATCTTGCCCGCGGGTCAACCAGCCGCCGGAGTTCGTGACATGTCAGGACGGTCGTGCCATTGCTCCAGTCGGATAGCCTGCCCCGCTGCAACGGCAACGCGGGAACAGTCAGTGTGATCGCGACGACCGCCGTTACCACGACCGCAGCCCAACCCACGTAGTTGCAGCGTTAGCGCTCTCACCACAAAGATTCGCGTCGCCGTGGCTGAACCGTGTCTGGGCTGCTTCTTCGCTCGTTCTCGCGCCATGGTCCCGGTACTGCCCGACGCTGGCCCATCGAGTGCGTGGTTGCCGACGATCTGTGCAGGCCAGTGCGCCGTTACCGAATGCTATTTATAGCTGATACATCACCCGTTCGGCTGCTATACCGCTTTGCTGTCACCGCAGGCCCAAGAGTTCCGAGGCAGCACCCGCCACCTCTTGTCATGTGGAATTACGGACCTGCCTAAACTTCGTAGCTTTGATCAAACCAAAATCGGGGTGTTCAGCGAGATGGACGACTTGGGCGACCGTCACACTCATAACGTGGTGGGCGGCGATGTGCATGGCCAGACGTTGATGGCCGGCACGATCAACGGCGACGTGCACATGAACCAGCGCCCGCAACAGGTGGTCGAATTGCCGCACCGGGCGGGAGCTTCTCCTGTGAGGGCGGGCTTCTTCCAGCCGCGCCAGGTGGAGCTGCCAGTGGAACCGGAGACACGGACGATCGTGTTGACCGGTCTTGGTGGCGTGGGCAAGACACAACTAGCGCTCGACCATGCCGAACGTGCGTGGGAGGCAGGGCAGGTGGACCTGCTCGTATGGGTTACCGCTGACTCCAGGGACGCGGTGGTAAGCGCTTACGCGTCTCTCGCCCGCGATCTCACCGGTATCGAGGACGTCGACCTCGAACGAGGCGCGGTCCGACTGTGGGAATGGCTGGCTCGCACGAGCGCGCGGTGGCTCGTCGTGCTGGACGACGTGATGCGTCCAACCGACTTGAATCGGCTCTGGCCTCCCAAATCGCCGAACGGACGCACGGTGGTCACCACCCGGCGAACCGATGCGGCGATTCGAGGCGATGGGCGCAAACTGATCAACATCGGAGTTTTCCACCCTGCGGAGTCGCTGTCCTATCTGGAAAGCGCGCTGGAAGACCACACGCACCTCCTGTCCGAAGCTGCGGAGTTGGGGCCTGATCTGGGGCACCTACCACTGGCGCTCGCGCAAGCGAGCGCATACATGGTCGACCTCAATCTTCCCTGTGATCGCTACCGCGCCCGGTTCGCGGACAGGCAACGGACACTCGCGACGCTGTTCCCCGATCGCGAACATCTGCCCGATGGGCACCAGCGAACCGTCGCAGCTACCTGGTCCTTGTCCGTCGAACTCGCCGACCAGCTGGTTCCTGCCGGACTTGCCAGGCCGTTGTTGATGGTGGCGAGTCTCCTCGATCCCAACGGCATTCCGCTCGACGTCTTCTCCACGCCGTCCGTGCTGGAGTGGTTGACACGGTCGGCAGGCCGCCGGGTGAGCGCTGAGGAAAGCCGTGACGGGTTGTGGTGCCTGCACAGGTTGAGCTTGATCAGCTCCGCCCGCAACCCGGATGACCAGGCCGTCCGGGTGCACAGACTGGTTCAGCGGGTCACCAGGGACACGATCACAACCGAACAGCTCGAAGAACTCACTCATGCCGACGCAAAGGCGTTGGTGGAGGTGTGGCCGGAGGAGTTCAAAGACGCAGTGCTCGGGCAGTCGTTGAGGGCGAACACAGATGCACTCGCAGCATCGACAGGAGAGTTGCTCTGGCGGTGCTCCTGCCGTGAGGTGCTGTTTCGAGCGGCAATCAGCCTGGGGCACAACGGTGGAGTGGTGGCTGCGCGTACAGCGTTCCTCAGCTTGACGGCGTCCGCCGAACGTCTCCTCGGACAAGATGCCCCAGCCACCTTGCAAGCACGGAAGTACCTGGCGCGGTGGACCGGCGAGGCCGGGTATCCCACGCAGGCGGTCGAACAGATGGAGACCTTGTTGTCCGACGTCGTGCGTGCAAAGGGTGGAACAAGCCGGGCCGTCTTGGAGGCACGCAGCGATCTCGCACACTGGCGTGGACAGGCGGACGACCCACACGGCGCACTGTTCGATTTCGTGGCCATGGTGCCCGATTTCATCGCTGAACTGGGAGAGGACGACCTCCTCACGCTCACCGCAAGGGGCAACGCTGCCCGCTTCTACGGTGAGGCTGGCTATCCGTGTGCCGCGGTCTCCGCATATCGGGAACTGCTACCCGACCTGCGCCGGGTGCTGGGCGAGGACCACGCCGCGACGCTGACCGCTGCCCACAACTACGCGCACTGGCGAGGAATGGCCGGGGATCCGGTCGGAGCAGTAGCCGCCCTGCGAGCGGTCTTGGAAAACCGGGCGCGAGTGCTTGGAGATAATCATCCACACACCCTCTCGACGCGGGGAGTCATCGCACGATGGTTCTGGCGGACCGGAAACCCCGATGAGGCGGCGAAGCAACTTGAAGGAGTTGTCCTCGACCGCACTCGGGAATTCGGCGCCGAGCACCCCACCGTTGTGATCGATCTGGTCGACTTGGCCGTCATCTGGGCGCATGCCGGCAATCGAGCAAAGGCTCAAGCCGCACTGGACGCCGCACTCGCCGCAGACGAAAGCAGCCAGAGTTTGGACCTAGACCTCACGAGGTTCGTGCAACGGGAGATCTCGCAGTCCCAGCCGTTCCCTCGGACTCACACCACCGCAACGAGCCCCGCTCACAACAGGCCGTAGCGGCTTCCTGGGGTTGCGAGACCCGCGGGTTCATCGACGAGGCATCGCGGACCACATGCGGCACAAACGCTGCGCACAACCAGCGTGCTCACCATGCGGGAAGGTTCGCGAGCAGCTCGAGCGGCTGCTAACTTCGAGCAGACCGCCGATCACTCGTCGAACATTGCGAGCCGATGAATGGCGCATGAATTCCTCGTCCAGCTGACCGACGACCTGGACGGCACCACCGCGGACGACATCGAGACCGTGCAGTTCGGCCTCGACGGCGTCACCTACTTGATCGATCTGAACGGCTACAACGCCGACACGCTGCGAGCGTTGCTGCGGGAGTACGTCACAAAGGCACGTCGAAACAGTCGGTGAGCGAGCTATTTCGCGCTTTCCTCCTGGGAGAACCGGCGCAGCGTGCGATTCGTCGTCGCGAAGACGGTCAACAATGCCGTGCCCACCGTGCACGTGAGAATGGCCTGCGTCGGTGTCAGGAAGTCCACTAGCAGGCCGCCGACCGCGGGGCCGGCGATCGCCGCGACGCCCAGGGCCACACCCATCACGCTGCTGAGCCTGCCGCGCAGCTCGTCGGGCGTGAGCAGCAGCTGGTAGGTGGTGATGGTGGTGTTGGCGGTGGGGGCCAGGAACGCGGCGGCCGCGAACAGCACGCCCATGGGCAGGCCGGGGTCGAGGAACAGCGCGACCGGGATCAGGGCGGTGATCACCCAGAACACGCCGACGATGGCGCGGTGCGGGCGCAGGGTGCGGTGCAGCCGCGGGGCCACCAGGGCGCCGAGGATGCCGCCGACGCCGAGCATCGCGCCCATGAGGCCGATCTGGCCCGCGGGCACGCCCTCCTGGTGGGCGATGGCGATCATCAGCAGGTAGAACGCCTGGAAGAACAGGTTGAGGCCCACCGCGCAGAACGCCACCACGCGCACCACCGGCTGGGTCCACACCCAGCGCAGACCCTCGGCGACCTCGCGGTGGAACCGGCCCAGGGGTGCGGGTTCCCGTTGACGTGGCGGGACGCGGACGAACAGCAGCGCCAGGAACGTGGCCACGTGGGTCACCGCCTCCACGGCGAACGGGAGCCAGCGGCCCAGGCCGAACAGCAGGCCGCCCAGCGCGGTGCCGGAGAGCTGGCCGAGGTAGCCGCGGGCGGTGTTCATCGCGACGGCGTCGGAGAGGTGGCGTTCGGCCACGATGGCGGGCAGCACGGCGTCCTCGGCCGGTTCTGACAGTGCGCGGCAGACGCCGAGCACGATCACCACCAGCACGACGTGTTCGACGCCGACCGCCTGCCACCACAGGGCGGCGACCAGGAACGCCACGGCGAGGGCCTGCACGGCCTCGCAGATCAGCATCACCGTTCTGCGGTTCCAGCGGTCGACCAGTGCCCCCGCGGGCAGGCCGACGACGAGCTGGGCCGCGGCGGAGGCGCCGAGGACGAAGCCGGAGGTCGCCGCCGAGTCGGTGAGGGTCAGGACGAGCAGGGGCAGCGCGATGACCGACGCGCTCGCCCCCGCCTCGGAAAGCGCCTGGCCGACCCAGAGGAGCCGGTAGTCGCGGTTGCGCGACAGGGACGTGGTCATCGGGTGCTCCGGCAGTCGGCGGCGATGCCGCGCAGGGCTTCGAGGAAGTCCTCCGCGACGCGGCGCACGGTGGTCTCGTCGTGCCGGTCGGGTTGGTGGTGCCAGGTGAAGCGGAGCTCGCCGCCCGCGACACCGCCGACGATCTCCAGCAGGTGCGGTCCGCGGTCGGCCGGGGAGCTGTCCTGCCCGATCGCGTCGAGGACGGTCCGGAACAGACCGCCGTCGGCCTGGTCCGCGGTGCTGCCGGACTGGCCGAGGTAGTTGAACACCACCTGCGGACCCTGACCGGCGAGACGGTCCCCTGCTCCCAGGTTTCTCAGCGCGCCGAAGCCGAAACCGTTGCCCGGCACCGTGCGCAGCTGCCTGCGGACCGCCTTGACCACGTCACGCCACGACGCGTCCTCGCCCGGCAGCGTCAGGCGGACCGGGTAGAGGGTGGTGAACCAGCCGACCGTGCGGGACAGGTCGGCGCCCAGGACGTCCTCGCGGCCGTGGCCCTCCATGTCCAGCGACACGGTCTGTTCGCCGGTGAACCGCGACAGCGCGCGGGCCAGTGCGGCGAGCAGGACGTCGTTGATCCTGGTGCGGTAGGCCGTGGGGGCGTCGTGCAGCAACGCGTCGGTGTCCGCGGCGTCGAGGACCACGTGCACCTCGCCCGGCGGTGTGCCGGGCGTGGGCTCGTCGTGGTCGACGGGCAGCGGTGCCGCGTCGAGTGCCGCCTCCCAGTGGTCGAGCTCGTGGTCGAGCGCGCCGTCGGCGACGTGCTGCGCCAAGCCGTTCGCCCAGTCGCGGAACGACGTCGACTTCGCACCCAGGTCCACGTCCTCGCCGCGGACGGCCTGCCGGTAGGCGGTGTCGAGGTCGTCGAGCAGGATGCGCCAGGACACGCCGTCGACCACGAGGTGGTGCACGGTCAGGAACAGCAGTGGTGAGGGCATGTCGTCGGCGTGGAACAGCACGACCCGGTACAGCGGACCCGTGGCGAGGTCGAAGCTCGCGTGCGCCTCGTCGGCGATCTTCTCCAGGTGCGCCTGGCGTTCCGGCTCGGCGGTGGAGCTGAGGTCGCGGCGTTCCAGCACGGTGCCGTGCTGCACGGGGGCGTTGTGCTGGCGCCATTCGCCGTCGACGTGCTCGAAGCGCATGCGCAGCGCGTCGTGGTGCGCCACCACGGCCGCGAGTCCCTTCTCCAGCGCGTCCTCGGCCACGTCCGGGGTGAGCTCCAGCAGCATGGACTGGGCGTAGTGGTGTGGCGCGAGCGTGTGCGTCTCGAAGAACCAGCGCTGGATCGGGGTGAGCGGGACGTCGCCGACGACCTCGGCGGTGTTCGCCGGCGCGGTGTCGATCTCGGTGACGAACGGCGCCAGTGCCTCGATGGTCTGGTTGCGGAACAACGACTTGGTGGTCAGGGCGAGTCCTGCCTTCCGCGCGCGGGACACCACCTGGATCACCAGGATGGAGTCACCGCCCAGCTCGAAGAAGTTGTCCCGCACCCCGACCCGGTCGGCGCCCAGCACGTCCGCCCACACCTCGGCGAGCGTGGTCTCCACCGGTGTGCGCGGTGCGACGTGCGCGGTCGTGTCGGTGATCGGTTCGGGCGCGGGCAGTGCCGCCTTGTCGAGCTTGCCGTTGGGCGTCACCGGCAGGACGGGCAGCGCCACGAACGCGGACGGCACCATGTAGGCGGGCAGGCGGTCCGTGAGGAACGCGCGCAGCTCCGCCGACCCCACCTCGCCACCGGCGACGTGGTACGCGACCAGGCGGGCGTGACCCTGGCCGGTGTCGGCGGCGATGACGGCGGCCTCGGTGACGAGCGGGTGGTGCAGGAGCGCGGACTCGACCTCGCCCGGTTCCACGCGGTGGCCGCGGATCTTGACTTGGTCGTCGATGCGGCCCAGGTACTCGACCACGCCGTCGGCGCGCCTGCGGACCAGGTCGCCGGAGCGGTACATCCGCTCCCCCGGCGCGCCGAACGGGCACGCCACGAACGCGGCCGCGGTGAGGCCGGGCCGGTTGAGGTAGCCCCTGGCGAGGCCGTCGCCCGCGATGCACAGCTCACCGGGCACGCCGAGCGGCACCGGCCGCAGCTGGTCGTCCACCACGTAGAGGCGGGTGTTCCAGGCCGCGTGGCCGATCGGCACGGGTCCGGGGTCCAGTGGCGCGCCGGGTTCGACGCGGTGCTCCATGCAGCCGACGGTCGCCTCGGTGGGGCCGTACTCGTTGATCACCACGGCCGTCGGGTGCGCACGCCGCCACTCGTCCACGACCGCGCCGACGAGCTGCTCGCCGCCGACGACGAGGTCACCGGTCGGCGACAGCTGCGCCGGCACCGTGCCGAGCAGGGCCAGGTGGCTGGGCGTGGCCTTGAGGAACGCCGCCTGCTCCACCGGCGCCGCGTCCTCCTCCAGGTCGCTCACGACGATCCGGCCGCCGGCGAGCAGCGGGCCGAACAGCGTCGTGACGGTGAGGTCGAACGAGACCGGTGAGTGCAGCACCGCCGCACCGCGCAGGCCGCCGTAGACCTCGCTGGCCCAGACGAGGTAGTCGACCACCGAGCGGTGCTCGACGACGACGCCCTTGGGCCGGCCGGTCGACCCGGACGTGTAGATCACGTACGCGGGGTCGCGAGTGGACAGTGGTGCGATCCGGTCGTGGTCACGGGGGTTGTCGTCCCTGCCGTCGGCGCGCAGGAGGTCCCGGTCGTCGAGCACCAGGACGGGCCGGGCGTCGTCGAGCACGAACGCGACCCGGTCCGCGGGCTGGTCGGGCTCGACCGGCACGTACGCGGCGCCCGCCTTGAGCACCGCCAGCACGGCCACGAGCAGGTCGGCGGAGCGCGGCAGGGAGATCGCGACGTACCGGCCGGGGCCGACGCCCTGCGCGATCAGACCGTGCGCCACCCGGTTGGCACGGGCGTTGAGCTGCGCGTACGTCCACGTCTCGCCGCCGTCCACCACCGCGGTGGCCTCCGGCGTCCGCACCACCTGGGCCTCGAACAGCTCCGTGATGGTGGCGTCCGGCACGGCGTGGGCCGTGTCGTTCCACTCGTGCAGCACGGCCCGCTGCTCGTCCTCGTCCATCAGCGGCAGGTCGGACAGCGGCCGGTCGGGGTCGGCGACGGCGGCGGTCAGCAGCACGCGCAGGTGCCCGGCCATCCGCTCGACGGTCGCGAGGTCGAACAGGTCGGTGTTGTAGTTGACCGCCGCGTGCAGGGCGTCGGAGTCCTCCTGGAACTCCCAGGTGAGGTCGAAGTTGGCCGCCACCACGGGCAGCGGCAGGTCTTCAACCTGCAGACCGGGCAGGTCCGGTGCGGCGTCGGGGGTGTTCTGCAGGATCACCATCGCCTGGAACAGCGGGGTGCGGCTGGTGTCGCGCTCGGGCCGCAGCTCGTCGACCACGCGCTCGAACGGCACGTCCTGGTGAGCGAACGCGTCCAGCACGCCACCGCGGACCTGGCCGAGGAACTCGCGGAACGTGGTCGCGCCGTCCACTGTGGAGCGCAGCACCAGCGTGTTGACGAAGAACCCGACGAGGCCCTCCAGCTCGGCGCGGTCGCGGCCGGAGGCCACCGTGCCGACCGCGATGTCGTCCTGCCGCGACCAGCGGGCGAACAGCACCTGGCACGCGGCGACCAGCGCCATGAACAGGGTGCCGTCCTGGTGCCGCGCAAGCGCCTTGAGCTTGTCGGCGACCTCGACGGGCAGGCTGAACAGGTGCACCGCGCCGTGGTTCGTGCGCTCCGCCGGGCGGGGCCGGTCGGTCGGCAGCTCCAGCGGGGGGACGCCGGCGAGCCGGTCCCGCCAGAACGCGAGCTGCTCGTCCAGCAACGCTCCGGTGAGCCGGTCGCGCTGCCAGGCCGCGTAGTCCGCGTACTGGATCGGCAGGTCGGGCAGCGTGCCGCCGCGGTAGAGGTGGTTGAGCTCGCTGGTCAGCACGCCGTTGGACCAGCCGTCGGTCACGATGTGGTGCGCCAGCAGCAGGAGCACGTGGTCGTCGTCGGCGACGCGCAGCAGCAGCGGTCGCAGCAGCGGGCCGCGGGAGAGGTCGAACGGCCGGGTGCACTCGCGGGCGAGCACCTCGTCGAGGTTGTCCGGGACGTCGAGCACCGGCACCTCGACGACGTGCGGCGGGTGCACGACCTGGACGCCGTGGCCGTCCACGCCGTCGAAGGTGGTGCGCAACGACTCGTGCCGCGCCACCAACGCGGTCAGCGCCCTGTTCAGCGCGCCGACGTCGAGGTGACCGCGCAGCCGCAGGATCGACGGCGACAGGTAGTCGGTGCTCTCCGGTTCGAACTGGTCGAGGAACCACAGCCGCTGCTGCGCGAACGACAGCGGCAACGCGCCGTTGCGCGGCGTCCGCGGGATGACGTCCTCGGCCGCACCCGTCCCGGCTCCGATCTCCTCGACCAGCCGGGCGACGGTGGGCGAGGTGAAGAGCACGCGCGGTGACACCGGTGCGTCGAGCTCGGCGCGCAGCCGGGACACGACCCGGATGCTGAGGATGGAGTCGCCGCCGAGCTCGAAGAAGTTGTCGTCGAGCCCGACCCGCGGCACGCCCAGCACGTCGGCCCAGATGCGGCAGACGTGGTCCTCGGCCGGGGTGCGCGGGGCGCGGTACGCCGAGGCGGCGGCCTGGAGGTCCGGTGCGGGCAGGGCGCGGCGGTCGACCTTGCCGTTGGCGTTGAGGGGGATCGAGTCGAGCTCGACGAACGCCGAGGGCACCAGGTAGTCGGGCAGCCGCTCGGCCAGCCACGTGCGCAGGTCGGTGGCGGCGCCGGTGACGTAGGCGACGAGCCGTTGGTGCCCGTCGACCGCACGGGCGACCACCACGGCTTCGCGCACGCCGGGGTGCTGCGACAGCACGGCCTCGACCTCGCCGGGTTCGACCCGGTGGCCGCGGATCTTGACCTGGTCGTCGGTGCGGCCGAGGTAGTCCAGGGTGCCGTCGGGCAGCCACCGCGCCCGGTCACCGGTGCTGTACATCCGCTCCCCCGGCTCGCCGAACGGGTCGGCGAGGAACCGGTCCGCGGTCAGGCCGGGCCGGCCGAGGTAGCCGCGGGCGAGCTGGTCGCCGGCCAGGAACAGCTCTCCCGGCACGCCGACGGGCACCGGCCGCAGCTGCTCGTCCAGCACGTAGGCGCGCACGTTGCGCAACGGCCGGCCGACCGCGACCGGAGCGCCGGTCGTGATCCGGCAGGACAGCGCGTCCACAGTGGACTCGGTCGGGCCGTAGAAGTTGTAGCTCGCGACCCCGGGGACGTCGGCCAGCCGCCGCCACAGGTCGTCGCCGATCGCCTCTCCGCCCAGCATCAGCACCTGCGGGCGGTGCTCACCGTCGAGCAGGCCGGCCTCCAGCAGCTGGCGGGCGTAGGACGGCGTGAGGTCCAGGAAGCCGATGCGCTGGTCCACGACGTACCGCACCAGTGCGGGCGGGTCGAGTCGCACGTCCTCGTCCAGGACGTGCAGCTCGTGGCCGTCCGCCATCAGCACAATGCCTTCGAGCGACGTGTCGAACGAGAACACCGCCGACAACGCCACCCGCAACCGCTTGCCGGCGGCGAAGTCCTCGCGGTGGTTCACCAGCAGGTTCACCAGGCTGCCGTGCTCGACCACCACGCCCTTGGGGCGGCCGGAGGAGCCGGAGGTGTAGATGACGTAGGCGGCGTGGTCGCGGCGCACCGGTGCCAGGTTCGAGGTGTCCTGGTCGTCGGCGTCGGGCAGCGCGTCGCGCACCACGAGCACCGGATCAGCGTCCTGCACCAGGAACTCCACCCGGTCAGCGGGCAGCGTCGGGTCGACCGGCAGGTAGACGCCACCGGCCTTCCAAATCGCCAGCAGCGCGACCACGAACTCCACGGACCGCGGCAACGACAACGCCACCAGCCGCTCCGGGCCGACACCCGAGGCCACGAAGGACCGGGCCACCCGGTTCGCCCACGCGTTCAGCTCCGCGAACGACAGCGACCGGTCGCCGACGACCAGTGCGGTGGCGTCCGGGGTGGCACGCACCTGGTCCTCGAACACCTCGACCACCGAGGCCGCGGTCACCTCACCGGCCGTGGCGTTCCACTCCACGAGCACCTGGTGCCGCTCGTCGCCGGTCATCAGCGGCAGCTCGCCGAGCGACCGGTGCGGGTCGGCCGCGATGCCTTCCAGCACCAACGCGAGCCGCGCGGCGAGGCGTTCGACGGTGCCGGTGTCGAAGAGACGCGGGTCGTAGTCCAGCTCCAGGCGCAGCCGGTCGCCGAGGTTGGCGCTGAGGGCCAGCGGGAAGCTGGTCGTGTCGGCGCCCTCGACCTCCAGCACCCGCACGACCTGGGCGTCGTCGAGCAGCTCGTCGATCGGGTAGTTCTCGAACACCACAGCGCTGTCGAACAACGCCGAACCGGCGGGCACGTCGCTCCACGACCGCAGGTCGGCCAGCGACACGAAGTCGAACCGCCGCGACTCGGTCTGCGCGGCCTGCACGTCCCGCAGCCACGGCAGCACCGCGGCGGCCGGGTCCACCTGGACGCGGGTGGGAACGGTGTTGATGAACATGCCCACCATGGACCCGATGCCCGGCAGTTCCGCCGGACGTCCCGAGACCGTGGTGCCGAACACGACGTCGGACTCACCGCTGTAGCGCGCCAGCAGCAACGCCCACGCGCCCTGCACCACCGTGTTGGCGGTCAGGCCGGCGGCGCGGGCGACCCGGTTCAGCGCGGCCGACCGGTCGGCGTCCAGTTCGACGTGGACGGACGCGCTGGACTCGGCGCGGTGGGCCTGCACGGGTGACCGGTCGTAGGGCAGCGGGGTCGGTGACTCGACGCCGGCGAGGACCTGCCGCCAGTGCTGTTCGGCCGCGGCGGTGTCCTGGTCGGCCAGCCACCGCAGGTAGTCGCGGAACGGCCGGCGCGGCGGGAGCTCTGGCTCCGCTCCGCGGGCGAGGGCGGTGTACTGCTCGCACACCTCGGCCAGCACCTGCGCGAAGCTCCACCCGTCGAGCAGGACGTGGTGGGCGGTCCAGAACAGCACGACCTCGTCGTCGGTGAGCCGTGCGATGGCCAGGCGCAGCAACGGTGGCGTGGTGAGGTCGAGCTCCTCGCCGCCGACCGCGGTGTCGTGCTCCTCGACGGGCAGGTGGCGCCAGTCGTGCACGGTGATCGGCACGTCGACCCGGTGCCGCACGACCTGCACGGGGGTTTCGACGCCCTCCCACACCACGCCGCCGCGCAGCACCGGTGTGCGGTCCACGACCCGGCGGCAGGCCTCGGCCAGCGCGTCCGGGTCGGTCACCCCGGACAGCCGCAGCCGGAACCGGTTCGAGTACGCCGTCGAGGTGTCGTCCACGAGCGTGTGGAACAGCATCCCGGTCTGCAACGGCGTCAGCGGGTAGACGTCCTCCACCTCGGCGCCGGTGCCGACCAGCCGGTCCACCGCCGCCTGGTCGAGTCGTGCCAGCGGGAAGTCCGACGGCGTGCGGCCACCGGCACCCGGCTCGGCGCAGTGCTCGACGATCTCCGCCAGCCCGTGCACCACGGCCTCGGCCACGGTCCGCACGGTCGACTCGTCGTGCAGGTGCTCGGAGTAGAACCAGGACAGCACCAGTTCGCCGTCCTCGACACCGCCGACGACGTCGAGCTGGAACGGCCGGGTGCTGTCGGCGGCCGCGTCGGCTCCCCTGTCCTCCAGCCGGCCGCGGACCAGACCTTCCCCGGCAGCCGCCACGTCGAACCGGCCGTGGTAGTTGAAGCTGACCGGCGGCAACGCCGATCCGGCCAGGGAGCTCGCGCGGAGCTGGCGCAGCGCCTCGAACCCGAAGCCGCGGCCGGGCACGGCCCGCAGCTGTTCCTTGACCGACTTGAGGGCGGCACCCCAGTCGCCGGCGGGCACGGTGAGCGCGACCGGGTACTGCGTGGTGAACCAGCCGACCGTGCGGGAGATGTCGGCGCCGTCGAGGACGTCCTCGCGGCCGTGGCCCTCCATCGTCACGGCGACGCGGTCCCGTCCGGTCCACGCCGACAACGCCCGGCCGAGCGCGCTGAGCAGCACGTCGTTGACCTGCGTGCGGTAGACGTCCGGGACGCGGTGCAGCAGGGCGTCGGTGTGCTCGCGGTCCAGCCGCACCGACACCACGCGCGTGGAGCCCGCGGTGTTGGGGCCGTCGCGGTCCACCGGCACGTCACCGGGCACGTCGAGCGCGGCGGTCCAGTGCGGCAGCTCGCCGTCGAACGCGCCCGACCGCACGTGCTCGGCCAGCCGGTGCGCCCACTGGGTGAACCGGGTGCCGACCGGGTCAAGCGCGATCCGCTGTCCCGCAAGCGCTTGGCGGTACGCGGTCTCCAGGTCGCCGAGCACGATCCGCCAGGACACGCCGTCCATGACGAGGTGGTGGACCACCAGGCTCAACCGCTTGCCGGAGAACAACAACGCGCGCACGACCGGACCGTGCTCGATGTCCAGTCCGGCCTGGGCGGCCGTGACGAGCGCTTCTTCCTCCACTGTGGACACGGCGTGGCCCTCCAGCTCGACCACGGTGTCGGCCGCGTCCTGGACCCACTCGCCGTCCACGCGGGTGAAGCGGGTGCGCAGACCCTCGTGGTGCGCCACGACCGCGGCCAGGGCTCGTGCCAGCGCGCCGGTGTCGACGTCGTCGGTGAGCTCCAGGTGCGCGGACATGGTGAAGTGGTGCGGGGCACCGCCGCAGGAGTCGAGGTACCAGCGCTGGATCGGCGTGAGCGGCGCCGGGCCGGCGATCTCCGGGAGCGCGGTCTTCTGCCCGCTCGTGCGGACGACGGTCGCCAGCTCGGCGATGGTCTGGTGGGTGAACAGGTCCTTGGTGACCAGCTCCAGGCCGGCCTGGCGGGCCTTGGACACGACCTGGATGCTCAGGATCGAGTCGCCGCCGAGGCCGAAGAAGTTGTCGTGCACGCCGACGCGCTCCACGTGCAGCGCCTCGGCCCAGACCCGGGCCAGCTCCCGTTCCACGGTGGTGCGCGGTGCCACGTGGTCCTGCGAGCCCGCGGCGTCGGGGGCGGGCAGGGCGCGGCGGTCGACCTTGCCGCTGTCGGTGGTGGGCAGCTCGTCGAGCAGCACGAACAACGAGGGCACCAGGTGGTCGGGCAGCTGCCGCTTCAGCTGCGCGCGCAGCGAGTCCGCGTCGGCCGCACCGACGACGTAGCCGACGAGTCTGTGGGTGCCGGGTTCGAACTCCTGGGCCACGACCACGGCCTCCGCCACGCCGGGCAGGCCGGCCAGTGCGGCCTCGACCTCGCCGGGTTCGACGCGGTAGCCGCGGATCTTGACCTGGTCGTCGGCGCGGCCGCGGTACTCCAGCACGCCGTCGGCGGTCCAGCGGACCAGGTCGCCGGTGCGGTACATCCGGCTGCCGGGCGGCCCGAACGGGTCGGCGACGAACCGGTCCGCGGTCAGGCCGGGCCGGTGCAGGTAGCCGCGGGTCACCTGGTCACCGGCCAGGTGCAGCTCACCGGGCACGCCGACCGGCTGGGGGCGCAGCCCGTCGTCGAGCACGTAGGCGCGCAGGCCCTGCCCCGGCGTGCCGATCACCGGCCGGTCGCGGTCGGTGACCTCCGTCCAGACCGAGTCGACCGTGCACTCGGTGGGGCCGTAGAGGTTGACCGCGGTGACGCCCTCGGCCTCGGCCAGCGCGCGCCACAGCGGTTCGCTGATGGCCTCACCGCCCAGTGCGAGCAGCAGCGGCCGTTCGAGCACGCCTTCCGGCAGGAGCTGGTGCAGGTAGGACGGGGTGCAGCTGAGGAAGTCGATGCCGTGCAGGGCGATGTGCTCGACGACGGCCCGCGGGTCGAGCCGGACGTCGTCGTCGAGCAGGTGCAGCTCGTGGCCGCCGGCGAGCAGGAGCAGGCCCTCCCAGGAGGCGTCGAAGGTGTAGGCGGCGGTGGCGATGCCGCGCAGCACCGTGCCGTCCTGGGGCAGCAGGCGGGCGTGGTGGTCGGCGACGAGCGCGGCGAGGTTGCGGTGCTCGACGACGACGCCCTTGGGGCGGCCGGTGGAGCCGGAGGTGTAGATGACGTACGCGGCGTGCTCCGGGCGCAGCGGTGCCGTGCGGTCGGCGTCGGTGGGGTCGGTCGCGGGGCGCGCGGCCACGGCGGGGTCGTCGAGCCGCACGTGCGGCAGGTCGCCGCCGACGTCGGTCCCGGCCACCACGAGCACGGGCCGGGCGTCGTCGAGCACGAACGCGATGCGCTCCGCGGGGTGCTCGGGGTCGACCGGCAGGTACGCGCCACCGGCCTTGAGCACGGCGAGGATCGCGAGCACCAGCTCGGCGGAGCGGGGCAGCGCCAGTGCCACCACGGACTCCGGCCCGACGCCCGCGGCGATCAGGTGGTGGGCGATCCGGTTGGCGTCGGCGTTGAGCTCGGCGAAGGTCCACGACCGGAGGCCGTCGACCAGCGCGGTCGCGTCCGGGGTGCGGGCGGCGCGGGCCTGGAAGACCTCGTGGTAGGTCGGTACCGGGCCGGCGGTGCCGGTGTCGTTCCACCGCTCCAGCACGTCGAGCAGCTCGTCGTCGGTGAGCAGCGGCAGGTCGGCCACGGGGAGGCCGGGTTCGGCGGTCGCGCCGTCGAGCAGCACGCCGACGTGCGCGACGAGCCGTTCGGCCGTGGAGGTGTCGAACAGCGCGGTGTCGTAGGTGAGCACCGCCTCCAGCCGGCCGTCGACCTCCTGGAACTGGAACGACACGTCGAAACCGGCCGCGACCGACGGCGGCGGCAGCTCCTCGACGCGCAGGCCGGGCAGGCGCGGTTCGTCGCCGCCGGTGTTCTGCAGCACGACCATCGCCTGGAACAGCGGGGTGCGGCTGGGGTCGCGCACGGGGTGGACCTCGTCCACGACCCGTTCGAACGGCACGTCCTGGTGGGCGAAGGCGTCCAGGACGGTCTCCCGCACCTGGCCGAGCAGCTGCCCGAAGCCCTGGCGCGGGTCCACGTCGCTGCGCAGCACCAGCGTGTTGACGAAGAACCCGACCAGGCCCTCCAGCTCGGTGCGGTCGCGGCCGGAGACGACAGTGCCGACGGCGACGTCGCGTTGCCCCGACCACCGGGCGAACACCGCCTGGCAGGCGGCGACCAGTGCCATGAACAACGTGCCGTCATGCTCGCGGGCCAGCGCCCTGAGCCGTTCGGTGACCTCGGCGGGCACCTGGAAGTGCACCAGCGCGCCCTGCTTGCCGCGAACGGCCGGCCGGGGCCGGTCGGTGGGCAGCTCCAGCGGTCGCACGCCGTCGAGCGCGTGCCGCCAGTGCGCCAGGTGCTCCCGCAACACCTCCTCGGTCGCAGCGGTGCGCTGCCACACCGCGAAGTCGGCGTACTGCACGGGCAGGTCGGGCAGCTTCGCGTCCCGGCCGCACGTCGCGGCCTCGTAGCAGGCGCCCAGCTCGCCGAGCAGCACGCCGTTGGACCAGCCGTCGGTGACGATGTGGTGCAGCACCAGGGAGAGCACGTGGTCGTCCGCACCGAGCCGCGCGAGCAGCACCCGCACCAGCGGGCCGTGCCGCAGGTCCAGCGGCGTGGTCGTCTCGCGGGTCAGCACGTCGGCCAGCTCGTCCTCGGTCACGTCGACCACCGGCACCTCGACGGGCTGGGGCGGGTGCACGACCTGCACACCGCGCCCGTCGACCGTCTCGAACGTGGTGCGCAACGACTCGTGCCGCGCGACCAGCGCGGTGAGCGCCGCGGCCAGCGCGCCGACGTCCAGGGGTCCGCGCAGCCGCAGGATCGACGGCGACAGGTACTCCACACCGCCGGGTTCGAACTCGTCGAGGAACCACAGCCGCTGCTGCGCGAACGACAACGGCAGACCGCCGTCGCGCGGCACCACGGGGATCTCGTCCAGCCGCGCCTGCGCCGACTCCGCGACCAGCGCGGCGATCCCCGCGACGGTCGGGTGGCTGAACAGGGCCCGCGGCGACATCTCCACGTCGAACGCGGCCCGCAGCCGGGAGATCACCCGGATGCTGAGGATGGAGTCGCCGCCGAGCTCGAAGAAGTTGTCCCGCACGCCGATGCCGGGCACGCCCAGCACCTCGGACCAGATGTCGGCCACGTCGCGTTCGACGTCCGTGCGCGGTGCGACGTGCTCGGTGCGGGCCTCGGTGAAGTCGGGTGCGGGCAGGGCCCGGCGATCGACCTTGCCGTTGGCGTTGAGGGGGATCGAGTCGAGCTCGACGAACGCCGAGGGCACCAGGTAGTCGGGCAGCCGCTCGGCCAGCCACGTCCGCAGGTCGGTCGCGGCGCCGGTGACGTAGGCGACGAGCCGTTGGTGGCCGTGGTCCTGCCGGGCGATGACGACGGCCTCGCGGACGTCGGGGTGCCGGGACAGCACGGCCTCGACCTCGCCGGGCTCGATCCGGAAACCGCGGATCTTCACCTGGTCGTCGGTGCGGCCGAGGTAGTCGAGGGTGCCGTCGGCGAGCCACCGGACGCGGTCGCCGGTGCGGTACATCCGCTCCCCCGGTCCGCCGAACGGGTCGGCGAGGAACCGGTCCGCGGTGAGCCCCGGCCGGTCGAGGTAGCCGCGGGCGACCTGCACCCCGGCCAGGAACAGCTCTCCCGGCACGCCGACGGGCACCGGGCGCAGGTCGTCGTCCAGGACGTGGGCGCGGGTGTTGAGCAGCGGACGTCCCACGACCGGGCGCCCGTGCCCGCTGATCCTGGCGGACAGCGCGTCCACCGTGGACTCGGTGGGGCCGTAGAAGTTGTAGCTCGCGGTGCCCTGGGCGTCCGCGAGGCGCCGCCACAGGTCCTCGCCGATCGCCTCTCCGCCCAGCATCAGCACCTGCGGGCGGTGTTCGCCGTCGAGCAGGCCCGCTTCGACCAGTTGCCGTGCGTAGGACGGGGTCAGGTCGAGGAAGTCGATCCGGTGGCCGGTCACGTACCGGACGAGGGCGGGCGGGTCGAGCCGGGTGTCGTCGTCGAGGACGTGCAGCTCGTGGCCGTCGGCCATCAGCACGATGCCTTCCAGCGACGTGTCGAACGAGAAGACCGCCGACAGCGCCACCCGCAACCGCTTGCCGGCGGCGAAGTCCTCGCGGTGGTTCACCAGGAGGTTCACCAGGCTGCGGTGCTCGACCACCACGCCCTTGGGGCGCCCGGTCGAGCCGGACGTGTAGATCACGTACGCCGCGTGCTCGGGTCCCACCGGTGCGAGGTCGTCCGAGCGGTCGGCCTCGGGCAGCGCGTCGCGCACCACGAGCACCGGATCAGCGTCCTGCAGCAGGAACTCCACGCGGTCGGCGGACAGCGTCGGGTCGACCGGCAGGTACACGCCGCCGGCCTTCCAGATCGCCAGCAGCGCCACCACGAACTCCACCGACCGCGGCAGCGACAACGCCACCACGCGCTCCGGCCCCACACCGGCGGCGACGAAAGCGCGCGCCACCCGGTTCGCCCACGCGTTCAGCTCCGCGAACGACAGCGACCGCTCCCCCACCACCAGTGCGGTGGCGTCCGGCGTGGTCCTGGCTTGACTTTCGAACACCTCGACGACCGACTTCTCCGGCACGTCACGGGTGGTCGCGTTCCACTCGGTGAGGACCTGGTGGCGTTCGTCGCCGGTCATCAGCGGCAGGTCCGCCACCGGTCGCGCGGAGTCGGCGGCGATGGCGTCGACCACCAGGAGCAGGCGGTCGGCGAGGCGCCGGGCCGTGTCGGCGTCGAACAGGTGCGGGTCGTAGGCGAGGTCCAGGCGCAGCCGGTCGTCGAGGACGGCGCTGAGGGTGAGCGCGAAGGTCGTCGTGTCCCGCGCCTGCACCTCGGTCGCGCGGATGCCGCCGACCTCGGTGACGTCGTTGAGCGGGTAGTTCTCGAACACCACGGCGCTGTCGAACAACGCCGACCCCGCCGGCACGTCGCTCCACGACCGCAGGTCGGCCAGCGACACGAAGTCGAACCGCCGCGACTCGGTCTGCGCGGCCTGCACTTCCGCGAGCCAGGTCGCGACCTCGGCGTCGGGGCGCACGGACACCCGTGCCGGCACGGTGTTGATGAACAGGCCGATCATCTGCTCCACACCGGGCAGCTCGCCGGGGCGGCCGGAGACCGTCGTGCCGAACACGACGTCGGACTCGCCGCTGTAGCGCGCCAGCAGCAACGCCCACGCGCCCTGCACGACGGTGTTGACCGTGAGGCCGTGGCGGCGGGCGGTGTGACGCAGCCGGTCGGTCTGCTCGGCGGTGAGCGCGACGGGCACCGCCGTGGAGGACTCGGTGGCGTGGTCGCGGGCGGGCGGCCGGTCGTACGGCAGGGCGGTGGGTGCGGAGAAGCCCGCCAGCACGGCACGCCAGTGGCGTTCGGCCTCGGACCGGTCCTGGGCGTCCAGCCACCGCAGGTAGTCGCGGAACGGCCGCCGCGAGACGACCTCCGGTGCGCTGCCCGCGGTGATCGCCCGGTACTGCTCGCACACCTCGGCGAACACCTGGGCGAGGCTCCACCCGTCCAGCAGCACGTGGTGGAACGTCCAGACCAGCAGCACCTCGTCGCCGGGCAACCGGGCGAGGTCGATCCGCATCAGCGGTGCCCGGCGCAGGTCGAGGTCCTGTGCCGCCAGCGCTTCCAGCTCGCGTCCACGGTCCTGTTCGGACAGCGAGCGCCAGTCGTGGTGCGCGGTCGGCAGGTCGACGTGCGAGCGGATCACCTGCACGGGCCGCTCGACGCCCTCCCAGACCAGCGCACCGCGCAGCACCGGCGTGCGGTCGACGACGCGCTGCCACGCGGTGGCGAGGGCCCGTTCGTCGGTGACGCCGGTCAGCCGCAGGCGCACCTGGTCGAAGTAGGCCGTGGACGACGGGTCGGCCAAGCCGTGGAAGAGCATCCCCTCCTGCAACGGCGTCAGCGGGTAGACGTCCTCGACCTCGGCACCGGTCCCGACCAGCCGGTCCACCGCGACCTGGTCCAGGTGTGCCAGCGGGAAGTCCGACGGCGTGCGGCCACCGGCACCCGGCTCCGCGCAGTGCTCGACGATCTCCGCCAGCCCGCGCACCATCGCGTCGGCGACGCCCCGCACGGTCGACTCGTCGTGCACCTGCCCGGAGTACAGCCAGGTGAGCTCGAGCCGGCCGTTCTCCACCAGCCCGACGACGTCGATCAGGTACGCGCGGGCGTTGCCGGGGGCGCTGTCGCGGCCGAGCGGGGCGCAGCGGGCCCGGACGAGCCCGTCGGCGTCGGCCGCGACGTCCCACTGGCCGTGGTAGTTGAAGCTGATCAACGGGTGCGGGTCGTCGCGCAACGCGGCGGCCGGCGAACCGGGTGCGGCCAGGTAGCGCAGCGCGGCGTAGCTCTGGCCGCGGCGCGGCAGTGCGCGGACCTGTTCCTTGACCGACTTGAGCACACCGCCCCAGCCACCGGCCGGAACGTGCAGGGCCAGCGGGAACTGGCTGGTGAACCAGCCGACGGTGCGGGAGATGTCGAGGTCGTCGGGCACGTCCTCGCGGCCGTGGCCCTCCAGTCCGATGAGCACGCGGTCGTGGCCGGTCCACCCGGCCAGCGCGCGGCCGAGCGCGCTGAGCAGCACGTCGTTGACCTGGGTGCGGTAGACGCCGGGCACCTGGTGCAGCAGCGCGTCGGTGTCGGCGGGGCTGAGCCGCACGGTGACCGACCGGACGTCCTCGGCGGGGTCGCCGTCGTGGTCCAGCGGGAGCTCGGCGGGGGCGGAGGCGGCGAAGCCGGTCCAGTGGTCGAGGTCGGCGTCCAGCTCTCCGGCGCGCACCCGGTCGGTGAGGCGGCGGGCCCAGGTGGCGAACGCGGTGGGCACCGGTTCCAGCGCAACGGGTTCGCCGCGGACGACCTGCTGATAGGCGGTGTCGAGGTCGGCGAGCAGCACGCGCCAGGACACGCCGTCCACGACGAGGTGGTGCACGGTCAGGAAGAGGCGGCAGCGGCCGTCGGCGAGGCGGAACAGGACGGCCCGCAGCAGGGGGCCTTCGGTGAGGTCCAGGCTCGACTGGGCGGCGAATGCGGCCTCGTCGCAGGCGTGGTCGTCGAGGCCGGTCAGCACCTGGAGGACGCCGGTCGGCGGGGTGGGGGCGAGGTCCTGGACCCAGCGGGCGGTCTCGGGAGCGGCGCTCGCGGGGTCGGGCTGGGCGGGGTCGGGCTGGGCGGGGTCGGGCTGGGCGGGGTCGGGCTGGGCGGCGCCGGGCTGGGCGGCGCCGGGCTGGGCGTTGCCAGGCTGGGCGTTGCCAGGCTGGGCGTTGCCAGGCTGGGCGTTGCAGGGCTGACCGGCGTCGTCGCGGCGGAAGCGGGTCCGCAGGGCGTCGTGGTGCGCCACCACGGTGTCCACGGCGGTGGCCAGCGCTCGTTCGTCCACCTCGGGCGCCAGCTCCACGTGCGTGGACATGGTGAAGTGGTGCGGGCTCGCGGGAGCGGTGTCGAAGAACCACTCCTGGATCGGCGTCAGCGGCGCGGGTCCGGACACCACCGCGTCCGCCACCGTGTCGGCCACCGCGGTCGCGGTCGCGGCCAGCCCGGCGACGGTGGGGTGCAGGAAGACGTCCTTGGACGACAACCGCAGACCGGCCCGGCGGGCGCGGGCGACGAGCTGGATGCTGAGGATGGAGTCGCCGCCGAGCTCGAAGAAGTTGTCCTCGATGCCCACGCGGTCGACGCGCAGCACCTCGGCCCAGACGCGCGCCAGCTCCCGTTCCACCGGCGTGGTGGGCTCGACGTGGCGGTCGGCTGCGGTGCGGGCCTCGGGTGCGGGCAGGGCGCGGCGGTCGACCTTGCCGTTGCCGCTCAACGGGAGCGCGTCCAGCACCACGAACGCCGAGGGGACCATGTAGTCGGGCAGCTCGCGGGTGAGCCACGTGCGCAGCTCGGCGTGCGCCGGGGCGGCGTCGGCCACGAGGTAGGCGACCAGCTGCTTGCGGCCGTCGTCGGTGCGGGCGACGGTGATCGACTGGGAGATGCCGGGGTGGCGCACGAGCAGGGCGTCGATCTCGCCGGTCTCGACGCGGAAGCCGCGGATCTTGACCTGGTCGTCGGTGCGGCCGACGAACTCGACCACGCCGTGCGCGCGCCACCGGCCGATGTCACCGGTGCGGTACATGCGGGAGCCGGGCGGGCCGAACGGGTCGGGCACGAACCGCTCGGCGGTCAGGCCGGGCTGGCCGAGGTAGCCGCGGGCCACGCCGGCGCCCGCGAGGAACAGCTCCCCCGGCACGCCGACGGGAACCGGGCGCAGGCCTTCGTCGAGCACGTAGACGGCCATGCCGTCCAGCGGCCGGCCGATGGGGATGACGTCGGGCACGGTGTCGGTCATGGGGAACGACGTGGCGAACGTCGTGGTCTCGGTCGGGCCGTAGCCGTCGACCACGGTCAGGCCGGGGCACGCTTCGAGCACCCCGCGCACGGCCGCGGCGGGCACGACGTCACCGCCGGTCCACACCTCCCGCAGCCCGGCGAACGCGTCCGGTGCCTCCTGGGCGACGAGCCGGAACAGTCCTGCGGTCAGCCAGATCGCGGTCACACCGCGACCGGCGGCGGCCCTGATCACGTCGGCGTCGACGTCACCCGGCCGTGCCACCACGACCTGGCCGCCGCGCAACAGCGGGACCCACAGCTCGTAGGTCGAGGCGTCGAACGCCGACGGCGAGTGCAGCAGCACCCGGTCGTGCGCACCGCCCGCGAACCGGGAGTCCAGCGCCAGCGCCACGACGTCGCGGTGCCGCACGGCGACACCCTTGGGCACGCCGGTGGAGCCGGAGGTGTGCATGACGTACGCGAGCTGGTCCGGGTGCACCGCGACAGCGGGATCGGCGGCGCCGGTCCGCTCGCCGTCGAGCAGTACGGTGTGGACGGACGCGACCGCGTCCCGGTTGCGCGCATCGGTGAGCACGACCGCGATGCCGGAGTCGGCGATGACCCGCCGGGTCCGTTCGGCCGGTGCACGACCGTCGAGCGGGACGTACGCCGCGCCGGCCTTCACGATCGCCAGCTCGGCCACGACCAGGTCGGCCGACCGCTCCACGAGCAGCCCCACCGGGTCCTCCGGCCGCACGCCGAGGTCCACCAGTTCCCGAGCGAGCGCGTTGGCCCGCGCGTCCAGCTCGGCGTAGGTGAGGACCTCGTCGTCGGAGAGCACGGCGGGTGCGTCCGGCGTCCGGCGCACCTGCTCGGCGAACAGGCCGGGGACGGTGGCGTCGACCGGTGCGCGGGAGGCGTCGTTCCAGCCGGTCAGCACCTGGTCGCGTTCGGCGTCCGACAGCCACGGCAGCTCGCCCAGCGGCCGGTGCGGGTCGCTCGCCAGGCCGTCGAGCAGCCGCACGAGGTGGTCGCAGAAGCGGGCGACCGTGGCGGCGTCGAACAGGTCGGTGTTGTACTCGACCACGCCGTCGAGCAGGCCGGCGCGCTCCTGGAACTCGATGGTCACGTCGAAGATGGCGGCACGGCGGGACAACCCGACCTGCTCGACCGCCAGGCCGGGCAGCCGCGGCGGGGTGCGATCGGCGTTCTGCAGCAGCACCATCACGTCGAACAGCGGGTTGCGGCTGACGTCGCGGTCGGTGCGCAGCGCGTCGACCACGTGCTCCAGCGGCACCTCGTCGTGGGCGTACGCCTCCTTGACGTTGTCCTTGACCTGGTCCAGGAACTCGGCGAACGTGGCACGGGAGTCCACTGTGGACCGCAGCACGACGGTGTTGACGAAGAACCCGACCAGCCGCTCCAGACCGGGGCGGCCGCGGCCGGTGGTCACGGTGCCCACGGCCACGTCGTCCTGCCCGGCGTAGCGGGCCAGCAGAGCCTGGCACCCGGCCATCAGCACGGAGAACAGGATCGTGCCGCGCTCCTGGGCGAGCGCCCGCAACGCCGCGGTGGTCGCGGCCGGCACGGTGAACGCCTGCACCGCGCCGTTCGTGGTGCGCACCGCCGGTCGCGGCCGGTCGGTGGGCAGCTCCAGCGGGGTGGTGCCGCTCAGCCGCCGAGTCCAGTGCTCGACCTGGCCGCGCAGCGCCTCACCGGAGAGCCGCTCCCGTTGCCAGGCCGCGAAGTCGGCGTACTGCAGCGGCAACGCGGGCAGCACGGCGTCCCGTCCGGCCACGGCCGCGCCGTACAGCTCGCCCAGCTCCTCGGTGAGCACGCCCATCGACCAGCCGTCGGTGACGACGTGGTGCGCGGTGACCAGCAGCACGTGCTCGTCCGGCGCCTGCCGCACCAGCACCGCCCGCACCAGCGGTCCGCGCCGCAGGTCGAACGGGCGGGAGTACTCCTCGACCAGCAGCTCGTCCAGGTCGCCGGCCGGCTCCACCACGGGCAGGGCGAGGTCGAACGGCGGGTGCACGACCTGCACACCGACCCCGTCGACCTCGTCGAGCGTCGTGCGCAACGACTCGTGCCGCGCCACCAGACCGGTGAGCGCCGCGGTCAGCGCGGCCACGTCGAGCTGTCCGGTCAGGCGCAGCGCCAGCGCGCTGTTGTAGCCGGAACCGCCGGGCTGGAAGCGGTCGAGGAACCACAGCCGCTGCTGCGGGAACGACAGCGGCAGCGGCTGGGTCCGGTCGGCCGGTCTGATGGCGTCGGCCTGCTGCGAGCGGCCGGAGAGGCGGCGGCGCATCTGCTCCCGCAGGTGCGGGGGCAGCGCGGCGATGCGGTCCTCGATCGACGACGACATGGTGTGGTGTCTCCTCACAGTTCCTGGTTGGCGCCGTCTTCGAGGGCGAGTCGTTCGAGCTCGAGCAGGATCTTCTCCTCGACCAGCCCCGCCAGGTCGGCGACCGTGCGGGCGGTGAGGACGTCGTGCGGGGTCAGCGGTACGTCGAAGGCCGCGCGGCACCGGGACGTGACGAGCAGGCTGCGCATCGAGTCGCCGCCGAGTGCGAAGAAGTCGTCCTCGGCGCCGACGCGCTCCACGCCCAGCACCTCGGCCCAGATGCCGGCCATGACCTCCTCGGTCTCCGTCCTGGGCGCCACGTACGGCGCGGCGGACGCGGTGGCCGACGGTTCCGGCAACGCGGCCCGGTCGACCTTCCCGTTGGTGCTCAGCGGAAGCGCGTCGAGCACCATGAACACCGAGGGCACCATGTAGTCGGGCAGGGTCCGTCCCGCGAACGCGGCCAGCTTCGCGGGTTCCAGTGCCCGAGCGGGGTCGGCGGGCACCAGGTAGGCCACGAGCTGCTTGCCGCCGAGGGAGTCCTCGCGGACCACCACGACCAGCCCGCCCACGCCGGGGTGCCGGCCCAGGACCGCTTCGACCTCGCCGAGCTCGATGCGGAACCCGCGCAGCTTCACCTGGTCGTCGGCGCGGCCGGCGAACTCCAGCACGCCGCCGGGCAGCCACCGCACGACGTCGCCGGTGCGGTACATCCGCTCCCCCGGCGCACCGAACGGGCAGGCGACGAACCGGGACGCGGTCAGGCCCGGCCGGTCGAGGTAGCCGCGGGCCAGGCCGGCCCCGGCGAGGTACAGCTCGCCGGGCACGCCGACCGGAACGGGCCGCAGCCGCTCGTCCAGCACGTAGGTGGCCATGCCGTCGAGCGCGGAGCCGATGGGCACGGTGTCCGGCACGTCGTCCTGGCCGGTCATCCGGTGGGAGGTGGCGAACGTCGTGGTCTCGGTGGGTCCGTAGCCGTCGACCACCACCAGTCCGGGGCAGGCCGCCATGACCCGGCGGACCGCGGCGGCGGGCACGACGTCACCGCCGGTCCACACCTCGCTCACGCCGGCCAGGCAGTCCGGCGAGTCCTGCGCCAGCACCCGGAACAGGCCCGCGGTCAGCCACAGCGCCGTCACGCCGTGCGCGGTGATCTGCTCGCGCAGCGCGGCCGCGTCCAGGTCCTCCGGCGGCGCGACGACCATCCGGCCGCCGCGCAGCAGCGGCACCCACAGCTCGTAGGTGGAGGCGTCGAACGCCAGCGGTGAGTGCACCAGCACGGTCCGGTGGGCCGGGCCGTCGAACCGGGAGTCGAGCGCGAGCGCCACGACGTCCCGGTGCCGCACCGCCACACCCTTCGGCGTGCCGGTGGAGCCGGAGGTGAACTCCACGTAGGCGAGGCCGTCGGGGTGTCCGGCCACGGCGGGCCGTTCGGCTGACGTCTCACCGCCGGGGACGACGACGTGCCCGTCGAACGGGACGGTGTCGGAGTCGGTGATCAGCACCCGGCTCCCGGCCTGGTCGAGCACGAGCTCCTGGCGTTCGACCGGCGCCCGGCTGTCCAGCGGCAGGTAGGCGCCGCCCGCCTTGAGCACGGCGAGCACCGCGACCACCACGTCGGCCGATCTGCGCAGCAGCAGCCCGACGCGTTCCTCCGGCTGCACACCGAGCGAGATCAGCCGCTGTGCCAACGCGTTCGCGCGGGCGTCCAGCTCGGCGTAGGTGAGCGACGTGCCGCCCGCGACCACCGCGGTCGCGTCCGGGGCCCGGTCCGCCTGGGCGGCGAACAGCTCGGCCACGGTCGCGTCCGGGACGCTGCTCCGCACGCGCTCCGGGAGGACGAGCCGGCGTTCGGCGTCGTCGAGGAGGTCGACCTCGCCCAGCGCGCGGCCGGGGTCGGCGGTCAGACCGCGCAGCACCGCGGTCAGGTGACCGGCGATGCGCTCGACCGTGGCGAGGTCGAACAGGTCGGGGTCGTAGCTGAGCCGGAACTCCAGCTCCGCGCCGGGCCGGACGCCCAGGCTGAGCGGGAAGTTGGTCGTCTCGACCGCGTCCAGGTCGCGCAGCACGACCCCGTGGGCCGCGGCCTCGTCGATCGGGTAGTTCTCGAACACCACGATGCTGGCGAACAGGTCGACGCCGCCCGGCACGTCGCTCCAGGCCTGGAGGTCGGCGAGCGCCACGTGCTCGAACCGCCGCGCCTCCGCCTGGTCGGCCTGCAAGCGCCGCAGCCACGCCGCGACCGGTTCGTCCGGCACGACCTCCGTGCGCACCGGCAGGGTGTTGATGAACATGCCCGTGATGGCGTCCGCGCCGGGCAGGTCGGCCGGGCGGCCGGAGACCGTGGAGCCGAAGCACACGTCGTCCTGGCCGCTGTAGCGCGCCAGCAGCAGCGCCCAGGCGCCCTGCACGACGGCGTTGAGCGTCAACCCGTTGCGCTGGGCGAACTCGCGCAGCTCGCCACCGGGCAGGGTGACCGTGGTCCAGGCGGCGGTCCGGGTGGCGTGACCCGGTGCGGCGGGGCGGTCGAGCGGCAACGGGGTGGGTGCGGCGAACCCGCCGAGCACCCGCCGCCAGTGCTCCTCCGCCTCGGTCGCGTCCTGTGCGGCGAGCCAGCGCAGGTAGTCGCCGAACGGCCGGCGGGCCGGCAGGTCCGGCTCGCGACCGGCGGTGAACGCCGCGTAGCAGGTGAAGACGTCGGTCAGCACCTGGAACGTGCTCCACCCGTCGAGCAGCACGTGGTGGAACGTCCAGCCGACCCGCACGGAGGTGGCGG
Organism: Lentzea sp. NPDC036949; assembly: GCF_055608075.1. NCBI lineage: Bacteria > Bacillati > Actinomycetota > Actinomycetes > Pseudonocardiales > Pseudonocardiaceae > Lentzea > Lentzea sp. NPDC036949. Next base: position 41,043 of record NZ_JBVJRA010000025.1, read on the forward strand.
ACTCGCGCGTCAGCTCCAGCCGCAGCAGCGGCGCGGTGCCGAGGTCGAGCTCGCCGCCGGTCCCGTCGTTGATCGGCACGTCGACCGTGCGGCAGACCACCTGCACGGGCCGATCGACGCCCTCCCACACGACGCGGCTGCGCAGGACCGGGGTCCGTGCGACGACCTCGCGCCACGCACGGGCCAGCGCCTCGACGTCCGTGACGCCGTCGAGGACGAACGAGATCCGTTCGGTGTACAGGCCTTCGTGGCCGTGGGACAGGCTGTGGAACACCATGCCCGCCTGCATCGGCGTCAGCGGGTAGACGTCCTCGACGGCGCGGCCGTCGCCGACGATCCGGTCCACCGCGGGCTGGTCGAGGCCCGCCAGCGGGAAGTCCGACGGTGTCCGGCCGCCCGCTCCCGGCCGGGCGCAGTGCGCGACGATCTCCCGCAGCGCCACCGCCATCGCCTCGGCCAGCACGCGCACGGTCGGCTCGTCGTGGACCTCGTCGCTGTAGTACCAGGTGAGCTGCAACCGCTTGTCCTGCACCGCGCCGACGACGTCGAGCAGGTGGTGGCGGGGCGTGTCCGGTGCGGCGTCGGCGCTGATCCCACCGGCCGTGCGCACCGCCGTGCCCGCCACGCCGTCGAACTGCCCGAGGTAGTTGAACGCCACCGCCGGCTGCACCCCGCCGTACCGCGCGCCGAAGCCGATGCCGCGGCGGGGCACCGCGCGCAGCCGTTCCTTGGTGGCCTTGAGCACCGCGCCCCAGTCCCCCGCCGGCACGTCGAGCGCCACCGGGAACACCGCGGTGAACCAGCCGACCGTGCGGGACAGGTCGACGCCGTCGAGGAAGTCGCCGTCGCGGCCGTGGCCCTCCAGGTCCACGAGCACCCGGTCGCGGCCGGTCCACCCGGCCAGCACCCGTCCCAACGCGCTCAGCAGCACGTCGTTGACCTGCGTGCGGTACGCGGCGGGCACGTCCTGCAACAGGGCCCTGGTCTCCTGGGCGTTCAGCTCGACGGTGACGCCCCGCACGGAACCGGTCGTGCCGGTGCCGGTGCGGTCCACGGGCACGCCCGGGTCACCGGTGACGCCGGCCCAGTGCCCGGCCTCGTCGTCGAACCCGCCGGCCGCGGTGTGCTCGGCCAGCCGCAGCGCCCAGTCGCGGAACGACGTGGTCCGCGCCGGGAGGAGGACCCGTTCACCGCGCACGGCCTGGAGGTAGGCGGTCTCCAGGTCCTCCAGCAGCACCCGCCACGACACGCCGTCCACGACGAGGTGGTGCGCGGTGAGCCGGACCCGGTGCGACGTGAGCGGCGTGGCCCGCAGCAGCGGTCCGCGTCCCAGGTCGAAACCGTCCACCTCGGACAGGACGTCAACGGGTCCGACCGGCGGGTTGTGCTGCTGCCAGCCGGTCGCGGTGTGCTCGAACCGCATCCGCAGGGCGTCGTGGTGCTCGACCAGTGCCGCCAACGCCGTGCGCAACGCCGTGCGGTCGACCTCGTCGGTGAACTCCACCTCGACGACCTGGTCGAAGTGCTCGGGGTGCGGCGGTTCCGCGTCGAGGAACCACCGCTGGATCGGGGTCAGCGGGACGTCGCCGGTCACCGGGCCCCGCGGCACGTCCTGCTGTTCCGCGGCGACCGCGGGCACGGCGGCGGCGAGCGCGGCGACGGTCGGACGGCTGAACAGGTCGCGTGGCGCCAGGGCGTACCCGGCCTGCCGGGCGCGCGACACGACCTGGATGCTGATGATCGAGTCACCGCCCAGCTCGAAGAAGTCGTCCTCGACGCCGACCCGGTCGAGCCCCAGCACCTGCGCCCAGATGCCGGCGAGCACGCGCTCGGTCTCCGTGCGCGGCTCGACGTGCCGGGTGCCGGTCGTCTCCCACTCCGGTGCGGGCAGCGCCTTGCGGTCGAGCTTCCCGTTGCCGGTCAACGGGAGCCGGTCCAGGTGCACGAACGCCGAGGGCACCATGTGCTCGGGCAGCGTCTGCGCGAGGAACCCGCGCAGGTCGGCGCCACGGCCACCGACGACGTACCCGACGATGACCTTGCGCCCGGCGTGCTCGCGGACGTCGGCGACGGCGGCGGTGACGTCGTCGTGGGCTTCGAGCGCGGCCTCGATCTCGCCGAGCTCGATGCGGAAGCCGCGGATCTTGACCTGGTGGTCGGCGCGGCCGAGGTAGTCGAGCCGGCCGTCCTTCCAGCGCGCCAGGTCTCCGGTGCGGTACATGCGGGAGCCGGGCGCGCCGAACGGGTCGGCGACGAACCGGGACGCGGTCAGGCCGGGCCGCTTGAGGTAGCCGCGCGCCAGGCCGGCGCCGGCGACGTGCATCTCGCCGACGACACCGGGCGGGACCGGTCGCAGGTCCTCGTCGAGGACGTACACGCGCAGGTCCGGGATGGGTTCGCCGACGGTGCCGTCTGCGGGCGTCCACGTGACGTGCACGGTGGTCTCGGTGATGCCGTACATGTTGATCAGCTCGCCGGGGCCGTTCCAGGCCGCGAGCTTGCGCACGTCCAGCGCCTCACCGCCGAAGACGACGTAGCGCAGGCTGAGGTCTCGCGGCTGTTCGGCGATGAGCTGGTAGAACGCGGACGGCGTCTGGTTGAGGACCGTGACCCGTTCCCGTGCCAGCAGGTCGGCGAACTCGCGTGGCGAGCGCGACACCTCGTGCGGCACGACGACGAGCCGGCCGCCGTGCAGCAGCGGTCCCCACAGCTCCCAGACGGAGAAGTCGAAGGCGTAGCTGTGGAACAGGGTCCACACGTCGTCGGCGCCGAACCCGAACCAGGCGTCGGTGGCCGAGAACAGCCGGGCCACGTTGGCGTGCGGGACGACGACGCCCTTGGGCTTGCCGGTGGAGCCGGAGGTGTAGATGACGTACGCGGGGTTCTCCGGCCGCAGCACGACGTCCGGTGCGGTCGAGGGCAGCCCGGACAGGTCCGGCAGCTCGGTCAGCACGGTCACCGGCCGGGTGTCCTCGACCATGCCCGCGATCCGGTCCTCCGGGTAGGACGGGTCGATCGGCAGGTAGGCCGCGCCGGACTTGAGCACGCCCAGCACCGCCACGACCAGGTCGGTGGACCGCGGCAGCCGCAGCGCGACGTACTCCTCCGGTCCCGCACCGCGGTCGGCGAGCAGGTGTGCCAGCCGGTTGGCGCGGGCGTCCAGCTCGGCGTAGGTCAGGTGCTCGTCCCCGCAGGTGACCGCGACGGCGTCCGGGGTGCGCGCGGCCTGCTCGGCGAACAACCGCGGCAGCGTCGCCACCGGGTAGTTCCCGCCGGTGGGGTTCCACTCGACCAGCACCTGCTCGCGTTCGGCGTCGTCGAGCAGCCGCAGCTCGCGCAGCGGCCGGTCCTGCTCAGCCAGCAGGTCGTCCAGGAGCAGCCGCAGGTGCCCGCCGAGCCGCTGCACGGTGGCCTCGTCGAACAGGTCGGGGTCGTGGTCGAGCTCGACGACCAGGTGCCGGCCGGGCGAGACCACGACGGTGAGCGCGTAGTTGGTGGGCTCGTGCGCGTAGACGTCGTGCAGCCGCAGGCCGTGCTCGGCCATGGCGTCCTCGTCGAACGGGTAGTTCTCGAACACGAGGATGCTGTCGAACAGGTTCGCGCCGCCGGGCAGGTCGCTCCACCCGCGCAGCCGCGACAGGGGCACGTGCTCGAAGCGCCGCGCCTCCGCCTGGTCGGCCTGCAGCTCGCGCAGCCACGACAGCTGGTCGCGGCCGCGGTCGACGGCGACCCTGGTGGGCACGGTGTTGATGAACATGCCGACCGTCGACTCGACACCGGGCAGGTCGGCGGGCCGGCCGGACACGGTGGTGCCGAACACGACGTCGGACGTGCCGGCGTAGCGGGCCAGCAGCACCGCCCAGGCGCCCTGCACCACGGTGTTCACGGTCAGGCCGTTGCGCTGGGCCGCTTCGCGCAGCCGTTCGGTGCTCTCGGCGCTCAGCTCGAACCGGACGGTGCCACCGGACTGGGCGCGGTGCGCGTCCACGGGGCGGCGGTCGAACGGCAGCGGCGTGGTCTCGGCGAAGCCGTCGAGCACCCTCCGCCAGTACCTCTCGGCCTCGGCGCCGTCCTGGCGGTCCAGCCAGTGCAGGTACTCGCGGAACGGCGGGCGGGCCGTGGCCGGTCCCGCGGTGCCGCGGGTGATGGCCGCGTGGTGCTCGCAGACCTCGGTGAACAGCTGGGCCGCGCTCCACCCGTCGAGCAGGACGTGGTGGAACGTCCACAGCACCAGCACCTCGTCGTGCGCCAGGCGGGCGATCGCGACGCGCATCAGCGGTGCGGCGGTCAGGTCCATCCCGGCTGCGCGGTCGCTCTCCAGCAGCGCGTGCAACTCGGCGTCCTCGTCGAGGCCGGTCCAGTCGAGGTGGGTGACCGGCAGGGTCACCTCGGGCCGCACGCGTTGCAGCGGTTCGGCGAGCCCGTCCCACACGACCTCGCTGCGCAGCACGGCGTTGCGGTCCACGACCCGTTGCCAGGCCTCGGCCAGCGCGTGCGGGTCGGTCACGCCGGTGAGCCGGAAGCGGACCTGGTTGAAGTAGGCGCCGGAGGTGGTGCCGTCGACCAGGCCGTGGAACACCATGCCGGCCTGCATCGGCGTCAGCGGGTAGAGGTCCTCGACGTCGCGGCCGTCACCGGTGAGCCGGTCCACCGCCGCCTGGTCCAGGCGTGCCAGCGGGAAGTCCGAGGGCGTGCGACCGCCGGAACCCGGCCGGGAGCAGTGGACCACGACCTCGCGCAACGCCGTGGCCAGTGCCTCGGCCAGGCGCCGCACGGTCGTCTCGTCGTGCACCTGGTCGCTGAAGTACCAGGTGAGCTCCAGGCAGCCGTGCTCGACCGCGCCGACGACGTCGAGCAGGTGCGGGCGCGGCGCCCGCGGTGCGCCGTCGAGCTCCAGGCTGCCGCGCACGGCGTGCAGCACGCCGCCCTCGACGCCCGTCCAGTCGAGCCGGCCGAGGTAGTTGAAGCTGATCTGCGGGCCACCGGTGCCGGGCTCGTGCAGGGCACCGTGGCCGATGCCCTTGCGCGGCACCGCGCGCAGCTGTTCCTTGACCGACTTGAGGACCGGTCCCCAGTCGCCTTCCGGCACGTCGAGGGCGACCGGGAAGATCGAGGTGAACCAGCCGACCGTGCGGGACAGGTCGACGCCGTCGAGCACGTCCTCGCGGCCGTGGCCCTCCAGGTCCACCGGCACCCGCGAGCGGCCGGTCCAGTCGGCGAGCACCCGGCCGAGTGCACTCAGCAGCACGTCGTTGACCTGCGTGCGGTACGCGCCGGGCACGTCCTGCAGCAACGCCCTGGTGGTGTCGCCGTCGAGCCGCACGGAGACGGCGCGGGTGGACCCGGCGGTGTTGGGGCCGTCGTGGTCGACGGGCAGGGACGGGTCCACCGCCGCGGTCGCGGTCCAGTGGTCGCGTTCGTCGTCGAACCCGCCGTCGGCGGTGTGCCGGGTGAGCCGGTGCGCCCAGTCGCGGAACGACGTCGTCTTGGCGGCCAGCCGGACGGGCTCACCGCGGGCCGCCTGGTCGTAGGCCGTGACGAGGTCTTCGAGCAGCACGCGCCACGACACGCCGTCCACGACGAGGTGGTGGATCGTCAGGCGCAGCACCGACTCGTGCAGCTGGGCGTGCAGCAGCGGCCCGGTCGCGAGGTCGAAACCCGTGCAGGGGCTCGTGGTCAGCAGCTCGGCCGGTTCGGCCGCCGCGTTGTGCTGGCGCCAGCCGGAGTCCGTGCGCTCGAACCGCATCCGCAGCGCGTCGTGGTGCTCCACCAGCGCGGCCAGGGCCGTGCGCAGGGCGTTGACGTCCACATCGGACGCCAGCTCGGCGGTCAGGACCTGGTTGAAGTGCTCGGGGTGGTCGGGGTTCGTGGCGAACAGCCAGCGCTGCACCGGTGTGAGCGGCACGTCTCCCACGACCCGGCCCTGGTCGGTCTCGGCTGGTCCGGCGACGGTCGCCACGGTCGCGAGCGCCGCCACGGTGGGGTGGCGGAACAGGTCGCCGGGGCTCAGCGACAGCCCGGCCTGCCGGGCGCGCGACACCACCTGGATGCTGAGGATGGAGTCGCCGCCCAGCTCGAAGAAGTTGTCGCCGGCGCCGACGCGGTCGACGCCGAGCAGCTGCGCCCAGATCCCGGCCAGCACGGCCTCCGGTCCGTCGGCGGGGGCGACGTGCGCGCCGGTGGCGGTGGCCCACACCGGGTCGGGCAGGGCGTGCCGGTCGACCTTGCCGCTCGCGTTGAGCGGCAACGCCTCCACTACGACGAACGCGGACGGCACGAGGTAGTCGGGCAGCACGCGGCCGAGGAACTCCCGCAACGCCGCCGCTTCGGGTGCGGTGTCCACGGCGGTCAGGTAGGTCACCAGCCGTCTCCGACCGGTGTCGTCGACCCGCACGACCGTCACCGACTGGCCGACCGCCGGGTGCGCGGACAGGGCGGTGTCGACCTCGCCCGGTTCGACGCGGAACCCGCGGATCTTGACCTGGTCGTCGGTGCGGCCGACGAACTCGACGGTGCCGTCGGGCCGCCACCGCACCAGGTCGCCGGTGCGGTACATCCGCTCCCCCGGCGCTCCGAACGGGTCGGCGACGAACCGGTCCGCGGTCAGCCCCGGCCGGCCCGCGTACCCCCGCGCGAGGCCGGAGCCCGCGATGAACAGCTCGCCCGGCACGCCGACCGGGGCGGGCGTCAGGCTCTCGTCGAGCACGCGCAGCCGCATGCCGTCCAGCGGGCGGCCGATCGGCACCACGTCGTCCACGGCGTCGGCGTCGGCCATGCGGTGGGAGGTCGCGAAGGTGGTGGTCTCGGTGGGGCCGTAGCCGTCGACCACGACGATGCCGGGGCAGGCGCGCAGCACCCGGCGGACCGCGGGGGCGGGCACGACGTCGCCGCCGGTCCACACCTCGCGCAGCCCGGCCAGGCAGTCGGGGTCGTCCTGCGCGATGACCCGGAACAGGCCGGCGGTCAGCCAGAGCCCGGTCAGCCCGTGCCCGGTGACGAGGTCGCGCAACCGGTCCGCGTCCAGGTCCTCCGCCGGGGCGACCACGACGGTGCCGCCGGAGAGCAGCGGCACCCACAGCTCGTAGGTGGTGGCGTCGAACGCGGGCGCGGAGTGCAGCAGGACCCGCTCGTGCGCGCCGCCGGTGAACCGCCGGTCGCGGGCGAGGTCGGTGACGTCGCGGTGCCGCACGGCCACGCCCTTGGGCACGCCGGTGGAGCCCGAGGTGTGCATGACGTACGCCAGCTGGTCGGGGTGCACGACCACGTCCGGCGCGGAGGTCGCCCCGTCCTCGTCACCCAGCACGACGACGTGGCCCTCGTGGACCTCCTGCGCGGTGGCCTGCCAGGTCCGGTCGGTGAGCACGACGGCGGCGCCGCTGCCCGCCAGCAGGACGGCCAGGCGTTCGGCGGGTGCCCTGGTGTCGAGCGGGACGTACGCGCCGCCCGCCTTGAGCACGGCCAGCTCGGCGACCACGAGGTCGGCCGAGCGGCCCAGCAGCACCGCGACCGGTTCCTCCGCGCGCAGTCCGTGCCGGAGCAGGTGGTGCGCCAGGCGGTTGGCACGGGCGTCGAGCTCGGCGTAGGTCAGCGTGGTGCCGCCGGCGACGACGGCCTCGGCCTGCGGCGTGCGGCGGACCTGGTCGGCGAACAGGGCCGTGATCGTGGCGGCGGGCCGGTCGACGGCGGTGTCGTTGAACGCGTCGAGGACCTGGTGGCGTTCCTGCCGGTCGAGCAGCGGGAGCTCGCCCAGCGGCCGGCCGGGTTCGGTGGCCACGGCCTCCAGCAGGGTCCTGAGGTGACCGGCCATCCGCTCGATCGTGGTGGCGTCGAACAGGTCGGTGTTGTACTCCAGGGTCAGCTCCAGCGCGCCGTCCCGCGGCCAGAACTCCACCAGCAGCTCGAACCGCGCCCGCGGCCGGGGCAGGTGGTGCTCGGTGACGTCCAGGTCGCCGACCGCCGTGGACCGCACCATCTCCTGCTGCAGCACCACGAGCGCCTGCACGAGCGGGGTGCGGCTCGGGTCGCGGTCGGGCCGCAGCTCGTCGACGAGCCGGTCGAACGGCACCTCGTCGTGGGCGAACGCGTCGCGCACGGTCTCGCGCACGTCGGCCAAGAAACGCTCGAACGGCACAGCCGGGTCCACTGTGGACCGCAGGACGAGGGTGTTGACGAAGAAGCCGACGAGGTCGTCGAGCTCGGGCCGGCCACGTCCGGCGGAGGCGGTGCCGACGGCCACGTCGCGGCGGCCGGTGTAGCGGGCCATCAGCAGCTGCACGGCGGCGGCCAGCGTGGTGAACAGGGTGGTGCCACCGGTGTGACCGACCTCGGTCAGGCGCTGCACCAGCTGTCCCGGCAGGGTTTCGCGGTGCACGGCACCGCGGGTGGTGCGCTGCGCGGGGCGGGGCCGGTCGGTGGGCAGGTCGAGGGGTTCGAGGCCCGCGAGGGCGGTGCGCCAGTGGTCGAGCTGGCCGGTGACGGCCGGGTCCTCGACGCGGCGGCGTTGCCAGGCCGCGAAGTCGCCGTAGCGGACGGGCAGCGGCTTCAGGTCGGGTGTTGTTCTTCGAACCGCGGCCCGGTACAGCTCCAGCAGGTCGTCGACCTGGACCCGGACCGACCAGCCGTCGGTGACGATGTGGTGCTGGTCGAGCAGCAGCACGTGGTCGTCGTCGGCGAGCGTGGCCAGCACGGCGCGCACCACCGGGCCGGTGCTCAGGTCGAACGGCGTGGTCAGCTCCTCCGCGCACAGCCGGTCGAGCGCCTCGTCCCGGTGTGCGGCAGCGGAAAGGTCCTCCACGCGCAGCGGCACCACCGCGGCCGGGGTGATGACCTGCACGCCGCGGCCGTCGACCTCGGCGAAGGTGGTGCGCATGGTCTCGTGCCGTTCGGCCAGGCCGTTCAGCGCGGTCCGCAGGGCGTCGAGGTCGAGCGGGCCGCGCAACCGCAGGGCGACACCGGTGTTGTAGTCGGTGCCCGTCGGGTCGATCTTGTGCTGCAACCACAACCGTTGCTGCGCCGGGGACAGCGGCAGCACGGCGTCGTGCGGCACCGCGGTGATCCGGTCGTCCGCCGCGATGGGCAGGCGGTCGGCGAGCAGGTCGGCCAGACCCGCGACGGTCCGCGCGTCCAGCAGGTCGCCGGTGGACAGCGGCACGTCGAGCGCCGTGCGCAGCCGGGACACGACCCGCAGGGCCTGGATCGAGTCGCCGCCCAGGGACAGGAAGTCGTCCTGCGCGCCGACGCGGCCGGGGTCGACCGCGAGGACCTCTGCCCAGGCCTGCGCGATGGCGCGTTCGGCGGGGGTGCGCGGTGCGACGTGCGCGGTGCGCCGGTCGAAGCCCCAGTCGGGGGCCGGCAGCGCCTTGCGGTCGACCTTCCCGTTGGTGTTGAGCGGAAGGCGGTCCAGTGCCACGAACGCCGACGGCACCATGTAGTCGGGCAGCGTCCGCAGGAGGAAGTCGCGCAGCTCGTCGTCGGACGGTGCGGTGCCGACGACGTAGGCGACCAGGCGCTTCACGCCGTTGTGGTCGAGCTGCGCCTGCACCGCGGCCTGCACGACGCCGGGGTGCTTGGCCAGCACGGCCTCGACCTCCACGGTCTCGACCCGGAAGCCGCGGATCTTGACCTGGTCGTCGACGCGGCCGACGAAGTCGACGGTGCCCTCCGGCGTCCAGCGGACCAGGTCGCCGGTGCGGTACATGCGGTCGCCCGGCGCACCGAACGGGTCGGCGAGGAACCGGTCCGCGGTCAGGCCGGGCCGGTTGAGGTAACCGCGGGCCAGTCCCGTGCCCGCGATGAACAGCTCGCCGGTCGCCCCGTCCGGCACCGGGTCCAGGTCGTCGTCCAGCACGTGCAGGCGCATGCCGTCCAGGGCCGTGCCGATCGGCAGGACGTCGGGCACCGAGCCGAGGTCGGGCAGTGGGTGGCTGGTGGCGAACGTGGTGGTCTCGGTGGGGCCGTAGACGTCCACCACGGTCGTGCCGGGACACGCCTCCAGCACCCGCCGCACCGCCGCCGCGGGCACCACGTCACCGCCGGTCCACACCTCCCGCAGACCCGTCAGGCACGCGGGGTCGTCCTGCGCCAGCACGCGGAACAGGCCGGACGTGACGAAGATCCCGGTGACGCCGTGCTCGCCGATCGCCTTGCGCAGCACCGGTCCGTCCACGTCACCGGGAGGCGCGATGACGGCGGTACCTCCGGAGAGCAGCGGCACCCACAGCTCGTAAGTGGACGCGTCGAACGCCATCGGCGAGTGCACCAGCACGCGATCGTGCGCACCGCCGCTGAACCGCGCGTCACGGGCGAGGTCCACGACGTCGCGGTGCCGTGCCGCCACGCCCTTCGGCACGCCCGTGGAGCCGGAGGTGAACACGACGTACGCGAGGTTGTCCGGGTGGACCTCCGCCAGCCCACCCGTGCCCTCGTGCGCCTCCTCGTCGCCCACGACCAGCACGTGGCCGATGTGCACGCGGTCGGCGACCGCCTTCCACGTGGTGTCGGTGAGCAGCAGCGACGCACCGGCTTCCGCCAGCACGGTCGTCATCCGCTCGTCGGGCGCACGGGCGTCGAGCGGCACGTACGCGCCACCGGCCTTGAGGACGGCGAGCAGTGCCACCACGAGCTCGGCCGACCGCTCCACCAGCACGCCGACCGGCCGCTCCGGCCGCACCCCCAGCGCCGGCAGGCACCGGGCGAGCCGGTCCGACCGCACGTCCAGCTCCGCGTAGGTGTGCTCGCCGTCCTCGGCGACCACCGCCACCGCGGTGGGCGTGCGCCGGACCTGCTCGGTGAACAGGCTGACCACCGTGTCGCGCGACTGGGAGCAGAGCGGTGTGCCGGCGGGCACCGTCTCGTGGAGCGTCATCGCCGTTCAACCTCTTTCGGGCGCGCAGCAGCGCCACGGGTACTGGGGGAAGGGGGTGCGGGGACCTGCGGCGGGGTCAGGCCACGTCGCGGTCGCGGCCTCGCCGGCCGGCGACCCGGCCGCCGATCTGGATGCGGTCGATCCGGCCGCTGCGCGGATCGCGCAGGAAGCGGCCGGGGTGACCGGTCGCGCCGCCGGCGAGCTCGGTCACCGAGAACACGAACCCGTCGTGGACCGCGAGCCGCGCGGCCGGTTCGTCGTCGACGACCAGGTGCAGCTCGTCGCCCTGCACGACGACGGAGAAGGCGGTGTCGCCGTTGACGTACGTGCCGGTGCACTCGCCCGGGATGGACGCGCGCGGTTCGGCGTTGATCGTCGCGGCGCTGTCGGCGAGGTCGATGCCGGCCGCGCGCAGCTCGGGCAGCAGGTCGCGCCAGAGGGCGGCACCCGTCGAGGAGTTCGCGGTCAGCGCGACGACCGTGCCGGACGCGGGGTTGAGCCGCAGGTGGCAGGACGTGCCGTCGGCGGTGCCGTCGTGGCCGAACCAGCCGGCGCCGTGGCTGCGGAACAGGGCGAGCCCCAGCCCCCAGCCGTCGGCCAGGCCGAACGGGTCCGCTCCGGGCACCGGCCTGCGCATCTCGGCGAGGTGCTCGGGCGTGACCAGGCCGGGGTCGATGCCGCCGTGTCGCGGGTCGAGGTGCATCCGCGCGAGCTCGACCAGGTCCGCGGCACTCGCGGTGAGCCCGCCCGCCGGCGCCTCGACCGGCGTCAGCTCCTGCTCGACGGGCCGCACCAGCCGCAGCGCGCGGTTGACGGTGTGCCCGCTGGCGGCCGGGGTGACGTCCTCGGCGCCGGCGATGAACCCGAGCTCCAGGCCGAGCGGCTTGAGCAGCACGGCGCGGAGCGCCTCCGCCCACTCCATGCCGGTGACCGCCTCGATCAGGCGTCCGACCAGGGCGTAGCCGGTGTTGGAGTAGGAGAACCCGGCTCCCGGCGGCTGCACGACGTCCCGCACGGAGGCCGCGAGCGCCGCCCGGTCGTCGGCGGCGATGAGCTCCGACTGCAGGCCGCCGGTGTGGCTCAGCAGGTGGCGGGCGGTGAGGACGTCGGCGTTGGCGCCGAGCGCCTGCCGCAGCTCGGGCAGGTACTCCACGACCGGCTCGTCCAGGTCGACGTCACCGTCGGACACCAGAACCATCAACAGCGTCGCCGTGAATGTCTTGGTGATTGACCCGATGGGCACCTTGCTGTCCCGCCGGACCGCGCAACCCGTACCGTGCCGCTCTTCTCCGAACTCGAATTCAAAGGCCTCACCGCCGCACCGGACCACGAGCTGTGCGCCCGGTACGTCGTTGGCGAGAGCCGCTCGTTCGAGCACCCCGCGTAAGTGGTCCACCATCACCCTTCCGTAGAACTCCGCAAAAAGCTGAATACCGGGCACACATAACCCGTGACAAACCTTGGTACCCGCCGCAACCCCACCTCACACAAATTCCACGCTGTCCCGAATAACATTCGGAATCCATGCACACGATCGACAGCAGGACAGCGTCGAACAACTCCGCAGATCAATGCCTGCGGAGTCCCGAAGTGAGTTCTGCGGTGTACGGCGAACTGTGCGCCGGGCCCTGCCGCAGCGGGCGCCGTTCACCTGGCCGTCGACTCCGGCCGCCCCTGCGGACAACGGCGAGTGATCAGCCGTTCTGTTCGGCCGCCATCTGTTCACGCAGGCTACGGGGCCGCATGTCGGTCCAGACGGTGTCGACGTGGTCCATGCACTCCTGCCGCGACCCCTGCTTGCCCTCGGCACGCCAGCCGTGCGGGACCTCTTTGCCCAAAGGCCACAACGAGTGTTGCTCCTCGTCGTTCACGAGGACCTGGTAGGTGTCGTCGGTCACAACTTTCTCCTTCTTCTGTCGATCGTCAGCAGCGGATGCGGACGTGCCGGAGCCCAGCCGAATCCCGATCATCCGAGGGAACCCGCGCAGAAACCAGCCACGAACGCAATCCGAGGACAACAGTGTCTCCCCGACACTGCCGCAAACACCGCCGAAAGGAGCATTCTTGATATGTCCACATTCCGACATCAAAAGTTCATATGTTTAGGAATCTGCGACATCGGGAAGCGGGGCGTTACCCGAGAGTTCCTTGCTTTTCCCGCAGGCAGGACGGCCAGGAGCTGCCCATCGGATTCGACCCGTCAATGCGGGTAGGAGCGGTACGTGGCAAGACAACCCGCACCACAAAAGGACTTCGACGGACTGTCCCGTGAATCCCCGCGGCGGAGACGTCGCCGCGGCGTTCTGTCCATCTGGAGTGGAATGACGAGCGCGGTGCCTCGGCCGACGCGAACTCAGCCGGCCGGGCACCGCGCGGCTCACACGAGCGTGCTGTCCACGAAGCACCAGCGCCAGGCCTCGCCCGGCTCGAACGAGCGGATGATCGGGTGCCCCTCCTCGGCGAAGTGCTTCGAGGCGTGCTTGGCCGGCGAGGAGTCGCAGCAGGCGACCTTGCCGCAGCCCAGGCACAGGCGCAGGTGGACCCACCTGCCTCCGGTGGCCAGGCAGTCCTCGCAGCCCTCCGTCGTGCTGGGGGTGGGCTCCGGGCCCAGGTCGGCGACGTGTTCGCAGGTGGTGGTGGTCACGGCCCGACGGTACCTCCATTGCAGCTTTCAACAACTTCTGGTGTTTGACTGGGCGCATGACGACTGCCGGTCGCGTCGCGCGGCCTTCGATTCTCACGGTGGACGACGACCCGGCCGTGTCCCGGTCGGTGGCGCGCGACCTGCGGCGGAAGTACGGCGAGCAGTACCGCGTGGTGCGGGCGGAGTCCGGGCCGCAGGCGCTGGAGGCGCTGCACGAGATCAAGCTGCGCGGTGAGGAGGTCGCGGCGCTGCTGGCCGACCACCGGATGCCGCAGATGAGCGGCATCGAGTTCCTCGAACAGGCGATGGACGTGTTCCCGCAGGCACGGCGGGTGCTGCTGACCGCCTACGCCGACACCGACGCGGCGATCCAGGCGATCAACGTCGTGGACCTCGACCACTACCTGCTCAAGCCGTGGGACCCGCCGGAGCAGAACCTCTACCCGGTGCTCGACGAGCAGCTGCGGGCGTGGGCGGTGAGCGACCGGCAGCCGCCGCAGCGGGTGCGGGTGGTCGGGCACCGCTGGTCGCCGCGGTCCTACGAGGTGCGCGACTTCCTGGCGCGCAACAACGTCCCGTTCCGCTGGCACGCGCTCGACGAGCCGGAGGCGCGCTGCCTGCTGACCGCGGCGCACCAGGACGGGACGACGCTGCCGGTCGTGGTCACGGCTTCGGGCAAGGCACTGGTCGACCCGTCCGACGCGGAGCTCGCCGCCGAGGTGGGCCTGAGCACGCAGCCGTCGGCCGACTTCTACGACCTGATCGTCGTCGGCGGCGGCCCCGCGGGCCTCGGTGCCGCGGTGTACGGCGGGTCGGAGGGCCTGCGGACCGTCCTGGTGGAACGGATCGCGACCGGCGGCCAGGCCGGTACGAGCAGCCGCATCGAGAACTACCTGGGCTTCCCGGACGGCGTGTCCGGCGGGCAGCTGACCGAACGGGCCCGCAGGCAGGCGGTGAAGTTCGGCGTGGAGCTGCTCACCACCCGTGACGTCGTCGCGCTCGAACGCCGGGGTGCCGCGCGAGTCGTGCGGTTCGGCGACGGCACCGAGCTCTCCGCCCACACCGTCATCCTCGCCACGGGGGTGTCGTACCGGTTGCTGAACGCGCCCGGCCTCGGCGAGCTGACCGGCCGGGGCGTGTACTACGGCGCCTCGACGACCGAGGGCCCGAACTGCGCGGGCCAGGACGTGTACCTGGTCGGTGGCGCGAACTCAGCGGGCCAGGCGGCCGTCTACTTCTCCGGGCACGCGCGCAAGGTCGTGATCCTGGTGCGCGGCGACTCGCTGGAGCAGTCGATGTCGCGGTACCTGATCGACCAGCTCGACGCGATCGGGAACGTGGAGGTCCGCCCCCACACCGAGGTCTGCGGCGGCGCGGGTGAGGGCCACCTGGAGACGCTGACGCTGCTGAACAACAAGACCGGCGAGACGACGGCGGTCCCGGCGAGCTGGCTGTTCGCGTTCATCGGCGCCGCCCCGCGCACGGACTGGCTGGACGGCACGCTGGAGCGCGACGAGCACGGCTTCCTGCTCGCCGGGCCCGACCTCGGCACCTCCCCGCCCGGCTGGGACCTGGAGCGGGCGCCGTACCACCTGGAGACGAGCCTGCCCGGCGTGTTCGTGGCGGGCGACGTCCGCGCGGAGTCGGTGAAGCGCGTCGCGTCCGCGGTCGGCGAGGGCGCCATGGCCGTCACGCTGGTCCACCGCTACCTGGAGAGGTCCTGATGCAGCGGCTCACCCCGGCGGAACTGCGCGAGCTGTTCCTGTTCGAGAAGCTCGACGAAGCGCAGCTGGACTGGCTGGCCGCCCACGGTCACGTCGAGACCCGCGCGGCGGGCACCCCCGTGCTCACCGAGGGCGAGCCGGCGACGTGCTTCTTCGTGCTGCTGGGAGGAACCGTCGCGCTGTGCCGCACCATCGGCGGCCAGCGCATCGAGGTGAGCCGCAGCGACCTGCGCGGTTCGTACTTCGGCGCCACCCAGGCCTACCTGGAGCTCGACCAGCCCACCTACCAGATGACCGTCGAGTCGATCACGGCCACGTCGATGCTGCAGTTCGACGCCGACGAGTTCGGCCCGATGGTCCGCACGTGGTTCCCGATGGCCATGCACCTGCTGGAGGGCCTGTTCTGGGGCATGCGCAACACCCAGGCGACGGTGGGCCAGCACGAACGCCTCACCGCGCTCGGCGCGTTGTCCGCGGGTCTGACCCACGAGCTGAACAACCCGGCCGCGGCCGCCGTGCGTGCCACTGCGGCCCTGCGCGAACGCGTCGCGGGCATGCGCCACGAACTGGCCCTGCTCGCCCAGGGCGCGCTCGACCCGTCCGAACTGCCGGCGTTGGTGAAGCTGCAGGAGAAGGCGGTCGAACGGGTCGCCAAGGCACCGAAGCTCAGCCCGCTGGAGACCAGCGACGCCGAGGACGAGGTCTCCGACTGGCTCGACGACCACGGCGTCAGCGGCGGCTGGGACGTGGCACCGGTCCTGGTCGCGGGCGGCCTGGACGTCGAGTGGCTGGAGACCTCGCTGCTGCCGTGCCCGGCGGCCGTCACCGGTTCGGCCGTGCACTGGCTGCGGTACACGGTCGAGACCGAGATGCTGATGAACGAGATCGAGGACGCCACCACGCGGGTGTCCACCCTGGTCGCCGCCGCGAAGCAGTACTCGCAGATGGACCGCGCACCGTTCCGGGTGGTCGACGTGCACGAGCTGCTCGACTCCACCCTGGTCATGTTCGGCGGCAAGTTCGGCGACGTGCGGGTGGTCGAGGACTACGACCGGACGCTCCCCTCCGTCCCCGCCTACGCCGGCGAGCTGAACCAGGTGTGGACGAACATCATCGACAACGCGCTGAGCGCGATGGGCGGGTCGGGCACGCTGACCTTGCGGACGTTCCGGCGGGACCGGCACCTCGTGGTGGAGATCGGCGACACCGGGCCCGGCATCCCGGCGGCGGTGCGGAGCCGGATCTTCGAGCCGTTCTTCACCACCAAACCGGTCGGTGAGGGCACCGGGCTCGGGCTGGAGATCTCCTGGCGGATCGTGGTGAACAAGCACCACGGCGACATCCGGGTGGAGTCACAGCCGGGTGACACGCGGTTCCAGGTCCTCCTCCCGCTGGAAGCCGTAGGCGCCTGACCCTCCTGCGGCCGTCAAGGTGATCTCCGCGCTCCGCAGCACCACGTCGTTGCCCCGCTGGAAGGGCAGTACTGCGTCGGCGCGCAGTGCGGTGACCGCGTCGGCGATGTCGTCCGCGAGCCGGCGGGCGAGCACGTCGGAGAGGTCGTTGCGGCAGACGATCCGCGCGACCGTGACGTCCGCCTGGTCGGCCGGGAGTGCGTAGGTGGGCACGAGCCAGCCGCGCCGGCGGAGGCGGTCGGCGAGGTCGGTGACGCTGAAACCAGCGTCGTGGTGGGTGGTGAACGCGACCAGGGGCAGGTGGTCCGTGCGGGAGACCACCCGCAGCTCGGGGAACTGGCCGAGGTGCGCGGTCAGCGACAGGGCGAGGTCGCGGCAGCGCCGCATGACGGCCCGGTAGCCCTCCGCCCCCAGGCGGAGGAACTGGTAGTACTGCGCGATGACCGGTGCGACGGGCCGGGTGAACGACAGCGTCTGGGTGGACATGCGGCCACCGGTGTAGTCGGTCGAGAACCCGATCTCGGCGGGCACCACGCTCGGGTCGCGCCACACGATCCACCCCAGCCCCGGAGCGACGAGGCCGTACTTGTGCCCGGACGTGTTGATCGAGCTCACCCTGGGCAGCCGGAAGTCCCACACCAGCGCGGGGTCGAGGAACGGTGCCACCATCCCGCCGGAGGCCGCGTCGACGTGCACCGGCACGTCCACGCCGTCGCGGGCGCACCGCCGGTCCAGCGCGGCGCACACCTCCTGCACCGGTTCGTAGAAGCCGTCGTAGGTGGTGCCGAGCACGGTCACCACGCCGATGGTGTCGCTGTCGCACAGGTCGGCCGCGGTCTGCGGGTCGATGCCCGAACCGCCTTCCCGCACCGGGACCTGCCTCGCCTCGACGTCCCAGTAGGCGCAGAACTTCGCCCAGCACACGTGCACGGCCGTGCTCATGACCAGGTTGGGCCGCCTGCCGGAACCGCCGGCGCGGGAGCGCCACAGCATCAGCATCGCGAGCCCGCCGAGCATGCAGGCCTCGCTGGAACCGCCGGTCGACGTGCCGACCGCGCTGTCCGGGCCGGGGGCGTGCCACAGGTCGGCGAGCGCCGCGACGCACCGCTGCGCCAGGTCGGCCGTGTGCAACGGCTGCACGCCGTCGACGGTGTTGTGGTAGAGGAAGTCGGCCATCAGCCGTTCGGCCTCCGGCTCCATCCCGGTGGTGATGAACGTCGCCAGGTTCTGCTGTGGCCGCACGTCCGGGCGCAGCTCGTCCTGCACCGCCTGGTACGCCGTGCCCGCCGCCGTCGGCTCCTGCGGCAGCCGCCAGCCGGTGGAACTTCTCTGCAGCTCAAACATCACACACCTCAACTGGAGATCGGAGGAACATCAGCCGGCCGCCTTCTCGAAGCTCTTCGGCAGCGGCACGGGAACGGTCGGGGAGAGCAGGTTCTCGGCGCGCAGGTCGGACCAGATGCCGGCGGGCACGTCGCCGGCGGCCATCGCGACGTTCTCGGTGACCTCGGCCGCCGACCGGGCACCGACCACGACCGCCCGCACCGCCGGGTGCCCGAACGGGAAGTGCAGCGCCGCCCGCGGGAGCGGGACGCCGTGCCGGCGGCAGACTCCGGCGATCCTGCGGGCGCGCTCGACCAGCGCGGGCGGTGCCGTCGTGTAGTCGTGCGTGGCGTCGGCAGGGACCTCGTGGCGGGCCAGCAACCCGGAGTTGAAGACACCGGCCGCCACCACGGAGACGTCCCGTTCCGCGCACAGCGACAGGAAGTCCAGGGTCGCGGCGTGTTCGAGCACCGTGTACCGGCCGGCCAGCATGACGTGGTCCAGGGGATGCGCCAGCACGAACGGCTCCGCCACCTCCCACCGGTTCACGCCCACGCCGATCCCGCGGACCACGCCCTGGGCCTTCAGCTCCGCCAGGGCCGGCAACGCCTCGCGCAGGACCTGCTCGGCGTGGTCGTCCGGGTCGTGGACGTAGACGAGGTCGACCCGGTCCAGGCCGAGCCGCGTCAGCGAGGCCTCCAGCGAGCGGCGCACCCCGTCCGCGCTGAAGTCCCACACCCGGCGGTGGGTCGCGGGCACCGCGAAGCCCTCGGCCAGGTCGTCACCGCCGCTGTCACGGGGTTCCAGCAGCCTGCCGACCTTGGTGGAGATGACGAACTCCGACCGGGGCCGGTCCGCGAGCGCTGCCCCGAGCCGCCGTTCCGACAGGCCGAGGCCGTAGTGCGGGGCGGTGTCGAAGTACCGGACACCGGCCTGCCACGCGGCGTCGACGGTGGCGCGGGCGTCCACATCGGACACGGGGCGGTACAGGTTCCCCAGTGCGGACCCGCCGAGGCCGAGGCCGTGGATCACGGCAGCTCCCACACGAACTTCGCGGCCGAGCTGCCCGAGTCGTAGTCGAGCGGGGCGTCGAGGAACTCGTCCATCCTCTGCTGCCACGGGATGTCCGCCGGGTGCCCGTGCATCTTCTCCATCATGGCCGCGTAGTCGTCCACCTCGACGACGTGGAACAGGTCGAGACCGCTGCGCCAGATCCGCCACGACCGCACCCCCGCCGCGCGCAGCGCAGCGTCGAGGTCGTCGGGAATCCGGGCGTGCGCGGCCTCGTAGGCGGCTTCCTTGCCCGGCTTGAGCCTGGTGTGCAGGGCGACTGTCTCCATGGTGCCGGTACCTTCCGATCGGGTTGCCGGGGACGCGGGTCAGGGTGCCGGGGTGGACGCGGCGCGTTCGGCGAGCTTTCGCTCCACCAGCGGTTTGAGGAACGCGAGCCCTGCCCGCGCGTCGTGGTCGGGGTCGATCCCGCGGCGGTGGAACCCCGTCTCGGCCGTGAGGTAGCCGTCGAAACCCGTGTCGAGCAGGGCGTCGACCAGGCCCTCCCAGTCCTCGTCCCCGGAACCGGCCGGCAACCGCGTCTGCGTTCCCCTGGTGTCGGCGATGTGGATCTGGTGCAGGTCGGCGCCCATCAGGTGGACCTGGTCGGTGAGCGACTCCCGCCGGTAGCGGACGTGGCTGCAGTCGAACATCACCTTGACGTTCGGCCGTGCGATGTCCTCCATCAGCTCCATGGCGTCCTCGCCGCTCTCGCACAGGTTCGAGTTCTCCGCGAGCGGCTCGACCACCACCGTGAGGCCGTACTGCGCCGCGTCGTCGGCGACCAGGGCCAGGCATTCGCGCGACCACGCCCAGGCCTGCCGCCGCCGGGTGCCGAACACGACCCAACCTGGCAGGTAGACCACCGCTCCGGCGCCCCACTCGGCGCACAGCTCGTTAATTGCGCGGTAGTGCTCCACGGTCGCTTCGCGTTCCTCGGCCATCGGAGAGCTCGGGTTGTAACCGGGTCCCCCGGTGGGCGCCGGGCCGATGCCGGAGACCTCCACGCCGTGGTCGTCGAGCAGGCTGCGCACCTCGCGCCGCCGGGCCGGGCTCAGGTACGGCGGAAAGGCGTGCGGTGCGGCGGCACCGATCTCGATGCCGTCGAAGCCGATGCGCGCCAAGCGCTTGACGGTCTCGTCCAACGTGTACGCGGGGACCCAGCTGCCGAAGCTGGAGTAGGACCAGGTGTGGTAGCCGAACTTGATCGCCATGAGCTTCCGCCTCTCGAAGGGGTCAGCGTTCGAAGAGCTCTCGGAGGTGCCCTCCGAGGAAGACGCCGTCCGGGTCCCAGGCCCTGCGCAGCTCTTGGAACCGGTCCCACTCCGGGTAGCGCGCGGCCAGCTCCCCGCCCGTGCGGAAGTGGACCTTGGCCCAGTGCGGGCGGCCGTCGAAGTCCCACAGCACCGAGTCCACGGCGCGCAGCGGTGCGACCCACCCCTCGGGGTCCCGTGCTGTCACGGGGTGCGTCACGCCGATGTGGCAGGTGGTGGCCTGCCTGCTCGGGCTGAGCCAGGCGGTGTCCGCGGCGGTGAAGCGGATGTCCACGGGTGCGCAGACGCGCAACCCGCCTCGGCGCACCTCCCCGGCCAGGGCGCGGACGGCGTCGGCCGCCCGGTCGAACGGGACGCTGTACTCGGTGCCCTGCACGGGTGGCGGCAGGTGGTGCAGGAGCGCGTCGTCGCACCGCATGACCTGCGCACCGCCCCGGCCGGCGGCCACAGCGGCCGCGTAGTGCGCGGCACCCGCGACCCGCGACGACCAGGAGTTGTTGCACAGGGCCGAAAGCAGGGCACCGGGCGGTCCCGGCGGCTGGGTCGGTGGCTCGTCCGTCGGCGCCGCCTCCCAGACGATCGCCTGGGAGGTGTGCGGGTACCACCAGAAGCCGCCGAAGTGGACTCCGCGGAACTCGTCGAGGTTCGCCAGCACCTCCGCCAGCGGCCTGCGCCGGACCACCTTGCGCAACCGGTGGCCGGGCACGACGGTGAAGGTGAGGTCCAGGACCACGCCGAGGCACCCCAGGTGCACGCGGACGCCGTCGAGCTCCGGGTCGTCCCGCGTGATCGTGCGCACCCGGCCGTCCGCGGTGAGGATCCGCGCCGCCACGACGTGGCTGGAGAGCGTGCCGAGCCGGGGACTGCTCCCGTGCGTGGCCGTGGCCACCACGCCGGCGACGGTCTGCTCGTCGATCGCGCTCTGGTTCGGCAACGCGAAGCCCGCCGCGGCGAGCTCCCGGTTCAGCTCGCGCATCGTCGTGCCCGCCCTCACCGTGACCGTCATGGCCGCCGGGTCGACGGCGACGACACCGCGGTGGTGGCGCAGGTCGACCAGCGTCCGGCCGGTCGGTGCGACGAGGTTCGCGTAGGAGTGCCCGGAGCCCACCACGCTGATGCCGCGTGCGCGTGCGGTGTCGTCGAGCACGATGTCGCGCAGCTGGTCCGCGGTGTCCGGAGCGAGGAGGCGGTCCGCGATGCCGCGGACCGCCCCGCTCCAGTTGGACCACGCCGTGCGCCGGTGTTCCCCGGTGGTGATCTCCGGTCCTGGTGTCACCCGCGGTGCGTCGGTCATCTCTACCTCGTGGTCAGCCGCTCGGCGAACTCGGCCGTCGTCATCCGCTCGGCCTGGCGCGACTCGAAGTACCACTCGGTGAGCCGCTTGAGACCGGTGTGGAACGGCACCTCGGGCGCCCAGCCGAGCCGCTCGAACGCCATGGCGGCGGACGCGACCCGGTTGTAGGGGCCGGTCGGCTTGTCGGGCAGCGGCTTGATCTCCGTGTCGGCCTGGCCGGTGAACTCCAGGATCATCCTGGCGGCTTCCTTGACCTGGATCGGCTCCTCGGTGCCGAGGTTGATCGCGCTGCCGTCGTGGACGCGCTCCCCGGCGAGGACCAGGCCGCGCACGATGTCCGTGACGTAGGTCCAGTTGCGGATCTGCGTCCCGTCACCCCAGACCTCGAAGGGCTTCTGCTGGATGAACGCCCGGCCCACCATGGCGGTCAGGGCGTGGCTCTCCGGGCAGCGCTCGCCGTAGACCGTGAACAGGCGGCACGACACCGACGGGAACCCGAGCTCGGCGTGGAGCGCGGCGAGCCGCTGCTCGGTCATCAGCTTGGCCCAGCCGTAGATCCCGTCCGCGTGGAACGGCGGCCCCACCTGCGGTTCCGAGAGCCGGACCTCCTCGTTCACGTCGGCCTGCAGGTCGACCGGGTAGACGCAGCCGGAGGAGGCGAAGACGAAGTTCTCCACGCCCGCGTCGACCGCCGCCTGCGAGACCACGCCGTCCAGGACGAAGTTGCGCGAGCACGCGGCCTGGTGCAGCTCGATGAACCCCCGTCCCCCGTGGATCGCGGCGAGGTGGAAGACGACGTCGATGCCGCGCATCACCTCGGCGGCGAGCCGCGGGTCGCAGAGGTCGCCCTCCACGAACTCCCAGGCGGACTCCGGAACGTCGCTGAGGTTCTCCAGGCGTCCCGAGCTGAGGTCGTCGGCGACGCGCACCCTGGCACCGGCACCGACGAGGTGCTCCACCAGGTGCGATCCGATGAACGAGCAGCCACCGGTGACCAGCACTCTTTTGCCGCGCCAGAATTCCTGCTGGGTCATGAGGAGATTCCATTCGTGAGATCGGGTGACGGGTATTTCTGCGCGGCTGCCGGCGGGAGTTCTCGCCCGGCAGCCGGCCGTCGGCTGAAGGGAGTGTGTGACAGCCGGCATCGATCATCCAGAGCCCGTTCCAGTGGTCGGGACGGAATTCCGGCCGGGTCCGGCGGAGCGGAGTTCGTCCCACCGAACGGGACGGGAGGTGGTCCGGCGCGCAACAGGTCCATACCTTCCAGCGCGAACGCGATCACCGGAAGGCGGAGGACGATGCCTGGACCGCTCAACCCCGTGCAGTCGGACGCACTGCCCGCGGCACCCGTGCTCGACTGGCGCGACGGCCCCGGCACCGGAGGCCACGCCTGGGTGCCCGAGGAGCTCTACCGCGAGATCCTGGAACGGATGCCCGTCGTCTGCGTCGACACGCTCGTCGTCCGCGCCGGCGAGGCGCTGCTCACCCGGCGCAGCCAGGAACCCCAGGCGGGTTCCCTGTGGTTGCAGGGCGGGCGCATGCGCAAGGGCGAGCAGCTCGCCGAGGCCGCGGTGCGCACGGCCGAGCAGGAGTCAGGGCTGAGCGTGACCCTGTGCGGTGTGCTGGGGACGTTCTCCACCGTCTTCGAGGCCTCCGCGCACGGCGACTCCCCCACCCACACCGTCAACGTCACCTTCCTCGCCCTGGCCGAGCACGATGCCGTGCCGCGGGTCGACAGCACGCACGACGCCTTCGTCTGGTGGCCGCTGACGGAGCCCACCGGGAACGCCTACCTCGACCAGCTCCTCGCGCTGGCGGCGGAGCAGCTGGGCGTCGCCGGACGGAGCTGAATTCACCCGGTGTCGCAATTCTGTGAATGTGCGCGGCATTCCGGTATTCGGCAATGGCGATTTCCTCGGACGACCCAACGGTTGGAACGCGGGCTTCTGGCATTGCCGCGACGTCATTAGCTTGGACTTCAATCCCTGCTCTGCCCGATGACGGGCGCGTCGAAACGGAGTCCTCGGTGTTCGCAGTGCATGTCCTTCCTGATGATCTCGGCCGATTCGCTGGATCGAGCGGCGATCTCAACCCGTTGCACCTGGACGCGGACTACGCGTCCAGGAGCGGGTTCGGCGCGGAGGTGGCGCAGGGCGCGCTCACCGTCCTCCACGCGGTGGCGGGCCTGCCCCCGCAGGACGCTGCGGCGGTGCGGCGGGTCCGGGCGCGCTTCCACGCCGCGGTCTACCCGGCGCAGTCGTACTCCCTGGACGTGGCGCGCACCGGGAACGGGGGTGTGCGGCTGGAGGTGTCGGACGGCGGGCAGCCGGTCGCGACCGTGGACGTCGAACTGGGCGGCACGGTCGGCGCCGGGGTCGGCGCGGTGCGCGTGGGATCGGGAGAACGCAGGCAGCAGGCCGCTGACCGGGTCCCGGCGGAGCTCCGGGTGGGACAGCGCATCCCGGTGTCCTACCGCAGCGATCCCGGTGACTTCACGAGCCTGCTCGACCGCATCGGCAGCGGTGTGCGGGAAGAGGTCGCGCGGCTGCTCGGCTGGGCGAGCTACCTGGCGGGCATGGAGGTCCCCGGCCGGCAGTCGCTCATCTCCTCGCTGACCGTCGAGCTCGACCCGGCCGCGACCGGCGACGGCTCGATCCACGTCACGGCCGTGGACGAACGCCGTGACATGGTGCGGTTCGGCGGTGCCCTGCCCGGTCTGGGGCGCGTCGAGCTGGCCGTCGTCGCCAGGGCCGTTCCGGCCGAACCGGACGCGCACGTCCTCGCCGCCGCCCTCGCCGGCCAGGACGTCGAGCTGGAGGGCAAGGTCGCCGTGGTCACCGGTGGCAGCCGCGGCTTCGGTGCCGCGTTCGCCGCCGCACTGGCCCTGCGCGGTGCGCACGTGTACGTCACCCACCGCCGGGACCCCGGTTTCCCGCCGGAGCTGCTGGCCGGTCTGGGAACGGCCGCCGAGCGCGTGCACGCGGTGCGTTCCGACGCGGCCGACCCCGCCGGGTGCGCACGGCTGCGCGACCACGTGCTCGCCCGGGAGGGCAGGCTGGACCTGGTGGTGCTCAACGCGTTCCCGAGCTTCCAGCCACTGTTGCCGGGACCGGACACCGCCGAGCGCGCCGCCGAGTACGTCGCCACGGCCGTCACCGCGGTGTCCGCGCCGCTGTCCGCTCTGGCCGAGCCGCTGTCGGCGGCCGGTGGTCAGGTCGTGCTCGTGTCCAGTGACGTGGTCGCCGGTGCCGCGCGGACCTGGCAGCACTACGTGGACGCCAAGCTCCGCTGCGAAGAGCTGCTGCGCACGACGATCAGCGGGCACCCCGGTCTCGGCGGGCTGGTCCTGCGGCCCCCGAGGATGGACACCGGGTTCTCGCCGACCGTTCGCGGGGTCGTCGACGGGCTCGCCGTCGAAGCGGTCGCCGCGGCCGCTGTGGGCGGGCTCGGTCAGGTGAGCGCCGGCCGGGTCGAGGTGCTGGAGTCCTTCGCACCCGCAGGCGCACCTGCGGCCCCTGGTGTGCCGCCGACGGCGAACGCCGCCGCACCCTCACCCGAGCCGACGACGGACCTCGCGGCGGACGGCGCCGTGCTCGCCGTCGCCGCGACCTTCACCACCGACCCGCTGGCGGCACCCCTCACCGCGTGGTGCCGCGACCTCGGTCTCGGCCTGCGCCCGGTGCTCGCGCCGTTCGGCCAGGTGTTCCAGGAGCTGCTCGACCCCGCCGGCACCCTCGGGTCCGCGCGGTCGGGATGTGCGGTGGTGCTGGTGCGCTTCGACGACTGGCCGGCCGAGGAGACCGAGCGCACCCTGGGCGAGCTCGCGGAGGCCGTGCGGTCGTTCGCCGCACGGGCCCGCGTCCCGCTGCTGCTCCGCGTCTGCCCCAGCCCGTCGGTCACCGGCGCGGACCCGCGCCAGCACCGGCTCTTCGACGACCTGGGCGACATCCCCGGGGTGCACCTGCTCGGCGCCGAGGACTGGCACGGTGGCACCGATCCCGGCGACGTGCACGACGAGGCCCGCTACCGCATGGCGCACCTCGCCTACACGCCGGCGGGGTACGACGCCCTGGCCACGGGGATCGCCCGCTCGGTGCACGCCCTGCTCGCCCGGCCGTTCAAGGTGCTCGTCCTCGACTGCGACAACACCCTGTGGGCTGGTGTGGCCGGCGAGGACGGCCCGGAAGGGGTCCGGCTCACCGGCGGTCACCGCCACGTGCAGGAGTGGGCCGTCGCCCTGCGCGAGCAGGGGGTGCTGCTCGCCCTCGCCAGCAAGAACGACCCGGAGACCGTGGACGCGGTCTTCCGCGCCCGCCCCGAGTTCCCGTTGCGGTCCGACCACGTCGCCGCGCGGGCGATCGGGTGGGACCCCAAGCCCGTCGGCCTGGCGCGGCTGGCCGCGGAGCTGAACCTCGGCCTCGACAGCTTCGTCTTCCTCGACGACAACCCGGTGGAGGTCGCCCAGGTCCGTGCCGCGTGCCCCGGCGTGCTGGCGCTCACCGTGCCCGCCGACGAGGAGGAGATCAAGCCGTTCCTGGACCGGGTG
Organism: Lentzea sp. NPDC036949; assembly: GCF_055608075.1. NCBI lineage: Bacteria > Bacillati > Actinomycetota > Actinomycetes > Pseudonocardiales > Pseudonocardiaceae > Lentzea > Lentzea sp. NPDC036949. The sequence goes on from NZ_JBVJRA010000025.1 coordinate 67,174, forward strand.
TGGGCCTTCGACCGCCTGGTGGTGACGGAGGAGGACCGCGGTCGCGCGGCCGCCTACGACGCCAACCGGGACCGCGGTGAGCTGCGCCGGTCCTCGCTGACCTTCGCCGACTTCATCGCGGGCCTCGACCTGGTCGTGGACATCACGCCCGCGGCGGAGGCGGACCTGCGCCGGGTCGCGCAGATGACCCAGCGCACCAACCAGTTCAACTTCAGCACCGTGCGCAGGCAGGAGAACGAGCTGCGCGCCCTGCTGGCGGAACCGGGCGTGCGCTGCCAGGTGGTGCGCGCCACCGACCGCTTCGGCGACCACGGCGTCGTGGGCGCGGTGATCAGCCGGCAGGACACCGACGAGCTGGTCGTGGACACGTTCCTGCTCAGCTGCCGGGTGCTCGGCAGGGGCGTGGAGCACCAGGTCCTGGCGTCGCTCGGCTCGGGCACGGCCGTGAAGATCCGCCTGCCCTACGTGCCCACGGCCAAGAACGAGCCCGCCCGGCGCTTCCTCGACGGCGTCGCCGACGGGGCACCGGCGGCCGGGGGCACCGACTACCTGCTGACGGCGGAGCAGGCCGCCGGGGTCCGCTTCGACCCGGAGTCGGCCGTCCTGGCGGACGACGCCCCCGCGGCCACCGCGGTCGCGGTGGTCGACGCGGGACCGCGGCTGAGCACGCTCGCCGCACTGGCCGAGAACCCGGCAGGCGCCCGTGAACCCGGCGAGGTCGCGGGTGTCGAGCAGCACGACGCCCTTGCGCTCGTGATCGACGCGCTGACCGACGTGCTCGCACTGCCTCGGGGAGCGGTGACGGCGGACAGCGCGCTGGCCGGTCTCGGTGCCTCGTCGCTCGCCCTGGTCGAGGCCGCGGTCGCGTTGCAGGCGCACTTCGGTGCCCTGGAGCTGGAGGTGTTCTACGAGCACCGCACCGTCGGCGACCTCGCCGCCTCCCTCGGCCCGGTCGTCCACCGGCCGCAGTCGCCCGCCGCCGCTCCGGCGGAGGACGTGGAGCCCCTCGTGGACGGCCTGGTCCGCGGTGCGCAGCAGGCGCTGGAGGCGTTCCACGCGCTCGGACAGGAGCAGGTCGACCACATCGTGGCGAAGGCGGCGCGTGCCGCCGCCGCGAGCCACCTGGACCTCGCCGTGCTGGCGGTCGCCGAGACGGAGCGCGGAGTCGTCGAGGACAAGGCGGTGAAGAACCTCTTCGCCGCGGAGCACGTCACCAACAGCATGACCGGCATGCGCACCGCGGGAGAGGTCCGCCGCGACGAGCTCACCGGCCTGGTGGAGATCGCCGAACCCGTCGGTGTGGTGTGTGCGATCACGCCCGTCACGAACCCGACCTCGACCGTCGTGTTCAAGGCCCTGATCGCGCTCAAGACCAGGAACCCGATCATCTTCGCCTTCCACCACCTGGCGCCCCGCTGCGGTGCCGAGGCGGCCCGCATCGTGCGCGACGCCGCCGTCGCGGCCGGTGCGCCCGCGCACTGCGTGCAGTGGGTGGAGACGCCCAGGCGTGCGGTCACGCAGGCGCTGATGAACCACGACGGCGTCTCGCTCGTGCTGGCCACCGGCGGCAACGACGTCGTGCGCGCCGCGCACTCGGCCGGCAAGCCGGCGATCGGCGTGGGAGCGGGCAACGTGCCCGCGTTCATCGCCGCCGACGCCGACCTGGCCCGCGCAGCGCACGACGTCGTTCTGTCGAAGAGCTTCGACAACGGCATGACGTGCGCCGCCGAGCAGACCCTGCTGATCGACACCGGGGTGTGGGACCAGGCTGTGGACAGCCTGCGGACCCGGCTCGCGCACGTGCTGACCGCGCAGGAGAAGCGCGCGCTGGAGGACTTCCTGTTCGGCCCGGACGCGCGCAGGGAGGGCAAGGTGTCCGTCAACCCGGCCGCCTCCGGCCGTTCGGCGCACTGGATCGCCGGCCGCGCCGGGTTCAGCGTCCCCGAGCACACCACGCTCCTGCTCGCCGAGGTCGCTGACATCGGCCCGGACGAACCGCTGACCAGGGAGAAGCCGTGCCCGGTGGTCGCGCTGCTGCGCGTGGCAGGAGCCGAGGAGGGCATCCGGCGGGCCGCTGAGGTCGTCGAGTTCCACGGCAGGGGCCACACGGCGGTCGTGCACACCGCCGACGAGCGGCTGGCTGAGCGGTTCGGCAAGGGCGTCAAGGCCGTGCGGGTGGTGTGGAACTCACCGGCGGCGCAGGGCGGCATCGGTGATCTCTACAACGCGTTCCTGCCGTCGATGACCCTCGGCTGCGGCAGCTACGGCGGCAACTCGGTCTCCGGCAACGTGACCGCGGCGAACCTGCTCAACATCCGCCGCATCGCCCGCCGCAACAACAACATCCAGTGGTTCAAGGTGCCGCCGAAGATCTACTTCGAGCCGAACTCGATCCGCTACCTCGGCGAGATGACCGGGGTGCACCGGGTGAGCATCGTGACCGGTCGCACGGTGGCCAAGCTCGGCTACGCGGACAAGGTGCGGTCCGTGCTGGCCGGCCGCTCCGAGCCCGTGGCCGTCCAGCTGATCGACTTCGTCGAGCCGGAACCGTCGCTGCAGACCGTGCAGCGCGGTGCGGAGATGATGCGCGAGTTCCAGCCGGACACCATCGTGGCCATCGGTGGCGGGTCCTCTTTGGACGCCGGGAAGCTCATGTGGCTGTGGTACGAGCACCCCGAGGTCGACTTCGCCGAGGCGAGGGGCCGGTTCGCCGACATCCGCAAGCGCCTCTACCGCTTCCCCGAACCGGAGCGCGCCAAGCTCGTGTGCGTGCCGACGACGTCGGGCAGCGGTTCGGAGGTCACCCCGTTCGCGGTGGTCACCGACCGGGAGACGGGCCGCAAGTACCCGCTGGCCGACTACGCGCTGACCCCGAGCGTGGCCATCGTCGACCCGGTGCTCGTGCGCTCGCTGCCCGCCGGGCTCGCGGCGGACTCCGGGTTCGACGCGCTCACCCACGCGACCGAGGCGTACGTCTCCGTCTACAGCAACGACTTCACCGACGGGCTGTGCCTGCAGGCGATCAAGCTGATCTTCGAGAACCTCGAGGACTCCGTGCTGCTCGGAGCGGAGAAGGCACAGGAGGCCATGCACAACGCGGCCACCATCGCCGGCATGGCCTTCGGCAGCGCGTTCCTGGGCATCGTCCACGCCATGTCGCACACGCTCGGCGCGACCTTCGGCCTGGCGCACGGCCGGACCAACGCGCTGTTGCTGCCGCACGTGATCCGCTACAACGGCCAGCCCCCCGCGAAGCTCACCGGCTGGCCCAAGTACGAGAACTACCAGGCACCGCAACGCTTCCAGCACATCGCCCGCACCCTGGGACTGCCCGCGGCCACGCCGGAGGAGGGAGTGCGCTCCTACGCCGCCGCGATCGAACGGCTGCGCTCGGCCGTCGGGCTGCCCGCCTCGTTCGCGGAGGCGGGGGTGCCCGAGGCGGCGTTCCTGAGCTCGCTGCCGCAGCAGGCCCTCAACGCGTTCGACGACCAGTGTGCTCCGGCCAACCCCAGGCAGCCGGTCCTGGCCGACATGGAGGAGCTGATGCGCACCGCCTACGCCAACGGGGCGGTGGACCTGGAAGACGTGCGCGCCGCGGCCCACAGCGGCCGCTGATCCGGTCCCGGTGGGTCCGCCCCGCGCGGACCCACCGGGATTGTGGCGTTTCGAGACGTGACTCTCCGGGTCACGTCTCGTTTGGGGTGCCCGGGACGTGATCGCGGAGGCAGACCCCGGGGGCCAGGCGGGCAGTGCGCAATCGGGCGCACTCCTGCCCGCCGTGCCGAAGTCGCGCGGCGAACTCGCCTTCCGCACGCGGTGCCCCGGCGCGCCCGGCACCGCTCCCGCGGTGCCGACGGCCGTCACCGCGGAGACCGCCAGGGGGCATGGCGACCGGTCCGCTGTGGAGTCCGGGCTCCCCCGACTTGCCGAGCAACGTCGTCGCTGGTCACGGCCTTGATGCGCAGTCAAACGCGCACTTCCGGCCATTCCACCCGCGCGGGCTCACCGGCTGCGCTGAACCACCGCGCGACCGGATGATGTGGACACGCCCGACGACACCTCGCGCACAAGCGTTCCGGCACCGCACGCGCACCGCCGGAGCCCGGTGACCACGGCCTGTTCGCCGCCGATGTGGACGCGACGGCGACTGGCGCGGCTGTCGTACTGTTCGCCTCGAAGCGCTGGTGGACGTCGAGGCAGCCGGAGGCAACGTGCTCAAGGAACCCGAGGGCCTGCTGTGGCCGGTAGCACCCGCATCCACCCCGCGGGCCGAGCCGGGCGGGATGGACGGCGGCCTGGTCGCGCACTCGCACGGGCAGCGGCTCGACCACGCGCTGAGCAGGGTCACCAGCGGGTTGACGGCGACTGGCCCCTGCCGCAAACTCCCGTCCAATTCGAATTTGCACGCGGTCATGGCCGAGGGGTTCACCCGGCGCGACAGGGCGGCGCAGCAGGCCTGAGCCAGGCCGCGGCGTCGCTGGTGCTCACCAACCGGACCGACTCACGACGGAGCTCCGCAGATGGCTCAGCAGCGCAACGAACCGCACAGGACTTCCTCTGACGCACCCCGGTCGGTCCACCGGGGCAAGGAACTCGGCCGGTTGCTCAGCGCGCTCACCGCGGCGGAGACGAACAGGCCGGCGGTGGTGCTGGTGGAGGGCACCACCGGCGTCGGCAAGACGACGCTGCTGGGCGAGGTGGCGGACGCCGCCAGGGCGCGCGGGTTCCAGGTGGCCGGTGCCGCGACGTCCACTCTGGACGGTTTCATGTCGTTCTCCGTCGTCCGGCAGCTGTTCGAGAACTTCACCGCGGGGCCGGAGGCCGGCGCCCTGGAGTCGATCCTCGGTGTGGACGGTCAGCCGGAAGCCGGCAACCGCACCGCGGCGGGGTTCGACGAGCCGGCGACCCACCAGACGTACCACGAGCTCTACCGGCTCGTGAGCGGCCTCGCCGACCGCGGACCGGTCTGCTTCGTCGTCGACGACCTGCAGTGGGCCGACGCCTCGTCGTTGCAGTGGCTCAACTACCTCATGCGGCGGGCGACCAAGCTGCCGCTCGCCGTGCTGCTCAGCTGCACGACCGGCGTCTACCCCGCGGACCCGCTCCAGGTCGCGGAGATGCAGATCTACGCCACCCGCGTGCGGATCGGCGGTCTCACCGCGGACGAGGTGTCGACGTTCGCCGAACCGGTGCTCGGCAGCTGGCCAGAACCTGAGGCAGTCACCGCCCTGCACGCGGCCACGGGCGGCAACCCGCTGCTCCTCCACTCCCTGCTGGAGACGACCGGGGAGTTCTCCGTGCAGGAGATCCCGTCCTCGTACGGGGTGGAGGAACTGGGCGAGTCGGTGCTCGCACGGCTGCACGGCGAGCCCGAACCACTGCTCCGGCTGGCCAGGACGATCGCGGTCGTGGAACCCCCGGACCTCGGGCTCGCCGCCGAGGTCGCCGGGATGACGGTGCCGGAAGCCACCGACGGCGCCGACCGGTTGACGCGGATGGGACTGCTGACCGGCGCCGCCAAGCCGGCGTTCACCCACTCCGTGTTCACGGACGCGATCACGAGCTCGATCACGCGCGCGGTCAGGGACGACCTCCACGCACGGGCCGCCGCGAGCCTGCACGCGTCCGGTGCACGAGCGGCGCTCGTCGCGCGGCACGTCCAGTGCACCTCCGCGAAGCTCGGCCGGTGGGCCGCCGACGCGCTCCACCGGGCAGCGGACCAGTTGCTGCACGACGGTGACGCGACCACCGCCGCGAGCTTCCTCACCAGGGCGCTGCAGGAGCACGTGCCGGCCGAGCTCAGGACGAAGCTGCTCGTGAAGCTCGGTCACGCAGAGTCGTTCTTCGACCCCTACCAGGCGGCCACGCACCTCAAGCAGGCGTTGGAGGACATCGAGGAACCCGAGCTCCTCCTCGACGTCACCTCGCTGCTGTCCAGGACGCTCTGCCTCGACGGGCGCTACGAGGACGCGCGCGCGGCGTTGAGCGAGTCCATCGCCAGGATGTGCGCCTCCGCACCGGAGTTCTCCGCTCAGCTGCGCCTCGCGCTCCGCGTCACCCTGCCAACCGAGCAGTCCGAGCAGTCCGAGGAGCCCGACGCCGCTCCGGACCGCGTCGCGGTCGACTGGCGGCGCCGTGACGCCCGTGGCCGCGGGCTGGCCGCACTGGTGGCGGAGGACCTGAGCAACCGGGGCGAAGACCTGACGACGTCCCGCGAGGCCGCGCTGACCGCGTTGTCCGCGGGCGCGGTGTCGATCATGCATGACCCGCAGCGGATGATGGCCGCCATCAACTCGCTGATCAGGACCAACGAGCTCGACCTGGCCCTGCGGTACTCCAGCGAGGCGATCCTGGAAGCTCACCGCCAGAAGCTGGACCTGGTCTTCGTGCTGGGCCACACGCTGCGGTCGCGGGTGCACTTCCACCGCGGGGCTCTGGCCCAGGCGGTAGTGGACGCCCGGCTCGCACTGGCCAAGGCGCACCGGATGAACCTGCACCAGCGCCACCCCGGCCGCATCTGGCCGATGGACGCGCTCCTGTCCGCGCTGCTGCACCTCGGTGACGTCGAGGCGGCACGGGAGCTGGTCGAGCCCATCGGCCTCACCAGCCCGCTGCCGAACAGCTGGCACCACACCAGCCTCCTGCAGGGACGCGGTCACCTCCGCATGCGGCTGGGGGACGACGCCGGCGCGCTCACGGACCACCTGGAGTGCGGGCGGAGGCTGAAGTCGTGGGGTGCTCCCGGCCCCGCTGTGCTGCCGTGGCGCTCGTACGCGGCCGTTGCGCACCTCCACCTCGGTCAGTCGCTGGAGGCGGTGCAGCTGGCCCTCGAAGAGCTCGAACTGGCCAAGAAGTGGGCCTCCGCACCGAGTCTGGCCCGCGCGATGCTCACCGTCGGCATGGCGACCGGTGGCGCGGCGGCACTGCCGTGGCTCATGGAGGCCGAACACGTCCTGCGCAACACGCAGGCGTTGCTGCTGCGCGCGACGGTCCTGGTGGAGCTCGGGACGACGAGGTGGCGCCACGGGCAGCAGAAGCTCGCCAGGGAGGAGCTGGCCCAGGCGAAGGTGGCCGCGGAGCGGTGCGGTTCGCTGCCGTTGCTCACCAAGCTCGCCGAACTGCCGGCGGAGGCGGTGGGACGGTCCGGCGCCGGGCCGGCCGCTCCTGTTTCCGTTTCCGCGGGCTCTCCTTTGACGCCGCAGGAGCACCGCGTGGCGAGCCTGGTCGCCACGGGCTCCTCGAACGACGAGGTCGCCAGGAAGTTGTCCGTGTCGCGGCGGGCCGTCGAGTTCCACCTCACCCACGTCTACCGCAAGCTCGGCATCCAGCGGCGCACGCAGCTGGCGGCGATGTTCCACTCGACCGGCAGCAGGTAGGGAACGGCTTCCCTCACGCAGGGCCCGCCACGAGGTGCGCCGAGATGCTGCGCAGCTTCGCGCAGGTCTCCTCGATCTCCCGCTCCGGCCGCGAGGACGCCACGATCCCGGCGCCCGCGCGCAGCCACCGCCGTCCCTTCCGCTCGTACACCGCGCGCAGGACCAGGCCCGCGTCCAGGAACCCGTTGTCCGACGCGAACAGCACGGCACCCGAGTAGACGCCCCGCGGCGCGGCCTCCGCCCGGGAGGTGAACTCACAGGCCGCTTTCCTCGGCGCACCCGAGATCGTGACGCCGGGGAACAGCAACTCCAAGGCGTCCCAGGAGGTCTTGCCCTCGGTCAGCCGGCCGCACAGTCGCGACGCCGGCTCGTCCACCACCACCGAGCCCGGCTCGCACACCTCGGTCAACCCGGCGAACGCGCACTCGACGGCGATCGCGTGGTCGTGCGCCTCGTCCGGGTCCGGCACCAGCTCGTCCACACGGGACTCCAGCCGCGGCCGCGTGGCGACCTTCCCGTCCGACCCGGCCTCCAGCACCGTCTGCGCGCAGAAGCCCGTCGTCGTCAAGCCGCCGATCGACAACAGGAACGACCGCTCCGGTGCGGTGGCCGCGCGCCCGGCCAGGTACGTCTCCACGAAGTCGACGGGCTCGTCCACGGGCACGCTGCGGGACAGGGTCACCTTGCGCAGCCCGGTCGAACGGATCTCCTCCACCGCCGCCAGCACCGCGTCGCGGTACCGGCCGCTGCCCGCGTCCAGGTCCACCGGCACGGTCGCGCGCCCCGGTGCCGGCGCGTCGTCGACCGGTGCGGTGCGCAGGTGTTCGAGCAGTGCGCCGAGCCGCGCGTCGCCGCCCCGCACCACGCTCGCCCTCCCGTCCTCGATGCGCACCTCCACCTCGGGCACCACGAGGTGCACGACCTCCGAGTCCCCGGCGAGGTCCGAGCGGTCGTTCAGCACGTGCACGGCCTCGAACGCGATCCAGCCGCACACCGTCCACTCGCGCAACGACAACCGCTCCAGCGCCGCACGTGCCGCGCGCACGGGCCCGCCGACGACCGGCCATGACTCCTCCACCGAGTCACGCCGAACCCGCACACGGGTCGCGTTCACGACGATCTCCACGCGCACGCCCCAGGTGACCGTCCACACGTCGCCGTGCTCGTAGACGAAGTAGGTGTCGAAGAAACCGGTGCGGATCAGTGCAGCGGCGAGCTCGGCGGACGACATCGGGGAGGGTTCCGTGAGAACGGCCATTACCAGCTCCTCGGGTGTCGCGGAGCAACCGCGACTCGGCGATCGGTCTTCCTGTCCACACCGGCCACCGCTCTTCCCCCAGCTCCACGGTGGTCCCTCGGTCCGGCAAGACCAGAATTGGCCCCAAACGAATCTATTCACGTCCGATCCACCCGGTCAAACGGCCGTGCCAACCGATGGAACTTTTCGGACATCAACCGGGCAGTAACACCGAGTATTCGCAACATTCACTCTTTCGCGTACGGGTTTGTGGAACTCCGTAGCTACACGACGCGACGCCCTCAATACGGTGTGGTGGAACCCACAGGCGAAAGAAGATTAACCGTGATCACCAGCCAGAACACCGCCTTGGAAGCCCCCGCGACCGTGCCGGCACCGCGAGACCCTTCGCGACGCACTGCGGCCACGAAGGTGTTGTCCGTGCTCCAGGCCTTCGGCGCGTGCGACGGCGCGGCGTCACTCACCGAGCTCACCCGCTACTCGGACCTCCCGAAGTCCACCGTTCACCGCATGGTCGGTTTCCTGCGCGCGGAGGGACTCGTCGAGATGATCGACAACCGGTTCCTCCTCACCACCAAGATCACCGAGTTGTCGACCGCCGTTCCGCTGGAGATCTCCGACCACACCAGGGAACGGCTGCTGCCGGTGCTCGCGGACCTCTACGAGTCCACTCGCGAGGCCGTCCAGCTCTCCGTCCTGTGCGGCACCACGGCGCGCGTCGTCGAACGCCTGCACGGCAGGCAGTCGAGCGAGCTCGCGACGCGGCTGCGCGGTCCCCTCCCCCTGCACTGCACCGCACCGGGGAAGATCCTCCTGGCCGGCGACCCCGGTCTGCTCCCCGTGCTGTGCGCCCACGGGCTGGAGGCGCTCACCCCCGCTTCCATCACCTCCGCGGGGGTGCTGCAGTCCGCGCTGACCGGTGTGCGCAAGCACGGCGTCGCCTTCGACCGCAGCGAGTGGCTTCCCGGCTTCACCGGTGTCGCAGCCCCGGTGTGGGGACCCGGCCCGACCCTCGTCGGCGCGATCTCCGTGTTCGGGCCCGTGCAGCGCCTCAGCCCGGACGCCGTCGCGCGCCGCGTCCACCACGCCGCCGAGACCGCGTCCAGGGAGCTCCACTCCGCTCCCCCGTCCGCGGGTCACCGACTCGCCGGATGAGCACGACCGCCCGTCGACATCAGCCGTTCCACAAAGGAGTGGCCGGTGGTGCCGACCGGCGTCAGATCGCTCGTGCGATGGCGATGTTGCCCGCGAGCCGGTCTCCTGCTTCGTAGATCATGTACTCGTGGCCTTGGTAGGTGCCGAACGAGGGTGCGGCGGAGCGGCCGTTGTCGGGTGCGCCGGTGAGGGAGTCGTGGAAGACGCCGAGGTGGCGGCG
>NZ_JBVJRA010000026.1:0-66053 GCF_055608075.1 Lentzea sp. NPDC036949
ACCTGGGGGGTCTCCATGGACAAGTACCCAGCTGATCACTAATGCCCAGCTCAGAGGGCTACCTTCACCTCCCCCGAAGCGCTATGGTTGATCCAAACCGACGTTTTGCGCCGACGAAATCCCCAAAGGAGGCCCGCCATGGGACGGACCCCCCTTGAACCCGGCACCCACGGCAAGGTCGGGACCAAGCGACTCAGCCCGGACCTGTGGAAGGCGTGGGCCCGGTTCCGCGACCTCGACGGCGCCGCCCCCCGAGTGATCGAGCGCACCGCTCCGTCCGAGAGGGAAGCCGTCGCCGCGCTGGAAGCGGTCTTCCACCAGATGCGCGGCGGTGGCACCTCCGTCGCCACAATCACCGCCAACAGTCGTCTGCACGAGGCAGCGGAGGTCTTCCTCGAGCGCGCCCGACTCAAGCGCAAGCGCACGACCTACGACTGCTACCGCCGGCTGATCAGGAACGAGATCGTCCCCGCCATCGGCGGGCTGCGGGGCGTCGAGGCCACCGTGCCGCGGCTGCAGCTGTACATGGACTCCCTGGAGACGCAGCCCCGTCTCGGGATCGGCGAGCCGCTGTCCCCGAACTCGCGTCGCAACCTGCGTAAGTGCTTGCGCGGCATCATGCAGGTCTACGTCCGGTGCGGCGCGCTCGACCGGAACCCGTGCAGCGAGCTGGACCCCATCGAGGGCGGCACCAAGAAGCCGCCGCGCGCCTACGACGCCGCCGAGGTCCGCGAGTTCCTGCGTCGTGTCGACGCTGACGAGTTCGCCCGGCGATCGCTGCTCAACGTGCTAGTCCGGCTGCAGTTCTACGTCGGCTGCCGCATCGGCGAAGTGCTGGCAATCCGGTGGATCGACCTGAACCTCACTGCGGCGCCCGTGAAGGTCGTGGACCCGGTGCTCGGCGCGAAGGTGATCCCGCCGTACACGGTGTGGATCAACGGCAACATCGTCCGGTTCTTCGGCGAGGGCCTGCAGCGCAGCGACCTCAAGACGACAGGGTCTCAGGCGCTGGTCGGACTCCCACCGTCGCTGGTCACGCTGCTGCTGTTCATCGCCACACCGGACATGGACCCGTACGAGCCGGTGTTCATCTCGCGGCGCGCGGGCTGGCAGTGCCCGAACAACATCAGCAGCGCGATCCGGCGGCTGCGTGAGCGCATCAGCCGCGACTACGACTCCGATGCGCTGTCCGAGTTCGACTTCAGCGACTTCACCAGCCACATCGGCCGCAAGTCCTACGGCACCGCCCTGGACGCCTCCGGGCAGTCGGCCCGTCAGATCGCCGACGCCCTGCGCAAGGTCAGCGTCACCGACACCCTGAACACCTATATGGGCCGCAAGGTGGTGAACCCCGACGCCGCACTCCTGATCGAGAACTACTTCGCCTCCGTCGACGACTGAGCGAACGGCGGCACGTGAAGGCCTCCGTGTTCGGCTACGGCTGAACGCGGAGGCCTTTCGTCTGGGCGGGAGCTCCACAGCTCACCCTCCACTTCGAACTGTCGTTGCATCCAGTGCGCTTGTTTCGCATGCGGCAACAGGGTTTCGCGTCCACTGGCGCGTGCGGTAACGAACCACTATCGCCCCGCGGCGCGTGGAATGCGCACACATCCGAACCCGATCTACCCTGCGATCAACACCACGCCTCAACCGCCGCAGGAGGCCGCTCGTGTCATCGCTCGACCCCCAGTCGCCAGGACTGCGCAGAGCCGTCGCGCACCACATGGAAACCCGCCGCGCGGACATCCTCCGCAAGGCCGCCGACGAACTCGAACTCGAAGGCCACACCCGCAGACTCACCGGCGGCACACCCACCTGGGCCGACGCCGTCGAGTACCTCCGCGGGCTCGCCCTAGGCGAAGAAGGCTGCGATGACACCCACCGCTGACACGAACCGCGACTTCATCGCCCAGCTCGACGCCGCGATCGGCTGCCAGCAGTGCGGGGGACCACTCGGCGACAGCCCGTCAAGCGACTTCTGCAGCGAGGGCTGCCAGGAACGCTGGCACGCCGCCCACACCTCTGCGCTTGTGGGCTACGTCGAGCCATGGGACCTCGTCTTCGACGCGGTCGGAAGCAGGATCCGCCCGTTCGCTCCCGACCCTGCCGCGCTCGCCCGCTACCGCCGCCGCTACGCCCTTGGCGTTACCCCGGACGGCGAGGTCGTCGGGCAGCAAGGTCACGTTGTCGGCCACGTCGCCGCGCGTGCCCACGCCGACCGCTTCGATTGGATCGAGCGGCACCTGAACCTCAGGTTAGCTGGATGGCAGGCCGAGATCCTGCGCGGCCAGTACGAGGTCTGGACGGCTACCCTTCGCCGCCAGACCGAGCAGGTGGCCCGCGCGATGAACACGCTCGCTCCGATCATGGACGAGATGATCCGCATCGCCGCCAGGCCAGTGGCCGCGCTGCAGCCGCTGGCCGAGAACCTCGCGCCACCGAAGCCGCCAACCGACCCGCGCGAGCGCGCCCTGTGGCTGCGCCGCAACCGCAACACCGGCCCGGCCGCCTCGGCGCGTGCACCGCGCACGATCAACCCGAGGCGGGGCCGATGACCGAGCCCGTCACCGAGGTTCTCCCGCCCGAGCCCGACGAGGACGACGACGGCCCTGCGGGTGTCTACGTCTCGTCCAACGTCTCTGGTCGGGACGGCGCGACCTTCAACGCCAGCCTGGTCCTGCTCGATCCTGGCGCCGACGACATCGCAGACGCCCTGCTCAGGACCGCTCTGGCAGCAGCGCAGATGCACGGTCCAGACGCCTGGATCGCGCTGCAGCAACGCCTCAAGCACTCGCCGTAGGAGGGACGCACGATGAGCACACCCGACGACGTCAGCCTCCTGTGCCGGCGTGGCCGCCGCTGCACGGACGCCCGTCGCACCCGCACCACCGCAGAGGACGGCACCACCACGACCTCACGTGTCCCGGCGTGGGCAACCGCCCCGAACGGCCTGTGCCGCATGGACACCACCCTCGCGTACCGGGCGATCCAGCAGCTGCCCGCGGACTACTGGGAGCTGTCGGTGCTGCTGGGCAAGACCGCCCGCCCGCTCGGTACCTACGCCTCCAGCTCCCGCGAGCTCGCCGTGCCGATCCGCCTCAACGTCGAAGCGTTGCAGGCCGCGATCGTCGTCGAGCTCGACCTGTGGGCCGCCCCGGTCGCCGAGCACTCGGGCATGACCTACGCGGAGACCGGGCGCCCGTCGCACCGGGTGCGGTACGCGTCCGGGTGGATCACCGGCCGGTGGCCGCTGCTGCTCTCGGTGCCGGTAATCGACGTGCTGCGCGTGGACTCCACTGACGAACACCTCTCCGGCCGCGCCGGCTTCGCGTCCAGCGAGGAAGACGGTGTCGACGGGGCCCTGCACCTGCTGCACCTGCACGACCAGGTCACCGCCCTCGCTGGCCGCACCCACCGCGCGCACCGCATGTGGTCCCCATGCCCCCAGTGCTCCCGGCTCTCCCTCGAACGCCAGGAGGGCTCCGGGCACGTGGACTGCACGCTCTGCGGGCACCGCATGCCCCTCGACGAGTACGAGCAGCACGCCAGCGTGCTGGCAGCGGCGTACGGCGACGAAGCGGCAGCCGTCGCATGAACGCGCTCATGCGTCTCATCGAGGAGGCGATCGCGACCGAGGAGGCGATGGCAGACGGCCCGGAGTGGCGTCGGGGCCATCCGGATTCCTGCATGTGGCCAGGCGACATGCCCGGCTACTGCGACTGCGGCAGCGCCGATCGTGTGCACCGCCGCTGCGCGGCTGACCGGGTCGTGCTTCAGCAGCACCGCCCCGTTGAGGACACCGGGCTGGTCTGCGGCATCTGTGTCGAGCCCGGCTACATCGGCCTCGAACACCGCAACGACTGGCCCACCGTGCCGTGGCCCTGCCCGACTTTGACCGCTCTCGCTCACGCCTACGGCATCAAGACGGAGGGTCGCGGATGAGCAGCCGCTTCAGCTACCTGTGCCTCAGCCACGAACCGGCGATCGAGTCGGACCTCTACCACGAAGAACGGCACAGCGAACCGCGTGACCTTGACGCCGCGCTGGCGCTCCTGCCTGCGCGGCGCGCACATCACCCGGGGTGCGATCTCGTCTTCGCCCGCTACTCCGGTGGCCTGGTCGAGTTGATCTGCCCGCCGTCGAGGACGCCCGATGATCACGGCACGCGACACCCGTACCACCCAAACGGTCCGACCAAGACCGCGGCTGCGTGGCTGCGCCTGCTCTGGGCAGCGAACGCGCAGCCCGAACCACGCGACCCGGCCCTGGAGAGCGCCATCGACGCTCTCGCCCGTACCTGTTGGCCGCCGAGCCGCGTAGCCCGCATCGGTCGCATCCTGGGCATCCAGGACTGAACCCATGATCAAACCCCGCCGTCGCCCGTGGCCGTTCCCTGGCGACACCGCGCTCGACCGTGCTCGCCGCTGCGCCTACGAGTACCGCAGCGCCTTGATCAAGGTCGCCCCGCAGCTAGTCGCCCAGATCGACGAGAAGCTCACGGAGCTCGGCGAGCCGTGGGTTGCGCCGCAGGTCGAGCAGATCGAACTGGACGCCGAGCACCGCCTGCGGGACCTCAGCGAGAAGCTCGGTGGCATCCCCACCGAGAGCGTGATCCGCCAGTGGCGCACACGCGGACATCTGCCGGACCGGCGCGATGACGCAGGACACCCGGTCAACACGGCCCGAGACGTGCTCAACTACCAAGCCCAGAAGCGCAAGAGCCGAGCCGAGCGCGCCGCCCACCGCAGCGCGTGACCTCGGCTTACCCTGGTCGAACCTGGCGGTGCTTGACACCGCAACCTGTGACAGTTCATGATCCGACCCAACCACACGTATGCCCAAAGCCCCGGACTCGCTGCCCGCGACCGGGGCTTTCGGCTGTCCGAGGGAGGCCGCATGGTCACCGCGAAGGTCAAGTGCACGGCCGCCGAACCGCAGCCCGACGGCCAGGTCGCGGTCACGATCGGCCCGGACTACGACGACGGCCGCAACAAGGAGTGGGCGAAGTACACGCCCGGCCTCAACCTGACCATGACCGTGAAGGAAGAGGTGGCCGGCCACTTCGAGGTCGGCCGCACCTACACGCTGCAGTTCGTGCCGAGCGAGGACTGACAGCCGCAGATTTCCACTAGGACCGCCGCCGCCCTCCGGGGCTGGTCAGGAGTGCCGTACGACGAGGCAGGTAAGCGCGGTCCAGCTCGACCCCACAGAGCGACCAGGGGTCGAGTGGCGGCGGGGATAAGGGGCCCGCGGCTGCCGCATCGCGCCGTAGAGCAGTTCGGTAGCTCGCTGGGCTCATATCCCAGAGGTCGCGGGTTCGACTCCCGCCGGCGCCACTACGACCCGCCCAAGACTCCCGACGTGCGGACGCCCCCAGGCTCCGGCGCGCCACGTCGGGCCCATCCTCCTTCGGTGGAGGGACGGGGACGCTGCGGTCCCGCTCAGCGGCGGCAACGCGGGACCGCAGCAACACCACACCAGCACGAGGGGAGCAGTACGTGCCTCTCCCTCCTGGTGTCACGACCCGCACCTACTCGGGCACGATCGTCGGCCTGGACGGCACGAATGCCACGGGCACGCTGGACTTCCGGCACGCGACGCCGATCTACGACACGGCGAACAACACCGTGGTCGGCCCGAAGAAACCGATCACCGCCCAGGTGACCAACGGGACGTTCACCACCGAACTGCCAGTCACGACCGGTGCCTACGTGGTCACCATCGACACCGACGCCCTGCGCGACGTCTACGTCCTGCCCATCCCCGCCGGTGCTGGTCCGATCAAGTTCGCCGACACCTACCCGGCCGCCGCCGCACCCACCCTCGCGTCGGTGTACGTACTGCGCTCCACGTTCGACCTGCTCGTGGACCGGGTCGCCGACCTGGAGGACATCGGCGGCGGCGTGGCCGCACCCGACGCGACGACCATGACCAAGGGCCTGGTCCGGCTCGCCGGCGACTTCGGCGGCACTGCGGACGCGCCGACCGTGCCCGCGCTCGCCTCGAAGTACGTGAAACCCGGCGGTGGCATCCCGGCCACCGACCTCGCCGCCGCGGTGCAGGCCCTGCTCACCCTCGCGGGCACCGCCGTCCAGCCTGCCCAGCTCCCGGACTCCCCGGACGACATCGGCGCGGCCGCGCTCGTGCACATGCACACCGCCGCGCAGATCACCGACCTGATCGCCGCGGTCGACGCACGGGTGCAGCTCATCGTCGACGCCGCCCCCTCGGCGCTCGACACGCTCAACGAGCTCGCCGCGGCCCTGAACGACGACCCGGACTTCGCGGCCACGATGACCACGGCGCTGGCGGGCAAGCAGCCGCTGGACGCGGACCTCACTGCGTTCGCCGCACTCGCCCCCGCTGACGGTTCGCTGTTGCAGCGCATCGGCGGTACCTGGGCGGCCCGCACGCTGGCCGGCTTGAAGACAGACCTTGCGCTCAACCTAGTCGACAACACCAGCGACGCCACGAAGCCGGTCAGCACCGCCCAGCAGGCCGCCCTCGACCTCAAGGCCCCGCTGACCGCCACCAACGACCTCGACACCCGCGTGGATGCGCTCGAAGCCGCGGGCAGCGGTGCGCTGTTCCAGATCGTCGAGGCCCGCATCACCTCCGGCAACGTGACGTTCCCGAACACGGCGGCAGCATGGGCCAAACCCGGTGACGCGACCGGGCTACCGGTGGACTTCCGTCTGACCCTGCCGAACTGCCAGGCAGGCGACTGGGTGGAGATCGGCATCCGCGGCATGCGCTCCGACACCACCTCGGCGTTCGTTGACCTCGCCGTGCAGGTCGGCTCGTCGATCGTCCGCTACCTCACGACCGGCACCAGCAGCCCGCCGTTCGAGGGGGACCTCGCCTGGTACCCCGGCACCGGGTTCCGCCCCCAGAGCGCCCCAGCCGGGTTCGTCGTTACGCCCGCCGACCTCGACGGCAGCCAGGTCCGGTTCGTGCTTGCCAACCGCAGCGCCGGCGCAGGCACCTTGTACGCCAGCAGCCAGTACCCGTTCTGGTGGTCCGCCAAGAGGTGGAGGCAGTAGTGGCCACACACACGATCGCCGCCGATGAGCAGGGCGTCCACAACGTCGTGCTGACCGCGAACACGGTCGACATCGTCGAGTTCGCCGACGACGTCACCCAGGTCGCGATCACGAACATGACCGGCACAGCGGCCGTGTACTTCACCGTCGACGGCACCGACCCGACCGTGGCCGGCAAGAAGACCCGTCTGGTCCCGGCGGCGATCGCTCAGGTCGAGATCGAACCGACGACCAGCGGACCCACCGTCGTGAAGGTCATCAGCCCTGGCACGCCGACCGTGAGCGTTGCTCGCAGCTGAGAGGAGCCGCATCATGCGCTGCGTCGTCCTCGGAGCCCCGGTCGACCACGAAACCCGCGCGAAGGTCGACACGCTCATGACGAGCTTGCCGGCCAGTCAGGAGCAGACCGCCGCGGCACTGGCCGCTCAGCGGACCCTGCTCGACCAGAAGCTCGCCGAGGCCGGTGGGCAGATCACCCGCCTGCAGGACCTTGCCTCCTCGGTCACGAACGTCCGGCAGGTCGCCGACGAGGTCCACGCCGAACTCGCCCGCCGCATCACCGCGGTCAACGACGCCGTGACCAACGCCCGCCAGGAGCTCGACGCCATCGCGCAGCGGGCGCAGCAGGCACTCGACACGGCCCGTGTCGCGGAGGACACCGGCGCCTACGCGGCCGAACGAGCCGACACCGCGGTCACGGCCTCCGATCAGGCGCGACAGGCCGCGAACGCCACACAGGCGACCGTCCAGGAGGCCGCAGCAGCCGCCACAGGCGCAGCGACCCAGGCCGCGAACGCCGCCAGCGACGCATCGACCGCCCGTACCGCCTCCCACAACGCGCAGCAGGCCGCCGAGGCTGCCGCCGCGCTGGCGGACAGCGCGGCCACGAGCGCCGCGACCTCACGCACGCTCACGGACACCGCCGCCCAGCAAGCGGCCAGCGCCCGCACTGCCGCCGGCACCGCCCAGACGGCGGCTACGAGCGCCAGCACCGCCGCAACCACGGCCCAGGCCGCCGCCGAGCAGGCCCGGACAACCGCGGCGTCCGCGGTAACGACGGCGAACGACGCGAAGACCGCAGCCCAGGCCGCCACCACCACGGCCAACACGGCGGCCGCGACCGCCGGCAACGCGGTTACCGCGGCGAACACCGCGTCCAGCACCGCCACCACCGCGAAGACCACCGCGGACGACACCACGGCCGCTCTCACCGCGGCCCGTGATCGCATCACCGTGCTGGAGACCCGCAAGACCTACGTCGACTACCAGCAGGTCCCGGTGTCTGGGTCGCTGGCGCAGGGCGCGACGAAGGACTTCGTCGTCACCTGGCCGGTCGCGCTGCCGAACGTTACGTACGAGGTGGAGATCGTGTCGGCCACGGACAGCATCTACAACAAGATCGCCCTGGCCACGGTCGTCTCCCGCTCGGCCACGTCCGCGACGGTCCGTCTCCGCGCGATCAGCGCCGTCACGCTCACCGGCACCGTCACGTTCGCCGCCGCCATCACCACCGCCTGAGGGGAACCCCATGCCCGTCCGTGAAGTGCAGGCCACCTACGAGCACGTGCAGTGGACCGGCGACAACGCCGACGACGTCGCCAACAAGCTGAGCGCCTACTACGGCACCCCATTCGACACCGAGCAGCTCGACGACGGCGCCCTGCGCGTCACCAGCGGCGCCTACAGCGACGTCATCCCCGCCGACCACGTCTACCTCATGGGCCCCAACTACGGGCCCCTGCGCACCGGCCAGTCCGCAGTCGTCGACCCCGGCACCTTCGCCGCCAAGTACACCGACGCCTGATGGATCACGAGCTCGCAGGCATCACGGTCACCCAGTTCCGCCAGGCCCTGCGCGACGCCGCCGATCGCATCCTCGTCGTCCAGCCCGCATCACTGCGCGAGCCCACCGTGCTGTGGCTCCGCAGCATCGAGGCCCAGGCAGCAAGCTGGGCAAGCCTCCTGGGGCGACCGAGCGTCGCAGCCTGGAACGCAGCGCAGGCCATCCTCAACGAACACGCGCACCGCGCGGGGTGAGGCTGATGAGCGACTTCGTGGTCCCTCACGCCTCCGACGCGATGTGCAGGCGCTGCCACTCCCGATGGGTCAGAGGCAAGAGCATCAGGCGCAGGCCCTGCGCCAACGGACTGCAGGCGGCCATCAACATCAAGGTCCACGGGGCCGAACAGCGGCCATGAGCGGTGGATGGCAGGGCAGCAGCAGACGTGACCAGCTCCCCGCGAACTGGCGCACCGAGATCCGCCCCGCAGTCCTACAACGCGACGGCCACACCTGCACGTGGCTGGAGACCCACGACGACGGCGGCTTCCCGACCTACATGCTCGGCGCCTACCAGCCACGCGAACGCTGCAACGAGCGAGGCAACGACGTCGACCACGTCGGCGACCCACACGACCACCGCCCCGACAACGCCCGCACCCTGTGCTCCTGGCACCACAACCAGCGCAGCAGCAGACAGGGCAACGCAGCACAACGCCGGCCGAGTACACGCCGACCCCGCGACCCACACCCCGGACTACTCTGACCTGCGGAAACGCACATCGTGTCCGATGGATCGCGATAGAAACTCACTGCGGGTCAACGAATTTCGTTAGCAGCTAAGCGAATTCATTCTTTTTCGACGCGGCCAATGCCGGACGGGGGGATCCCCCCTCTCCCGCACCCCTTCCCTGCCGGGGAGTTGCTGGGCCTCGCGGTGTGTACGGGTTGGGGGTTTTGCCGCGTACACGCTAACGAGTCTATTTTCCCTGCTCAGAGGGCTTCTGAGCGAACTGCGGCAACCCGGAACGGGGCGTCGCGCATCCCGAAACGGGAGTGATCAAGATGGCTCGTGTCTACATCGTCGACACCAACAAGTTCGGGATCGAGCGCGGTCCGATCGTGGTCGTTGACTGCGACCCTGGCACCGGTGGCGTGTTCAACATCGCGCAGGCTGAGGAGCAGGCGAAGAAGCTGAAGGACCAGGCCGAGGCGGCTGCTGTGGTGGTGCAGCTCGGCGAAACGTTCTGGGTGTTCTGATGGGTATCCGGACGCAGATGTCGGGCCCGGCGCCGAAGGACGCGTCGCAGCGGATCCGGCGCAACAAGCAGCCTGGCGCGATCCAGCTTCCCGCAGCCGGCCGGTCTGGCGCGGCGCCAAAGTTTCCGCTCGGCCCGGACCTCAACACCAAGGCCGCGCTCCAGGTGGCGGAGTCCAAGTTGGACGAGCTGGAGTGGAAGCGCGAGGAGGGCAAGAAGGTCGCCGAGGCGGTGATGACCCGCGCCGAGGAGAAGGTCGCTCGTCTGCGAATGGTCGTTGCGGTGCAGCGGGAGTCCGAGCTGGAGCTGTGGACGAAGCTGTGGGCCACGCCGCAGGCGGTCGAATGGGAAGCGCTCGGCTGGCTGGACGAGGTCGCGCTGTACACCCGCTGGATGGTGCTGGCGGCCAGCGGTGACCTCGCGGCCGGCAAGGAGGCTCGGCAGTACGCGGACCGGCTCGGGTTGACGCCGTTGGCGATGGCCCGGTTGCGCTGGGAGATCGCGTTCGACGCTGGCCAGCAGCCCGGCACGCCGACGCCGCCGACCTCGCCGCCGCCGGGTAAGGGCAAGGCGACGGTGACGGCGATCGACGACCGTCGCTCCAGGGTCGCGGCCGGGTAGAACCGATGCCCCGCACGCTGGTGCGGGCACCGCAGCACGACCGCACCCGGTCTCTCGGGTGGCTCGCGGTCGCGTGGATGGAGCACTTCGTCGTCCACGGCCGCGGTGACGCCGCGGGCATGGCCGTCCGGCACGGCGACGAGCTGACCGGGTTCGTCGTCGACTGCTACGCCCTGGACGAGCCGGGGAAGCTGCTCTACGACTCGGCGTTCTACAGCCGGCCGAAGGGCTGCGACAAGTCCGGGCTCGGCGCCAGGTTCGCACTGTTCGAGGCGTTCGGCCCGTGCCGGTTCGCCGGGTACGCGCAGGGCGGCGAGGTCTACGAAGACCCGTGGGGACTCGGGTTCCGGTACGAGTACCAGCCCGGCGAGCCGATGGGCCGCCACGTCGTCCAGCCGATGATCCGCGTGCTGGCCACCGAAGAGGGCCAGACGGGCAACGTTTACGACTCGATCTACTACAACCTCACCGACGAGGACGCCCTGCTGTCGCAGGTCGGCGCAGACGCCGGTCTCACGAGGACGTTCCTGCCCGGCGGCGGTGAGATCCGGCCCTCGACCGCCAGTTCGGCGTCGAAGGACGGTGGCCTGGAGACCTTCGTGGTCTTCGACGAGACGCACCTGTACAACACGCCGGAGCTGCGACGGATGTACCGGACGGTCACCCGGAACCTGCGCAAGCGGAAGAAGACCGCGGGCACGTGGTTCCTTGAGACCACGACGATGTTCGCGCCCGGTGAGGAGTCGGTCGCCGAGGCCACCTACGAGCTCGCCGAGGCGATCACGCAGAAGCGGGCGCGGCGGCAGAAGCTGCTGTACGACCACCGCTGGGGCGAGTGCGAGGACCTGTCCCGCGAGGAGTCGCTCAAGGCGGCGATCCTCGAAGCGTTCGGTGAGGCGATCGAGTGGAACGACGTTGACAGCATCGTCGACGAGTTCTACGACCCACGGAACGAGCCCGAGGACAGCCGCCGGTACTTCCTCAACGCGCGCACCTCGGCGGGCGATGCGTGGATGGCCGCCGAGAAGTGGGCGGCGTGCGCGGCGCCCGGCACGGTAGTGCCGGACCGGACGCGCATCACGCTCGGGTTCGACGGCTCGATCCGTGACGACTCGACCGCCCTGGTCGGTTGCGTGGTTGCGACCGGGCACCTGTTCCTGCTGGAGCAGGCGGACGGGCTGCCGACGGTGTGGGAGAAGCCGTCGGGGCCGCAGGGCAAGGACTGGCAGGTCGACCGGGACGCTGTGGACGCCGCGGTGGCTGCGGCGATGTCCCGCTTCGAGGTCGTCGGGTGCTACGCGGACCCGGCGCACTGGCAGGACTACCTGGACCGGTGGCAGGCCGCTTACGGGGCGCGGATGCGGATCAAGGCGACCCGTGAGCGGCCGCTGGAGTGGTGGACGAACCGGCCGACGTTCATGGTGCGTGCGCTGGAGCGGCTGCACGAGGCGATCGCAGCCAAGGCGGCCACGCACGACGGCAGTTCGGTGCTGACTCAGCACGTGCTCAACGCACGCCGGCGGATCGCCGGGAAGGTCGGTGTGGTGATCGGCAAGGAGCACGCCAAGAGCAGCCGGAAGATCGATGCGGCGATGGCGGCGACGCTCGCCTACGAGTGCCGCGCGGACGCGGTGGCCAAGGGCCTGCACAAGCAACGGAAGCGCATGACGGGCGCGTTCTGACGAGGGGGTGGCCTGTTGGCCGAGGCCACCGATCTCACGCCGCTGGAGTGGTTGGCGCGGCTCGGGAAGAAGCTCATCGACCGGCAGGACGCGATCGCCTACTGGCGCCGCTATTACGAGGGCGACCACGACCTGCCCGCCGGGCCGAACCAGCACAAGGAGGCGTTCCGGCGCTTCCAGGAGATGTCACGCACGAACCTGTGTCGCCTGTGCGTGGAGTCATCGGTGCACCGCACGGTCGCGATCGGGTTCAGGGACCGAAAGTGGAACGGCGGCACCGACATCGACCCGGTGTGGAAGCTGTGGCAGCAAGCGAAGCTGGACGCCCGCCAGTTCGGGATCTGGCGCAAGGCCTACAGCCGCAGCGCCGCGTTCGTGATCGTCGGCGTCGATCCGCGCAACACGAAGAAGCCGCGGGTGACGATCGAGGGCCCGGAGAACGTGATCGTGGAGTGTGACCCGGCCGACCCTTCGCGCCGGATCGCGGCCTTGCGGCTGTGGCACGACAGCATCGCCAAACGGTGGATGGCAACCCTGTACCTGCGGGGCATCACCGACGAGGCGCCGGGAACCCGCTACCACTACCGGTCTCGGCGCGAGTCGAAGAACCCGCTGGGCGGGGTGTCGTGGAAGCCGGCGGCGTGGGAGGAGCGCGCCGAAGCAGGCAGGACCTTGCCCGGTGTGCCCGTGCTGCCGTTCCTCAACGGCGACGAAGGCGAAGAGCCAGTGGCCGAGCACGACTCAGGCATCGACGACCAGAACCGGCTCAACCTCACGCTGCTCAACCGTCTCTCCAGCGAGCGGTACGCCGCGTTCAGGCAGACGCTGCTGCTGAACTTCACCATCGACACCGACCCGGTGACCGGCGAGAAGATCGCGCCGTGGAAGCCGGGTGTGACCCAGATCGGCACCATCCCGCCGCCCGAGGCAGGAGATCCTGAGGTCAAGGTCGTGCAGCTGCAGCAGACCGCCACGTCGGACATGCTGCGCGGCGTCGAGTCCGACATGCGGGCGTTCGCCGCGGTCACCTTGACGCCGGTCTACTACCTGCCCGGCGACTTCTCCAACATCGGTGGTGACGCGGTCGCGGCGCTGGATGCGGGACACAACGCGAAGATCCGGCAGCGCATGGCCACCTGGGGTGAAGGACTCGAGGAGCTCAACCAGTACCTGGCGCTCGCGGTCGGCTTGGAGGGCTCGGACGGCAAGCCTCGTGACTTGTCGGAGTCGGAGATCGTCTGGGCGCGGCCGGAGAACTTCGTGCCGTCCCAGGTGGGCGACTACCTGGTGAAGATGAAGGATGCCGGGATTCCGCTGCCGATGTCGGTGGAGGAGGTCGGCTGGTCGCCGCAGCGTGTTTCGCAGTTGCGCAGCGAACGGGCCGCTGAGATGGCGCTGATGAGCCTCGCGGCACCCACCACGCAGGGCACGACCTCTGGGCGGCGGGTGCCAGCGGCTGAGTTTCAGGCGCCGGGCGAGCTGGTGGAGTAGTGGAGCCCGAGCGGTTCGCACAGCTACGGCGGGGGATGTCGAAGCGCGTGATCGCGACCCTGGTGAGGTTGTTCCTCGGCCTCGGATCGTGGCGGGACGCGGACGCTGACCGGTTCGTCGCGCAGGCGGTGCCTCTGGTGCAGGGCAGCCAGCGGGCACTCGCGGCGCTGACGGCGATCTTCATCGCCGAGCAGGCCAGCTCAGGACTTGGCCGAACCGTCGCACCTCCGGGCGTGCCGGACTCCGAAGTGCTTGACCTGCGCGTGGGCGTCGACACGGAGACGGTGTACCGCCGGCCATTCGTCGAGACATACACGGCGTTGTCGCAGGGCAAGACGATGACCGACGCTCTGCGGCTTGGACGCGTGCGGCTGGCCGAGATCGCCGAGATGGACCTGCAGCAGACGCACGCACGTGCGTCGCGCGCGGTGCTGAACGCCCTGTCGGATGCCGATCAGCCGCGGTTCTGGCGGCGAGTGCTGTCCGGCCTGGAGAACTGCGCGATGTGCGTGGTCGCCTCCACCCAGCGGTACCGGGTCAGTGACCTGAACCCGATCCACCCCGGCTGCGACTGCTTCGTCGAGGGCGTCTGGGGCGCCGATCCCGGTCAGGTGATCGCGCCTGAGCTGCTGGAGAACGTGCACGCCGCCGTGCTCGCGCTCACCGGCCAGGAAGACCGCGGCGCACGCGAGCCGGACTACCGGCAGCTGATGGTGCAGATGACGGCCGAGCACGGCGAGCTCGGCCCGCTGCTGGTGCGGCCCCGGGACCGCTTCACCGGTCCCGACGAGCTGACCACCTGAACCTCCGTGCCCGGAACGGGCGCGGCCCATCCCGAAACGGGAGAGATCCATGAGCACTGACGCTGGTACTGGCACGTCCGGAGACAGCGGGCCGCCCGGCAGCACCACGACCTCCGACACGGGACAGAGCGGTTCGGGAACCGGAACAGCCACCACCGCCACCGCGTCAACGGACGACTGGGGCGCCGCCGAGTGGAAGGCCTTCGTCGACGAGGTCGGCATGTCGCCGGCCGAGGTGAAGAAGAAGCTCGGCCACGCCAGGACCTGGGAGAAGCGCGCCACCGACAACGTCGAAGCGGCCAAGCAGCTCCCGACGCTGCAGCAGCAGCTCGACCAGATGCGGCAAGAGCTGTCCGAGCGGGATGTCCGCGACGTCGAGCGCAACGGCCGCATGGCCATGACCCAGGTCC
Source organism: Lentzea sp. NPDC036949 (assembly GCF_055608075.1). Lineage (NCBI taxonomy): Bacteria > Bacillati > Actinomycetota > Actinomycetes > Pseudonocardiales > Pseudonocardiaceae > Lentzea > Lentzea sp. NPDC036949. The sequence continues at coordinate 15,089 of NZ_JBVJRA010000026.1, forward strand.
GCTCCGCGCTCGCCGAGGCCGGCGTGCGCGCGGACGACGTGAAAGACCTGCTGGCCGAAATCGCCCCCGAGCGGCTGCTCAAGGACGGCGAACCGAACGACGAGGCGATCAACCGCGTCGTCGGCGCCCTGTGCCGCACCGCCGGCCGCCCCACCGCAGACCCCGACCAGGGGCATGGCGGTGCGAGCGGCGCAACCGACATGAACTCGCTGTTCCGGCAGAAGCTGCGGGACCGGCGCTGACACGGCTTCCCCGGTAGGGGATCTGCCGCAAAGAGAGGGTGAATCCCTTGCCGTACAACAACATCACTTCGCGCGCCGACAGTGAGGCCCTGATCCCCGAGGACGTGTCCCGGGAGATGCTGGGCAAGGCACGCGAGGACTCGGCGGTGCTGAACCTGTTCCGCCCCGTCAACGTGCCGCGCAAGTCCGTGCGGTTCCCGATCCTCTCGGCCCTGCCGGTCGCCTACTGGGTGAACGGCGACACCGGTCTCAAGCAGACCACCGAGATGGCCTGGGCGAACAAGTTCCTGACGGTCGAGGAGATCGCCACGATCCTCCCGATCCCGGAGAACGTCGCCGACGACATCGAGATCAACGTGTGGGACGAGGCCGAGCCCTACCTGCGTGAGGCGGTTGCCCGGCTGCTGGACCAGACGGTGTTCTTCGGCACCAACGCGCCGAGCTCGTTCCCCACGGCCGTGTTCCCCGCGGCGGTGGCGGCGGGCAACGTCGTCACCGAGGGCACCGCGACGGCCGCGCAGGGCGGCTACATGGGCGACCTGGACAACCTCCTCGCCACCGTCGAGGAGGACGGCTTCAACGTCACCGGCTTCGTCGCCGACCTCACCGCCAAGCGCAAGCTCCGCGCGGCCCGCGACACCCAGGGCCGCAAGCTCGACGTCGGCCGCGTCAGCGGTGACCTGGCGACCATCGACGGCGCCCCGGTCGAGTACGCGATGGCGAACCTGTGGCCGACCGGCGGCGGCGCGGGCACCAACGTGCGCATGCTCGCCGGCGACTGGCGCAACCAGTTCGTCGTCGGTGTGCGGCAGGACATCACGTTCAAGCTGCTCACCGAGGCGGTCATCCAGGACAACACGGGCGCGATCGTGTTCAACCTGGCGCAGCAGGACATGGTGGCCATGCGCCTGAAGTTCCGGGTGGGCTGGCAGGTCGCGAACACGATCAACAACCAGAACCCGAACTCGGCGACCCGGTACCCGGCCGCCGCGATGATCTACTGATCGGAAGGGCTGAACGATCATGAGCGCACCCCTGACCAGGATCATCGAGGCCGACGTCCCCGCGGTGTCCACGGCCGGCAACACCGAAGAGTCCGTGATCGGACAGGCGCCGTTCGACTGCACCGTCACGGCCGTCGAGTACGTGCCCGAGGCAGCGGTCACCGGCGCGGCCACCAATAACCGCGCGTTCTCGCTCGTCAACAAGGGCCAGGCCGGTTCCGCGTCCACCGTGGTCGCCTCGCTGGCCATGGACAACGGCGTGAACGCCACCGCCTACAACGAGCGCGCCGTCACGCTGTCGGGCACCGCCGCGAACCTCGACCTCACGGCCGGCGACACCCTGCAGTGGCGGTCGGTGCCCAACGGCACCGGCATCACCGACCCCGGCGGTGTCGTGCGCGTCACCGTGTCCCGTCGCTGAGAACGGAGCTGAAGCAGATGGTGACCAGGAAGAACGCTGAGACGTTCACGACCGAAGGCCGCGAGGCCGTCGAGGTCGAACACGTGGTGGTGCCGCCCGACCAGGGCCAGGAGCACGGGTTCATCGGCGCGGTGCGGGCCGACAAGGACCGCGACGCGCACACCGTGACCGGTGTGACGAGCGCCGCGGAGGCCACGGCGGCCGAGACCAAGTCGTCGTCCAGTCCGAAGACGGCCAGCGCCTCCCGGACGTCGACGAAGTCCTCCGACACGAAGTCGGGCAGCACGACCACCACGCCGAACAGCTGAGCAACACGCGGAGGTCATCGTGTCCACGTACGCGTCCGTCGATGATCTCCGCGCCAGCTACTTCGAAGGCGACATCCCGCAGGCGCTCGACCCGAAGCTCGAGGTGAAGCTCGCGGAAGCAGAGCGGCTCATCGCCACACGGCTGCCGGGTAAGGACATCGCCGCGCACATCGCCGCCGGCCGGGCCACGTTCGAGGATGTCCGGCAGGTGCTGTGCAACATGGTGCTGCGGATCGTGCGCAACCCGACCGGGGCGAGCACCCAGTCGGCGGGCCCGTTCAGCATGACGATGGACCGGCAGGTCGCCGCGGGCCGGCTGCTGCTGACCCGCGACGACCGGCAGTTGCTCGGTCTGCAGACCGGGGCGGCATCGGTCGAGATGGTCGACGATGCGCTGCCGCACCTCGCGCGCAGCCCGCATCGGCCATGGCCCGTGCCGCGATCCAACCGCGCGGACTGCGACGAGGACTACTGGTGACCGCCGGGTTCGCGCACGGCATCACCGTGCAGGTCAGCGACCCCGGCGAAGACGACTGGGGTGACAAGACCAGCGCGGGCACGCCACGCAGCATCTCCGGTTGCGTGTTCTACCCGCGGTCCTCGACCGAGTCCGAGGACAATCGCAACACCGTCATCGTCGGCGGGGTGCTGCTCGCCCCGTTCGGCACCCAGATCGACCCCAGTTCGGTCGTGACGCTCCCGGAACACCCGATGGTGCCTCCCAGCCTGTGGGGGACGCACTGGCGCGTAGAAGGCCAACCAGGAGGCTGGGCGTCGCCGTTCACGGGCTGGCGGCCGGGCGCCGAGGTTGCGCTGGAGAGGGTGACCGGCTGATGGAGTACCAACCTGACCGTAAGGGCCTGCTTCCGCTGCTGCGCTCGGACAGGATGCGCGACATCTGCCTGGCCAACGCCGAAGCAGGAGCAGCCTGGGTGCGTGCGAACGCACCGGCCGACACCGGTGCGTACATCAACGGCATCAAGGTGTCCGCAGGCACGTCCGACCGCGACGGTCGTGTGCTGGCCTACATCGAGGCGACCGACCCGAAGTCGGCGGCCATCGAGTGGGGCAACAAGCGTGCGCGGCCGTATCACCTGCTGCGGTCGGCCATCGATGTGATCGGCGGCGAGGGGTGACCGTCGAACTGGCGTCGTTCTCGGACGTCGAAGAGGTCGTCATGGCGCTGATCGAGCGGGAACCGGCGCTCGGCGACGCGGTGCAGACCACCCCGGCGAACATGACCGGAAAGGTCGTGATCCGGGTGCTGCGGGTCGGTGGCGGTGATGACGGTGTCACCGACCGGGCGCTCGTGGACGTCACCGTGTTCGCGCCTAGCTACGCGCAGGCGCGCGAGGTTGCCGAGCGGGTGCGGCAGCGGATGCTCGCCGCGGGCAACACCAGAGTTCCCACCGCGTCGCGGCCCGGCGGGGTGCTGATCGACCGGTGCGGCACCGCGACCGGCCCGCAGGAAATCCCCTACGACAACCCTGATCTGCGGCGGAAGCCCGCGACCTACCAGGTCGAGCTGCGTCGGCCGCGGTCTTAACCACCCAGCCACCTGTTCCTGTGGGCCCGTCGGGGCCTGCTTCCGCACGCCTCGACACGGAGGTTCCTGATGACCGCGACCACGTTCGACGCGCTCCGCGAGGCGCAGACCGCGCTGATCCGCAAGGCCCTCGCGGGCGCCCTGTTCCTGGCGCCGATGAGCTCCACCCTGCCGACGTCGCTCACCACCGGCGCCTCGTCCGCGCTCAACACGCTGCCTGCGGGCTACGGGGACGTCGGCCTGATCTCGAAGGAGAACTCGCTGTCCTGGAGCAGGGACATCGAGACCAACGAGACGACGTCCTGGGGCTTCGCGGACCCCACCCGCCGCGACATCGTCTCCGACGTCAGCGGCCTCGCGTTCACCGCGCAGGAGACCAAGCTCCAGACGTTGGAGCTGTACAACAACGTCGACCTGTCGGCGGTCACCCCGGACGCGACCACCGGTGAGGTGCAGTTCGCTCAGCCGCTGCGCCCGGCGACCCGGTACTACCGAGCGCTCGCGATCGGCGTGGACGGCGACGGCACCGACGCCATCTTCATCGCCCGGTCGATGCCGCGGGCCATGGTGTCCAACCGCGGTGAGCAGGTGTGGTCCGACGGCGCCGAGATCGCCTACCAGATGACCCTCACCGCCACCCCGGACACCACGGCGGGCTACTCGATCCGCCACTACTTCGGCGGGCCGGGCTGGAAGGCCCTGCTCGACGAGATGGGCTTCCCGACCTCGTGAGCCGCGGGGCGTGCCGGCGCGCCTGGGTGGTCGCCGGCACGCCCCGCACCTGACGTGACCACCCGGAACGGAGACCGTCATGGCCACCAGCAGCCCCGAGTTCGCCCCGGTCGAGCTCGCCGCCCCGAACGGTGCGAAGCACACCGCGACCACGGCAACCGAGTTCAACAACCTCGTCTACGGCCAGGGCTACAAGCCCGCGCAGCCGAAGAAGAACTCACCGGAAGCGGTCGCCGCACGCACCGCCGAAGCGTCCGGCGCCGACGACAAGGCCGCCGCGAAGAAGTAGCGGCCCAGCACCACCCACCACCCAGAAACCACCTAGGAGCAGCACGTGAAGACCTACCGCTACGACGAGTACTTGGCCGACGCGCAGGTGGAGCCGTTCCGGTTGCAGGTGAGCGACGAGGAGACCCTTGAGATCCCCGCGCCGTCCGGGAATACGGTGCTGGCGTTGGAGGAGGCTGACACCGCGCGGGAGCGGCTGATGCTGCTGTGCGGTGACCAGTACAAGCGGGTGATGGAACTGATCGGGGAGAAACCACCGCTGGTGCTGCGCCGCCTGTCACACGACATGGCCCGGCACTTCGCGGTCGACCCGAGCGCGGCACCGGTGGGGGGTACCGGGGCCTCGTCGAGCTGATCGATCGCTACGGCGAGGCCATCGAGTACGACCTGTTCGACGAACTGGGCCTAGACCTGCTGGACTGGTTCCGCGCCCAACGCCCGTGGTCGCAGCTGCTGCGGCTGGTGAAGCACCTGCCGAAGTACTCCCGGTACTGGGTCGCTCGCGCCGAGGACGATGAGCTCGCCGAGATGCTGCTGCGGCAGAAGGCACCGGCCGGCCCGCCGCGACTGGAGTCGTGGGGCCCGCACGACGAGCTGATCGCCGCCATCCGTGAAGAGGGCGCGCTCACCCGGTACACGATCAAGGCGACCACGCCCGGCATCAAGCCGCAGCCTCAGCAACCCCAGCCGCTCCCGCGTCCTGTCGCGGCGCTCCAGCGTGCCGAGCGGCGTGATGACCAGCGCAAGTATGACTTCATCGTGAACCAGGTGCTGCCCGGGAGGTGACCTCCCGTGACCTTTCCTGGCCGCTATCAGGCTGGCACCGCGTTCGTCCCGATCGTCCCGTCGTTGCGTGGTTTCCAGAAGGCGGTGAAGTCCGAGCTGGCGGCGTTCAACGCCAAGCTCGTCGTGCCGGTCGACCTCGACGTGGACTGGGCTCCGCTGAAGGCAGTTGAGGCTGACCTGCGGCGTCTGGCCGGTCAGTCCGCCGATGTGCGAGTAGACGCCAACACGGTGGCGGCTTCGTCGGAGCTGCGAGCGGTCTCCTCGGAAGTCGCGAGGCTGGACGGTCAAACCGCCCAGGTCAACGTCAACGCCGATGCCAACGGCGCGATCAGCGGCCTCAACGGCGTGTTCTCCGCTGGCATGAGGCTCGGTGCGCTCGTCCCGGTGATCACTGGTGTCGGTGCCGCACTGGCTGGCCTCGGCGGTGCGGCCGTCGTAGGCATCGGTGCGCTCGGTGTCGCCGCCCTTGCGCTCAACGGTGTCGGCGGCGCGTACAGCGCCCTCGGGGACGCCGAGAAGGCCGCCGGTGACGATGCGGTGGCCTCGGCGAAGCAGCAGGCGTCCGCCGCGGCTGCGGTGGCGTCGGCTACCCGGTCGCTGGCCAACACGCGTGCGCAGGCCGCGGACGCGCAGATCCGCGCCGAGCAGCGGGTCGCCCAGGCCGAGACGTCGCTGGTGCGCGCCCAGCGGGACGCGCTGCGCGCCCAGCAGGCCCTCAACGACGCCCGCCGCGAAGCCCAGCGGGCGCTGGAGGACCTGGCGTTCCGGGTGGAGGACGGGGCGCTGGCACAGCGGCAGGCCGTGCTCGATCTCGCCGACGCCGAACAGGCCCTCGCGGCGGTGCGGTCCGACCCGAGCTCGTCAGCGCGTCAGCAGGAAGAGGCGCTGATCGCCTACCAGCGGGCCGCGAACCAGCTGGAACGCCTCCGCGTGGACAACCGGCGACTGGCCACGGACAAGGCCGCCGCAGACGCCGCCGGTGTCGAGGGCTCCGAGCAGGTCGTGCGCGCGCAGGACCAGGTGCAGAACGCCACCGAACGCGTCGCTTCCGCCCAGCAGGGCCTCGCCGACGCGGTGCGTGAGCAGGCAGCCCAGCAGCGGCAGGCCGCGTACAGCATCGAGCAGGCCCAGTCCGCGTTGCAGCAGGCCCTGGCAGGCACCGCCGACGTCGGTTCGGCCAGCGCGCGGAAGGTCCGGGACGCGTTCGCCGAGCTGTCCCCGGTCCAGGCCGAGTTCACGCAGTTCCTGTTCAGCCTGCGGCCCCTGTTCGACGGGTTGAAGACCGCGGCGGCGGACGGGTTCCTGCGGCCGCTGCAGGCCGGGCTGCAGGCGCTCGTGCCGGTGATGCCGGTGATCGAGAAGGTCGTCGGCCAGCTCGCCGGCGCGCTGGGCGGGCTTGCTCAGCAGGCCCTCGAAGCCCTGGCGTCCCCGTACTGGGTCGAGTTCTTCACGATGCTCGGCGACACCGCGGGCCCGCTCATGCAGGACTTCGGGCAGACCCTCGGGCAAGTCGCCAGGCTGTTCGGGGACCTGACCAAAGCGATCCTGCCGGTCGCCCCGATCGCGCTCGACGTCATCGGCACGCTCGCCGAGGGGATCAGCATCCTCGCGCCGTCGCTGGGCGAGGTCGCCCGCGTGCTGACGCAGGGCCTGCTAACCGGGTTGCAGGCACTGCTGCCGGCGCTTGAACCGCTCGGGCAGGCACTGGTCGCGCTGGCGGCACCGGTCGGTGAGCTCGCCGACCAGTTGGGTCAGGTCCTCGCCGAGGCGTTGATCGCGCTCGTCCCGATCGTCACCGAGCTGGCACCCCCGCTGACCGACCTCATCGCCCTGGTCGGATCAGCACTGCTCGACGCGGTCAAGGCGCTCGCCCCGGTCATCGCCGACCTCGCGCCCGTGCTGGGTCAGGTCGCCGCGGTGCTCGTCGGCGCACTGGGCCGGGCGCTGGAGACCGTGCTGCCCTACCTCGACGACATCGCCCTCGTCGTCGGCAAGGCCGTGATCGGCGCCGTCGAGGCGCTGCTGCCGATCCTGCCCGACCTGACCACCGCGTGGCTGGAAGTGCTCGACGCGGTCGTGCCGCTGATCCCGTCGCTGCTGCGGCTCGCTGAGTCGCTGCTGCCGACGCTGCTCGATCTGCTGCCCGTGCTCGCGCCCGTGATCACGGCCATGGCGAGGGCGTTCGCCGAGATCATGCCGGAGTTGGTGCCGGTCGTGACCAAGCTGGCTGACGGCCTGCTGCCGGTGATCGAAGCGCTCTCGCCGTCCGTGGTGACGATGGCCGACATCTTCGCCCGCACCTTCGACGACCTGTTCATGGGCATCATCGTGCCGCTGCTGCGAGACGTGGTGCTGCCCACCATCCAAGGCTTCGCCGACGTGCTGACCTGGTTGTGGCGCAACGTCGCCGTTCCCGTGTTCGAAGGCATCGGCGCCGTCGTCACATGGGCGTGGGAGGACGTACTCAGGCCGACGTTCGACACCATGAAGGCCGGCCTGGACCAGCTGGCGGACGCCTTCGAGACGGCCGTCGACTACATCGGTCTCGTCTGGGACGAGCTGAAGAAGGCAGCAGCAGTCCCGATCAACTTCGTCATCGAGCAGGTCTACAACCAAGGCATCAAGCGCGTGTGGGACAACCTCGCCGAGTTGCTTCCCAACGTCGATCCGCTGCCAAAGGCGGAACGAATCGCGTTCGCAGGCGGCGGCGTCCTCGGCGGCTATGCGCCGGGTGTGGACATGATCCCGGCATTGCTGTCGCCCGGTGAGGCTGTGCTCGTTCCCGAGCTGGTGCGGGCGCTCGGGCCTGCGAACATCCTCGCAGCGAACGCCGCTGCCTCAGGTGGCCGGCCTGCCACCCTTGCTGGCTTTAACGACGGCGGCATGTCCCGCTTCGCTGGCGGCGGCCTGGTCGACACGGTGCTCGGATTCGTCGGTGGCCTCGGTGAAGATGTCGCGGCGTTGTTCCGAGATCCCATCGGCTGGATCAAGGCGCGCATCGGCTTCCCAGAGACGCCGTGGATCGACATGGCGGCCACGCTGCCGTCCAAGCTCATCAGCGAGGCAGTCGACTACTTGACCAGCCAGCTCAATCCGTTCACCTCAGGTGGCGGCGGGGCAGCAGGCGTACCCGCGTCCAGTGAGCAGCTCAACGCGTGGGTGCGGGCCGCGATGGCGTTCGCAGGTGTGGATGCCTCCTGGTTCCCCGGCCTCGTCACGCTGATCATGCGCGAGTCCGGCGGCAACCCGGCCGCCCGCAACGACTGGGACATCAACGCCCAGCGCGGCATCCCCTCGCAGGGCCTCATGCAGACGATCCCGCCCACGTTCCGCGCCTACCGGGACCCGCGGCTGCCCGACAACATCCTCGACCCGATCGCGAACATCGTCGCGGGCATCAACTACATCCGCGCCCGGTACGGGTCGATCTTCAACGTCCAGCAGGCCAACGCTTCCGCCCCGCCGATGGGCTACGACGAAGGCGGCTACCTGCCACCCGGCTACACGACGGTCTACAACGGCACCGGCAAGCCCGAGCCGGTCTTCACCGACGCCCAGTTCAAGGGCATCCAGCGCGCCGGCTCCTTGGCCGGGCTGTCCCTCGTCGGCGCTGTCGTCGAAGTGCGCGACGACGGCCTCATGCACTTCGTCGACGGCCGCATCGAAGCCGCTCACGACGCCTTGGGCTCAGCCCTCGAATACGGAAGAAGGGGTTAGCCCATGCCCTCAATTCGGGCCCCTCGCGACTACTTCTTCGGGTCGCTCTCGTCGGCTGCGGCCATCTCGGACACGACGCTGGTGTCCGCGAAGTTCGCCTCGCTGCCCGGCAGTCTGTACACAACGGACTACGTGCTTCCGTTGACGTTGCACGATCCGGCAGCCGATGTGGACGAGATCGTGTGGGTGGTGGGACACACCGCCGCGAGCACGTCGGTGACGGTGCAGCGCGCCAAGGAGGGCACCACGGCGCGCGGTTGGGCGGCCACCACGCCGATGCTGTGCGCGCCGACGCAACGCGACGGCCTGATCGTCAGCACCCGCGCTGCCCTGCCAGCAGACGCACACGGCGGGCAACGCGCGATCCTGACCGACGAGGCCGGGCTGGTGGTGCAGCGGACCCTCACACAGGGCTGGCAGGCCGACGTCGGTGTCGCCGCACCGTCCGACTTCGGGCGCACGTTCGCGGGCGGTGCGATCCCCGCCGGGGCGGTCATGCTGGCCCGCAGCGACCACCACACGCTCACCACCGACGGCGCAGGCCAGGTCACCGCCACCTACAAGGCCCCGTTCCCCAACGCCTCCGTGAGCGCGGTGGGCAACTCGGGGCAGGCCATCGTCTACCCGGCCGCGATGACCGCGAGCACCGTGACGTTCCAAGCCATCTCGGCCACGACCGGTGCGGCCGCACCGTCCGGCCTGTCGGTGAGCCTCTGGTACGTCGCCTTCGGCTACTAGGGGGTCGGCATGGGTTGGGCCAGGTCCCCGTACGCGGCAGCCCCATGGGCGGCCAGCGAGATCCCCGCACCGGCATCGAGCGTGCCGCTGCCTCCGCCGATCCCCGACGCCAGCACCAACTTCACCTACCGCGCCCAGCAAGGCGCAGGACCGTGGGCGCTGCGCTCGTGGGCCGGGGCGATGCCGCTGGTGGCGTTCCCCGGCGGCGGGATCTCCGTGGCCCCCGACCACGACGCCGGGGTGATGCGCGTGTGGGCGTGGTGGCCCGACGCACCGCAACTCCAGCTGATCCGGATCACCGCCGACGGCACACGCACGCCGGTGCGAGGCGGCTACCCGCTCAACGTGGCCAGCGCGACCCGCCGCAACCGAGCCACCAACCCCAGCCTCGAAGCCGGCTTGAACGGGTACGTGCCCGGCAGCGGGACACCGACGCTGACGCAGATCGCCCGTGCCGATGACCCGTCCGCCGGGGTGTTCGCGTTGCGCGCCACGGTCGCCGGTGCCGGAACCAACGAGGTGACCGTGCCGCACGCGCTGACCGTGGGGCAGGTGACCGTCGGTCTGGACCTGCGGCTGTCGGTCCTGGCCAGCGGGGTGACGATCAGCCTGGGCTGGAACACTTCGTCCGGCACTCCGCTGACCGCGACCTCGGTCGCGTTGACCGCCAGCCAGGTGTCCGCCTCGGTGAACCAGTACACCCGCCACACCGTCGTGCTGTCCCCGCCGGTGACCGCGGCGCAGGTCGGCAGCCTGAAGGTCACCGCGACGGGGATGCCCGCCGGCGGACAGCTGGACCTCGACCGGATCTCCGCCGAGACCGCGATCACCGACGGCTCCTACTTCGACGGCGCCACCCTGGGCGGTGCCTGGTCGGGGACCACACACCTGTCAGCGTCGCTGCTCGCCCCCGTGCAGGTCGTGACCGACGGCGAATGCCCGCTGGACGCCGACGTCATCTACCAGGTGTACAACCCCGGCCTGGCCAACGGTGGCAGCGTCAGCGCTCCCACCGCAGTGCTCGAATCGCAGGGCCGGACGTGGCTGACGCATCCGGGGTGGAGCGCCACGCCGATGATGGTGGACCTGCGGGCGAAGCCGGTGTTGAGCCGCCGCATCCAGCAGGGCGTGTTCCGGCCGATCGGACGCCGGTACGCGGTGACCGTGTCCGCCGCGCAACGCGACGCCCCCGCCGGCACGCTGGCGTTCAACGCGATTTCCTACGCCGAACGGGACGCGCTGCTGACCCTGTTCGACGACGCCTCACCGGTGCTGCTGCGCACCCCGCCCGATTACGGCTACACCCGCGAAGGCATGTGGGTGTCGCTGGGAGACCTCGACGAAGACCCCGAGGGTCGCAAGGCCTGGCAGGACGCGGTCCTGCTGACCGCGTCGTTCGTCGAAGTCGAAGCACCTGATCCGGCGCTGGTGGCGTGATGTGGCCGCTGTCCACACCGGCGCAGCTCGCGATCGTGCAGTCGTACACCATGCGTGTGCGGGCGACCGCGTACGGCCCGTACGGCACGGTGGAGATCCCGGTCGGTGGCGGCAGCGTCGTGTCCGACGCGAAGTCGCAGGTGCGGCGCACAGCCTCACTGACAACGGATCTGTCGCAGTGGCCGCGTGACCCGCGGGCGGTGCTGGGCCCGTACGGCACCGAGGTCCAGGTGGAGTACGGCATCGTGCTGCCCGGCGGCGGTGTGGAGTGGGTGCCGTTGATCCGCGGGCTGCTGACCGAAGCGACACGGCAACTGCCGGTGAACACCGACGCGACGATGACGCTGGCGCTGGTGGACCGGTCGGTGCGGGTGGCTGAGGACCGTTTCCTGGCGCCGACGCAGACGGTCACCGGAGCGCTGGTGACCACGGAGATCCGGCGGCTGGTCCAGGAAACCCTGGGCACCTCTGTGGCCGTGGTCGACCGGACCGGTAGCAGCCAGGTGGCACCGGTGATGGACATCGAACGCGAACGATGGGCTGACGGTGTCGAGCGGCTCGCGGACTCCATCGCCGCCGAGGTGTTCTTCGACCCGGTCGGGGCCGGGGTGATCCGGTCACAGCCGACGTTGTCGGACACGGTGGCGTGGGTGGTGTCCAGCGGTGACGCCGGAACTCTGCTGACTCGCGGCGACAAGCTGGTCCGGTCCGGGTTCTACAACGGCGTGGTGGCCTCCGGCCAGCGCACCGACGGCACAGCACCGGTGAGCGCGACCGTGTGGGACACCGACCCGGCCAGCCCGACCTACTACCTGGGCCCGTTCGGTCGCCGGCCGCGTTTCTACACGTCGTCGCAGCTCACGACCGTGCCGCAGTGCACGGCGGCAGCGACCGCGCTGCTGGCGCGGGTGAAGGGCGCGAACGCGCAGATCACCCTCACCACGCTGGTGAACCCCGCGCTGGAAGCCGGGGACGTGGTCCTGCTGCGGGATCGAGTCGACGGCTCCACGCAGCTGCACATCCTCGACCGGGTGGCGGTGCCGCTGTCGCCGACCGAGGCGCAGCCCTTGGAGACCCGGTCACTGGACCTGCCCGCCGAGTCGTAGGAGGTGGCGCATGGGTCGCCCCGAAGACGCGCTCAACGACCGGTTCATGCGGCTGGTGGCATCGCTGCGCCGGGTCGGCACGGTCGAAGGCACGTCCGGCAACAAGGTGTTCGTGCGGGTGCAGGGCTCGCTGCTGCTGCTGCCCCGTCTGGAGAGCTACACCCCGGTCAACGGCCACGTGGTGATCGTGCAGGGCCCTGAACCGTACATCGTGCTCGGCCGCCCGGCACCGTGACGAGGAGGACTGATGACGTTCGCTGACCAGGCGTACCTGGCACAGCACCCCGGTTTCCGGGACCGAGTGCGGGTCGCGATGGTGAAAACCGCGGTCGCGGTGGGCGCGGAGGCGGGAGACGCCTCGGACACCAGCAGGTTGCGCAGGGCGCATTCGGCGAACGTGCTGCAGGACCAGCAGTCCTGGGCGGAGCGGTACGCGTGGGCCGTGGCCACGAACGCCGCGGTGAACTTCGACTCCCCGGACAGCGACATCGAGTTCACCGTGAACTCGATGTTCAACGCCCTGGCCGGCGCACCGCCCAGCCAGAGCTAGTTCATCGGTCATCACCTGGTGGCCGCATTCAGCGCGGGGGTCCAGCAAACGTGATCATCGACGGTGAGCTGTACGAGAAGCATGAGGCGCACCGCGACGCCTACAAGATCCTGATCATCTTCGCGTGTGTCGCCTACAGCGCGATCGCGCTGCCGTTCTACGGCCGGCTGGGGTCACCGTCGCTCAAGGAGTTCCCGTTCCCGATCGCGTTCGCGTTCCTGGTGCTACTCGCCGTCTTCGGTGCCATCGTCCTGGTCGCCATCGCCCGTCGGCAGGACCGGCTCGAAGCCCACGGGCACCTCGGTTTGGCTGGGTTGTGGACGTGCTTCGGGATCATGGGTGTGTCGACTTCAGGTGGCCGGGCGACCGCGTTCGCACTGTTCCTGTTCGCGTTCTCGATCGCCGCAGTGTGGTCGTGGTGGCAGCGCATCGGCCGCCCGTGGCGGGACGTCCGCAGAGCTCGCAAGGCGGGTGAGCGATGACGCCACTGGAAATCGCCGCGATCGCGGTACCCGCCGTGTCCGCGCTCACCGCGGCCGGCGCGATCTTCAACGACCGCCGCAAGGGCCGTCTGTCCGCACACGAACACCAGCGGGTCTACATCGACGACCAGCAGGCCGACATCATCGCCCTGCGCCGCGACCTCGCCGTGCTGTGGACCTGGGCGGTCAAGCAGATCCGCAAGGCAGCCGAGGCTGGCATCGAGCTGGACCCGCTGCCGTCGGAGCCGCCGCAGTCCAAGCACTCCCAGAGCCAGGACAACACCCACTAGCTCAAGGAGGTCGCCGTGGCAGCGCTGGATGTGGTGAAGGGCCGGGACATCTCCAGCTGGCAGGGCCCGCACGACTGGGCCGGGGAGAGCGCCGCGGTCGAGTTCGTCGTGCTGCGCCTGTTCGAGTGGCGTCCGGTGGGCTGGGGCATCGACTCCCAGCTCGACCGCAACGTCCGGCTGGGCGCCCAGCACGGCCGGGTCCTCGGCGGCTACCACCGTGTCGACCCCACCAGGTGGACGCCCGCGACCGAGGCGCGGCGGATGGTGGGGTTGCTGGACCTGTACGGGCTGATGTCGCCCGGCCGGCTACGGCCCGCGGTGGACATCGAGACCACCGGCAACGTCATCGCCGACAGCCGCGTGGACTGGCCGGTCTGGACCCGCGGGTTCTTCGCCGCCTGGCGGGAGCTCACCGCTGTGCCGTTGCGGGTCTACACCTCCGGCTCCTGGTTCACCTCGCTGCTCGGCGGCGTCAACGACTGGCCGTCGTGGGTGGACTGCTGGGTCGGCCACACCACCGAGTGGTCCACGCCCACCCGGAACCTGCCGCCCGACGAGTGGGCCGGCCGGACACAGCACACCCTCGGCGGCCGCGCGGTGCTGCACCAGTACGCGAAACCACCGGCCGCCACCACCGACCTCGACTGCATCATGCCCGGCAAGACCTGGGCGGACGCGGTCCTGACTGCCGCGTGAGGTGAGACATGGGCTTCACCCTGCTCGACCGCCCCAACCGCTACGGGAACCACTTCTACCCGTCCCGCAACGAGCCGCTGCTCGCGATCGTCGTGCACATCACCGCCGGCGCCGAAGACCTCGACGCGCTCGCGGACCTGAGCGCGGAGAACGTCGCCGGCTACGCGGGCACCACCGACCGGGACGTGTCATGGCACACCGGCAGCGACACCGACTCCTGGGTTGACCTGCTGCCCAGCAACTACACCGCCTGGCACGCCACCTCCTACAACAGCTGCACGCACGGGCACGAGATCAGCAAGCGGCACACCGACTGGCGCAGCATGTCCGAGACCTGGGTGTCCCGGACGCTGCGGATGGCCGCGCTCGGACCGAACGGCGACGGCGGACTCCGCGCGATCGCCCGCGCCAACAACATCCCCATCCGCAAGGCCACCCGCGCCGAGCTCGACGAGCAGCGCGCGAACTACCGCGCCGGCCGCCCGTGGAAGCCGGTCGGGTTCATCGGCCACACCGAGGTCCAGCCCAACGACCGCACCGACCCCGGCAAGGTCGGCTCGCTCGACACCTTCCCGTGGACTCGTTTCCTCGGGCTCATGAACGGAGAGGACGACGACATGGGATGGAACGACCCGCTCACCAGCCACACCGGCTACACCGCGCCGGCCAAGGACTGGGTGATCATGAGCAACGCGAAGGCCGACGAGGCGATGCAGTCCGCGCAGCGCACCGAGGCGATGGTCGCGGCGATGAGCGACAAGCTCAACAGCGGCCAGGCCGAACTCCTCGCCGCCGTCAAGGCCAGCCAGAACGCGGGCGCGCCGACCGACTACGAGCGCCTCGGCAAGAGCATCGCGGCGAACCTCCCGGCACCGACCGGCGGCATGACCGCCGAGGACCTCGAGCGCGAGGTGATGCAGCTGTTCGGCCGCGTCTACAACCTGCCGGGGCAGCCGGCGCGCTCGCCCGGATCGGAGGTCTGACCGATGCGCACCATCTTCGGCCGCGAGCCCGCGGTGTTCTTCGAGATGCTCGTCGCCGTCGCCCTAGGCGTCCTGCTCACGTTCCCGATCGAGCCGACGGTGCTCGGCTACGCCAACGCCGCCGTCGTCGCCGTGGGCGGGTTCCTCACTGCCGCGTTCGTCTCCGCTGAGCGGGCGCTGCCCGCGCTGGTCGGTGTCATCAAGGCCGCGTTCGCGCTCGTGCTCGGCCTCGGTGTCGCGCTGCCCGTGAACCTGGAGACCGGCATCATCGCCGTCGTGTCCGCGCTCGGGGCGTTCTACGTCCGCCAGCAGGTCGACGCGCCCGTCCCGAAGGTGGTCGCGGCCAGTCCGCTTCGCCGCGCCGCCTGACCCTCTCGCCTGCCGCACTTCCGCCTGGCAGGACAACGCCCCCGCACCCTGGCCACACGGCCGGGTGCGGGGGCGTTCTGTCGTTCCAGGTCAGGGCAGCGGGCCCTTGAACGCGATGCGCGACTGCGTGGGCTGCTGGTCGATGTTCGCGTACACCTCAAGCGTCAGGTCTCCGGTGGCATCCGAGGCGACTTCCAGTGGGCGGCGGATCTGGCCGCTCTCGCCCGGAAGGAACTTGCTGGCCCCGCCCTCGTCCTCGTAGGTGTCGACCTTCTGCTGGGCGATCCTGGCCCAGACGGCAACGGTGGCCTGACCGGAGGCGTTGTTGGTGACGGTGATCGGGAGCACGATGAACTTCCGTGCCGGGTCCGGTTTGCCGTTGACGGCGATCACCGGCTTCGTGCTGGGAACCGGGGCGTCGATCTTGAGGAGCACGCCGTTGGAGGTCACCGTCTCGCCCCACGTGTGGATCTTCATCGGCGCTGACGAGGCCGTCGGTGGTGAGCTTGGCGGCGTGGCAGCCGGCGGGGGGACGGACGGCGCGCTCGAGCACGCGGCGGTCAGCAGCAGCAGGGCGGCGAGGGGAACAGCGAAGCGCATACCCGCACTGTCGCCGAACCCCTCGCGCTGCGTTACCGCCGCAGGACTCATGACCTGTTTCTGACCAGAAACACGAAGACCTGCCTGAGTCGAATTCCGCGCACCCTTGCTGCAGCACGACAACGCCCCTCCCGCGTGCTCCCCAGCAACAGCTGGGTCGAGCAGCGGGAGGGGCGTTGTCGTCGTGCCCGGAGAACGTCAGCCGATCGGCCACACCCAGCCGCGGTTCGTGCCCTGCGACGCCGGTGCTGACGCGACCGAGGTCACCGACTCCGGCACGGTGAACTCCAGGTGTCCCGAGTACTTCGCGTTCGGCAGGATCGTGTTCGGGATCGCGCCGTCGAGGTCCTTGCACAGGCCCGGCTTGGCGTCGTGCACGAAGCCGTCCGGGCTGATGCCCTTCATCGACCAGGCGTTGAAGATCATGGGGGCGTAGAAGCTCTGGTCCTCGTTCAACGCGCCCGTGGCCATCGACACGTACAGCACCACCGTCTTGCGACCTGCCTCGGCGGGCGTGCCGTACTGGCCGCACTTCGGGTTCAGCTCGATGCGGTCCACCACGAACCTGATCGCGCACGAGTCGATGCCCGTGGTGCAGTTCAGGCCGCCCTGCTCGCCGACCTTCTTCGGGAGGAACCCCTGCGGCGTCAGACTGGGGCTCGGGGCCGCGGTCGATGTGGACGTCGGGGCCGGGCTGGCACTCGGACTCGGAGCAGCCGAAGTCGGTGACGACGCGGGCGGGGTGTTGCCGGCACAGCCGGTGGCCAGAGCAGCGAGCAAGATGGCGGCGGGAACGAGACGCATGACCGGGCTGTCGCACCACACCCCGGTCGGTGTTACACAGGGTCACTCGAATTGGTCACAGAAGTGGACGCGTCCGATCCGTTGTTCTCGTCGGTCGAACTCCTCAGGCCGTCTACCAGGACCTCGATCGCACGTTGCTGCTCCGGCGTGAGGCTGCGGATCTTCCGCACCAGTGCCTCCTCGAACGGCTCCATCGGCATGTACTGCTCCGGCCTGTAGCCAGCGATCCCCAGCGCTTCGGAGACCGGGATGCCCAGCGCGCGGGCAACCTTCGAGATGACCTCCGGGCTGGGGCGCTTCAGCGGGCGCCCATCCCGGCGCCGGCCGTTCTCCAGTTGCCAGTACGCCTCTGGGCTGATCGCGACCCGGCTGGCGACTGACCGCTCCGACTCCTTGCCCCGCGCGTTGCGCAGGTGCTTTCCCAGCGGCCACTCGTGCACGGCATCAGTCACAAGCAGGTCTCCACATCCACCATCACGCGGACTCCTTCGGTTCCTGGGTGAACACTTACGACGCTGCCAGCTCCAGCGGGTGGCAACGCGGGCACCGCACCGACGTGCCATCAGCCAGCCACACCACCCGAGCCGTGACCGGGTCGCTGTCGTACTTCGCGTCGCACTGCCCGCAGCGCACTGGCACCGAGGACTGCACCGCGGCGAGCGGCACGCGGACCTCGGCCAGCATCGCACCCAGGTCCCCGTTCTCGTGGCAGCGACGCAGCCACGCAGACGGCACCTTCACGTGCGGGTGGTCACGGCGGACCTTCTCCACGAGGAGGTTCATCTCCTCCTCGGACGCGCCAAGTTCGTCGGCGAGCGTGCTGCTGCCCTCGCGCGGAGGAGGAGTCTTCTTCTCCTGAAGATCCGTCTCCTTATAGCCCTCCTGAGTACCCGGCGACGGCTGGACCGGCGCCGGAAAATCAGGCGCTGGTTCCGACCTGCGACTTCGCGTCTTGGCCACAGACGGCTTTCCAGGCGCTGGGTCTGACCTGCGAATTGTGGACTGCGGCTCGGGGTACAGGCGGTAGATGATGGGGCCGAAGGAGCCGTCGCCGTTGCGGGTTCGTCGGCGCACGAGGTAGCCGGCGGTCTCCAGCTCGTTCATGATCCGCCGGACCTTGTCCCGACCAGCTGGTCCCGCGTTCACGACGTAGGCCACGTCGAAGCGGAAGCTCGGGTCGTGGCTAGCCATCCAGGCGGCCACGGCCCGAGCTTCCCAGCTCAGGCGCTGATCGCGGATGAAGTCACGCGGGAAGCGGAACCAGCTCGTCTCTGCCCACTCGGGCGCGAGTTCTGTGTAGCTGCCTTGGTCGGCGCGGGGGGAGTGATCTGGCTTGTGGCTCACGGCGTGGACCCCTCCCCACTCTTTGCACATCTCTCATGCGTTGCATAGCCTTCACAACGAGCCTTACTGGTTTGAGCGATAAAGTCGTAAGCAACTAGAGATGCGAAAGTGGGCGGTGACCTGCGATGACAGCCGAGTGGATCAGCATCTCGACGCTCAACCTGAACCCACGTGCTAGGGGCACTCCATACCCCTGGACCGCCGAGGCAGCCGCAGACTGGCGACTGCGATTCGAGCTCACGGCATGACCGCGTCACGATCGGGGGACCACCGTGGCCACCAGGCCTAACGAGCGGCAGCGCCAAGACGCGATCGCGGCTGAGATCCGCACGCAGATCATGAACGGGGATCTGGCCCCGGGAGTGCGCCTGCCCAACAACAGCGAGTTGTCGGTCCAGTTCGCGGTCGCCGGGACCACGATCCAGGCCGCCTTGAAAATCCTCAAGGACGAGGGGTTCCTGGTGGGCAAGAAGGGGCAGGGCGTCTTCGTGCGCCCAGGACAACCCTTCGTGGTGGACGTCGCGAACTACTTCGAGCCCTCGCCGCGGCAGTACTCGTACGACCTTCTCCAGGTCGCTGAGGTCGCCGCGCCAGTCCAGATCGCCCGTGCGCTTCAAGTCCCTGAGGGCAGCAGTGTGGTGCTCCGGCAGCGGCTGCTGCTGCACGATGGCACGCCGGTCGAGCTGTCGAACTCGTACTACCCGGCCGACCTTGCGCGTGATACTCCGCTTGCCGCCGCGCGCAAGATCCGTGGCGGTGCGCCCGCAGTGCTCTCCGGTCTCGGCTTTCCGCAGCGCTCGCTCACCGACGAGGTCTCGACCAGGTCTCCCACGACAGAGGAGCTTGAGATCCTGCAGCTCCCCAGCTCCACGTCCATCCTGCAGCAGTTCCGGACGGTCTTCTCCGACGAGCAGCGTGCGGTTGAAGCATCGGTGCTGGTGAAGGGCGGGCACCTCTACGTGCTGCGGTACTCGCAACAGATCCACTGACGTCACCTGCCCTCTTCAGGCGGCCCTCAGCTTCGGCTGGGGGCCGCCTTTTTGCGTGTTGAGCTTGAGGGTTGCAACCTTAAGCGTCTAAGCCTTAAGCTGACAACCATCCGCTTCACACTTTGCATGGTGATCGCGTTCCGCACAGGACAGCTAGGAGGGCTCAGTGACTGGGCAGACTGTCGGGCTCGCTGAGCCCTTTCACACCGTCGCCGACATGGTGAAACAGCTGGGACTCAGCCACGCCACTGTGTGTCGACGCATCGAGAACGGCCAGTTCCCCGGGGCCTACAAGGACGGCCAGAAGTGGCGGATCCCCGAGTCCGCGCGGGTGTTCTACCTCAGGAGCATCGGCGCGCTGCCGGCCAACGACCCGGCCGCCACCAACCCCGCCTGAACGCGAAACGGCCCCGGCGGTGCTGCGAACACCGAACCGGGGCCAATGTCTCGCCACCAAGGAGAGAACCGTGTCCCAGTCTGCCACCTTCAACAGCTTCCGTCACCTGGACGGGTGTATGCGCAGCACCGACCCGACGCCGTGCCACCTGCTCAAGCTCGGCACCTGCCGTGCCGAGCACGTCCTCGGCGACATCGGCTTCACCCCCAACGGCGACAACGCCGCGGTGGTGCTGGTCCGCGAGCTCAACGCCACCACCGGCCTTCACACCTACCTGGCGGTCGAGTACACCGAGGCCGGGGACAACCTGTCGTTCACCGTCCAGCTCAGCCAGGGCCGCCACCTCGCCACCCTTCTCACCGCCGGCGCGGACCTGTACGAGCTGCACCGCGCCGACGACGCCCGCCTGTACTCCGCGCAGGTGACCGCATGACCCTCACCGCCCACGTGCGCTTCACCAGCGACGGCACGAAGCACATCGCCTGGACCACCGGCCAGGGCCGATCCGAGCGGTGGCGAGTGTCGTGGCTGCCCGACGAGCACCTGACCCAGTCGCAGGCCGAGGCGGCGATGGAGATCGCCGAGCTGGTCGGCACCGGCTGGACGGGCACCTCGCAGCGCATCACCGACCTGCCCGGCTGGGCCGCCGAGCTCAACCTCGATCCGAAGGTCGCGGTCACGCTGGTCGCCGACCGCCGCTCCTGGGGCTGCGCCGTCCGGTACGCCGAT
Organism: Lentzea sp. NPDC036949; assembly: GCF_055608075.1. Taxonomy (NCBI): domain Bacteria; kingdom Bacillati; phylum Actinomycetota; class Actinomycetes; order Pseudonocardiales; family Pseudonocardiaceae; genus Lentzea; species Lentzea sp. NPDC036949. Next base: position 35,647 of record NZ_JBVJRA010000026.1, read on the forward strand.
CTGCCTTGGCAGCACAAGTCGCTGCTGCTCCTGCTCGGCACGTACTTCGACCAGGCCGGCGTGTATCGCCGCCCCGCGGTCGCCGAGCTCGTGAAGTCCACGCAGCTGGCCGAGCAGCACATCGTCGACCTGCTCATCGAGCTGGAGCGCGACTGCTGGTTCGGCTGGCACCCGGTCACCGGGGCCACCTGCAACACCCCGCAGGACGACCGGCTGCTGCAGCTCGACCCCGTCCCGGTTGGCAAGACCGGCGTCGACGGCGACGCGATCTGACCCGCAGACCACCACCGCACCCGCGCAGGAAGGAACCCGTCATGACCGAGACGTCACCCGAGTCCGCTGTCCGCGCCGTCGCCCGTGAAGGCGAGCAGTACATGAACCGTCTCGCCGACCGCCTCGGCGACCTCGGCGACGACGCCCGCAACTGGGCAAAGAAGTACGGCGCCCACGCCGATCACGCGCGGAGCAGCTGACCCCAGCACGGTGGTCGAGACGACCACCACAACCACCACATCTAGGAGCCATGCCATGAAGCCGAAGTACTGCAGGAAGTGCGGCGGGTCCATCTCGTCCGGCTGCTGCGACTGCGTCAACTGACCCCCAGATCACCACCACTGCACCCGAGATAAGGACCCGCCGATGTCAGCACCACCGCCCGACCGGATCACCGAACTCGCCCCCACGTGGGAGACGGTGTCGATCCGCGAGGCCGGCCACGCCGTGGCCGCGGTCCTGCTCGGCATCGGCGTCCACCACGTCCACCTCGACTACACCCTCGACCCGCGCGGCGAATGGCAGGTCACCGGCCGCACCCAGCTCACCACCCGCCCCAACGCCTACAGCACCGTGCTGTACCTGCTCACCGGGCTTGAGGCCATCGCAATCCACACCACCGCCACCACCGGCCGGCCCCTGCCCGAAGTCCGCGGCGAGGTCGAGACCCACCCGGACCACCACGCCGACGCCGCCCTCATCCGCACCAACCTGCCCGCCTCGGGCACCACCCTCGCCAAGGCCGCCGACTGGGCCAACAGCACGCTGCGCCGCCACTGGCTGGCCGTGACCTTCCTCGCCGACGCCCTGCGCACCGAACACCACCTCACCGGCACCGACGTCGCGCCGCTCGTCCGCTTCGAACTCTGAACGCCGTACCGACCAAGGAGACCCCGACCGTGAACACCGCCGCCACCCCCGGCAAGACCCGCACCTCAGGCCGTGCCTGGGCCCTCACCGGGTTCCTACTCGGCTCGCTGGTCTCGGTCGGCGGCAACCTCCAGGCCGCCTGGCTGCCCGCCGACCAGCCCGGCACCCCCGAAACCTGGGCCCCCTCGATCGCCTCCCAGGTCGGCGCCGTCGTTTGGCCGCTGGCGCTCATGGTCTCCGTCGAGGTCCTGTCCCGCATCGCCTGGCCCGACGGCTGGGGTTGGCGCCTCGTCCGCGTCTCCGGCCTCATCGCCGTCGCCGGCGGCTCCGGCGTCATCTCCTACGGCCACATCTACGCCGTCCTTCGGGCGTGGGGATACGGGCCCCTCGGCTCCGCAGTCGGGCCGCTCGTCGTCGACGGCCTGATGCTCATCAGTGGTTTCGCGTTGGTGTCGATCGGGCGGGCCGCCCGCACCGTCGCGCCCGCCGCCCAGCCGCTGCCCGACACGTCGCCCGCGCCCGCTGAACTTCCCGTCCGGCCTGACCCCTCAGTCGGGCGGGACACCGCCGCCTCGGTCACGACCCCCACCCCCGACACCGTGACCGAGGCGGCACCCACCACGTCGCCCGCGCCCGCCGCCCGAGCTGCCCAGGTGACGCGGCCGGGCGTCGCCCGGGCAGCCGCCCGCCCGGCTACCACCCGCCCGCCCAGGCGACAGCCCAAGCCGCCCGCGGGCGACGGCCCGGGCGACGACGAGCTGATCGCCCGAGTGCGTGCCGCCCGCCACCCGCAGACGGGCGAGCTGCCCACCGAGTCGTGGATGCGTAAGCACCTCGGCGTCGGGCAGGGCCGGGCCGCCCGCCTGCGCGAGAAGGCTGCCCGCCCGGAACTGCACACCGTCAGCACGAACGAGGAGGTGGCTGTCGGATGACCTGGCCACCCGAAGGGTCCAAGCCGCCGAGCCCACCTCGACCCATCCCGCAGTCGACCCCGGCACCGCGTCCCTCACGCCCGGTCTCACCAGGTGAGGCCGGAGGTGAGACCAGTGGTGAGACGAAGGTGAAACCGCAGGCCAAGGCCATCAAGCCGCAGCCGCCGCAGTTCTTGCACGAGGGCATCGACCCGCGTCGCGCCCTGCTGATCCTCGGCCTCCCGCTCGCCGCCGGCGCCGTGCTGGTCCTCGTGCTCGTCGGCTCCCCGACCCTGTGGTGGATCGCCAGCAGCCTCACCGCCGCAGGCGTCACCGGTGCTGTCGTGCTGCGCCGGTCGGGCCGGGCGCGGGCAGGTCTTCGCCGTCTGCCCGGTGCCGGGCGGATCGCGGGCGCGGTGCGCCGGGCGGGCAGCGGGCGGATCGCCCGGTCCGGGTTCGGGCGGGCTGTCGGGCGGGCGGTCGCCCGCCGCCCGCTGTCGGGCGGCGGGGCAACCGGGTCACGCTCGGGCGGCACGCTCGGCGCTCGCCCGCGCGGGCTGGGCGGGCGGCTTCGGGCGGCGTTGCCGTCGTGGGCAGGCGGCACCCGCGGGCGACGACCGGGCGCCCGCCCGAGCACGACGGGCGGGCGGTCCGCGGCCCGGCAGCGGGCGCGGGCGGCCATCGCCCGGATGACACCGGGCGGGCGACGCCGGGCAGCCGCCGCGGGCACCGTGCCGGGCGACCGGGCGGCCGGGTTGCGGGCGACGGGCGGCACCACCGGGCGACCGGGCGGGCGGCCCGGTTCGGGCGGTAGGCGGGCGGCAGGCGGCCTGTCCAGCCGGGCGGGCGGCAGCCATGCCGGGCGGGGTCGCACCACGACGAGTCACGCCCACCTCGGCGCCAGCGGGCGGCGACCCGGCTCGGCGGGCGGCGCAGTCGACACGGCTCGCCGCAGTGTCGGTCGCTTCGCCCGCTTCCTCGCCTCCGGCGCCGAACTCGTGGGCGACGTCCTCGCCGACGGCACCGTGGTCGGCAACCGCGACGGCTGCACCACCAGGGTGCGTGGCACCCGCGACCTCACCAAGCCCGGCACCGGCCCGTCCTGGCCCACCCAGGACCCGGACGCCCGCAGCACCGAACCGCCCCCACCGGTGAAGACCTCGATCGAGCCGCAGTGGCCCACCGAGGAACCCGACGAGGAGGTCCCGCCGCCCGCGCCGGCCCCCGAGCCGGAACGACCGCGCCCGGCTCCCACGCCTCGCGTGGAACGGGACGAGCACCGGCCCTCACCCCCGCCTCACCGTGAGGAACACCGCGTTACCAGCACAAACACCAAGCACGGAGGAACGATGAGCGCCACCACGACCAGCTCCAGCAGCACGGCCGCCGACACCTACGTCCAGATGATCGACAACTCCACGCCGGCCAGCTACGCCTCCTCCTGCCAGGAGGCCGCCACCCAGGCCCGCAACGACAGCGCGATGAAGGAAGAGGACGCCAAGCGGCTGCGCCACGAGGCCGAGAACTTCGCCGCCCTGCCCGGCGCCGCCAACCACAAGGCCGCCGCGGACCTGCGCGCCGAAGCCGCCCGCTGCGAGGAAGACGCCCGAGCCCGGCTCGCCTGGGCCGCACGCCTCGACGGCATGGCCAACAACGCCGCCGCCAAGGCCAGCTGACCGGCCTCACCACCGTCTCACCTCTCACCTCTCACCTCACCTCTCACCTCACCTCGACGACCTGCGGAAAGGAGCACGCCGTGCAGGCGAAGTCGTTCTTCACGATCGCGGGCATGCTCGGTGCAGCAGTGGCCGCGACCGTGCTGCACCTCATCGACGCATCCACCGGCTGGACCCTGCTCGGCATACTCCTCACCCTGGCCGTCAGCTCGTGGCTCGCCCACGGCGAGTTCACCCGCGGCGAGGCGTTCTCGCAGATGGAGACCGGTGCGCGGCGGGCCATGTGGCTCGCCGCCACCGCCGCCGCAGCCACCTACTGCGGCTGGGTGCTGTGGGTGCTCGCCGACCCCGGCGCGTGGAAGGCGCACATCTACCGGCTGGGCGGCCTCACCGTGCTGGTGTGGCTGAGCGCGGTCATCTGGGACCGGCGCCTCACCACGTTCACCCCGGCCCCCGTACCGGTGAAACGCGCACCGGCTGAGCTGGAGGTCTACATCCCCGAAGTGCTCCCCGCCACCGGCGACCAGCCCGTGCAGCACCGCGACGGCGCCCGCGAGTTCGAGCTCATCCTCGCTGCCGCGGGCCGGCCGTTCCACGAGGTCAAGGAGGTGCAGCCGATGCAGTTCGGTGCCTCGTTCGTCGTGCGGACGATGACCCCACAGGCCGCCTCGAACGCCGCGACCGCGCTGCTGCAGCAGGAGGCCGCCCGGCGGGCGCACGCTGAGATGACCGCGTTGCCCCAGGTCAAGCCCGTGCAGATCGCGAAGGTCGAGGCGGTGCAGCCCGGTGACGAGGACGCCATCGCCCGCGCCGTCGAGGACGCCTACGACGTCGTCATGGACACCTCGTGGGTGCAGATCGACCCCACTCGCGGTGCCGGCCGTGTCCGGGTCACCGTCACCACCCAGGACGTCCTGGCCCTCGTTCACCCGTACACGCTGGTCAACGAGCCGTTGCCGCACGGCTCCCGCATCGACATCGGCCCCCAGGTCCACGGCGAGCCCATCACCGTTAACCCGCTCGGCCATGGCGCGATCATCGGCAACACCGGCTGCGGCAAGACCGCGTTCTCCGCGGCCTTCGCTGCCGAGGTGATGCGCCTGCCCGGACGCAAGACCGTCATCGGCGTCGAGAAGGTCTACGACTGGGTCGGCCAGCTCCTCGACCCGCTGCTCGGCACCACCCTCCCGATGCCGGTCGAGGCGTTCGTCGGCATGAGCGACTGCCTCATGCTGCTCACCGAGATCATGAACGAGGTGCGGTGGCGCCAGTCCCTGCCGCACAACGACCGGCAGAACCTGCTGCCCTGGTTCGTGTGGATCGAGGAAGCCCCGGCGTTCCTCGCCCGCCGCGACACCCGTGTCACCTTCGACGGCCGCGAGTGGGTCGCCTCCGACCTGCTCGCCTACATCATGCGTTTGGCCAGGTCAGCGGGCATCTTCATCATCCTGATGGCCCAGGAGTGGGACAACGCGATGTTCGGCGACCACGCCGCGTCCATCAAGGCCAACATGAACTACATCGTCATCCTGCGCTCCCAGGACGGCGACGAACGCTCCCGCGCGTTCGGCAAGGGCAGCGCCGGCCTCCCGGACCTGTTCAACCCCGGCGAGTTCTACGTGCGCGGCGACTTCCCGACCATCCGCGGCAAGGGCCGCTACATCCAGGAGGAGGACTCCCGGCTCGCCGTCCTGCACGACGGGCCCCGCATGTCCGAGGTCGCCCTCGCCCGCGCCGAGCTCGCCCAGCGCCTGCCCGAAGGCCGCTGGGCCGCCCCGACCCCGTGGTACGAGGCCAACCGCCCGCAGCGCATGACCCTCGACTACCAGCTCTACCTGCAAGGACGCACGACCATCGCACCGTCAACCAGCACGGGTGCTGCAGCAGTCGCGGCCGCACCGTCGGCCGACGACGAGCTCGACGCCGCACTGCGCCGCGCCGGACTGCTCGAAGTCGAGGGGCCGCCAGCCGAGATCGCGCCGACCGCGCCGCAGCTGCATGTCGTCAACGACACGCCCGCACGCCCCAAGATGCGGGAGTTCATCGTCGACCTCCTGGCCGGCCGCGTCGAGGACGCCCCGAACGGCCACCTCGGCGGCGAACCGGTCGCGTTCAACCGCGCGTCGATCCTCGCCGTGCTCCTGGCCTCCGGCTACGAGACGTCCGAGTCGTCGCTCGACAACGCCCTCTCGGCGCTCGCCCGCAACGGCCGAATCGTGCGCGCCGACGGCCCAGACGGACAGCGCCTCTACACCGCCGCCTAGCTCCTCACCTCACCTCTCACCTCACCACCCGCACACCCGCATGTGTGCAGGTAGAGACGTGTGCGCCGAGGTGAGGTGAGAGGTGAGGTGAGACCCCCGCAACCCACCGAGGAGACACCATGTTCGGACGATCGAAAACCATGCACATCCCCGACGCCAGCGACCAAGCCCTCGCCGCGTTTGAGGCCGGCCAGATCAACGGGCTCGTCGCGTTCTGCGGCCAGCTCATCCGCCGCGGCTGGCTGCGCAACATCGGCGGCGCCAGCTACAACGCCCCGATCTGTGATGGCTGCGCCGAGCTCGACGGCTGGGACCTCGACCCCGCCACCGGGCAGTGGGTGTCGCCGTACACGGAGGTGGGCCAGTGATCACCGCCAAGGCCGCAACGCAGGTCATGTACGGCGCCTCCGACTACGCGGAGCGGTTCTGCTTCAGCGCCAACCTCGGCTGCGACTGCGAGCTCGACCACGACCACGGCCCGATCACCCACGCCATCACTTACGTCCTGCCCAACGGGGCACTGGACAAGGCCGACAACCGCTATATCTTCGGCACGCCCTGGGGCTACGCGGCCGACCTCGCCAACGTCCTGGACCAGCCCACCGAGTTCCCTGACGATCGGCCCCGCATGGTCGTCATCGACCTGAGGACCGGCACCTGGTGCGCCGCCGACGCCTACTTCCACTGACTCACCCGCCTGAAGGAGACCTCAGCTCATGACCATCGCCCGCACCCAGGTGCTCATCGTGACCCGCGGCTACCTGCGCGAGCACCGCGTGCAGTAGGTGTGAGACGTGCAGCAGCCCCCGAGCCGTGGTGCTCGGGGGCTGCTGTCGTTCTGGGATGCGTGCCACTCAGCCCTGCGAGGGCCGCTTGGGTTGCTTGGCGCCGGGTTCTCGGTTGAGCCAGGCGAGGGCGTCGTTGATCCAGGTGGCGCGGTCGGTGTTGAGGGCTTCGGTGTTTGTCTTGGCGGTGGTCCAGCGGTCGTCGGGGACGCGGACGCTGCGGTGCTGGGTGGCGGGCTTGTTGGGCATGTTCCCAGGCTAAACGGTGTACGTACACCATGTCCACCCGGGGGGTTGTGGTGTACGTACACCTCATGCTACGGTGTACGTACACCAGCAAGGGACGCCAGCACCAGGGAGACACCATGAACGCCATCGCCGACGCCATCACCGCCGCCTACCTCGACCTCACCAACGACGAGCAGGACTGGGTCCGCCTCGCCAAGATCCGCCCCCTCGTCCCCGCCACCGACGCCGAGATCACCGCCGCCCTGCTCGACCTGGCCAAGGCCGAGACCATCCACCTGGTCGCCAGCGCCAACCGCAAGGTCCTCACCGCGGACGACCACGCCGCGGCGGTCACCATCGGCGGCGAGGCCAAGCACCTCCTCTGCATCGAGGACGACCACTTCCCCGCCTGACCGGCCGGCAGCCCCTCCGGGGGGCCGCCGGCCTCCCGCCCCCTTGCTGACCAGGGCCTGCCCCGCGTGGTGCGCGCCCACGCGTAGCTCGATCACCAACACGGCCCCCGAACCCAGCCCGGTTCGGGGGCCGTCTGCGTTCAGCCGCACCTCTGCGGGCAGCCGAGCCCGGCCGGCGTGTGCCTACGATGCGGTCCGCCTGCACACCCACCCGCCCTGGGAGGCCTGATGTATGTCGTCCGCGACCGCGCCCGTGGTGGTGTGGCTGTGTCGTGGGGTACCGACCGGGCCCGCCTGGACCGGATCGCCGCGATCGACCCGGATCTGGAGGTGTGGCCGGATCTCAACGGGCCGGCCTACTACTGGTGGGTGGAGCGGGAGGGTATGGCGTGGGTGCACCCGTACGACCTCGACGCCCGCGAGAACGCGGAGATCGTCTGAGTTCCCGGGGTTGTCACGGTTGTGTTTCGCGCTGGTGGGCCGCACTGCGACTCTGGATCATGGGTGGTATATTTTCTGGTATGTTTTCCGCGCCTCATCCGGACGATGTGATCCGGGACCTCGGCGACAAGGTCGTCATCGCGCTCGTCGCCGCCACCCGCGACGCCCGTAAGGAACTCGCCGCGTACCGAGAGACCCGCCCCGGATGGGTGGCCGACCACTCCGAACGTGGTCTCGCCAACTGGATCCACGACCGCATCTGGGCGAACCTGCGCCGCGAGGTCGACGGCATCACCGACGTCACCTTGATCGAGAAGCACGCCACCCGCGAACTGCTGGTCGGCGACCGCTTCCGGGCGCGCATCAAGCGCCACAGCGCCGGTGACCGCATCTCCTCCTACCCGACCAAGAGCGCCATGTCGTTCTGGGGTCAGAGCAACCAGCTCCCCGGCCTGGAAGAGGTGTGCCTGGGATTCGGTTACCGCTGGGAAGCCGAGGAACGTCTCATGGGCGCCACGGTCATCTCCCTGCGCGAGAGCCTGGACGGGCCGCCGATCTGGGCCGTGGTCGTCGACACCGCCCAGGCCAGTGGCGCCACCGTCATCACCACCAGCCCGATCGACCCGTCGCTGCCGCAGATCAACCTGTCCTCGGAGATCGACCGCACCCGCACCGAGGAAACGTCGTGAACGACTTCGGGCAGGTCCTCGAGACGTTGCGTCGTGCACGCGGCATGACGCAAGAAGACCTGCGCGTGGAGGTCGGCCTCACCCAGGCCAGCTTGTCCCGCTACGAGACCGGGCAGCGCACCCCTGACGACGAGACCATCAAGCGCCTCGCGCACGCCCTCGGCGTCACCCCGCGGTTCCTGACCCGCGACCACACCGTCCGCGGCGCGCTCGCCGTCGACGCGCACATGCGCCGCCAGCGCACCGCCAAGGCCTCCCTGTGGCGTCTCCTCGAGGCGCGGCTCAACAAGTACCGCCTGCACATGTCCGCCCTGTTCGAGGAGGTGTCGCTGCGCTCGGAAACCACGGTGCCCACCTTCGACCCCATCGACACCAGCCCGGCCGAGGCGGCGTTGATGGTGCGCGCGCAGTGGCGGATGCCGATCGGGCCCGTCCGCAACCTGGTGCGCTGGCTGGAGGCCGCCGGCTGCATCGTGCTGGAAGAGGACTTCTCCACCGGCCGCATCGACGGCATGTGCCAGTGGGTCTACGACCACCCGGTACTGCTGCTCAACAGCGCCGCCCCGACGTGCCGCAAGCGGTTCAGCCTCGCCCACGAGCTCGGCCACCTCGTCCTGCACAACGGCATCGCCACCGAGGACCAGGAACGCGAAGCCGACGAGTTCGCCTCCGAGTTCCTCATGCCCAGCCACGTCATCCGCCCCGACCTCAGACCTGCCACGCTCGGCCGGTTAAAAGATCTCAAGCAGGTGTGGGGTGTGTCGATGCAAGCACTGGCCCGCAAAGCACTCGACCTGGGCATGATGAGCACCGCCGAGCATGCGGCGTTCTACAAGGCGCTCAACGCCCGCGGCTGGAAGACCAACGAACCCGGCAGCGATCTACTCGCCCCGGAACACCCGCAGCTGATCGCCGCCATCGGGCAGACGATGCGCTCCAAGGGCCTCAGCGATCACGACATCGCGGACCTGGCCGGCTTCGAAGACGGCGACGCCGACAACCCGCTGCTCACGCCCGGACGACGACTGCACGCCGTCTGACCCGCAGACGACAGCGGCCCCGGACCACATCGGTCCGGGGCCGCTCTGCTGTTCCACCTGCCGTGGGTGCCCTGCTACCGCTCGATCGTCGACTGCCCTTTTCGGCGCCGGAACTCCTTCTCGGTGATCGGCTCATCGAACGACTTGCCATCCGTACGCCACCCATCGGGCGACAAGATCAAGATGCCCTTTTCCTGCGCCCACTCGGCAGGCGTTTTGAGAACCGGTGCTGCTGACTCGTTGGACACTTCTTCTCCTTGTCGATAGGGGCGACGCCACCACTCTGCCGCCTACCAGCTACGCCTCGACGCGCTCCCACCATGGTGGCACCAGGTCCTCGACCACCATGATGCTGCACTGGTACCGCCCGTCCCCGCGCTGCTGCCACACCTGCCCATCCGGGAACACCAGGTGCCGGCCGCCGAGTTGCGGCACCCCGTCCTGCCCGGTCTCGCGATAGACCACGGCCTGCGTCTCGTCGAGCTCGGCGGGCAAGGCGTCGAGCAGTGTCCACTTCGTTGTCACGTCGCGCATCCTCTCACCGGGCCGAGCGAGCTACAGGACGGTGGTGAGCACGGCGGCGACGCCGAGCCACGCCCAGTGCCAGGACTGGTCCAGCGCGTACGCCCCGGTCCCCAGGGACGGGTTGTCGTCCCGGCCGACCCGCGGTGCACCGAGCGCGTAGAACTCCGCCTTGCCCAGCCGTGCCGTCAGCCAGGCGAGGGTGTACCGGCGGTCCGCCCAGTAGTGCGTGACCGCGGACACCAGCTGGCCAGCGGCGAAGCCCCACCAGGTGATGTCGAGGTCGAACGCCAGCCACAGGGCGAGCACGGCGGCCCGATGTGACTGCGGTGTACGAGGCGACGTGCTTCGCGCACGCGATCCTGCCTGCCCTGTCGCGGTGGCCCTTGGTGTTGGCCTGGTGGCTGTTCTGCACCCAGTGATCCGCGAAGTTGTGCGCAATCAGCAGCGCGACCGCGATCCCAGCGAAGGTGCCGATGTCAGGCATCCCGTTTCCCCTCCTCCGCGCGCAGGTCGAGCATGTCGAGGAGCTCGGCGAGATCCTTGGCGTCACGGGCGTGGTTGCCTGCCAGGGCCCTCACCGCCGCCCGTCGCTCCGTGACCCGGTACTCGTCTTCGACGCGGCCGATGTGCGTGCCCGCGCGGGAGAAGCCGTCGAACAGGACTTCGTTGCCCATCACGCCACCTCCGGGTTCGCGATGCGCAGCAGCACGTCGGCGTGGCAGGCCTGCCCGATGGGGCACCAGCAGACGAGGTCCTTACCGCCGAGTTCGGCGCGGATCTCCTCGATGCTCAACGGTCGCCGGTGCTCGTTCCAGCCGGAGAGCGGAACATGTCGGTCGCCGTTGACCCACCGCTCGAAGTAGGCGGTCGCCATCTTCACGTTGGCGACGGTCGTCTGCACCAGGACGCCGAAGCTGCGGCGGCTGACGACCGCGCCTGCGACGTACGGGTTGCCCCACCGAGAGGGGCGGCCGACGTACACCGCCCCCTCGGGCATCCGCCAGCCCTTCGTCCGGCGGCGCTGGATTCGCTGCGGCATCACGCCACCTCCACGGCGATGCCGTAGCCGGCGCGACGCAGCAGCGGCACCAGCTCGGCGAGTGTCACCCGCGCCACGCAGTCGAACTCCGGGGCCGCCTTGCCCGCCAGCAGCACCGCGAACGTACGGCCGGTGACGTGCACCCACCACTTCCCGACGTCCGCCGTGCCGCGGCGACGCTGCACCAGCAACCCGTGATCCGCCCCGGCGGCCTGGCGCTGCTGCTCGGTCTCGACCATCCACGCCGGGATGTCGGAGCGGGCCACGTCCTTCACCTGGAACACGAGGCCTGGCACGCCGGTGATGTCGCCGGCGTCGGCTACGGTGCGGTCGTGGGCGGTGAACCCGGAGCGTACGGAGCGTTCGGCGCCGGGGAAGCCGTTGTCGCGCAGCCACCGGCAGACGGCGCGTTCGGCGTCGTGGCCCTTACGACGGTTCGAGCTTCCGCGCTGGGATGCGGTCTTGGTCTCGCTCATCGGTCGGCGCTCCCTTCGTTTCCGGCGGTCTGCGGGGCGTCGCGGTTGATCTGCTCAATCAGCGCGTCCAGGTAGGCGCGTTTCTGGGGCGTCATCCGCGAGCACGTGTCGGCAACCAGAACGCGTAGGACCGCGCACGCTGCGACCCGCGAAGCCGGTTCGGTGTGGTCCTCGCCCGGTGTGTGTGGCGTGAGCGCCATGGCCGCCTCGTGGACGACGCGACGTGCGAGGTGGGCTAGGTCCTGCCGTTCGCGAGCGAGCCTGGCAGGAGCCTCCTGGGCGGGCTCAGGCATCATCGGTGGGCTCCTTGTCCGCGGGGGTGCTGGTGTGAAGCCGGTCGCCGCCGTCGCACCACGGCGACCTCTGGCCCGGCCGGGTCTTCCGCTCGACCCGGTGCGGTGCGCGCAACCCGGTCGTCTTGTTCACGACGATGTCCGGGCGGCCGCAGTGGTTGCAGGTGACGCTCGCCGGGGTGGCGGCGCGCACGGCGGACCAGTCGATGGCCTTCACGACAGCACCTCGGTCACAACCATGAGCCCGTTGATCTCCGACCACGGGTAGTCCCGGTCGTTGCCCTCGGGAGGCAGCGCACGCCACCGGCCCCACGGCGTGCGCTTGAAGGTGACGTCGTTCTCCGCCATGACCATCGCGACGGACTCATCCGGCGCAGGCGACCCGACAGGCCACACACGAGGAGTCGTGGCCGGTGCGCTGTCGTCTTCTTCGGCCACCGCGCGGAGCGGGCGGAGGGTGTCCGCCTCGTGCTGGTCCCGCCAGTCCTCTGCCTCCTGCTGCGGCACGCACCGGTGCTCACCGCACGTCGTGCACTTCGCGTGCATGCCACCGCCCGGGCAGAAGCCGTGCATGCGAACCTCGTGCCGCACGGCGTCGGCCTGCCGGTAGCCCTCCAGAGCGGTGCGGGCCGCGGCGAGCCGGGACGCCAGTCGATCGCGCTCCAGCTTGATGTCCGCCACGATCTCGATCGCTTCGAGGTAGTCGGCCGAACCCGCTCTTCCGAGGACACCGTTCAGCGCGCCTTGGCGGATGGCGTTGTTCTCGCGGAGCTGGTCGATCTGCGGTTGCACCACGGTCAGCACGGCGTCGGCGGCCGCGTTGAGGCTCACCATCACGTCGTCGCCGTGCCCGCCGTCGTGCGAGCAGTCCAGCAGGGCGCGGGCGATGCGCTGCCGCAGCGGCAACGGCAGCGGCAGCTTGATGATCGGCTCAGTCACGACACGGCTCCCTTCTCGCTGAGGAATGGCGGAAACGAATCGCTCCACACACCAAGGCCAACCGCAACGGTCAGCAGGACGAGAGCGGTGAGGATGCAGAGGAACGCGCGGCGCAGATGCGGGCCGTCCTGGCCACCAGCAAGGATGATCAGCACGCCCCTCATGGAGACGGCCACCGTTCCCGCGGCGAACAGCACGGTTCCTGTCAGCAGCAGGTACTTCACGATCCCTCCCGGTAGGCGCGGTTCGACGGCCTGATGGCCAGGTATCCATTGGCCCCGGCCAGGGTGGTGTCCATGACCCCGTGCACCCGCACCCGGTAGGTGTCGCCGTTGCGGTGCGGGGTCTCCAGCACACCGGGCTCAACCTCAACGGTGCGCAGGGCATGCCGGACGGCGATCTCGGCGCCGTGCTGCGCGTCGGTCCGGTCGACACCGTGCGCCTCGACAAACACGGTCACAGCCACCTCGTACTTCTTCCGGGCCTTCACGATGCGCTCTTGAGAGGAGAGCAGGGCATGCACCAGTCCTGTCCTGGCAACGCGAAACCGTCCTTGCACATCCCCGCGCATGGCCGCTTCCCGGGCGTGTACTCCATCAGTTCACGCACGACGGTCACCTCCATCGCGCCTTCATCTGACGCCTCACAGGGGTGCATCAGCCACTGGATATCCAGGCCGTCATCGGCGACGCGCTCGAACCACGCCCACATCAGGTTCACCGTGGCGGCCATGACCGGGTCACTCAAGGCGACGCGGCCGAGACAGTGCACCGCCGCCAGCACCCGGCGGGTCGGCCCACCGAGAGCCACAGCGTCACCGTCCTCGCCGATGTGGGCAACCGGGACTCCGTAGTAGCGGTCCATCGCCGCAGCCACTTCGTCCTCGGACATCACCGGCGATCGGGGCGGCTGGATCGGCTCCCATGGGGAGGTCGTGATGGTGCGGTGTACCAGCTCGCCCTGCAGGGCGCCGATGGGCGGGTCGTTCAGCCACGACTCGGCCCCGGCACGGGAGCCGTCGCGTACGTATTTCACGCCGCCCTGTTCCAGTGTCCAGCGGACGCCGTACTCGGTGCGCTCGCGGGCCTCGTTCTCCATGACGACCGGTCCGTCGTCGAGGTCGGGCAGGTTACTCATGGCGGTGTCCTCCATGGACGGTAGGGATCAGGCGGCGCGCACGGTGGCGCGGCGGAGCAGCGGGGCGACGATGGCCGCAGCGAGCAGAGGCGGGCTGGGGTCACGGGACATGGCGCCAGGTGTTCCGTCGCACGACGTTTGAGACCGTCATCCTGCCGACGTTGAAGGCAGCGGCGATGTCCTTCTGCATCTCGCCAGCGGCGGCTCGGCGACGGATCTCGATCACGCTCACGTCATCCAGAAGGGCGTTTCTGTTGCCAACGCCAGCACGGTCACGCGAGGCAAGCGCCTGGAAGCACGGCCTTGAGCAAGTACGGCTCCGCTGACGCTTCGTCGGCGCCGGTTCGTAGTGCTCGCCGCACACCTCGCAGACCTTCTCGCGATCGTGCTTGTCGTTGTGATGTCGGGCGTGCTCCGCTGGCGTCATCAACTGGAGGTTCTCGAGCCGGTTGTCCAGCTTGTCGTGGTTGATGTGGTGGACGATGTAGCCATCAGGGATCGATCCGTGCGCCTGTTCCCAGATGAGTCGGTGTTCACTCACGGTTCGGCCGTGCACCGTCTTCTTCCTGTAGCGCATCAGGCCTCCTGTTCGGCTGGCGAGATGAACTGGGCCAAGATCGCGGCCGCGAGTCGAGGCGGGACGGCGTTGCCCACAGCCTGGTATTGCTGGGATCGGGTGCCTTGCCATGGGTAGTCCGGCGGGAAGCTCTGCAGCACGGCGGCTTCCTGCACGGTGACGCGGCGGGTCTCGGTCGCGGTGACGACGTCGACGGCGTTGGTGCGGCCGCCGAAGAACAGGGTTCCGGCCGGCTCGCAGGCTCGCCGCTCGCAGGCTCGCCGCTCGCAGGCGTTGGCCTGGTTGCCGTTGCGCAACGACCACCGCAGATTGCCGTTGTCGTGCGACGCGAGCACCGTCAACGACGGCTCCCCGGCCGTACGCGACCCGCCATTGTTCTGCCGTTCGAACTGACCCGCGACGACCGCGGCGAGCTCGGCGCGGTTCTTGGCGTTACCGAACACCTCCGCCCCGCCCGTCTCCACCCCGCCGGAGGTGATGGTCCAGGCCGGTCGTTCCGGCAGCCCCCAGCCCAGCGCATCAGCCATCGACACCGGCGGCGGCAGCGGATCGCCGAACAGGTCGCCGACGGTGTCGTAGTTGAGGTCCTTGCGGTACGCCTGGTGGGTGGGTTCCGGGGCGGACACCGGTCCGTCCAGGCGGGCGGTCAGCACGGCGCGGACACGGGTCTGGGGCACGCCGTACCGTTCGGCGGACAGCACACCGGACCAGGTGGTGTAGCCGAGCTCGCGCAGCAGCATCGCCAGGTGCCGCCACAGCGGTGCGACTTCGCGGACCTGCTCGAGCGCGATCCAGCGGGGGCGGATGGCGAGGATGTAGCGCAGCGGCTGCAGGACCAGGGCGGTGATGGTGGCCTGCTGGCGGCACCACGCTGTGCGCTGCGCGCGTGTGTGCTTCGGGTACTTCCGCAGCGCCTCAGGTTGCAGGGCGCGGGTGATGTCGCGGCGCAACTGCGCGAGGACGTTCTTGCCGCGGGCGGTGCGGGTCATCGCGGTGAGCAGCAGTTCGGTCACCAGGCGACCGGCACCGTGCCCGGCACCGGAGAACGTGGTGCACGGCGGTGAGCCCATCAGCCCGGTGATCAGCCCGGCGAACAGCTCGGCGGGGAACCGGGCGACGTCGGCCCGGATGCGCTTGTGCCCGGCGGCTTCGGCGGTACGGCAGGCAGCGGGGTCGAGCTCGATGCCGAGGATGTCGCCGGCGAACCCGGCGATGCGGGCGCCTTCGTCCCATCCGCCAGGGCCGGCGAAGAGGTCCAGGACGAGTTCGTCGGTGACGGGGTCGCCGTGCCGGTAGCCCGGCGCCTCGCCTGTTTCGGCGGTGTGTCTGGCGGTGGTCATGCCGCACCTCCGGAATGGTTGGCCGAGTCGGCGATGTGTGCAGGCGTGGCATTCAGTGCTTGAGCGACCACGTGAGCACCGAGTTGCCGTTCCACCCACTCTTCGATTTCCGTGGGCGCGGCGGCGAGGAGAGCGCCGAGGACTTCCCATGGCACCGCAGGGTTCGTGCTGCGGCTGCGTCGGCAGTGCGGTGACTTGAGCTTCGGCCGTAGCTTCTTCGGCGGTGAGGCCGGATAGGGCAGGTGGATTCCCGGGTGACCGGTGACCTGTTCGACAAGCATGTGCGCGGCGGTGTGGCAGGTGTCGAGGTCGCAGACGTCGACGGAGGCATCGGGGCTGACGGGGGACGGCCATTCGACAGGCCAGGTGATCCGGCCAACGGCGGGGTGGGGGCAGCGGTGGCTTCCCATCACGCCGCCTGGGCGGGCGTCGCGTTGGGCAGGTGGCGCAGCAGGTGCTGGGTGAGCAGGTGCACGTCCTGCGGGGTGTTCTGGATGCCGTCCCAGCGACGTCGTTCCTGCTGTGGTCCGTCGCCGAGCAGCCACGTACCGCCTTGGGTCCAGGCGGTGTGGGGTGCGAGCTTGTCGAGATGGGCGCGCAACTGGCCGCGGTCTGCGCTGTCGTTGTCGGTGAGGGCGTCCATGACGAACCCGAGTGCCTGGATACCGGCGCCGTGGGTGAGCCGGGACTTGCGGGGCGGCAGGTCCCACTGGTCGGCCCACACCTCGGCGACGACGGACCAGAACCGGTCCATGTGGGCGACGATCGCATCGAGGTCACCGCGGCCTGTGGCGGGGTCCCGGTACTGGTAGAGGACACCGTCGGAGAGGCTGTTGCGGACCATGCGCAGCACGCTGGTGGCGGCGATGTGCCCGTCGCAGCAGGTGGTGGTGCGGATGCGGCCGGCGAACGCCACACTGGCGGTGTTAAGGCGGGTGACGATGGCGGCGGGCAGTTTCCGTCTGTCCAGTGCGGCGGGCAGGGTGGTGTCAGTGTCGGGAAGCAGCTCGTTGACCAGACCCGCGGGCAAGGGCTTGGTGTTGTTGACGAGGATGAACTGCTCGCGCTGTTCGCGTTCGGAGTCGACGGTGAAGCCGACTACGGCGACTGCGTAAGGGCCGATGAGTGCGGCGGTGCGCAGGGCGGCGGCGCGTTGCTGGCCGTCGACGATCCAGGCGGGGCGTTCGTGTGCGGGCTGGTCGGGGTCGACGGGGATGACGAGTTCTCCCGGGACGGCGTAGTCGACTGGGCTGGTGGTGAGATGCGGTTCGAAGCGCACGGTGTCGTCGAAGGCGACGACGATCGCGTTGGGCAGCATCGACCCGGTGCGTTCGAGGTAGCGGCGGATGCCGCGGATGTGGGCGAGTTGTTCAGGACGCTGGTAGCCCTGCAGTTGGTGGTCGGTGTCGCGGTGGACGCGGGAAACGGCGGTGAAGGTGTGCAGTTGGGCCGCGTCGACGGCGAACTGCACGACGCGCCGGCTGCCTTGCACGAGCTGGATTGCGGGCAGGCGCAGGGTGCGGGTCATAGGGCACCTCGGGTGGTGGATGGCTGATCGATCGCCGCCGGTTCGCGGCCGGGCAGTGCGGTGACGAGGTCGCCATGCTGGTAGCCCGGCGCCTCGTCAACACCCGCGGTCACGACTGGGCCTTGGCGGCGCGGCGGGCCTTCATGCGGGTGAGGCGCTGCGTGTTGGTCGGCTCGGTCCAGCCGTGGCTGCCGACGAATGGTGCGCTGCGCTGGCAGTGGTCTTGTTGATCGGCACCGCACCAGCGGCAGCCGTTCGGCACCGGCAGCGCCTTCCCGGCGACTGCTGCTTGCTGCTCGCGGATCTCGGCGATCTCGGAGCGCGAGTTGAGGTACTTCAACGGGTCGCTCGGGTCCGAGGTCTTGTGCTCGTCGCGCACGTCAGCTCCTGTCCTTGCCGTCCGCAGCGGCGTGCGTCTCACGGAGCTCGGCGTGCTCGGCGAGTTCAATCCAGGTTCGGGCGCGCTCCCGGGCGTTGGCCTGAGCGTCGATCAGCACCCCGGACAGGAGCTGCCCGTCGGGCAAGACACACACGGCATTCCCTGCCGCCTCGTACACCTCGCAGAGGCGGGTGTACGCGTTGGCGATGGCGCGTCGTTCGGCTGCCGTGGAGGGCTTGGAGCGGGTGTCGCGTACTTCGAGGATCGCGTCCTTGACGGCGCGGATCTCGTCGCCGAACTCGTTGAGTCGGTCCATTGCGGTCATCGGTGGTCTCCGTTGTCCTCGGTGTCGGGCAGGGGGACGTCGACGTAGCGGGGCGGGATGGCCGTGTTCTCGTCGAGGGAGGCGTACGGGTTGCCGGTGGACGGCGTGGGCTCCTCGGTGAAGTCGACGCCGCCGTGCGCCTTCAGCAGGGCGAGCGCGGCCCGTCCGGCGTTGTGGCGGCGCAGCTGGCGGCTGATCTGCTCGGCGAGCCGGATCTGCTCGCAGTTGCCACGGGCGAGTGCGTTGACGAGGCGGGACACGTCGGTGGTGCCGGTGGCGACGAGCACGACAACGGGGTCGGGCGGAAAGCCGTCGTCGTTGGGCTTGTCGTAGGCGCGGGTTTCGACGCTCACGAGGTCTCCTTGGTGGTGAAGGTCGTGTCCTGGCTGGCGATGGCTCCGGTGATCGCGTTCCGCGTCGCGCACGGCCAGCGCGGCGTAGATCTGCCGTCATCGCAGGACATGCAGGTCTGGCGGCGGTCGCCGAAGTGGCGCTGAGCGTCCATCGGGCGGTGGAGATCGAGCAGCGCGTACACAGCGCCGGTCGCGGCGTCCGTGGCCTGGTGCGTGCCGAGGTTGTCCTCGAACCAGGTGCGGATCGCGTCGGCGGCGATGTCAGCCACGGTCGGTCTCCTTGGCGATGTTCGAAGGGGCGAGCTCGACCATCTCGTCGGTCATCTGGATCAGGTGGTAGGCGAACGTCCGGATCTGCTCGCGGGTCACGGCCCGGTTGCATCCGCCGTTGCGGCGTTCCTGGTCGGACAGGGACACCGACACGTAGGGCGCACTGCCGTCGAAGGCGACGTTGAGGCGGCAGCCGAAGGCGAGGTCCCAGCCGGCGTGCACGCTGGCCTTCTCGCCGTCCTCGTCGTACTCGTGCCCGAAGTCGGGGTCCGCGTACACGGCGCGCCGCTCGATGGGCTTCGGGCAGGTGCAGGTGCCGGGGCACATCTCGCAGCCGCCCTCGCAGTGCGCGGAGTCCGGCTCGCCGCAGGTTGGTCCAGCGCCGGCGGCGCGGGTGTTGAGGCACACCAACGGGTCGTCCGGGTCCGGGGCGGTCATGATGCGCCGCCGATGTTCGTCTTGGCGTGGTTCGCGGCGGCTTCGATCGCGTCGGTGATGGCGTTGCGTGCTGCGTTGATCTCGTCGGCGAAGTCGTTGAGCCGGTCCAAGGCGGTCTTCGGCTCGGGTTCGCCGGTCATCGGGTTTCTCCGGTGGTGTCGGTGGGCGGGTTGCGGCGCTGACGGCGAGCACGCTGAAGCCGATGAAGGCGACGAGGAAGCAGAAGAAGATGCGGTCGCTGAACGGGCCGATGCCTGCGATGAGCGCGAGAAGGCCGGTCGCGGCGGCGGCCGCGCTGAGCCGCTGGTGGCTGTGACGGAGTGGGTTCTTCATCGGGCGGTGGCCTCTCGGATGTGGTCGGCGACGGTGGCCGGGGGTGTGCGGTTCGGAGACCAGCGGCCGTCGTGGGCGCGCCAGACGACATCGGCGGGGGTGAGTCCGAGACGGGTGGCGATGGCGGTGAGTTCGGGCCACCGGTAGTGCCAGGGGCCGACGGCGCCGGCGCGGACGAGGTCGCGGATCTGGTCGATGTCGTCGGTGGTGGCGGGTCTCGGAACGACGGCGGTCACAACGCACGCCCCAGGACGAGCAGGTCACCGTCGGGCAGGACGAAGGGCTCGGCCTCGATGTCGTGGCGCCAGGCGAGCAGCAGGGCGTTGAGCTCGTCGTCGACCAGGGCGCCGGCTGCGGCGGGGGTGGCGGAGCCGAGGGCGGTGAGCAGGAGGTCGTCGGCGGTGACCGCGCGTTCGTCGGCTGCGAGGGCTTCGAGGAGCTGCTGCGGGGTCATCGCGTGCCTCGCAGTTCTTCCGCGCGGGCCATGAGCTTGTCGGCGATCTCGCGGAAGTCGCCGAGGCGGGTCACCTGGCTGTTGTCACCGAGGGGCAGGTTGTCGGCGCGGCGGTAGAGGTCGCGCGCCATCGCCTCGAACTCGGCGGCGGCGACCTCGGTGTGGTCGGCGCGGAGCTTCTCCAGGTCGCGCACAGCGGCCGCGTGCTGGTCCTGGTGGTGCTTGGTGGTCTCGGCGTACGCGCGGAGGCGTTCGATCTCGCGCTTCGCCGCGGCGACGACCTCGGGGATCTGGATCGTCTCGTCGCCGAGCACGTCGTCACGGAGGTCCGTCAACTGCTGGACGACTTCGCCAGCAATGGCTTTGCTGGTGTCACGTTCGAGCAGCAACTGTGCGACCTCGCCGTACAGCTCGTCGATGTGGGCGAGCAGCGCGGGCACGGCGTCGGCCATGCGGTACGTCTTCGCGTTCGAGCCGTGACCTGGGGGCTTGGACTCGTAGTCCTGATGGATGGCGTGGACCTGGAGTTCGCGGGCGGTCAGCTTGGTGGGGTCGGCTTGGGCGAGGCGGTCGAGGTTCGGGTACTTGGTCATCGAGGGGGTACTCCTCACGTGGTGGTCTGGTGGACGGCGCCGGGGCTCGGGGTGGGCACGAGTCCCGGCGCCGTCACGTTCGGGGTGTGGTGTTCAGGCGGCGGGCGTGACGGCCGGTGCCGGGTCGCCGTAGCGGTAGAAGCGGATGCAGTCGCGGCCGAAGGCGACGATCACGCCGGCGTGGCCCGGGGCGACCTCGGTGACGCGGTGCGGGTAACCGTTGAAGCGGGCGCCGAGGGCGAACGTGGCCGCGGTGACGGTGGTGGTGTTCATCGGTGTCTCCAGTCGGTGGTGGGTGGTGCCGCGCTGCCTGCGGGGGAGGCATGGGCAGTGCGGCACCGGGTTCAGGCGGCGCGGTTGCGGCGGTGCTTGGGGCGTGGCGTCGGCCGGTCGAACACGACCCGCGTGGCGGGTGCGGGCATCGCGGCGCGCTCGTCTTCGGTGGTGCCGCCCCAGACGCCCTCCACGCCGGCGGCACGGGCTTAGGAGCGGCAGTCGTACATGACCGGGCAGGTCCAGCAGACGGACTTCGCTTCGGCGATCTGGGCGCGGGCGGGGCCGTCGTTGCCGACCGGGAAGAACAGCTCGGGGTCCTCGTCGCGGCAGACCGCCTCGTGGCGCCAGTCGGTCACGACGCACCGTCCGCGGGCTGCACGTTGCGGTCGTAGTCGGCGGCGGCGGTCACGATGCTGTCGAGGTTCGCGTTAGCGGTCAGCCACATCGCGTCCTTCACCGCCTTCGAGGCGACGTGGGCGGCGGTCGCCGTACCGGGCGCGCCGATCTTGTCCACGTTCGCCGCAAGCTGGTCGAGGGTGTTGGCGATCTCGCGGTAGCGGGCGCCGGCCGTCGCGAGACGGCTGGCCAGCTGGTCTCCGTACAACTGCTTCGCAGTGGTGCTGCTCATCGGTGTCTCCTGGGGTTGCGGCGTGCGGTGGTCAGCGCGCGGGTCAGGCGGGGATCTGGGTGTCGAGGTAGTCGAGCTGCAGGCGGGTGGTCGCGGTGTCCACGAGGGACCGCAGCCCATCGACCTGGTGCTCGCCGTGGTCGGTGCCCGTGTTCGCAGCGAGGCGGTCGAGCCGGTCGTGCAGCTCAGCCCGCAGCCCGGCGGTGCACCGGCGAAGGGCGGCACTGTGCCGGGCCAGGTGTTCGGTGCGGGGGTGGGCGGCGGCGTAGCGCAGCAGCTCGTCGTCCAAGCCGGCGGCGACCACCAGGGCGTGCGGGTCGAGGCTGGTGCAGGCGGTGTCCCACATCTGCCCCCAGGGGAAGCCGTGGGGGCGGCGCTGGTGAGCGATGCCGTCCTCACCGTCGAGGGACACCTGGTAGCCCGCGGCCGCCCAGGCCTTGGTGAGCTCGGTGCCGTACAGCGACGTGCCGTCCGGGCGGGACTGGGTGGCCGCGGTGTCGAGCTGGGCGCGGTAGTCGTGCACGAAGTCCTCGTCCAGATGGGAGTACCAGGTGTCCTTGACGGGCTGGGCGACGTTGCGCCAGGCGTAGGGCGGGCAGTCGATGACCACGGTGGTGGCGGAATGGGTGGTGGTGGTCATCAGCTGCTCCTGTCGTCCGCGCGATGTGTCTAAGTTACGTCTAATTGTGTCTAACTACAAGCCCTGACGACGATTCCACCCCACGAACGCCACGCCCCTCACCGAGACCCACGCACCCGCCGCAACGCATGCAGGTCATCCAGCGCCGTCTCCCACCCCGGATGATCCGGCGACAACCGATGCCGGCCACTGGACATCGCAGCGCGCATCGCCAGCCAGTACGCGACACCCAGCACCAGCAACGCGACCACCAACGCGGCGATCACGCGACACGCTCCGGGAACTCGTCGTGAGTGCGGCCGTCGAGCTGCCGACCGGCGGCCTTCTTGCCGACGCGCGCCGTCGCGCCGGCGGTGCCGTCCCAGTGGGCGCCATGCGCCAGAAGCTGGGAGTAGGACGGCCGCGCGACATCGTGAGGTGCCCACTCTCCCCACTGCTTGAAGAAGAACGGCACATCGGCGTGCGCGCACTGGTCGCGGATCGTGCGCACCCAGTCGGGGTGCATCGGCCGGGCGCCGTGGCCGGACTCACCGCCGACGATCACCCAGTCGACCTGGCGCGGCGGGTTGTCGAGCACGTGCAGACCAGTCGCGCCATCGAAGTCGACCAGCGTGAGATCGACCGGACCGAGCAGCGGTTCGCACGACAGGAAGCGCTTCGCGGCGGGGGTCTTGAGCAGCGCGGGGATGCGGAGGTTCGCGCGCTGCTGGTCCTCGACGCTGACGCCGAGCCACAAGTTCGGCAGCGGCCAGGGCGTCTCGAAGTAGACGCGGTGCTCGGCGTCGTCCGGGACGCCGGGGATGCGGTCCGGGTTGGCCTTCGAAACCGCCCAGGACATGGCCGACCGCAGGTGGATGCTCGGAACGTGTCCGGCTCCGCAGCCGCACAGGTCGGTGAGCAGGCTCCGCATCCGGCCGTGTCGCTTGGTGAGCACCTGGTAGGTGTGCTGCGGCGTGAGGGCGATGATGGCGAGCGCCCGTGCGATGTACTCGTCCAGCACGTCCTTGTGGAACAGGTCGGACATGCTGTTGACGAACACCTTGCGCGGCTTCTTCCACCGCAACGGCAGCGTCAGCTTGTCCGGGCGCAGCACGACATCGAAGCCCTGCTCGAAGTAGTGCCCGCGAACACCGCGGAACCGCTCGGCGAACGTCTTGGCGTAGCAGTTGTCGCAACCGGGCGACACCTCGTCGCACCCCGTTACAGGGTTCCAGGTGGCGTCCGTCCATTCGATCTTCGTGCCCGTGCTCATCGACTTCAGTCCTCTCGTGCCCTCCTGGGCGGGTAGGTGGTCACTTCTTGTCGCCGAGCCCCAGGTGGGCGCGGCGTACTTCTGGTGCGAGGTGAGGCCGGCATCGCAGGCACGGCACGGGCTGGTCGGCGTTGCGGTCGAGCCAGCCGCTGCAGCGGGCCTTGTGCTCGGCCAGCTCCTGCTCGCTCGCCCGCGGGGCGGCGACCGCCTCAGGCTCCTCGGCGGACTCGCCGAACCGGTCGTACGTCACGACGCAGCCCCGGTGTTCTCGTCCGACCGCGGTACGACCCGGAACTTCTCCCGCCGCCGGCGCGCCTCGAGGTCGGCACGCACGGCTGCGCGGATGACCGGGTCAAGACCTGCAGTCGCGGCGCGCTGCTTGCGCCACGACCGGGGCCCGCCTCGCGCCACTGCGGGAATCGGCCTTTCGGGAACGCGGTGCTCATGCTCGCCAGGGCTTCTCACGACGGCACGCCCGTTCGGTGCGTGCTGGCGCACTGGCATGGCTTGTAGAACTCGACCCACGTGCCGTAGGCCCCGTGGTGATGCTCGATCCTCGCGGGAACGGGAGCGTGTCCGGGTTCTCGCTGACACTCGATTCCCCGCTCAAATCCGAACTTGTCCGGTGGTGGCTTCGCTCCACAGACCTCCGGCTCGACCAGAACAGGCCGAGGGGTCAGTTCGACCTCCGCGAGCACGCCATGAAATGCACCGTCGCAGCTGCAGTCACAGGCGTTAACCGTGTCAGGGTTGGCCACCAGGCAGAGGCCGGTGCACCGGCCAGCTCTCACGGCGTCCAGCGCGGTGATCGTCGCGAGATCCACTCCGGTCACGACGCGGCTCCTCTCGGCTTCGGGAACTGAAAGACCTTGGCGCCCGGCTCGCTCGCGCGCGGGGGGACTTGAGTTCCGGGATCGGCTTGCGTGGTGATCGGCTTGGATCGCTCAGGTTCCGGTTCCAGCTCGGTCCGGCGGGCCGCTTGCGGCTCGTCGGGTCGCGGGGGTCCAGGGGGCGGTGGAGCCCCCTGGTTGGTTGGTTCTGACTTGGTCGCGTAAGACAGGTCTGACGGGTGGGTCAGATGGGTCTGACGGGTGTGGATAACTTCGGCCGCTGACCCGTCAGATAGGTCTGACGGGTTCGGCTGCTCCGACCCGTAAGACTCATCTGACGGGTCACCCGTTTGGACAGCGGGGATCAACGGCACGCGGAGCGTCGGTCGCCCCGGTCGTGACACGCTCCGGAGCCAGCCCGCCGCTTCCGCCTCGGCGAACCACTCGAACACCCGCTGCCGCGACCGCTTGGTCACCTTCTCCAGCGCGGGCGCCGACGGCCGGCAGTTACTGCCGTCCGCGTCCATGTACGTGCACAACAGCAGCAGGAACGCCTTCAGGTACCACGGCAGCTCGGACTGACGGACGGCGCGCTCCCACACGAACCGCCCAGCGCAGTCCTGGTTGATGCTCACGGGTCTCCTCGTGGTGCTGGATGGAGGACCGGCGGTCAAGCCGCGGCCGTGGTGATGTGGCGGCGAACGCCCTGGCGGTGCACGGTCCGATCGGACACGTGTGCGCGGCGGGCGATGTCGCAGGTGCGCATGCCGAGCGCCAGCATCCGGCGCACGGCTTCGCGGGCATCGCACTGCCGGAGCTTCTCTCCGGCCGGCAGTTGGCCGCTGACGGCGAGTCCGACCATCTCCTCGTCGATGTCCTTCGACCAGGCCGAACCACGGGCGCGGGCCTGCGGGGCGTCGATGTCGATGTCGTGCCACGCGAGCGTCGACGGCCAGCCGAAGCTCTTGGCGTGGGCACGCATCGCGTCCGCCACGGCGCCCTCGCGGAAGGTTCCGCTCAGCCGCTCGTACCGCAGCGCCACGTAGCGAGCGAGCGGCGCCTCGACCCGCGGGTGCACGTCGCCAAGCAACTCGCGGACCAACCGGCGGCGCAGGTTGAACGCCTCGGCCAGCTGCTCGTTCGTCCAGCCGATGGCGACAAGCGCCCGAAGGCGCCGCACCGTGCCGAGAGAGCGCACGAGCTCCGTCATGCCGCCGCCTCCCACATCGCCTGCAGCGGGTGCTGCTCGTGTGGCTCCCACCCGGCCGCGCCGGGCATCTGGTAGTCGCGCTGGCCGAAGCGGCGGACCGGCCACTCGTCGGCGCGGATGCCGTCCGGCACCAGCCAGCCGTCGATGCGCGCCTGCTTGCGGTTGGACTCGACCTCGTAGTGGCACCCGCCGCGCGAGGTGGCAGACCCGCACAGCAGCACCAGGTTCACGAGCGCATGCGGGTCAGCCTTCGAACCGCCCATCCCCCGCGGGTCGCGGTGGTGCCGCGAGAACCAACCGGTGATCAGGTGCCCGCAGCGCTGGCACTGCGGCTGCCCGTACCGCTGATCCCGTGCGTCGACCGCGTCCTTCGCGCCCTGCGGGATGACGGTGGATGCGCTGGCCTTGCGAACGGCAGCCACGCCGGTGCGCCGCAGGGACGAAGTGCGCTTGAGCGGTTTACCGCGTGGCATCGGCTTCGTCTGCGGCGGTATGGCTTCGCGCTTCAACGACGTCTTCTTCACGCGCCCGCCCCCTCGGCCACGGGACGCCACACCTGCTCCGGGAACCGCAGCACCGGCTCATCCCTGATGAGGTCCTTGGCTGGCACGTGGAACCGCAGCGAGGTGGCGTCGACTGGGATCGGGTCCACGTCGTGGAAGGTGAAGAACCGGGCTGTGCACCCGGTCAGCTCGGCGAGCAGCATCAGCTGTTCCCACGTGGGGTACAGCTCGCCTGCCTCCCAGCGGTCCACGTCCGGCTCGCGCGCGCCACAGGCCACGTCGACCTCCGGCCCGTACAGGCCAGCGGCGTCGAGTGCCGTGGTGATCCGCCACGGCACAACCAGACCGTTCTCCCAGTTGTGACGTGCACGGGCGAGATCGCGCTCACGGCTGGTGGCATCGTGATGCTTCTGCGCGAGGATCTTCGTTCGGCGTCGCGCGGCTTCCTGGTCAGTGAGCCGCACCCCCGCCTTCCCCCACTTAGTGGTCATGACGCCACACCTGTCTCGGCTGGGCGCAGGGCGGTGCCGGTCCGGCGGACGTGCTGTGCGGCCCGCGTGGCGAGGTCTTCCAGCGTGTGCACCTGCGCGTCATCGCCGAGCGCCTCGCGGTCCTGATCGGACAGCAGGTGCAGGAACGGTGCGAGCTTGGTTCGGCACGCGTCCCCGAGCTCGGTCGTCATGCGCTCCCAGGTGTCCTGGACCTTGGCGCGTTCGCCCAGGCTCATCCACTCGTCCAGGTATTGGAGAACCTGCAACTCCTGCTCAGGGGTCAGCACCGCGGGCTCGGCCGTGTCGACCTCCGGTACCGACGCCGTCCGCACCGGGCGTGCCCGCCCCCGCGTGCGGACGTCCTTGACGGCCTGCAGCACACGCGCCGGCTGCTCACCCGGCATCACCTGGTCGGCATCCCACACGCGCGGCGCTGGGGCCTGGGTACTGGCGTCGCATCCCGACCACTCCCAGATCAGCCGGGGCAGGGTGAACTGCGGGCGCAGGGCCTCACGCTGACTGCGGGTCATCCGGTGGTGCTGGGCGGTGTCGAGCACCAGGATCTCCGGCTCGTCGTCGCGCGTGAGCCTGATCCACGCAGTCACGTCGAACCCGAGCTGGTCGGACGCCTTGAGAACCCAGCGCCCGTCCTGGGCGCGGGTCTCGCGCGCGGTCATGATGACCGGGCCCGGCCAGGTGCGGATCTTCGCGATCAGCTGCTCATGCCGCGCGGTCATCAGCGTCCGGATGTCCGGGCCCACGTCCACCTCGGACTCGGACGAGAACGCGGCCGCCGGGTCGAGACCCCGGCCAGCCAGCACGGCGGCGTACCTGCGGCGACCCTTGGCGGTGGCGGCGCTGTTGAGCACCGACCGCACGCCGCTCATCGACGTCACGATCAACGCGACCGGCACACCCGCATCGCGCACGGTTTGCAAGGCGGCGTCGAGCTGCTCGTCCATGTCGAGCCACGTGTTGTTGTGGGCGATGACGTCAAACGACGCACCCTCGGCCTGCGCGTACAGGTCGGCGTTCGCGTCGTCACCGATCTCCAGCCAGAACGACCCGGCCAGCCGCGGGTCGGCGGTGAGCTCGGCGGCCATCCACTCCGCGCCCGCCCCCGGCTCTCCGGACAGCAGCACGCGAGGCCACTGCGGTGCGGGGTTCGGGCGGCGTGTCTTGAGGTCGGCCATCACTCGTCACCGGCCATCGCCGCGGCGATCGTGTCCAGCGTGAACCGCTCGTCCGCGCGCAGCGACGCGATGATGTCGCCGGCCGCGTCGTAGAACTTCACCGACAGGTACGAGTCCGGCTGGGTCACCTTGATCCCCGGCGGGGCGCTCTCACCGACCTCGCCACCGAACCCGATCGGCTGCCCGGCCGCCGCCGCCTTCTGCACGAGCTCGTGCAGCACGTAGTCCGGGACCTCGTCGACCTCTTCCAGCATGTGCTTGGCGTGCCGCCGGAGGACGTTGAGCACCTCGCGCTCCGGCACCTCCGGCGAGATGCGCTCGCGGTGCTCCGCCTTCTCCGGGTACTTCGTCAGCACCCACTCCTCAGCCTTCGACCGATCGTCGACACAGGCCTGGTAGGCCATCTCCGTCGCGGTGGCCTTCCAACCCTTCCAGTCCTTCTTGCCGAGGTGCTGCGGGTCGTACACGGACCGGCTGCCACCGGGCCCGAGTGCGGTGGTGAGCCGCCTGCGGATCCGTCCCTCGACCTCCGCCAGCCGCTGACGCTCGCTCTGCACCACGCCGAGCGCCTTAACCAACCAGTCCTGCTCGATCACGTCTTGGCCCTGCACGGGCTGCGTCTCAGACACGGGTCACTCCTGTTTTCGGGTGCACGAAATAGGCCGCTGGTCGCGCGGGCGACTACGGCTGAGGCGTGCGATGGGAAAGGCGGCGCGGGTACGCGCCTGGGGAACTCGGCGCCGGTTTAGGCGCTGGAGCGCATCGGCTCGGCGGGGCCTTCGAGGAACGCGAGGATGGTGCGCCCGTAGAACAGCGGGCGAGTGCCGAGGTGGCGGTCCGGGGTGATCAGGTTGTCGTGGCTGAGGCGCTGCGCGACGCCGTAGTTGACGCCGAGCAGTGCTGCGAGGTCGTTCAGGTAGTACGCCTTGGCCGGGTCGATGACCTTGCGGGGATCGTTGACCTTCGCGTCCGGCTTGATGGCGAGGATGATGCTGCCGCTGACGAGGTAACGCTGTCCGCGCCTGGTGGCGGGCAGTTCGTCGTCGCGGATGAGCGACCAGATGCGGTGCTCGGCGACACCAAGGGCGGCCGCGGTGTCGCGTGCGCTGTAGGCCACCTGTGGCGGGGTGTCGTCGCTGGCGTAGAGCCGGGCGCGGATGGCAGCGATGTCGGTGCTCATGCCACGGCCCCGGCCTTCGCGTCGACGAGCTGGTCGAGCCGCTGGCTCAGCTCGTTGACCCTGGCTTCGAGTTCGGAGACGCGGTCGATGCGTGGGCAGGCGGCGATCTGCTCCAGCACGCTGCGGATGCGGCGGGCGGTGTGCGGGTTGGGAGCGTGGGTTTCCTTCTCGGCGTTGTAGTAGGTGGCCTTGCTGATGCGGGCCAGGGCGGCGAACTCGTCGACGGTGAGGCCGGCATCGATGCGCGCCTGCCGGAGTCCGGGCCCTTGGGTGGGAGGCGAGTTGCTCATGCGATCCAATCTAAATCCAATTCTATCCAAGTTCAAGCCCTCACCTGATTGGACTGACCCAAATGACGCAATCTCCGACGTGACCTGCGACAGGATCATTGGCAGTGACCGCGCCACTACGGAATGATCCCGAGGCATGCGCGCCGATGAGTCACAGCAGTCCGGGTGGAAGCTCGGGCCCATGCTGCGCGCCGCGCTGAAGTCCCTCGGCTGGACCGACCGCCAACTCGCCGACAAAGCAGGCGTGTCGCCGCAGACTGTCAACAACCTCAAACGCGGCTACGCCGCGCACGACCTCGACAAGCCGTTCCGCCCGCGCGCGGACAACGTGCTCAAGGTCGCCAGGGCTCTCCAGGCTGCCGGCGCGGACATCTCGATCCCGCGCTGGATGGACGCCGCGGGCCACGATCCGGCTCCCTACGCCGAGGCAGGCGAGGACGCAGGACTGCGCACCCGCCGAATCGGAGAGAAGGCACGCCAGCTGCAGCCGTCTGAGCAGAAGCTCGTCGAAGACCTCGTCGACGCACTTCTCGTGGCGCGCGGCTACGTCGCGGCGGATGATCCAGCGGAACCTCCGGCGGTCGCGTCGCACTACGAGTTCGCCAGCGAGGGTGTGCAGACGGCGTGGTCGGAGGAGCAGGGCTCGGAGAAGCGGGAGCGGGTCGTCGACTAGGAGTTGACGGCGTCGTGGGCGGCCTTCATGAGCAGTCCGCACTCGTCGTGCGGGTTCATCGGCCCGAGCGGGTACATGCGGTGTCTGCCGTAAACGGTCCGGCCCTGCACGACCTCCTCGGTCACATAAAGCAGGATCGCGCCGGTGATCTTCTGGTTTTCCTCGAGTGAGCCGTGTTCGGCGATGTACTGACGGATGCTGTCGTCGTCCAGCGGGAGCTTGTGGCTGCTGGGCGTCTCGGTCATGGCGCGGCTCCCCCGAGCAGTAGATGGTGAAGTGGCATATACCTAAGTCGGGAGTTGCACCGGTGTCTACGCGCGCAACCGTGCGCGCAGACGGGTTAACTCTGTTGGACTAACAGGCGTTGGGCTCTTGGGTGCCGCTCCGAGTGGGCGCGTAACTGGTTGTCGATGCAATCGTTTGATCGCCGAGTCGTAGCCCAAGCAGGTGCATCACCTGCCGATGGACATCATGGGCGCTCTGTCGCCGACACTTTGCCGACGTTTTCAGATGGGCAACCGAGTTTGCGGATGAATCTCGCCGTTCGTCGGATAGGTAATCGACATGATCACAGACGCGCCGGATAGGTGACACGGTGAGCGGCGATAAGGTTGACTGACCAGCTGAAACTAGGTTCTAAGACCTGGGGGGT
>NZ_JBVJRA010000027.1:0-55598 GCF_055608075.1 Lentzea sp. NPDC036949
AGGTTTGCTTGGTCGCTAACCCACTTACCGGAGACCTCGCCACGTTCCGGCACCGACACGCCGCCAGTCAGCACCTTTGAAACACGACCTAGTGCCAAGAGCCCCCTCGACGCGTCTAATCCTCGTCGGGGGCTTTTCGGCATGAGGGGGAGTCGTGCAGGAGCCGGAGTTCAGGGCGGTCGACCCGCGAAGACGTTTTCTGCTGTGGTTCGCGCCGCCGCTCGCGGTGTTCGTGGCAGGGCTGGTGGTGCTGCTGGTCACCGGGCACGTCACCGGGCCGTTCCGCAGCACCACCGTGGTGCGGGTGATGCTCGCGTCCAAGCGGGAGTTCTTCCAGGACGAGCAGGTGAAGCAGATCCTGATGGCGCGCGGCTACCAGGTGCACGTGACCCCGATCGGGTCGCGCGACCTCGCCGACAGCCCCGACCTGGACAGCTACCACTTCGTGTTCCCCTCGGGGCACGTGGCGAACGAACGGGTCAAGGCACGCCGCGAGGGCAAGCACGCGGTGCCGTTCCGCCCGTTCTTCACCCCGGTCGTGCTCGCCACCTTCCGCGAGCACGCCGAGGCGCTGAGGCGGGCGGGCGCCGCCGTGGCGCACGACGAGAACCCCGCGCCGCTGTTCTACGACCTCGACCTCGACAAGTTCATGGCGTTGTCCGAGCAGAGGTGGAGCGACCTCGGGTTGAGCAACAACAACCTCGTTGTCGCCCAGTCACCGGACCCGTGCAAGGCCTACTCGGGCGCGGCCCTCGTCGGGTTCTACGCGGCCGCGCTGCGCGACGAACCGGTGCAGAGCCTGCGGGAGGCGGAGGAGCTGGGGCTGCTGGTCAAACCGCACATCGCCGCGCAGGGCCAGGCCGGTGAGGACATGTCGCCGAAGTTCTTCGTGCCGGAAGGACGCACGCACGCGGTCATCGCGGTGATATATGAGCACCAGTACATCGCATATCAGTTGCGGCGGGAACAGCCCGACCGCGACCGCGTGCTGCTCTACCCGACGGCGCAGCACCAGAGCACGCCCGAGCTCATCTCGTTCACGCCCGAGGGCGACCGGATCGGCGAGCTGATGATGAACGACCCGCAGCTGCGCCGCCGCGCCGTCGAGCTCGGGTTCCACCCGCTGGGCTGGAGCGGGGAGACCGACCAGGACTTCGGCCGCGTCATCACCGAGCACGGGCTGCCGCAGCCACCGGTGGGCCAGGCCGGCCGGGTGCCGCTGCCCAAGGCCGAGTTCTTCGAGCGCATGCTCGACGTCGTCGGCGACTGCCGGTGAGGGTCGTCGCCGCGGTGCTGCTGCTCGTGCTGACCGCGTGCACCTCCAGCTCACCTCCGCCGGTGCGGTTGCGGGTGCTGGCGAGCCCCGAGCTCGCCGACCTCGCCCCGGTGCTGGCCGAGCTGAGGCGCGCCACCGGTGTCGAGCTGGCGGTCGAGCACCGCGGCACGGTCGAGGCCAGCCGGTCGCTCGCCGGGTTCGACCTGGCGTGGCTGTCCAGCAACCGGTTCCTGCGGCTGCGCGGCGCCGAGCCAGCGTTGTCGGCGAGCATCATGACCTCCCCGGTGGTGCTGGGCGTGCGGCCGGGCCGGCGGGCCGTGCTGGGGGAGCGGCCGACGTGGGCCGACGTCGCGGACCGGGCGGCGGTGGGGGAGTTCCGCTACGGCATGGCCGACCCGCGGGTGTCCGGTGGCGGGATGGCCGCGCTCATCGGGGTGGCCACCGCGGCCGCAGGCACCGGTGCGGCGCTGCGGCCGGAGGACGTGAGCTGCGACCGCCTGCAGGGGTTCCTCGCCGGGCGGGCGTTCGACGTGCCCGACCCGGTGGCCGAGCTCGTCCGGCGCTCTGCCGACGACACCGTCGACGGCGTCGTCGCGCACGAGTCGGAGCTGCTGGCGCTCAACGCCTCCGGGCGGCTCCCCGAACCGCTGGAGCTCGTGTACCCGCGCGACGGGATCGTGCTGTCGGACTACCCGCTGATGCTGGTCGACCCCGCGCACCGGACCGCCTACGACCGGGTCGTGGACTGGCTGCGGTCACCGCCCGCGCAGCGGATGATCGCCGAACGCACCTGGCGGCGCCCGGTCGACCCGGCCGCACCGCGCGACCGGCGGCTGACCGCCGACATCGGCACCGCCCTGTACTTCCCGGACCGGCAGGAGGTGCTCGACCGGCTGCTCGTGTTCCACGACCGGGCGGGCGAGGGCCGCCAGGTCGTGTTCGTGCTGGACTACTCGACGTCCATGCGCGGCGAGCGGATCACCGCGCTGCGCGAGGCGTTCGCGTCGCTCACCGGGTTCGACCGCTTCTACGTCGGCGAGACGGTCACGATCGTCCGGTTCGCGGGCACCGTGCTGGAAGAGCGCTCGGTGACCGTGCGCGGGAGGGCCGACCTCGACGCGTTGCTGGCCGTCGTCGCGTCCGATGACCTGCGCGACAACACGGCCATCTGGGGTGCGCTCGACCACGCGCTGCGGCTGGCCCGCGGGGAGACGGCGGTCGTGCTGATGACCGACGGCGAGAACAACGCGGGCCCGTCGGTGGACGAGTTCCTGCGGGTCGGGCGGGGCGAGGTGCCGGTGTACCCCATCCGGTTCGGTGAGGCGGACCGCGCGGAGCTCGACCGCGTGGCGCAGGCCAGTGGTGGCCGGCTCGTGGACGCCGGCGCGACGTCGTTGCCGCAGGCGGTGAGGGAGATCCGTGGATGTCGATAGAGGGCTCTGGTGGTCGGTCCTGTGGGGCTGGCTCCTGCTGTGGGGCGTGACGCTGGCCGCGCTCGTCGTGGTCGTCGCGCTGGCCGTGCACTGGGTGCGCCGCCGCGACCCGCAGCCGGAGGTGCCGGGCCTGCTGTTCTACGTGCACGGCCAGCGGATGATCAACCTGTGCAAGGTCGGCCGCTACGACGACGCCGTCACCCGGCAGTTCGTCAAGCAGATCACCGTCACCAAGAACGGCAAGCTCCAGGTCGGGCCGAACGAGTTCGGCATCGGTGTGGACGGGTCGGTGGTGGAGCAGAACACCGACACCTACGAGAAACCGGCCACGGAGATCGACGTGATCGGCGTGGTCCTGGCAGGGCTGCGGGCCGCGCACGGCGTCGTGGACGTCGACCTGACCACGCGGACCATCACCGCGGACGAGGCGTGGCGGCGTGGCCGGGCCACCCGGCTCAACGACATCCGCGACTACGTGTCGCTGCACGGCCGGTTCGAGCTCGGCGACGACGCCGGTGACCGGGCGGTGCTGCTCGCTTCCGCGGGCGAGCACCGGGTGCGGGTGGAGTGCGACCGGGCGAGCCTGCGCGACACGCTGCCGCCGGGGCAGTTCAACGCGCGCTGCCTGGGCAAGGTGCAGTCGTGGAACGCCGAGGCCGGCGAGGTCGTCGTGCTGCCCGTCGTCGTGTTCCAGTAGACAGGGCGGGGATGATCGACACATGATCGCACTGGACCACGTGCTGGTCGTCGACGTCGAGTCGACCTGCTGGGAGGGGACGCCGCCGCCCGGCGAGGTCTCGGAGATCATCGAGATCGGGATCAGCCCGCTCGAGGTGAGCTCGGGGAAGCGGGGTGAGCGGCGCAGCGTGCTCGTGCGGCCGGTGCTGTCGTCCGTCAGCCCCTTCTGCACCCGGCTCACGACGCTGACCGCGGGGCAGGTCGCGGGCGGTGTCCCGTTCGCCGAGGCGTGTGCGTTGCTGCGCAAGGAGTACCGCTCCGCCGACCGCGTCTGGGCGTCGTACGGCAACTACGACCGCATCATGTTCGAGCAGCAGTGCGCCGCACTGGGGGTGAAGTACCCGTTCGGGCCCCGGCACCTCAACGTCAAGACGTTGTTCGCGCTGGCGCACGCGTTGCCGCGGGAGGTCGGGATGGCCGAGGCGCTGCGGATCGCCGGGCAGCGCCTCGACGGCACGCACCACCGCGGCCACGACGACGCCCACAACATCGCGGGCCTGCTGGCCGGGCTGCTCAAGAGGTGATCACGCCAGCGGGAGTCCACTGTGGATTCGACGGCAACCGTCCAGTGGCTGGTCATTGCCCGGGTTCCCCACGCCCTGGCGGTACGCTCCGGGCGTGACCGTGCCTGAAAGACTGATCGACGCCGCCACCCGCCTGTTCGCGGACAAGGGCTACGAACGGGTCGCCGTGCAGGAGGTCGTGGAACACGCCGGCGTCACCAAGGGCGCCATGTACCACTACTTCGGGTCGAAGGACGACCTGCTACACGAGATCTACGGGCGGCTGCTGCGCCTGCAGACCGAACACCTGGAGAAGATCGTCTCCGGCGACGGGCCGGTCACCGCGCGGCTGCGCGAGGCCGCGGTCGACGTGATCATCACGAGCATCGAGGACTTCGACGCCGCCAAGGTGTTCTTCCGGTCGATGAACCACCTCTCGGCCGAGAAGCAGAAGGAGGTGCGCGCCGAACGGCGGCGCTACCACGAGCGGTTCCGCGGCCTGGTCGAAGAGGGGCAGCGCGACGGGTCGTTCCGCTCCGACGTGCCGGCCGACGTCGCCACCCACTACTTCTTCGGCTCACTGCACCAGCTGGGCACCTGGTACCGCCCGGACGGGGAGATCCCGGCCGGGCGGCTGGCGGAGCACTACGCGGACCTGCTGATCCACTCGATCACGGCACGATGACGCTGACGATCTCGGCGACGCACGCGGGCTTGTCGCTGCCCTCGATCTCGACGACGACCTTCGTGACGAGCTGCTTGCCCAGTGCGATGTCCGAGACGTCCAGCAGCTCCACCCCGGCCCTCACCCGCGCGCCCACGAGCACGGGCTGCGGGAAGCGGACCTTGTTGCTGCCGTAGTTCACGCCCATCTTGATGTTCTTGACCGTGTAGACGTCGCGCACCAGGTACGGCACCAGCGACAACGTCAGGTAGCCGTGCGCGACCGGGCCGCCGAACGGGCCCTGCGCGGCCTTCTCGACGTCGATGTGGATCCACTGGTGGTCCAGCGTCGCGTCGGCGAACAGGTTGACCTGCTCCTGCGTGACCTCGTGCCACTCGCCGAACCCGAGGTGCTCGCCCTTCGCGGCGACCAGCTCGTCGATGCTCTCGAACGCGCGCATGGGGCTGCCCTCAGTCCTTCGGTCCGCCGGCGACGTAGATGACCTGACCGGACACGAAGCCCGCACCCTCGCTGACGAGGAACGACGCGGTGTGCGCGATGTCCTCCGGCTGCCCGACGCGCGCGACCGGGATCGTCTGCGCGGCACCGTTGACGAGGTCCTCGAACGAGATCTTCATGCGCTCGGCGGTCGCCTTGGTCATCTCGGTGGCGATGAAACCGGGCGCGATCGCGTTGACCGTGACGCCGAACTTGCCGAGCTCGATCGCGAGGGTCTTCGTGAAGCCCTGCAGACCGGCCTTGGCGGCGGAGTAGTTGGCCTGGCCGCGGTTGCCCAGCGCGCTCGTGGACGACAGGTTGACGATGCGGCCGAAGCCTTCCTTCGTCTGGAACGCCTGCACGGCCTTGCTCATGAGGAACGCGCCGCGCAGGTGCACGTTCATGACCGTGTCCCAGTCGCTCGCGGACATCTTGAACAGCAGGTTGTCGCGCAGCACACCGGCGTTGTTGACGAGCACGGTCGGCGCGCCGAGCTCCTCGGCGACCTTGGCCACGGCCGCGTTGACCTGCTCCTCGTCGGTCACGTCGACCTTGAGCCCGATGGCGCGCCCACCGCCCGCGACGATCTTGTCGGCGCCTTCGAGCACGCCCTGCTCGTCGAGGTCGAGCAACGCGACGGCCAGGCCGTCCGCGGCGAGGCGCTGCGCGACGGCGGCACCGATGCCACGCGCCGCGCCGGTGACGATGGCAACCCTGTCGGCCACGGGTCCTCCTCCAATTGTGAGCTAAGCAAGCGCTTAGTAACGTACCCATCAGTCCGCTTGACGTCCAGCGTCGTGCGGACGACCATACCGACTGGTCGGAATGTTGCACATCTTCGAGGAGGCAGGTGCCAGTGGAGCTCACCGGCAAGGTCGCGCTCATCACCGGCGGGTCCAACGGCATCGGCGCCGCGTCCGCCCGCCGCCTGGCCGGGCTCGGTGTCCGGGTCGTGGTCGCCGACGTGGACGTCGAGCGGGGCAAGCTCGTCGCCGACGAGGCCGGCGGCGTGTTCGTGCGCTGCGACGTGACGCAGCCCGCCGACTCGACCGAGGCCGTCGCGGTCGCGGTGCGCGAGTTCGGCGGCCTGGACATCGCGTTCCTGAACGCCGGCATCGGCACCGGCTGCTCACTGGGCGACGACTTCGACGCCGACGTGTACCGGCGCGCGATGGCCATCAACCTCGACGGCGTCGTCTACGGCGCACACGCCGCGTTGTCCTACGTGCGCGCGTCGGGCGGCCAGATCATCGCCACCGCGTCGATGGCCGGCCTCATGCCGATGCCCGGCGACCCGGTCTACGGCGCGAACAAGGCCGCCGTGGTCGGCCTGGTCCGTTCCCTGGCCGGCGCGTACCCCGACATCCGCGTGAACGCCCTCTGCCCGGCGTTCGCCGACACCGGCATCATCACGCCGCTGCGTTCGACGTTGCAGGACATCGGCATGCCGATCCTGCCCGTGTCGACTGTGGTGGACACCTTCATGTCCATTGTGGAGGGCTCTGGCACCGGCGAGGCGTGGTTCGTGCAGTCCGGCCGGCCCTCCGAGCCGTTCGGCTTCCGCAACCCGCCCGGCCCGCGCAACCCCGACGGCTCGCGCATCGACGCCGCCCGCAAGGACCCCGTTTCGATCGCGCTCGAGGAGAACTGACGTGCGTGCCATCCAGATCACCGAGTTCGGCGGCCCCGAGGTGCTCCAGCAGGTGGAGCTGCCCGACCCCGTACCGGCCGAGGGCGAGGTGCTGATCAACGTCAGCCGCGCCGGCCTCAACTACGCCGACACGCACCAGGCGGAGAACTCCTACCTGGCGAAGATGACCCTGCCCCTGGTCCCCGGCGGCGAGGTCGTCGGATCCACTGAGGACGGACGCAGGGTCGTGGCACTGACGAAGAACTCCGGCGGCTACGCCGAGAAGGCCGTGGCCCCCGCGCTGACGACGTTCGACGTGCCCGACGGCGTCGACGACCTGGCCGCTCTCTCGCTGATCGTGCAGGGCGCCACCGCCTGGCTGCTGCTGCGCAAGTCCACGCACCAGGAACCCGGCGAGACCGTCGTCGTCCACGCCGCCGCGGGCGGCGTCGGCACCATCGCCGTGCAGCTGGCGAAACTCTGGGGCGCCGGCCGCGTCATCGCCACCGCGTCGTCCGACGACAAGCGCAAACTGGCCCTCGACCTCGGCGCCGACGTGGCAGTCGACTCCCGCGCGGAAGACATGACGGCCGCCCTGATCGAGGCGAACAACGGACGCCGCGTCGACGTCGTCCTGGACATGACCGGCGGTGCGACCACCGACCAGTCGCTGGCCGCGCTGGCCCCGTTCGGCCGCCTCGCGTTCTACGGCATGGCCTCACGCGAAAGGCCGAAGCCAGTCGACCTCGGCGCCCTGCTCGTGCACTCCACGACCGTCGCGGGCATGTGGCTGCCCCACGCCCTGAAGGTCCGCGACGCCGACCACGGCACCCTCGCCCACCGCGCGATGGCCGAGCTGTTCCAGCTCGTGGTCGACGGCAAGCTGAAGGCGATCCCGGGCGGCGAGTACGGGATGGGCGAGATCCGGCAGGCCCACGAGGACCTGCGGTCCCGCCGGACGGCGGGCAAGCTGCTGCTGGACCCGTCGCGGTAGCGCCGGCTGAGGGTGAGGGGGGTGGTTCGCTGCGGCGGACCGCCCCTTCGCTTTCTCGGCTCTCGGCTCTCGGCTCTCGGCTCTTGGCGCGGCCCGGTCCGGTGCGGTCTCGGGGTCTCGGCTTGGCTGGCCCGATGTGGCTCGGGCCTGGCACGGTCTTGCTCAACCCCGCCCGCGCCCACCCGCCCTGCGCGGCGCGGCTCGGTCCGGTTCGGCCCGATCCGGCCCGGCTCGGCGTGACTCTCCTCCCCTCGACCGGGGCGCACCTCCGCGGTACCGCGGACGTGTCACCCAGGGCCGGCCGCCGCACCTCCTCATTCCGGGGCGCGCGAGCCCATGCGATCCGGACGTGAACAAGACGAGCCCAGGCGCAGATCCGGACAAGCTTCACCCGTCCGGGTGACGCAACCCCGCAGAACTCTCGCGCCCCCGCGAACCACCCCCGCAAACGTCCCGCCCAGAACGCCGAAGGGGCGGCCCGCCACACGCGGACCGCCCCCAGGGCCGTACTGCGGAACAACGACGCGCTGTTACTCCGACAGCTCCGCCAGCTGCGCCTTCACCCTGGCGAGCTCGGCTTCGAGCTCCTCCATGCGGGTGCGGTGCTGGTCGCGGGCCGCCTCGAGCACCGACTCGATGCCCTCCGCGATGTCCTCGTGCAGTTCCTTGGCGGCCTTCGCCACGGCGATGGCGGGGATGACGAGGCCCGACACCACGCGCTGCGTGCCGTGGACCAGGTCGGCCTGCCATTCGCCTTCGGCGGTGCCGGTGACCGTGAGCGTGAGCTCGACGGTGCGGGTCTTCTTCGCCGTGCTCTTGGTGCGGGCGGCCGCCTTGGGCTTCTCGGCCTTGGGAGCCGCCTCGACGGGCTTCGCGGCCTCGACCGGCTTGGCAGCGTCGACCGGCTTGGCAGCGTCGGCCGACTTGGCAGCGTCGACCGCAGGGTCGGCCGCGGCATCAACCACAGCAGCTGCAGCGTCAGCCGCAGCGGGCTTCACGGCGCCGACCGGCCCGGCGGCGGGCGCCGGGGTGCCCTCCACCACGGTCTTCTCGACTGCCTGCACCTCGGTGAGCGTGTCCGACACGATCAGGTTTCCTCTCTGCGCAACGACGTGACCCCGCGCACAATCGTAGAACACGTGTTCGATCGAGCAGGAATGGGGTCAGCGCAGAGCCTAGTCACCAGGGTGGGAGCTGCACGCGCCACTGCCGTTCCACGTCGATGACACCGCGCACCGCGAGCAGCGTGGGGATCGCGCGGATCTCGGCGGTACCGGTGACGACGCCCAGCGCCTCCAGGACGGTGTCGACGACCAGGCCCGCCTCCCGCAGGTCGTCGAGCACCTGCGGGAGGGAACCCTCGGTCACGGAGACCATCACCTGGTCCACCGAACCGGTCATGGCGCCTGGACGAGTCCGGTGCCGATGTCGGTCGACGGCAGGGGCAGGCGCAGGGAGGTGCCGGCCAGGCGGGCCCAGAGCTCGTAGCCGCGTGCGCCGGTGCGTTCGGCGACCAGGGCCGCCACGCCGGAGACGTGCGGGGTCGCCATGGACGTGCCGCGCAGGCGGCGGTACTTCTCGGGCAGCTTGAACGACGAGTGCACGTCCACGCCGGGGGCGCACACGTCGACCTGGCCGATCTTGTCCGCCGAGCCCGACGAGAACGACGCGATCGCGCGGTTCACGTCGATCGCCGCCACCGCGATGATGGACGGGCAGCGCGCCGGGTGACCGACCGGTGCGACCCGGCCGGGGCGCGTGGAGGCGTTGCCGGCCGCGGCGATGATCAGCGTGCCCTTCGCGAGCGCGCGCTGGGCGACCGTCTCGTAGATCTGCGAGTACGGGGTGCCCGCGGGGACGTCCGCGCCCAGCGACATCGAGATGACCGCGCAGCCGTTGGCCACGGCCCAGTCGATGCCCGCGAGGATGCCGCCGTCGGAGCCCGAGCCCGCGTTCGACAGGACCTTGCCCGCGAAGACCTCCGCCTCGAACGCCACGCCGTAGCCGGGCGGGGTCGCCGGCTTGCGCGGGCCTGCGGCGGTGCCGATGCAGTGCGTGCCGTGGCCGTGCCCGTCCTGCACGTCCTCGCCGGTGATGAACGACCTCGTGGTGATGGTCCGGCCGGTGAAGTCCGGGTGGTTCTGCTCCCAGCCGGTGTCGAGCACGGCGATCTTGACGCCCTTGCCGGTCGCCGTGCTGACGTCCGCGCCCACCGCCTGCAGGCCCCAGGTCAGCACCGACTCGTCCGCCGCCGGTTCCGGCTCGTCGTCGGGCACGGGTGCGGCGAACACGTGCACGACGCGTTCCGGTTCGACGACCTGCACCGGGCCGGGGCCCTCGGCGGCGCCGTTCAGCTCGGCCAGCAGGGCCGGGTCCGCGGTCACCACGGCCACGCCCAGCTCCGGGAACACCTGCACGGTGTCCGGGTCCAGGTCTCCGCTGTTCGGGTCGAACCCGGCGATCGCGCCGAGCTCGGCCACCCCCTCGTCGACGGCGTCCTCCCGCAGCAGCACCAGGAATCGGCCCGTCGTCTCCACTTCCGCTGGTTCGGTCATGATGATCGCCCCTACTCTCCTGTAGCTCTATTAGAGAGAGTCGTCATCCGGAGGCGTCTGTTTCAGGCCATCTGCCGACGTCGCTGGAAAAATTCACCGATCGGCTCAACGTACCTGGCCGCGATCGGCCCCAGGATCGCCATCAGGAGGACGTACGCGGTCGCGAGCGCCGCCAGCTCCCCGTTCACCTGACCGGACGCCACCGCCAGGCCGGCGATGACGATGGAGAACTCACCGCGCGCCACCAGCGCCGCCCCCGCACGCATGCGGCCCATCTTGCCGATGCCCTGCCGCCGCGCCGCCCACCAGCCGGTGACGACCTTCGTCGCGGTCGTGATCACCGCCAGCGCCACCGCGATTCCGAGGACGGGTGGAATCGACTTCGGATCGGTGTTGAGGCCGAACACCACGAAGAAGATCGCCGCGAACAGGTCGCGCAACGGCTCCAGCAACCGGGTGGCGTTCTCCGCCGTCGACCCGGAGATCGCGATGCCGAGCAGGAACGCGCCGACCGCCGCCGACACCTGCAGCTGCGAGGCGACACCGGCCACCAGCAGCGCGGAGCCGAGCAGCTTCAGCAGGAACACCTCGTGGTCCGGGCTGTCCACAATGGCCGAGATGAACCGCCCGTACTTCAGCGCCACCACCAGCACCACGGTGATCGCGAGCAGCGAGATGCCGACCGAGGTGAGGCCGCCGAGGAAGCTCACGCCCGACAGCACCGCGGTCAGCACCGGCAGGTACACCGCCATCGCGAGGTCCTCGAACACCAGCACCGACAGCACGACCGGTGTCTCGCGGTTGCCCAGCCGGCCCAGGTCGCCGAGGACCTTCGCGACGATGCCGGAGGAGGAGATGTAGGTGACGCCCGCCATCGCGAGCGCCGCCACCGGCCCCCAGCCCAGCAGGAACGCCGCGATGGCGCCCGGTGCCGCGTTCAGCACCAGGTCGAGCACGCCGGCCATCCACGAGCGCTTGAGGCCGGTGGTGAGCTCGGAGGCCGAGTACTCCAGGCCGAGCAGCAGCAGGAGCAGCACGACGCCGATCTCGCTGGCCAGGTGCGTGAACTCGTCGATGCCGTGCAACGGGACCAAGCCGCCCACGCCGAAGGCGAGGCCGCCGACGAGGTAGAGCGGGATCGGCGAGATGCCGATCTTCCAGGCGACGCGGCCGAGCAGACCAAGACCGAAGAACACCGCGCCGAGCTGGATGATGGCGATGGTTGTCTCATGCACTGTGCTTAACCGCCGTGGAGGATCTCGGCGGCGGCGTCGAGGCCCTCCGCGGTGCCGACGACGACCGCGAGGTCACCGTTCTCGAAGATGAAGTCGGGTCCTGGCGACGGGTGGGCGTTGCCCGAGCGCACCACGGCCACGATGGACGCACCGGTCCTGGTGCGCAGGGCGGTCTCGCCCAGGGTGTGGTTCGCGAACGCGGTCACCGGCAGCTGGCGGGTCGTGATGCCCGCGATGTCACGGGTCTCCTCGCGCAGGTGGGCGACGAGCTGCGGCGCGCCGAGCAGGCCCGCGAGCGTGTTCGCCTCCTCCGGTGAGAGGGGTATCGACGCCGCGCACGAGTCGGGGTCGCTCGCCTTGGACAGGATGAGCTCGAACCTGCCGTCGCGGTAGGTGATCACACCGACCCGGCGCCCGGCGCGGATGGTGAAGTCCTGACGCGTCCCGATGCCCGGAAGGGGCGTGATCTCCACGTTCACACAGATCATGATACGTGGATGTCTCTCCCAGTTCGCCCGGTGCGACGAGGGTGGGTGGTGCGCGACCGCGTGCCCGGCCCCGACGTCGACGAGTTCGCCGAGCCCGGCCAGGTCATCGGCGCCCTGGCCCGCGCCCCGCACGGCACCCTGCTGGCCGTCCAGCACCCGCACCGCACGCCGCGGGCGCTCGCGGCGGGCACCGGCCTGCTCGAAGCGCTGCCGGCCGCCCGCGCCGAGCTCGCCGTCCTGATCCGGCGGGCCTACCGCGAGGTGACCGACGTGGTCGCGCCCTACCGGGTGGACGGGCCGGACGGCACGGCGTGCGGGCTGCTGTGCCTGGTAGACCCGGACGCCATCGCGCACACCGAGGACGTCTACCCCGGTGTGGTCGCCGAACGGGCCGAGGTGCTGGCCACCCTCGGCATCGCCACGAGCGCGGCGATGCTGGTCCCGATGACGCCGCACGACGGGCTCACGGACCTGGTGCACGGCATGACCGAGGACCCGGCCGTGTCACTCGTGGACTCCGGTGGCCGGCGGCACTGGGTGTGGCTGGTCGGCCCCGGTGAGCGGCAGGACGCGTTCCTGGCGGCGGCGGGGGCACACCGGCTGCTGGTCGCGGACGGCAACCACCGGGTCGCCGCGGCCAGGGAGGCGGGCCTCGCCGGGCTGCTCGCGCTCGTCACCTCCGGGCCCGGTCTGCGGGTGGGACCGTTCCACCGCGCGGTCGTCGGCACCGGGCTGGGCACGGCCGACCTGGTGGCGGCGTGGGAACGGGTCGGGCTGCGCGTCGGCGAGCTGCCGTTCGTGACCGACCCGGAACCGGGCGTGGTCGTCGTGCGCACCCCGGACACCGTGCTGCGCGTCGAGCTGCCCGCGGGACGCGGCGTCGACCACGCCGTGGTGGAGTCGGTGCTGCTGCACGAGGCGCTGGACCTGGACCCGGAGAGCCCGTGCGTGAAGGCCGTGGTCGACCCGCGGGTCGAGGCCGAGGCGGTGCTGCTGATCGCGCCGGTGCCGCTGTCCGCCGTGCTGGCCGGGGCCAAGATGCCGCGCAAGAGCACCTACTTCACCCCCAAACCGCGCAGCGGGCTGCTGCTCGCGGACCTGACCCCGCAGGACCCCGCCGAGTGGGTTCCCTAGGCCCTGCCGGACGTGCCGCTGCTGTCGGCGACGGAGATCGCCGTGCCGGGGGCGATGCCGCGGGTGGTCCG
Source organism: Lentzea sp. NPDC036949 (assembly GCF_055608075.1). Taxonomy (NCBI): domain Bacteria; kingdom Bacillati; phylum Actinomycetota; class Actinomycetes; order Pseudonocardiales; family Pseudonocardiaceae; genus Lentzea; species Lentzea sp. NPDC036949. The sequence goes on from NZ_JBVJRA010000027.1 coordinate 13,220, forward strand.
GCTGCTCGCGCACGTGAGGACGGACGGACCTGCCGCGGGCGTCGGTCAAGCACGTGCACCTGCGCGGCGCGGCGGCGCTGCGCACGGACCTCGGCCACTGAGGGGCGCCACCGGCTCAGCGCTCGGACACCAGCGGCAGCATCCGCACCGCCTGCTCCAGCGCCAGCCGCTCGTGGTCGTCGTAGGCCAGGAACGAGATGCGCTCCAACGCCGTCTCCGGGTGCCGTTCGACGTGGTGGACCGCCGCCTGCACCAGCATCCGCGCCGTGTGCGGGACGTCCGCGCCCGCGACCCCGGTGCCCAGCAACGGGAACAGGATCGTCCGCACCCCCAGCGGCTCGACCCGGTCCAGCGCCGTCGTGACGCACCCGCCGATGTCCGACACCTGCCGGTACCCCGCGCCCGGCTCGCCCTGCACCGCGGCGACGTGCACGACGAACCGCACGTTGTGCGTCACCGCCAGGGCCCCCGACCCGGTCACCAGCGCCGTGCCGGGCGCCACCGGGCGGCGGGGTGCCGCGAGCTCCTCCAGCTCGTCGGCCACCAGGTCGCGGACAATCCGCCCGGTCTCGTCGCGCGCCGAACCCCAGTACCGGATGATCGCCGACACCGAGAAGTCCGTGTGCCGCGCCATCCGCATGTCGGTGTTCTCGCTGTTCACCCACGCGTCGCAGTCGTACACCCTGCGGATCGACCCCTCGTGGATCGCGATCCGGCACGACCGGTCGCCCAGCCGGAACACCGACGGCGACGGGCGGTCGCCGGCGATGCCGCGCAGGTGCGTGACGAGCGCGGAGATGTCGCTGTCGACCGAGTAGTGCCGCAGCCGCACGTACTGGCAGCGGTGCAGCGCCTCCACGCCCGCGGGCAGGCCGGTGGGCAGCTCGGCGTCCTCGACCAGCACCGGCACCACGCGGATGCCGAGCTCGAACGCCTCGGCGATCTCGCGCAGCACCCAGTCCTCGCCGGGGTCGCCGGTGTGGTCGAGCCAGCGCGGCCCGATCACCGCGAGCAGCACCTGCGAGCGGCGCAGGTGGGCGAAGACCTCCTCGACGAAGTCGTCGCCCGCCCGCAGCGACCGCGAGGCGAGGAACACCCGGTCCGCGCCGAACGCCTGCGCGAGCTCGCGGTGCAGCAGCGTCGCGTAGCCGGGCTGCTCCCGCACGCGGTAGTTGACGAAGACCGTCGGCATCGCGTCAGCCCAGCAGGTGGTGTTCCTGGCCGGTCAGGGTGATGCCGACGCGGGCAGCGACACCGCGCCCGATCACCGTCACCTGCCCCGGCACCAGCGGGAGGTCGTCGAGCCACGTGCCGAACACCCCGCGCAGCAACGACTGCTGCGGCGCACCGAGGTCGCCGGCCACCGCGAAGTCCGCGACCTCCAGCAACGGCACGTGCTCCGGCCCGAGGTCGGCGACCACGAGCACCGCGTGGTGCGAGCCGGGCAGGCCCGCGAGCCCCGGCACCTCGGCCGGGCGGTCCAGCACGAGCAGGTGCGGCAACCGCGGACCGCCCAGCGCCACCGCGGGCGGACCCGGCCGCGCGTGCCCGAACGGACCGGGCCACGGCGCCTCCGACTGCACGGTCACGCCCGCACCGCAGCTGACCGACCGCGCCGCGACCAGGTGCGCCAGCCGGGCGCTCGTGACCACGCCGACCACCGGCCGTTCCCGGAACAGCCGCAACGGCGCGTGCGCCTGCCGCACGACGTCCCACCCGAGCACCACGCCCGCGCCACCGGTCCACGCCGCGGCCCGACCAGCGACGTGCGGCGGTTCGACGTGCGTCCAGGACTGCTTGGAGGGCAACGAGGGCGGCACGCACACCGGTACCGTCACCGCGGCCGCCGAGGCGTGGTGCCCGTTCAGCCGCTGCAACCGCCCCGCGTGCCGGACACCGTTCGCGAGCCACGTCTCGGCGCCCTGCAGGGCTTTCACGTCGGGACCGCTCAACCGCAGCACCCGTTCCGCGACGAACTCGCCGCCGGTCCGCGCGACCCGCACCCCGACCGTGGCGGGCACGGCGGGGAACCGGCTCAGCAGCTCCAGCACCGGGGCCTCCGACCAGGTGAAGCAGGCGTGCAGCTCCGCGCCCATCGTGCACGCCTCGAACCCGCGCTCGATCAGCTTCGCCAACGCCGCCGCACCGTCGAGGCCACCGAGGAACGCGACGACGTCCAGCAGCTCGTCCTGGTCCAGCTGCGCGGCGGTGAAACCGTGCTGCCGCAACACGTTCTGCGTCCAGACCGAGGCCGAGGCGGGGTCGTCGGAGGAGACCGCGACGTAGGTCCAGCGGTGCGCGGGGACACCGTGCTGGATCAGCTCGCGGTAGGCACCGGGCGCCGGTGGCCGCGTGTGCACGACGACCTGCGCGCCGGTCAACGGCGACCCGGGGGCGAGCAGCGCGGTCAGCGGCGGCAACCGCGCCGGCCACGACAGCACCTCCTCGCCCGCCGGTGCCACGGCGAACGTGAGCGAGTGCGCCAGGGCACCGGAGGGCAGCAAGGCGTTCAGCAGCGCCGCCCGCCGGTCACCGCGCGCCCCGGTGTAGGCCATGCGGTCGAGCAGCGCGTCGGCGACCGGCAGCCGCTTCACGAACCGGCGCGGGTCCATCACCCGATCTCCCGGCGCTGCTCCCAGCCGCTCTGCAGCTCCCGGAACTGCTGCTGCTCGGCGAAGTCCTGCCAGCGGCGCTGCCGGCGGTCGCGCTGCCGGGAGATCCACTCACGGCCTTCGCGGGCCACGGCCTGCAGGATGTGCAACGCGCTCTGCACGCCCGAGGACTGCTGCGCGATCTCCCGCAGCTTCGCCTCGTCCTCGCTCTCGTCGGTCATCCCGCGGAAGTCGTCGACGAGCACGTAGATGTCCTGGCTGTTCACCAGCGACAGCTGCATCGCCTGCCGGAACGTGAACTGGTCGCCCACCTGGACGTTGTCGCCCATCCGCACGATGTGCCTGCGCTTGCCGGAGAACTGGACGCCGACCTCGTTCAGCGTGGCCGAGGCCACCGCGTCGTAGCGGAACGACATGTCGTGCGGGTCGTGCACGTTGCCGTTGAAGAAGTCCAGCCAGTACTCGGTCTCGTGCACACCGCCGCTGGTCAGCAGGAAGACCTTGACCCAGTACTCGGAGTACCGCACCGGCGCCATCTTGTCGCGGGCCCGCAACGCCCCCGGCGCGCCCTCGGTGAGCTCGACGTGGCAGATGATGTCCTTGCTGGACAGCTGGCTGCGTCGCATCGCACGGCACTTCAGGTGCAGCACGTCGAACCGCAGCCAGTACGCGATCTCGTCGTCGGAGGGCCGGTCCCGCAGCAGGTCGAGCCAGCCGCGGTAGGCCTCGGTCTCCTCGCGCAGCTGCTCGGCGTAGTCGGCCCGCAGCGCCGCCCGCACCCGGAACGCCGCCAGCACCTCGCTCGCACCGAACGCGCACACGCCCAGCCCGAGGGCGAACAACGAGCCGGGACCCGGCTGCATCCCGATCAGCGACAGCCCGAACAGCACCACGAGCACGATCCCGGCCACCGGCAGCACCTTGGCGTACCACGGGGTCTTGAGCTCCTTGCGGAACGCGTGCAGCCCGTCGGCCTGCCACTGCTCCCTGAGCCGCCGGGTGTGCCAGCGGATCAGCCACATCAGCCCGGACGGCTCGGTGTGCGTGGCGCCGTAGATGCGCACGAACCAGTCGACCATCGACACCCGCAGACCCGCGGTGTCGGCGTCCCAGTCCTTCTGCGGCTCCGGGTTCTTCGGGTTGACGTGGTGGCGGACCGTGCGCTTCGGCGGTCGTTCCGCGTCGAACGCCGCGTGCACGCGCCAGGAGATCTCCTCGACCTTCCAGTCGGGCACCTCCCGCGGCGGGCCCTCGTTCCAGCCGCGCAGCCGCGCCTCGCGCACACCGCGGCGGCGGTCCAGCACCTTGGCCTGGACGCGGAACCACACGAAGAGGAACGCCCCGCCCAGCACCAGGAGCACCGCGAGCCACGCCGCACCCGGTGCCGCGCCGGTGAGGAAGTCGAAGAGCCGCACCAGGCCCCACAGCCCGGCGAGCCCGCCGAGCACGGACATGGCCCACGCCTTGAGGTCCACCGGCGCCTTCACCGGTTCCGCGAGCAGCGGCGGCGCCGGTTCCGGCTGGAAGTACAGCCACGCCCGGTGCTCGCGCCGGTTGTCCATCCGGCGCTGCTCGGCGAGGGCCGCGATCGAGGCGTCGAGCGAGTCCTGCACCGCGCCGTCGAGGATCATGTCGAGGTGCCGGGCGATCTCCTGCTGGCGTGCGGCCGGCAGCTCCCGGAACGCCGTGGACACCTCGTGCAGCTCGCCGCCGCTCGGGTCAGCGGCGCGGTCCTGCCGTTCGATGTAGGCGATCAGGTGCTCGACCACCCACAGCGCCCGGTGGTACTCGCCCGGCGTCTCCGGCGAGGTCTTCGCGCTGGACAGCTCGAACACGATCTTCTTGAACTCGCTGGGCGGCAGCTCGTTCAGCGTGCGGTCGCTCAGCAGCGCCAGCACGTAGTAGTAGTGGAAGCGGGTGGTGACCAGACCGGCCTGCCGCACCTGTTCGAGCAGCCGCTCGGCCATCCGCGGCTGGCCACCGCGCAAGTACGTCAGCGCGTTCTCGAACTTGGTCTCCGGCGGCTCGCCGGCGTTGTTGTTGTAGATCGACGTCTTGTGGATGACGCCGTTGTTGACGCCGACCTGGGTCTCGACGTCGCCGTGGTTGTCGAAGGTGTTGGTCGCTGCAGCGGTCATCTAGTCGTCCACTATGGAGTCGAGCACCGGGCGGAGGGCGGGCACGCCGCCGAGCAGTGCCTTGAGGGGGCGGAGGTCGAGCGGTGCGGAGGAGTTGCGCAGGTTGTCCAGCGCCACCATGGCCGTGGTGAACCACGCGGTGTCCATCTGGCCGTTCTTGTGCGCGTGCACCACCGCCGCCGTGATGGCGTCCAGCCGGTCGCGCGGTGCGGCCGCCGGGTGCGCCGCGCTCACGACGCCGTTGTTGATGCCGATCTGCTGACCGACACCGCTGTAGTTGTGGAAGTTGTTCGTCGTGTCGCCCACGGGCCGGGCCTTTCCCTTGTGACGGCGGGGCTGCGCGAGTGCGCCGGCGAGGGCGACGGCGAACGCGGCGGCGTTGGCAGCGGCCTTGGGCTGCCACCCCTGCTTGTCGGTGAGGTCCTTGTCGTCGACCAGGTCGCTGATGCCGCGCACGGTCACCGACGGGGTGGCCATGTGCAGGTGGGCGGCGTTCGCGACCCCGGCGCTCTCCATCTCGACCGCCACCGCGTCGTTGTAGTTGCGGTGGATCTGCCTGGCCAGCGTCGACTCGGTCGAGTTGAGCACCACCTCGCCGGCCGCGATCGGTTCGAAGTGGACGTTCGGCGGGTTCGCGCTCCACTCCTTCGCACGCGCGATCGAGCGGGCGATCTGCTCGACGTGGTGCGGGACGTCCCACGCCCGCGGCCGCGCCAGGAACTCGTCCTCCGTCTCGCGGCCGCCGTGGTAGCCGTAGACCCGGCTCGCGACCACGACGTCACCGAGCCGCAGCCAGTCGCGCAGGCCGCCGGCGACGCCGACGAACAGCACGACGTCCGGGTCGAACTCGGTGATGGCGCGTTCGGTCATCGTGGCGGCGCTGGAGTTGCCCATGCCGGTGAGGGCGATGGCGACCTGCTGCCCACCACCGGTGGTGCCGACCTCGAACAGGGTGCCGGACGCGTGGTGGTGGAGGGCGGTGCCGGACAGGTGCGCGCGCACCGCGGCGTACTCCACTTCGAGCGCGGTGAGCATCACGATCATGTGTCGCTCCGGTCGTTTGGATCCGAGTTCCAGACGGTAGCCGACGGGGTGAGTTTCCGTCAACATGACGGATAGTGGGTTAGTCTCGTGGGATGACCGAGGAGGAGTGGACGATCCCGGATGTCGCGGTGGCCGTCGACCTCGCAGTGCTCACCGTCCGAGCGGAGCAACTGCAGATCCTGCTGGTAGAGCGGGGGATTGAGCCGTTCCGGGGAGCGCTGGCGCTGCCGGGCGGCTTCCTCGCGTCTGCTCTGGAGGACATCGAGAAGGCGGCCAGGAGAGAGCTCGCGGAGGAGACCGGTTTAGCCGCGGACGGGCTGCACCTGGAGCAGCTGCGCACCTACGGCAGCCCCGACCGCGACCCCCGGCGGCGCGTCATCACCGTGTGCTACCTCGCGGTGCTGCCGAACCTGCCGGTGCCCGTCGCCGGGGGAGACGCCGACGAGGCGCGGTGGGTGCCGGTGGAGGCGGCGCTGGCCGGTCCGCTGGCGTTCGACCACGCCCGCATCATCGCCGACGCGCTCGAACGCACCCGCTCGAAGCTGGAGTACACGACCCTGGCCACGGCGTTCTGCCCGGCCGAGTTCACCGTCACCGAGCTGCGGCGCGTCTACGAGATCGTCTGGGGCGAGCAGCTCGAACCCCGCAACTTCCACCGCAAGGTCACCGGCGCGGAGGGCTTCCTGGTGCCCACGGGCGAGAAGACGATCCGCAACGGCGGCCGTCCCGCCCTGCTCTACCGCCGCGGTCCCGCCACGCTGCTGCACCCGGCGCTGTTGCGTTCCCGAGGGTCCCTGGAGGTGACCGCATGATCGTTGTCTTAACGGCCACCGAGACCGCATATGGTTCGGTGCGAGCCCTGCTGTCCGGTCCGCGCATGTACGAGGGGCCGGCCGGTTCCCTCTACGACGTGGGCGAGGTGGCCGGTCGCCCGGTCGCGCTCGCGTTGGTGGGCAAGGGGAACCCGAACGCGGCGGCGCTGACCGAGCGCGTGCTCACCGAGTTCGCGCCGTCCGCGGCGTTCATCGTCGGCGAGGCGGGCGCGCTGCACTCGTGGGTCGAGCAGGGTGACGTCGTCGTCGCGACCAAGGTCTACGGCTATCACGGCGGCAAGGAGGACGACGCCGGTCTCAAGGCCCGCCCGAACGCCTGGCCCGCACCGCACGCCCTGGAGCAACGCGCGCGCTACGTGCACCGCTCGTTCCCGGCCAAGGTGCACTTCGAACCGGTCGCGGCCGGCGAGCTCCTGCTCACCCCCGGCTCGTCGACCGCGGCGTTCCTCGACGCCGGCTACAACGACGCCGCGGCCGTCGACACCGAGAGCGCCGGGGTCGCGAGCGCGGCCCACCTGAACAACGCGACGCCCGTGCTGACGGTCCGCTCCATCGGCACCCCGGCGCCCGCCGCCGCGTTCGTGGCCGCCCTCATCGCCGAGCTGCCCGCCGGCCAGGACACCCGCAAGCCCAAGGAGGAGCGCCCGGTGGTCCACAGCGTGCACAACGTCCACACCGGCAACAGCCACGGCATCGTCATCCAGGCCGGCAACATCAACGGCGGCGTCCACACCCACGGCTCCGCCACCCCGGCCCGCGACGAGGACCTGAACACCTCGCTGACCGCCGCCGCCCAGGCCGGTCTGCTCGACGAGTCGACGTACTTCCGCGTGATGCTGGCACTGCACGAGATGAAGGCCCGCCCGTCCGACCCGGCACCGCGGGGCGTGGTCCGCGACCTGCTCGCCGGCCATCCGGACCTGCAACGCCGGCTGGAGAGCTCCTGAGTTCTGATGTCCGCCCGGAACCGGTCACCGGTTCCGGCGGGCCGGCGGCGTCAGCCGGGGAACTCCCGGCCGGGCAGCCAGCCGTTGGGGATGTCCGTCACGCGCCACCGCGGCACCGTCAGCACCACCGGGCGGACCGGCGCGGCCAGGAACGGCGCCGCCTCCGGCACCTTCGCCACGAGCCGCTCCCGCACCGCCTCGGCCTCCGCGCCCCCGACCACCCTGGCCACGGCCCGCGCCTGCAGGAACGGCTCCATCGGCGACGCGGCTGACACGACGACGGCGACCTCGGGGTTCTCCTCGACCGCCTTCAGCGTCCGGCCCCGCTCCTCCAGCACGAGCACGAGCCGCTGCGGGCCGTCCTCGGCGAAGTAGACGCCGCTCACCCACGACCCGTCCGAGCCGGACGTGGCCAGGAACATCGTCTTGTGCCTGGCGAGCGTGCACTCCAGCAGGGTCTGGACGGCGGGGTTGCGTTCGGTCGTGGTCATCGGTCCTCCACACGGGTCGGTGCTGCGCTGACCTGATCGGCGCCACCGGCCCGGTGCTGGTGCGGATTCCCCCGATCGATACCCCCGCGGTGACGGCCGATCACGCGCCTGGACCGTCCCGCTGCCGGTGCGGGCGTCCGCACCAGGCACAATGAGGGCCGTGGGTGTCTCGGAGGGAGCTGTGGTGGGCCAGGGTCAGTTGCGCGGCGTGGTGGCACTCGACGGACCGTCGGGCACCGGCAAGTCCACCGTCGCGAAGCGCCTCGCGTCGGCGCTCGACGCGCGCTACCTCGACACCGGCTCGATGTACCGGGCGGTCACGGTCGCCGTGCTGCGCGCCGGCGTCGACCCGGCGGACGAGGCCGCCGTCGGCGGGGTCGCCGACGCCGCGGTGCTCGTCGTCGGCACCGACCCGGAGCGGCCGGGCATCACGCTCGACGGCGACGACGTCTCCGCCGAGATCCGCGGCCCCGAGGTGACGCTCGCCGTGTCGCCGGTCTCCGCGACCAGGCACGTGCGCGAGCTGCTCGTCGCCCAGCAGCGGGCGATCATCGCGGACGCGGTCGACACCGTCGGCGGCATCGTGGTCGAGGGCCGCGACATCGGCACCGTCGTGTCGCCGGACGCCCCGCTCAAGGTGTACCTGACCGCGTCGGCGGACGCGCGGGCGCAGCGGCGCACCAAGCAGGACAACGCCGCCGGTCGCGTGTCCACTGTGGACGCCGTGCTGAAGGACGTGCAGCGCAGGGACACCTACGACTCGTCGCGCGCCGTGTCGCCGTTGAAGGCGGCCGACGACGCCGTCGAGTTCGACAACACCGACCTCGACCTCGCCGGCACCGTGCACGCGCTGCTGGACCTCGTCGAACGGCGCGGGCTGCGGGTGACCGGGTGAGCCATCCCGAGGGCACCGTGCCCTGGATGTTCGACTTCGGCCGCTGGATCGGGCGCGTGCCCTACGCGTGGCAGTTCCGGATTCGGGTGCGCGGCCTCGACCGCGTACCCTTGAGCGGCGGCGTGGTCGTCGTCGCCAACCACAGCTCGATGGCGGACGGCCCGATCCTGTTCGGGGTGCTGCCCCGGCGCGTGACGTTCCTGATCAAGCAGGAGATGTTCGCCAACGCCGTGGTGGGCCACCTGCTGCGCAAGATCGGCCAGATCCCGGTGAAGCGGGGAGAAGCCGATCGCACGGCGCTGACCAGCGCGTTGTCCGTCCTGCGGGCGGGCGGCGTGATCGGGGTCTTCCCCGAGGGCACGCGCGGGGACGGCGGCGTCACCAGCGCGCAGAACGGTGCGGCGTGGCTGGCCAAGACCTCCGGCGCGGTGGTGCTGCCGGTCGCCTGCCGGGGGACCTACCGGGCCGCGGGCTGGCGTCCGCCGGTCGACGTGCTGATCGGTGAGCCGTTCCACCTCCCGGAAGGGAAGGGGCGGGCCGCACTGGGCGTTGCCACCGAGCAGGTGCGCGACCGCCTGGCGACACTGGTCGCCGAACTCGATGGACTTCGTGTGAGTGAGGTTGAAGGACGATGACGGACCTGGACGGCACCTGGGAGGACGAGGCCGACTGGTCAGCCTTCGACGACCTCTCCTCCGGCGAGGACGGCGAGTCGACTCCGCCGCAGCCGGTGCTCGCGGTGGTCGGGCGACCCAACGTCGGCAAGTCCACGCTGGTCAACCGCATCATCGGCCGCCGGGAGGCCGTGGTGCAGGACGTCCCGGGCGTGACGCGTGACCGCGTGACCTACGACGCGCTGTGGAACGGCCGCAAGTTCACCGTGGTCGACACGGGCGGCTGGGAGCCCGACGCGCAGGGCCTGCAGGCCGCCGTCGCCGCCCAGGCCGAGCTCGCGATGGCCACCGCCGACGTGATCCTCGTGGTCGTGGACGCCACGGTGGGCGCCACGGCGACCGAGGAAGCCGTCGCGAAGGTGCTGCGCCGGTCCAAGAAGCCGGTGATCCTGTGCGCGTCCAAGGTGGACGACGAGCGGCTGATGGCCGACATCGCGTCGCTGTGGTCGCTGGGCCTGGGCGAGCCGTTCCCGGTGTCGGGCCTGCACGGCCGCGGCTCCGGCGACCTGCTCGACGTGATCCTCGACCGGCTGCCCGAGACCCCGCGCGACGACTTCGGCGCCCGCAGCGGCGGCCCCCGGCGCGTGGCACTGGTCGGCAAGCCCAACGTCGGCAAGTCCTCCCTGCTCAACCGCCTGACCGGCGAGAACCGCTCGGTCGTCGACTCGGTCGCCGGCACCACCGTCGACCCGGTCGACTCGCTGGTCGAGCTCGACGGCGAGATTTGGCGGTTCGTCGACACCGCGGGCCTGCGCAAGCGGGTGAAGTTCGAGAGCGGCGCCGAGTACTACGCCTCGCTGCGCACCAAGTCCGCCATCGAGACCGCCGAGGTCGCGATCGTGCTGCTGGACTCGCACGAGCCGTTGTCCGAACAGGACCTCCGCGTGCTGACCATGGTCGTCGAGTCCGGCCGCGCGTGCGTGCTCGCGTTCAACAAGTGGGACCTCGTCGACGAGGACCGCCGCAACGAGATGGTCCGCGAGCTCGAACGCGGCCTGGTCCGCGTCCCGTGGGCCGACCGGGTCAACATCTCGGCCCTGACCGGCCGCGCCGTGCACAAGCTCGCCCCGGCCCTGCGCACCGCGCTGAACTCGTGGGACACCCGCGTCCCCACCGGCCGCCTCAACCAGTGGCTGACCGAGCTGATCGCCGCGACCCCGCCGCCCGTGCGCGGCGGCAAGCAGCCCAAGGTGCTGTTCGCGACCCAGGCCTCGACCCGCCCGCCGACGTTCGTGCTGTTCACGACCGGTTTCCTGGAGGCGGGCTACCGCCGGTTCATCGAGCGCAAGCTGCGCGAGGAGTTCGGCTTCGAAGGCAGCCCGGTCCGCATCTCCGTGCGCGTGCGCGAGAAGAAGAAGGCCGGCGCGGGCAAGAAGTAGTTCTTCAGCCCCACGGTTGCTCTTTGCCATGGGGTGCGGTTGGTTGGGTTCGTGGCCGTACGAGTGGTGCTTGCCGACGACGAGTCCCTGCTGCGGCGGGGCCTGAAGGTCCTGCTGGAGGCCGACGGCCGGGTGGAGGTGGTCGGCGAGGCCGCCGACGGCGCCGAGCTCGTCGAGGTCACGCTGACCCACCTGCCCGACGTGGTGCTGGTCGACGTGCAGATGCCGGGCGTCGACGGCCTGGAGGCCGTCCGGCGCCTGCGCACGTGGGCCACCCCACCCGCCATCGCCGTGCTGACCACGTTCGACCTGGACGACTACGTCGCCACGGCACTGGACCTGGGCGCCCAGGGCTTCCTGCTCAAGGACGCCGAACCCGACACCCTGGTCCGCGCCGTCGTCGACCTGGCAGCCGGCGGCGCGGTCCTGGACCCCCGCATCACCGCCCGCCTCCTCCCACGCCTGCGCGGCTTCCGCGCCAACCGCCGCCTGGACTTCCTCTCCGCCCGCGAACGCCAGGTCCTGGAGCTCCTCGCCGGCGGCCGCTCCAACCACGCCATCGCCGAGGAGCTCTGCCTCTCCGAGGCCACGGTGAAGAGCTACGTCTCCACCGTCCTGACCAAGCTGGGCGTCGAGAACCGGGTGCAGGCGGCCCTCGTCGCCCACCAGGTCGGTGTGTGGTGAAGCAGCTCCTGCGCGAGCTCCTGACCGTCGGCACCACCACCGGCGTCGTGCTGCTGACCCAGGACCGCCCGTTCCCGTGGTCGCTCTGGACCGCCGTCCTCGCCGCGCTACTGCTCCCGGTGCGCCTGCGCTGGCCGTGGCTCGCTTCCCTGATCTGCGTCCCCGCCGTGGCCGGCGGCCTCGGCTGGGCCCCCGCGCTCGTCGCCCAGTACCGCCTGGGCCGCGAGGAGAAGTCCGTCCCCGTCCAACTCCTGTGGGTCGTCCTCCTGACCGCGGCCTCCGTCCTCCCCGCGGTGCTGACCGAAACCGTCCCCCTGGGCCCCCTGCTCCTGGCGACGGCGTTCTCCTTCGGCCTCTCCGCAGCCCCCACCGCACTCGGCGCCCTGGTCACCACCCGCAAGGACCTGACCCAGTCCCTCTACGAAACCCGCAGGGCCCGAGCAGCAGAACTGGAAGCCCTCGAAACCTCCGCCCGCGCCGCGGAACGCGCCCGCATAGCCCGCGAAATCCACGACGCCGTGGGCCACCACGCCACCCTCATCGCGGTGGAGTCCGCCGCCTTGGCCGCCACCGCCCCCGACGACACCGTCCGCGCCACCGCCCTCCGCCTCCGCGCCCTGGCAAAGGAGTCCCTCTCCGAGATGCGCACGGCCCTGGGCCTCCTGAACTCCGACACCACCTACCCCTCCCTGCAAGAACTGGTCGACCGCGCCCGCGTGGCCGGCGTCTCCGTGACCCTCACCGAAACCGGCGACGGTGTGACGACCCCAGCCGTGTCCAGAGCCCTCTTCCGCGTCGTCCAGGAGTCCCTGACCAACGTGACGAAACACGCCCCAGGCGCCCCCGTGACCGTGACCGTGGACCGCGGCTCCCCACTCCGCGTGACAGTCGTCAACGGCCCCAGCGACCTCCCCACCCAAGCCGACGGCGGCGGTGCCGGCCTTCACGGCCTGTCCGAACGCATCCGCCTGGTGGGCGGCACCCTCACCACCTCCTACCGTGCAGACGGCGGCTTCAGCGTCACCGCCGTCCTGCCACCCGGCGCTCCGAAGGCCGACGACCGGGACTCGACTTTCGGCGGTGGCGCCCGGGACCCGGCCACCGCATAGTTCTCCTCGTCGGTCGAAGATCGGGGGGATCGGTCGGGCCGAGGGACGCGGGGACCCGGCTTCGGGTCCCCGCTGCATCTCCGCATCCCCACATTTTCGCAGGTCGTTGTGGGTACGGGGGCCCGTTTTTGATCTCCGTTGGTGGTGTTGTAGGATTCTTCCTGCACGCCGGGGAACCGGGAGTGTGGCCGGGACGTGGCGCAGTTTGGTAGCGCACTTGACTGGGGGTCAAGGGGTCGCAGGTTCAAATCCTGTCGTCCCGACGGTCTGAATCAGCCCGCTGATTCTGGGTGAAAGCCCAGTTCAGCGGGCTTTTTCGTGCGCATTTTTCGATCTTGAAGTGACTGTCCACAGCGGTCTGTACTGGTCAGTAACCCGGTGTTTGGGAGGATTTTGAGAGAATCGGTTTGCGCGGGGCGAAATGGGGTCGCATTGGCTAAAGCGAATCGTGTCCTCCGTTCGGGTGTTCTTCCTGGTCATGATCGGCGTGTGACGGCGTTGTCCAAGTGCGGCAGAGCCTGGTGATCTCATGGATCGTGGAAGTTGCACCTGCGGCGCTGGGCTGTGGCCAGTGGGGTGACATCGCGGCGTTCCTCGCGCGCGGCGGTCATCTGGGGCGGTGACGGGTTTGTCGGGGCAGGTCGTCTTCGTCGATGGGCGACCGGTGTCAGACCATGCTGGCGGGGCCGGGGCGGCGTCGACGGGTGGACACTGGTGGAGGCAGAGATCGTCAGAGAAGTTGGCGACCACGAGCTGGCCGAGGAGAATGTCGCTGTGCCCAAGCCCTACCCCCCGGGAGTTCCGCGACGATGTTGTGCGGGTCGCCCGTGACCGCGAGCCCGGCGTGACGGTCGAGCAGATCGCGAAGGGCTTCGGGGTTCACCCGATGACGTTGTTCAAGTGGTTGCGCCAGGCCGAGGTCGAGGAAGGCGCCAAGCCCGGTGCGAGCAGGGCCGAGTCGGCTGAGCTGCGTGAGGCGCGTAAGCGGATCAAGCTGCTTGAGCAGGAGAACGAGGTCCTGCGCCGCGCGACGGCGTATCTGTCGCAGGCGAACTTGTCGGGAAAAGGCTCTACCCGCTCGTGACCGAGCTGGCCGCGGACGGGATCCCGGTCGCGGTGACGTGCCGGGTACTCGGGATCGCTCGACAGCCGTACTACCGGTGGCGCGTCCGGCCGGTCACCGGGATCGAGCTCGAGCGGGCTCAGCGGGCGAACGCGTTGTTCGACGCGCACCGCGACGATCCGGAGTTCGGCTACCGGTTCCTGGCCGACGAGGCCCGCGACGCCGGTGTGTCGATGGCGGACCGGACCGCGTGGCGGATCTGCTCGTCCATGGGCTGGTGGAGCGCGTTCGGCAAGAAACGCGGCCGCAACGGCAAGAAAGCCGGTCCGCCGGTGCACGACGACCTGGTGCGCCGTGACTTCACCGCCGCCGCGCCGAACCGGCTGTGGCTGGCCGACATCACCGAACACCGCACCACAGAAGGAAAGCTGTATCTCTGCGCGGTCAAGGACGCCTGCTCCAACCGGATCGTCGGCTACTCCATCGACTCCCGGATGAAGTCCCGCCTCGCCGTCACCGCACTCACCAACGGCCGTCGCGAGATGTGACGAGGTCGCCGGCTGCGTGGTCCACACCGACTGCGGATCGCAATTTCGATCCAGGAAATTCGTCCGCGCGCTCGCTCGTCACGGCCTGTCCGGTTGGATGGGCCGGGTCGGCGCCGCCGGAGACAACGCCGCGATGGAGAGCTTCTTCGCGTTGCTGCAGAACAATGTTCTCGACCGGCGCACCTGGACCACCCACAAGGAACTGCGGATCGCGATCGTGACCTGGATCGAGCGCACCTACCACCGTCGCAGGCGCCAGGCAGCTCTCGGCAGGTTGACCCCGATCGAATACGAAGCAATCATGGCCACGCCAGCCAGCCGGGCTGCGTGACTACCACTGTCACCTACTCGTGCAGCAGACCCCGTTCGCGTGCCGCCCTGTTCGGTGGCAGCATTGGGGGAAAGAGCTCGGCTGTGTTCGGGTAGCAGTCGGCTCACGCCGACGAATGTGCAGTCCCCTCGCCGGTTCGGTGGCCTGTGAGCCGCTGGACATCGAGGGCGTGTGACCGTCCTGGACCCCGGCGGCGACCACTTCTCCAGTTTTACTGTCAGGAGTGCCGCTATGGCCACCGCGGAATCCTTCCCCGGCGCGGAACGTGCGCCCCGCACGATCGGTTTGCCCGACGTCGAACAGCTGAAGGCGGACACGCACGCCCTGCGCCTGGTGCACTACCGCCAAGGCGGCGATGCGTGTCTCGACGCGATCCGCCGCCGGATGGGGGAGGGGCGGTTGATGCTCGACGCGTCAGCCGCCGAGTACGTGCGGCGCCGGTTGCACGTGGCGCTGGGCGATCTCTACAACCTCGCCGGCTGGGTGTGCTTCGACGTCGGCCTGGCCGGCAGTGCCCGTGTCCACTTCGCCCAAGCGTTCGTGCTCGCCGGTCGGGGCCGGCACAACGGCCTGGTGGCCAACATCTGCTACCGGCTCGGCCGCGTGTGCTTGCACCACGGGAGCCTCGCCGAGGCGTTGGACTACTTCGAGCTGGGTCAGCTGGCCGCGGCCGGGCCGGGCGGTGAGATCGCTGCCGGCATCCTGTCGATGAACTCGGCCTGGACCCATGCCAGGAAGGGCGACGGTGGTCAGGCGCTCGCCGAGCTCGATCGCGGCAGGGACCGGTTCGCGGCCGCCGGCCACACCGATGTGCCCAGCTGGGCCGGGTTCTTCACCGAGACGGATCTGTCGGCCATGGTCGGCGCCGTCCACACCGACCTGGCCCGCACCACGAGCCCTCGCCACGCCCGAACCGCGATTCCGCTGCTCACCGGAGCGGTCGACGACTACGGCGACGACATGGCCCGCAGCCGTGTGTTCAGCCTCGTCCTGCTGTCGATCAACCACCTGCTCGACCGGGACCTCGGTCACGGCGTAGCTGTCGGGTTCCGCGCGCTGGCGCCCGCCGAGACCTTCACCTCGGCACGCGTCCGCGATCGCATCCGGCCACTCGGCGAGCAAGCGGCGCGCCACCGCTCCCACACGGTGCGCGGGAGCTCATCGCGCGCATCGCCGAATACGCCGGCCTCCCGCACCGGCAACACTGACTCGTTTCCGTCGGAGCTCCCGCGCTCGGCCCAGCTCCACCTCTGCGCCGGTCCCCGTGGTTCGGCAACCGAGGCGGTGGGCGGTGGCGTGAAGGGCTATGGTTCGTTCTGGATCACAATGGCGAGGAGTGACCGGCATGGGCACGAATCGGCATCTCGACATCCTCGCGGTGGTCAACAAGATCGCCGTGGCCGAGCGGGAGCCCGTCGGCGTCCGCCATGTCTGCCTCGCCTGCCGGACCGGTCTGAACGCGGCCGGTGTCGCGGTCTACCTGGTCGGTACCGCGCAACCGCTCGAAGTCGCCGGAACTGCCGGTGACGAGATCGCCGAGCTCCAGGCAACGGTGGGCGAGGGGCCTGTGTCGGAGGCTCTGCGGCAGAACCAGCCGGTGTTCGCATCCGATCTGGCGGGCGGGTGGAGTGCGCGGCGCTGGCCCGTGTTCGCCCCGGCCGCGGCCGCCGCGGGAGTGGCGGCGATCTTCGTGATCCCCTTGACGCTCGGCGCGATCGCGCTGGGCGCCCTGGAGATCTGTCGGGATGTCGACGGCCCGCTGTCGGCGGAGGAGCTCGCGGACGCGCTGCTGTTCGCGGACACGGCGACGGCGCTGCTGCTCGGCCGGACCGCGGCGCCGGAGGCGCTGGACGGCGGCGACCTGTGGGCCACCGAGCCGGAACGCCGCTGGGGCGTGGTGCACCAGGCCACCGGCATGGTGTCGGTGCAGCTGGACACCGATCTCGGGGAAGCGTTCCTGAGATTGCGGGCGCACGCGTATCTCGCCGGCCTGCGTCTGTCGGAGGTGGCGGCCGACGTGGTCGCGCGCAGACTGAGATTCACCCCGGACACCGATTTCGAGAAACAGAGGTGAGTCACATGTTGGACCGGCGGATCACCCAGACCTTCGTCGAGCTGGCGGACACGCTCGTGCTGCGGTTCGACGCCATCGACTTCCTGCAGACGTTGACAGAACGCTGCGTCGAACTGCTCGAGTTGGACGCGGTCGGGATCCTGCTGGCAGACCAGCGCGGTGCGCTGAACCTGGTGGCCGCGTCCACCGAACAGGCCCGCATGCTGGAACTGTTCCAGCTGCAGGACGAGGAAGGCCCCTGCCTGGACTGCTTCCACACCGGGCAGCCCGTGGAGTGCGCCGACCTGGAGCAGGAACCGCAGCGCTGGCCCCGGTTCACGGCCGCGGCGCGCGACCAGGGATTCGCCGCCGTGCACGCGGTGCCGATGCGGCTGCGCGAGCAGGTCGTCGGCGCGCTGAACCTGTTCCGGACCTCGCCCGGCGCCATCCCGCAGGACGCGGTCGAACTGGCCCAGTCCTTCGCCAACGTCGCGACGATCAGCATCCTCCAGGTCCGGGCGCTGCGGCACAGCGAAATGGTCACCGAACAACTGCAGAACGCGCTCAACAGCCGCATCGTCATCGAGCAGGCGAAGGGCATCCTGGCCGAGCGCCTGCAGATCGATGTCGCGGACGCGTTCTCCCTCATGCGCACCCACGCCCGCAACAGCAACCAGCTCCTGTCAGAGGTTGCGCAGCACGTCGTATCGCGATCACCGGAGATCACCGAGCTGATGAGGGACAGCAGCCCCCGACGCCCGTAAAAAGCGGCGTACAGCCCACCGGCGTAAGTTCGAGGTGCCGAGGGCACTTCGCGCGTCGGAAGCCGGACTGGCGCTGTCCTCGGTGTTCCCCGGAAACGGTCGTCGTACGGCCGGAACGGGAGTGGTGAACACGATGCCGAGCCAGCGCGACCATAAGGTTCCTGTGCGGACCATCCTCGCGACTATCGGGCTGACCCTGGCCACGGTCGTGGCGGTGGTGTTCGTGATGCACGTCCAGCGAGTTCTGGTGTGGATGCTCATCGCGGTCGTCTTCACGGTCGCGCTCTACCCGGCGGTGAACTGGCTGCAAGACCATGTCAGGTGGTGCCGCCGCCCGCTGGCGACCCTGGTCGTGTTCCTCGTCGTCGTGCTGGCGTTCGGCGGCATTCTCACGTTGTTCGCCGTGCCGCTGGCCGAGCAGGGCACACGATTGGCGGCGGCGCTGCCGGACATGATCGCGGACGCACGTGGTGGCAGAGGCCCCGTCGGGATCTTGCTGGAGCGCACGAACGCGCTGGAGCTCGCCCGTGACAACGAAGAACGCATCCGGGAGTTCGCCACCGGCCTCGGCACCCCGGCGCTGAACCTGCTGCGCAGCGCGGTCACCGGCATCGTCGCGACCATCTCCATCTTCGTGATCGCCTACCTCGCGGTGCTGGAGGGCCCGAAGGTCGTCGAGGGAACGCTCGCGCTGTTCTCCTCACAGCGGGCGGAGCACATCCGCAGGGTGGGCGGCGACTGCGCGAAGACCGTCACCGGCTACATCTCGGGCAATCTCCTCATCAGCGCGATCTGCGGTGTGCTGACCTACGTCGTGCTGAAGATCTTCGGTGTGCCGTTCGCCGAGCTGATCGCGATCTTCGTCGCGATCGCAGACCTGATCCCACTGGTGGGCGCCACCCTCGGCGCGGTGGTCGCGGGTGTCGCCGCGCTCATCCACTCGTTGCCCGCGGCCATCACCGTGGTCATCTTCTTCATCGTTTACCAGCAGCTGGAGAACCACCTGCTGCAACCGGTGATCTTCTCCAGGACGGTCAAGCTCAACCCGCTGACCGTGCTCGTCGCCTTGCTCCTGGCGACCGAACTCGCCGGAATACTCGGCGCACTGCTCGCCATCCCGGTCGTCGGCGTCATCCAGGTCGTCCTGCGCGACATCTGGCACCACCGCGGCGGACAACCGGTTGCGGCGCCGACCGCGGTGACGGACACCACGATCCGAGGAGACGCGGCCTGGACGACCGGTTCGTCGAACACCGTCCACAACAGACGATCGCTACAACCTGATGAGGAGTCACGCTCGTGACACGCACCGACCTGGCACCGGCCTTCACCCGGCACGACCTCGAGCTGATCGATGCGTACTGGCGGGCGGCGAACTACCTGTCGGTCGGTCAGATCTACCTGTTGGACAACCCGTTGCTGCGCGATCCGCTGCGGACCGAACACGTCAAGCCGCGCCTGCTCGGGCACTGGGGAACCACTCCCGGGCTGAACCTGTTGTACGCGCACATGAACCGGGTCATCAACGCTCGTGACCTCAACGCGCTGTACGTGACCGGTCCTGGTCATGGTGGTCCAGGACTGGTCGCCAATGCCTACCTGGAAGGCACCTACAGCGAGGTCTACTCCTCGATCGGGCAGGACGAGGACGGGCTGCGGGCGTTGTTCCGGCAGTTCTCCTTCCCCGGCGGCATTCCCAGCCACGTCGCGCCCGAGACACCCGGTTCCGTCCACGAGGGCGGAGAGCTCGGCTACGCGCTGGTGCACGCCTACGGTGCGGCGTTCGACAACCCGGACCTGCTGGTGCTGTGCGTGGTGGGGGACGGGGAAGCGGAAACCGGTCCGCTGGCGGCCAGCTGGCATTCAAACAAGTTCCTCAACCCGGCGACGGACGGCGCGGTGCTGCCGGTGCTGCACCTCAACGGCTACAAGATCGCCAACCCGGCCGTGCTCGCACGGATCCCCGACGACGAGCTCACCGCGTTGATGCGCGGGTACGGCTATGTCCCGCACTTCGTCGTGGGTGACGATCCCATGGACGTGCACGAGCAACTGGCGGCCACGCTCGACCTCGTGCTCGATGACATCGCCGCCATCCAGCACCGGGCCCGCGAAGGATCCGGCACGGGGAAGCGCCCGCTGTGGCCGATGATCGTGCTGCGCACGCCGAAAGGCTGGACGGGGCCCAAGGTGGTCGACGGCCTGCCGGTCGAGGGCACGTTCCGCGCCCACCAGGTACCGGTCGCCGCGACCCGCGCGAACCCCGAGCACCGTGAACTGCTGGAACAGTGGATGCGCGGATACCGCCCGGACGAGCTGTTCGACCGCACCGGGCGACTGATCCCGGAACTGCAGGCACTCGCCCCGCGAGGGGCCCGGCGGATGAGCGCCAACCCGCACGCCAACGGCGGCCTGCTGTTGCGCGACCTCGTCATGCCCGACTTCCGCGACCACGCCGTACCGGTGGAGCGTCCTGCCGCAGAAGCCGCCGAGGCGACCAAGGTGCTGGGCGCGTTCCTGCGCGACATCATCATCCGCAATCCCGACCGGTTCCGCGTCATGGGGCCGGACGAGACGGCGTCCAACCGCCTCTCCGCGGTGTTCGAGGCGACCGACCGCACGTGGAACGCCATCACCGAGCCCGGTGACGATCACCTCGCTCCGGACGGACGGGTGATGGAGGTGCTGTCCGAGCACCTGTGCCAGGGCTGGCTCGAGGGCTACCTGCTCACCGGCCGTCACGGCTTGTTCAACTGCTACGAGGCGTTCATCCACATCATCGACTCGATGTTCAACCAGCACGCGAAGTGGCTCAAGACGACACGCGCGATTCCGTGGCGAGCACCGATCGCGTCACTGAACTACCTGCTGTCGTCGCACGTCTGGCGCCAGGACCACAACGGGTTCTCCCACCAGGACCCCGGGTTCATCGACCACGTGGTCAACAAGAAAGCCGAGATCATCCGGGTGTACCTGCCGCCGGACGCCAACACGCTGCTGTCGGTGACCGACCATTGCCTGCGCAGCAAGCACTACGTGAACGTCATCGTCGCCGGCAAACAGCCCGCGTTGACCTACCTGAGCATCGACGAGGCGGTCGCGCACTGCACGCGCGGTCTCGGGATCTGGCCGTGGGCGAGCAACACCGACGGCGAGCCCGATGTCGTACTCGCCTGCGCGGGAGAGATCCCGACGCTGGAAACCTTGGCCGCCGCGGATTTGCTGCGCGCCCACCTTCCCCAGCTGAGGGTGCGGGTCATCAACGTCGTGGACCTGATGCGGCTGCAGCCCGCCAGCGAACATCCGCACGGGCTGTCCGACGGCGACTTCGACGCGCTGTTCACCACGGACAAACCGGTGATCTTCGCATTCCACGGCTATCCGGCGCTGATCCACCGGCTCACGTACCGGCGCAACAACCACCACAACCTCCATGTGCGCGGCTACAAAGAAGAAGGCACCACGACCACGCCGTTCGACGTCCTGATGCTCAACGACCTCGACCGCTTCCACCTCGTCATGGACGTCATCGACCGCGTCCCGTCGTTGGGCAGCAACGCCGCGACGCTGCGCCAGCGGATGACGGATGCTCGTTTGGCGGCACGCCGGTACACCCGCGAACACGGCGAGGACGACCCGGCGATCTCCGGCTGGACCTGGCCGGAACAGGACTGAGCAGTGCGAGTGCTGGTCGTCAACGCGGGCTCGTCGAGCCTGAAGCTCCGCTTCCTCGACGAGCACGACGCGGTGCGGCACACCGCTGACCTGCCTGCCGGAGCGGACGGGTTCGACACGTCGCGCCTCGCCGGAGTCCTGCGTGACTGGGACGAACCGGATGTGGTCGGGCATCGTGTCGTGCACGGTGGAACCGGCTTCACCGGTCCGGTACGGATCGACGACGTGGTGCGGGAGCGGTTGCACGATCTGACCGGCCTCGCCCCGCTGCACCAACCCAAGTCGCTCGCCGCTCTGGACGCCGTCACCGGACAATTCCCCGGTATCGCCGCGGTGGCGTGCTTCGACACCGCTTTCCACGCCACGATCCCGGAGGCGGCCGCGACCTACGCGGTGCCACGCGAATGGCGGGACCGCTACGCGATCCGGCGCTACGGATTCCACGGCCTCTCGCACGGCTACTGCTCGCGCCGCGCGGCAGAACTGCTCGACCGGCCGCAGGCCGGACTGCGGGTCGTCTCCTGTCACCTGGGCGCGGGAGCGTCGCTCGCGGCAGTGGTGGACGGACGCAGCGTCGACACCACCATGGGCTTCACCCCGTTGGAAGGTCTCGTGATGGCGACCCGGTCCGGTACCGTCGATCCCGGATTGGTGCTCTGGCTGGAAGAGCACGAACACCTGTCACCGCACGAGGTCGCCACGGCGTTGGAACAGCGCTCCGGACTCACCGCGCTCGCCGGCACCGGTGACATGCGCGAAGTAGAAGCCGCGGCGGATCGTGGAGACACGGACGCGGCCCTCGCTCTGGACGTCTACACACATCGACTGGTGGGTGGCATCGGCGCCATGGCGGCGGCAACCGGGGGGATGGACGTTCTCGTGTTCACCGGTGGGGTCGGTGAACACTCGTCCGCGGTGCGACGTCGAGCGGTCGAGCGGCTGCGGTTCCTCGGCGCGGCCATCGATCTCGACCGCAACGACACCGTGCGCGACGATCAGGACATCACCGCCGCCGGTGCGGACGTGAGGACACTGGTGATCACCGCTCGGGAGGACCTCCAGATCGCTCGCGAGGCGCGCGGTATCGTCACAGCAGAGCGGTCGCGATGACGAAGTAGACGTAGACCGAGAGCAGGTCCTGGACGACGGTGGCCAGCGGGCCAGAACCGAACGCGGGATCGCGGCCCAGCCGGTGCAGCAGCCACGGCAGGGCCATGGCGATGGCGGTCGCGATCGACGAAGCCACCAGCAACGCGGCCGACACGGCCAGCGCCACTTGGAAGTCACCCCACACCAGCAGGATCGGCGGGAAGGCGATCGCCGCGAGCAGGGTGCCGAGCAGCACGCCGGTGACGACCTCGCGCAGCGCGACACGTCCGATCCCGATGCCCACGGACAGCCCTCGGATCACGAGGGCCATGGTCTGGGTGCCGACCGCGTCGGCGATGTACACCACTCCCGGCACGAACAGCGCGACGAGGACCTGGCGGGCCAGCAGTTCCTCGAAGGCCCCGACGATTCCCGCCGCCAGCAGTGCTCCCGCCAAGCCGACGAGCAGCCACGGCAGACGGTGCCACAGCCGCCTTGCCACCTGCTCCGTGCTCGCGCTTCGCGCAGATGCAGATGTCGTGAGGAAACCGCCGAGCCTGGCGAGGTCCTCGTCGTGCTCCTCGATGAGGACGCCGAGCAGGCGCTGTGCCGAGATCAACCCGCGGAACCGGCCGTCCGGTGTGATGACGGCGAGCCCGGGTTCCCGGTTCTGCACCGCCTGCCGGGCCGCTTTCTCCTGATCGACGTGGGGGTGCACCACAGGAGGCCGGGCATCCATGATCGCGCTCATCGGCGTGTCAGGCGAGGCCGCGAGCAGCTGCTCGATCGTGACGAGCCCGATCAGGGCGTCGCCACGACACACGGCCAGCACCGCCGCGCTGTCGAACTTCCGCCCCCGCAGACCGGCGTGCACCTCGTCCGCGATGTCGGTCGCCGCCACGACCGGCACGTTCATGGAGGCGTGCGCGGCCGCTGTGCTGAGCAGATCGGCCGGTCCCCGGCCGGTCACCGGCTGGTTCGGATCCGCGGTCCCGGACAGGGACGGGTTCATCGTCTTGCGTGCCGGTGGTCGGTTGACCGGCGCCAGCCGATGAAAATGTTCACGGACGTCTCCTCACGAGACCGTGGCGACCGCGGGGTCGGGCGGGCGTGGAGGAAGGTTGCTCGAGCGTAGAGACCAGCATCCTTCCCGCACAAGGTGCGCTCCTGTCCGAGGCCCTCTACGCTGAGTGGTACATCCGCCCCGGACCTCGGCGGCGCACGCGTGGATCGCTGACGCGCCGAGGAGGTCGTGGGATGTTCCCTCTTAAGTCGCCGAATTGTCGCGCAACGTGATCGCCGTGCACCGAATCGCCGGAACCTCGCTCGCGAGGGTTCCGCGTCTCCGCGCGCCACTTGGGTGTGTCCTGAGTGGATGGTGATGCCCACGTACGACTCTTGGTATGAGGAGAACTCGTGATGAAGGGACCTGCGGCACCCGTCGTGGTCGGTATCGACGGCTCGTCCTCTGCGCTCGCGGCGGTGAGGTGGGCAGCCCACGACTGCGCCCGCCACCACGCACCGTTGCGCCTGGTGCACGGCTACCTCCTGCCGAGCCGCGGCTATCCGGAGGTCATCCTCACGGGCACCGAGGTCCACCAGGCGATCGAAGCACAAGCGCGCACATGGCTGGACGAGGCCGCCCAAGCCGCACTGGCTGGTGCGCCCGACATCGATGTGACGACGCACGTCGTCGCAGGGGGTGCAGCGACATCGCTGATCGAGGAGTCGCGTGAGGCCCGGCTGATGGTGCTCGGATCGCAAGGACTCGGCGGCGTCACCGGGTTGCTCGTCGGCTCGACCGCGCTCGCACTGGCGTCGCACGGCCAATGCCCGCTCGTGGTCGTGCGTGGGACACCGCGTTCTGAGGGGCCGGTGGTCGTCGGCGTCGACGGGTCGCCGACGAGCGAGGCAGCGGTGGCGTTCGCGTTCGAGGCCGCATCGGTGCGTCGCGCGCCGCTCACCGCGGTGATGTCGTGGCACAACCTCATGATCGGCAGCGACTTCGACGACTCGCAGTTCGCGATCAACTGGAACCGTGTCGAGGAGCAGGAACAACGCCTGCTGGCACAACAACTCGCCGGCTGGCAGGAGAAGTACCCAGACGTGCAGGTCGACCGCGTCGTGCTGCACGACCGGCCGGTACGAGCCTTGACGCGGTTCGGCGAGCAGGCCCAGCTGCTGGTGGTGGGCAGTCGAGGGTACGGCGGGTTCGCCGGAATGCTGATCGGCTCGACCAGCCAGGCGCTGGTTTACCACGCGCCCTGCCCGCTCGCGATCGTACGGCCATGAGCGACATCGCGACCGGGACCATCGTGGTTGGCGTGGACGGATCTCCCTCCAGCGAGGCGGCACCGGGCTGGGCTCCGGCGGAGGCGCGGCACCACGGCTACCCGGTCGTCGCGATCTTCGCCTGGCACCGGCACCACGCCCTGATGATCGGTCCGATTCCCGTCGAGTTCGGCATGGAGTGGACGTCCGAACGCGTGCGCGCGGGACACCAGGCCGTACTCGACAAAGCGGTGAGGGCGGGCAACGGCTCCGGGGTGTGCAGGACCCTCGCCGAGGGCGATCCCAAGTCGGTGCTGATCGAGGCCTCGCGCAGCGCCGTGCTGCTCGTGGCAGCGCTTTCCGACACGGGTCAAGGACAGGCAACGCGTGCCGGCGCCCGCCGCCGGTCGAGGCTCGGAGTCGACGAGGTGGAGTCATGAGCACAGCAAACCCGATCGTTGTCGGGGTCGATGGAACGTCGGTGTCAGAGCGAGCGTTGCAGTGGGCGATGGACGAGGCTCTCGTCCGCGACTGCCCGCTGCACGTCGTGCACGCGTGGAACTACGAGCCGCTCGCGGACTGGACGCAAACAGACGCGGCCCGAGGGATGCCGGCGTCCGAAGCACTGGAGCAGCAGTCGGTGGGTGCGGCCATGCTCGTCGTGGCCACTCACAGCGGGCACTGGCTGCGCAAGACCGTTCTCGGATCGACCAGCACGCACTGCGTGCGGCACTCGTCCGCACCCGTCCTCGTGATCCCCGTGCAACGAGAGGCACGCAACGAGCAGAGCCATGCCGCTGACCACAGCTGATCCCAAGGCTCCCACTCCGCACGCGCAGCCGGCCGACGAGGTCGTGCGACAGGCCCGCTCCGATGCGATGACCGGACTGTCCACTTCAGACTGGCAGAGCAGGCTCGCGGAGCTCGGACCGAACGAGTTGCCGCCCAGCCGAGGGTCGAACTGGGTTGTGCGGCTGCTGAAACAGCTGCACAACCCGCTTATCTACGTCCTGCTCGCGGCCGCGGTGCTCACCGCCGCACTCGGCGAGATCGTCGACGCGTCTGTCGTGCTCGCCGTCGTCGTGATCAACGCGATCATCGGGTTTCTGCAGGAGATGCGGGCCGAACGCGCACTGGACGCCCTCGCGGCGATGACACGCACCGAGGCCACGGTGTTGCGCGACGGCGTCACGTCCCGTGTCCCATCCGCCCAACTGGTGACCGGTGACGTCGTTCTCCTGGAAGCGGGCGACCAGGTGGCCGCCGACCTGAGACTCGTCGACACGCAGGAGCTCAGCGTCGACGAGTCCGCACTCACCGGCGAATCCTCGCCGGTGTCGAAAGACCCACTGGCACTGCCACCGGACACCGCGCTCGCCGACCGGGCCAACACGGCCTACTCCAGCACACTGGTCACTGCCGGCAGCGGCCGAGGCGTCGTCACCGCGACGGGCACCGACACCGAGATCGGCCGAGTGCACCGCCTCGTGGGCACGACGGTGACGGTCCGGACGCCGCTGACACGCAAACTCGCACGGTTCAGCCAGGTGCTGACACTGGTGATCCTCGGGCTGGCCGTGGCCAGCGTCGCGGTCGGACTGCTGCGAGGAGAACCGCTGGCGGGCATGGTGACCGCGGCGGTTGCCCTCGCGGTGGGCGCGATTCCGGAAGGCCTGCCCGCGGCGGTGACGGCGACGCTCGCGATCGGCGTCGCGCGGATGGCACGCAGGAACGCGATCGTTCGCCGGCTGCCCGCCGTGGAAACCCTCGGCAGCACCACGGTGATCTGCACCGACAAGACCGGCACCTTGACCGCAAACGCCATGACCGTGCGGACGGTCGTCGTCGGCACCCGGCACCACGAGCTAACCGGTATCGGCTATTCCCCAGAAGGGGACCTCGCGCCACCCGCGGACGCGGCGGTCCGAGAATGCCTGCTCGCCGCGTGGGCGTGCAACGACGCGCGAATCATCGAGGAGAAAAGTGA
The DNA here is from genome assembly GCF_055608075.1 of Lentzea sp. NPDC036949. Classification (NCBI taxonomy): domain Bacteria; kingdom Bacillati; phylum Actinomycetota; class Actinomycetes; order Pseudonocardiales; family Pseudonocardiaceae; genus Lentzea; species Lentzea sp. NPDC036949. The sequence continues at coordinate 39,807 of NZ_JBVJRA010000027.1, forward strand.
GTGGCAGCCTGTCGGCGACCCGACCGAGGCCGCACTCGTCGTCGCGGCCCGCAAAGCAGGACTCGGCACCGCCGACGTGCCGGCACGGGTGGACGTGCTGCCGTTCAGCTCGGAACGCCTGTTCATGGCGACCCAGCACACCGGCGGCGCCGTGTACGTCAAGGGCGCGGTGGAACGCGTGCTCGAACTCGCAGGCTTGGAACACGGCGTCGAAGCCGAAGAACTGGCACGCGACGGCCTGCGAGTGCTCGCGATCGGAACCGCCCATGGCGCTGAGCTGACCGAGGAAGCACTGCGCGGCAAGGTGACCTTGCTCGGACTGGTCGCGATGCAGGACCCACCTCGTCCCGAGGCGATCGAGGCCGTGCACGCCTGCCAGGCCGCCGGCATCGAAGTGAAGATGATCACCGGTGACCACCCGGCGACCGCACGGTCGATCGCGGCCCACTTCGACATCGACGACGTCTACGCGAGAGTGTCACCGGAGGAGAAGCTGCGGCTGGTCACGGAATTCCAGGCACGAGGCGAGGTGGTCGCGATGACCGGGGACGGTGTGAACGACGCACCCGCCCTGCGCCGCGCGGACATCGGCGTGGCGATGGGCAAGGGAGGCACCGAGGTCGCCAAGCAGGCGGCCGACATGGTGCTCACCGACGACAACTTCTCCTCGATCCGCGCCGCCGTCGAGGAAGGCCGCGCGGTCTTCGACAACCTGCGCAAGTTCATCATCTGGACCCTGCCCACCAACATGGCAGAAGGCCTGGTGATCCTCACCGCGATCGTGCTGGGCACAGCCCTGCCGATCCTCCCGGTGCAGATCCTGTGGATCAACATGACCACCGCCGTCGCGCTCGGCCTGCCCCTCGCCTTCGAACCCCGCGAGCCAGGCGTCATGCGCCGGCCGCCGTTGCCGCCGACCCTGCCCCTGCTGACCAGATCGCTGGTGGGGCGCGTCGCGTTCGTCTCCGCGGTCCTGCTCGCCTGCTCGTTCGGAGCGTTCCGCTGGCAGCTCTCCTCCGGGGCGTCACTCGAACTCGCCCGCACCGTGGCGGTCAACGTGTTCGTCGGCGCGCAGATCGCCTACCTGATGAACTGCCGATCACTGGAAAACCTGCGGTCGCGCGCCGGGCTGCTGAGCAACCGATGGCTGCTCGGTGGTATCGCGCTGACCATCGGTCTGCAACTGCTGCTGACCTACCTGCCCGCGATGAACACCTTGTTCCACGCCGCGCCAATGCCCTGGCACACCTGGACTTCCGTCCTGGTGCTGAGCGCCCTGACGTACGTGCTGGTGGAACTCGACAAATGGCGCCGCCGTATCGCAGCGGTGAGGCGACGTCCTTCCGGCTAGCGGCACTGGCGTCGCCGCAGCGCTCTTGGTACCTGCGTCAGCTCTTTTCACTTGGTTTGCGCACGGGCGTCCGCGCTCCGCGGCGGTCGGCATGTGCCGGCTGGCCGGGGGAGAACACTGGAAGAAGTCAAGGTGTGGTAACAGGGTCGAGCTGCGCTGAACCAGCTGCGACAGCGGGACCGGCCTCGCGCCGGGGATGTCAGGCACGCTTCACCGGGGCGAGGGTGAGCAGCCCGCAGCCGTAGGCCTTGCCGTGTCCGATGCCGTGGGTGAGGCTGTGCCGCAGCGCGTCGGGGTCGGTGATCTCCAGGCGGCCCTCGAACACGGCGGTGGCCAGGGTGACGGCGCGTCCTTGGCGCTGGAACTTGAGGTGTTCGCGACCGCGGACGGCCACGTCGGGTTCTTTGTGCTCGCCGCGGGGAATGGTGAAGCCGTGGCGTTCGGTCCGGTTGAGCAGCCAGTCGGTCTGCTGGGCCACGGTGACGTGACCGAAACGCTGTGATCGTGCGGCGTCGTCGCTTTTGCGCCGGTTGCTCACCGGGTTGGCCTTGAGCCGGAACGCCCACTCGTCGCCGGCGTTGAGCCGGTCGAGCAGGCGGGTGTAGTCACGGGTGTCCCAACCGTGGGTGGTGGGCCAGCCGACGTCCTCGACCAGATGGGTGAGGTCGGGCTTGTGCGGGCTGACGATGTAGAGCAGGGCTTGATGGTCACGCTGATCAAGCCGCCACAACACCCGCCCGTTCCCGGCCGGTGCCGCGGCCAGGGTGGGGAACCGGCCAGCACGGCGGCGTGGAGTTTCTGCGGTGAGGCGAGCAGATCGCGGGCGGCGCGGCGGGCCGGGTTGATCTCGAACCGGGTCAGGTGCATCAGAAGATCTCCTCGAACACAGTCATCGGGTCGAGGGGATCGCTGGCGACGTCCGCAGGTACCGGCAGGTGGGCCGGGTTGGGGATGGTGACCCGGCCGTGTCGCACGGTGCGCCACCCGTAGCGGCGTTCGCGGGGATCGAAGCTCAGCGGTTCGTCGCGGACGAGTTCGCTGCCGGGCTCGCCCTCGGGGCACTTCGGAGAGCAGCTGGTTGGTGTTGCGGGCGTGGGTGCGCATCAGCGAGAAGGCGTCCTCCACGTCGATCTGCGGGCGCTCCGTCAGCACGCCCTTGGCCTGCTCGATGGTGATGTGGCTCGTGAGTGCGGCTTGCAGCTGTTCCGCGAGCACCCGGTTCCGCCGGATCGCGCGCACCTGGAGAAGGCTGATCGTCGCGACGTTCGCGAACGACTGCGCCAACGTCGTCGCCTCGGGGGGAGTGCATCCGGCGAGGTCCGGAACAGGTTGAGCGTGCCGATGACCTCGCTCCGCAGCCGCATCGGCACCGCGTCGACCGCGACGAACCCGAGGCGCACCGAGGCGGCGTTGAACCGGGGCCACCGCGGTGGCCCCGCGCGCAGGTCGTCACACCGGACGCTCTGACCTGAGCGGAAGCACTCCTCGGAAGGGCCTTCTCCGTCGTGTGCCAGGTGGTGCTCCAGCGGCCGGGTCATCTTGGTCGAGACGGCCATCAGCTTGAGCACCTTGTTCGTCGGCCAGCGCGACGAAGGTCTGGGCCACCCGGTCCGACATTCACGCCACCTCTACTTGTCGATGTTGGTGCACATGAGTCCGCGCTCGGCCCGGTCGTTCGCCACCGAGAAGAGGTGGCGGACCGCAGGGCCGGACGGTCCACGCGTGCGGATGGACGCCTTTCCGCCGTGCTCGTCCTCTGCGCTCCGGCCCGCGGGCCGGTCGAGCAACAGGGCCGTGGCCACGTCGGCCAGGTGCACCGCGTCGGCGATCTCGTCCGGGAGCAGGGCGCCGCAGGCGTCCCGGTGGATCTCCAGAGTGCCGAGCGAGTGCGCGTTGAGCACCAATGGGAACGCGAACATCGCCGCCACCCCGATCGCGATGGCAGCGGGGGCAAAGACGGGCCAGTGCTTCGTGGCGGCGAGGTCCGGCACCAGCACGGGCCAGTTCTGCCGCGTCGCCGTGAAAGCCGGACCCTCCGCGAGCATGGTCTGCAATTCAGCGATTTCCACCCCGCAGAAGCCGGCGGTCTCGAACGGCTGGACGCCATTTCGTGTGGTCCGCAGGTAGATCGCGCTGCCGACCGCGTTCGTCCGCACGCCGCAGGCGATGCAGACGTGGCGAACGGCGACCTGCCGGTGCTCGTCCTCGTTCTCGTAGGTCTCCACGTCGGCCACCTGGCGGTGCTGCTCGGTGCTCATGTCGCTAGCCGATCCCGGGTTCGGGCGCCACCGGCCGCAGCGATCGGTTGTGACGCGGTTCGGTGCGGGTCTGTCTTCGCCTCGTCGACCTGACGGATCAGGTCGTCCCTGGCCTCGCCGAGTGCCGACGACAACAACCGCTGCTTCGACGAGGTCGCGACGAAGTGCACGCGGTGCGCGCTGCTGATCCAGCACTGCGGGACGACCCGCTGCTCGTCGCCGTCGCGGTCCTTCAGGCTGATCTCCAGGTCCACCTGGTCGTCGCGGTACGACCGCAGGCGGGTGCCGAGCGCGGCCAGACACCCCACGACCCAGTCGCGTCCGGTGGCGTGGAAGCCGGCGGAGAGATGCAGGCGCTGGACGATCACTGACGCGTCGGCCGGGACCGCGTTCATGCTTTGCCGCATACGGTGCTCAACTGAAATCTCCTCGTGAGATCAGAGCGACCGCGGGGTCCGGGCGGATCAATATCAGAGTAGCCCCTGCGCGGTCGTTCTCAAACTTCTTCAACTCATTGTGCGAAGGCCGCGCCGGGCGGCCGGTGCTGCGGGACGGGCGTGCGCGTGACCTGGTGCCGGACTGAAAGTGCACGTGACCAGCGTTCTCTGTCGAAGGGTGGGCTGCAGTAGGGCCCTGGTGTCGCTCCGCATGGTCGCGCCAGAATGGTTTCCGGGGGTTTGTTCTGAAACAATCTCCCTTAGGAAAAATTGGACCATCTCGTGGTCAACGATTTTTGTCGCGATTTTTCGCGGTGCGGCTCACAAACGTATCGACGCTCGTGCGTCTGTTTGGCGAGTGGCGGAAGCACCGATGCAGTGATTGCGCCTCACGGCACCGAGGTCAGGACAGCCTGATCACAGCACGGAGGGTTTCGAGCGCCTGGTGCTGCACCAGGCGTACCGCTGCTGGCGTGGACCCGAGCACGTGTGCCGTCTGCTCCGCGGAGAGGCCTCGAACGACCCGCAGGCGCAGGACTTCGCGCTGATCTTCGGTGAGTGCCGCGAGGTGCCGAAGGCCGGGCCACACCGGACCGCTCACGACGCCCTGGAAGTACCGTGACCCGCGTCGATGTGGTCGGCGAGGCCCCACGCCCCTGCGTAGTCCTCATGCCTGCGTACCAGGGACGCGAGCGGGCGGAAGCGGTCGCGCACGCGGGCCGAGTCGACGAGTGCCGACATCGTGAGGGCCCGCATCCCGCAGTCCACCACGCCCCGGACGTCTCCTTCGACCAGATGGCTGGTGGACAACAGGATCAAGCTGAACGTTCGGCCCCGGACCAGTATCTCGTCGTACTCGCCGATTGCCGTGGTGAGCAGGGGAACGGCGGTCCGCGCGTGCCGTCGTCCCACCGTGACCGACAGGTCCGTGTGCACGGCTCTTGCGATCGCGGAGAGTTCCGCCTCGGTGAAGAAAGCCGCCCAACCGGCCACGTCGACGCGGTTCACGGCCGCGAACTCGTCCTGGCCGCGATCGAGCAGCGCGAGGGCGCCGTGCTCGGCCCCCTTCTTGGCGTACGCCCACGCCGCGTTCACGGAGAGGATGCCGGCCGCGAGGTCGTCGCCGGCCTTGGCAGCCGCGAGCCGGCCGATGTCGAAGTGGCGCAACGCCTTGTCGATCTGCCCGTGGTGCAGGAACACGCGCCCCAGCCGGTAGCACACGTTGGCCGTCAACCCGTCCGCACGCGCGAGCCCGACCAGGGCGAGGGCGTGGCCGAAGTGGTGGTGCGCGGAGCTCACCAGGCCCGCGTCGAATCTGGCCCACCCCGCGATGTTCCGCAGATTTGCCACAGCGGCGTGCAGTCGCTGCCGTACGTGCGCCGGCACGCGTGTGGTGAGCAACGGCAGGCTGTCACGGACCTGGCGCCGGATGTCATCGAGGCAGTTCTCACCGCCACTGCGGTGGTCCAGTTCGCGCAACGCCCGAGTGTGTTCTTCCGGGCGTGTGGCGTTGGAAAGTCCGATCATGACGGGCACCCCGAGCCTTGAGTGGCGGATGGTGCCGCCGGGGTCCGGGGCGGCTGGATCGACATCGATCTTAGTACGGCACCCACGTCGTGATCCGCCGCTGTTCGGGTGCACATGACTCGGGTCGCCATGTACCTGGGCGGACCGACCGGACCTGCTCACCGCCCGGCGACGCTGCCGTGGAGGTGCCTGGCGACGTCACGGAGTCTGACGTCGTTGTGCTGCGACTGCTGGACGAGCAGTTCGAAGGCCTGGTCGGCGGTGCAGGCGTGCACCGCCATGAGAATCCGCTTGGCCTGCTCGATGACTGCACGTGAGGCCAGCGCGGTCTCGAGGTTGCCGATGTGCTCACGCGATCTCTGCCGCTGGTGGGCGTTGCTGATCGCCGCGCTGGCCGCCGTGGTGAACAACCACATCACGCTCTCGTCGGACGGGTCGAAGGCCGGCGCGCTGTAGCTGCAGATGTTGAGCGATCCCATGTGGACGGCGTCGTTGCTGTCCGATGCCGGAAGCTCGATGGCCACGGAAAGGCAAGCGCGCGCGGATTCCAGGCAGGGGCCGCGGTCGGCGTCGTACTGCCTCTCGTCGGCTCCGGCGAAAGTGCTGTCGCTGGCCGCGGCGGTCCTCGGGCGCTCACCGTGACCGTGACCGTGACCGCGTCGGCGTCCTGGATCGCTTTCGTCGCGGTGTCGGCGAGCCGCTCGAGGATGTCCGTCGAGGGGCTCCTCGACGGACATCCCGTCCCTCAGCGTGGTCAGAGCCACGGCCGCCTCGTCCCGGCACTCCACCGCGTCCCTGCGGGTCGGCTTCGGCGGTGTGCGCGTTTTCCGTCCGAGGACGGTAGCCAGGTTGTCCATGCTGCATCGCCTTCCGCGGGGAACGAGTTCGCGGCGCTCGTGCTCAACGCGCAGCGAATGGTACGGCGCAGAGGTGTCGGCGAGAGTGCCGCGAAGGCGAGGACGACGAATCGATGTGGTGACCGGGTGTTCCAAGGCCCGTACCAGCCCGGCGGCCACGCGAAGCGGTTCCACGACAACGAAGGCGGTCGGCAGCGCTCGCGTCGCGACCCTGCGGCCACCCCGGACGGCCAGAGCACCCGCCCGCCCACGATCGAGTTCTCCGGGAACTCGGTCGTGTAGTTGTACGCGGCGATCCACCTGACGAGTTCGACGGTCCGGTGTGCCGCCTGCCTGGCGAGGAGCTTCGGGTGCAGGCCTGCCAACAGTTCGGCGCCGGTGAACCGGGTGGGCAGCCACCGGTTCAGCACGGCGGCGGAGACCTCGTCGTCGTGGCCGCGTTCGGAGAGCTTGCCCTGGAAGACGTTCTTCTCGTGGACGGCGTCGCGGCGCAGGCCGATGCTGATGACGTCTGGTCGTGAATCCGTGCTGACGTCGTCACCGGGCCCCAGCGTCCCGGTCTGGAAACTTGTCGAGGGCAGGTGCCCCTCGCCGATGCAGCGGACGCTCAGCACGAACCTCAGCCGGTCGGGTGCCATCCCGCTCTGGTCGGGATGCACGACCATGGACGGGGTGCACACCGCCGCTCCCTACGACGGCGTACACGTGGGTGAAGTACGCGCCGATCAGCAACCGGCGGGGTTCGGCCAGGTCGACGTCCGCGGGCAGGCGGTGGCTGACGCTCGCGAAGTTGTCCGCGAAGGTCGCGCGGATGTCCTGGTGCCGTTCCGCGAACAGGCGGACCGTGCGCTCGAGCGCGGCGAGGACGACGCCGTCGTCGAGTGCCATGACCCGCCGGATCACGGCTGCGGACCGCGACTCGTGCTCGGGCACCTTCTCGCCGGGCACGAACAGCCTGGTGATCACCCGGCGCGGGTCCGGACGCAGCCGCAGCCGGCTTCGGGTGACGCGTGCGTTCATCCGGTGCTCCTCAGGAGCGTGCGCAGGTGCTGGCGGGTGGAGATCAGAGCCAGGGTCGACTCGGCCCCCTGGTTGTTGTTCGGGCCTTGCGGGGTCAGCCCGTCGTAACCGCCGCCGGTCTGATCGTCGCGCATCGACGAGCCGAGGTCGTTGTCACCGTTGAACCACGCGATCGAACGGTGGATGCCGCGAGTCAGGTGGGGTCGCCGGTGCAGCGGTAGCCGCGGGCGCAGGCGTCGGCCATCGCGGCCGCCTCGATCGGCTGCTGGTCGAACGCCGGGCGCTGCTCGCCGAGGAACCACCCACCGGTTGGGACCGGTGAGAGGTGGAAGTCCGTGGACTCGACGCCCAGCAGCCACTCCAGCAGCCGCAGGCCGTCATCGCGCACCTTGTCGTCGGCGAGGAGATCCCCGCGGCGATCAGCGCCTCGGCCAGCGCGGCGTTGGCGTAGAACAGCCGGTTCTCGGGCCACGGCCACGTCGGGTCGGGACGTGGTTCACCGACGTACGAGGGGACATCGCCGAGCAGCGCGGCGGCGGAGGCGTGGACCGGATCGGCGCTGAGGCCCTCGGCGGCGCCGAGCGCGGCGAACGTCATCGAGCGCACCGACGGCGGCCGGTGGTGGGCGCTGCGGTCGAAGCACTCCAGTGCTGTCCGGCGGATCGAGGGCACCGGGCAGCGGGCGGCGGCGGTGCCGAGTCTCCACAGCGCCCGGCCCCACCAGTCGCCCAGTCCCGGCTCGTCCTGCCAGTCGCGGCCTAGGCCCGAGACGGTTGTGGAAGCGCCCGTCCTCGTTCTGCGCGTAGGCCATGAAGGCCAGATAGCCCTCAGCCAGCCCGGCCAGTTCGGCGGGCAGTTCCGGTTCGCGGCTCAGGACCACCAGACCCCTGGCGACGTCGTCGAGGCAGTAGCCGTGCTCCCGCCGCGGCAAGGGGCCTTCCGCGTGCTCGTAGAGACCCGTGTCGTCGCTGAGCCGCACCAGGTGGGAGAAGTCGGGTTCCCTCATCGTGTCAGGACGACTCGGGTGGTGAGCAGGTCCTCGGCGAGGCGGAGATACCGGCCGGCCACCGCGGGCCAGCTCAGCGCCGGACCGAGCTCGGTGGAGCGGTCGTGCATTCCCGCGGCGAGCTGGGGCTCCGTCAGCACGCGCCGCAGCGCCGCCGTGATGGCCGCAGGGTCTCGGTGCGGCACCAGCAGACCGGCTCCGCCGGCCAGCAGTTCGACGGCGTGCGGGAACACCGTGGTGACGACCGGTCCGCACGCCGCGAGCGCTTCGACGAGCACGCCCGACGTGACCTGTTCGGAGGAGTCGTAGGGGAGCGGGACGACATCGGCCCGGCCCACGAGGTCCGCCAGCGCGTTCGCCTCGAGGTAGGTCGGATCGAACTCCACCAGGTCCCCGACGCCGTGGGCGGCGGCACGGTCGCGCAGGTGCGTCCGGTACCTCTCGCCCCCGTGCGCCAGCACCTTCGGATGGGTCTGCCCCGCGATCAGAGCCGCCGCGAGCAGCGCGAGCAAGCACGCCACCACGACGGCACCCGTTCGAACCCTTCCCGTGATTCTGGGGGATCCGTTGTGCGGCCGTTCGCCGTTCACCGATTCTTCAATTTTTGAACACTGTCTGCCGCTTATCCGACCGTGGCGTTCGAAGTCCACTGTGGATGTTGTCGCGAATTGGGCCGGCCTCGTTCAGCAGGACGGCGGAACGCCACCAGCACAGGACAGTCGCGTTGCCGGCGGCCGCCAGAGATTCAGCGGGAGAGAGTGCGCGGGTCGCGCCCGCGGGGGTACACCTCGTGCTCCGCGACCGAACCGTCCCGGCCGCGGACGACGTGGTCCACCGCGTGCGAGATGGCCATCTCACGGCCGTTCGTGCGCGCATCTTCCTTGGACAGGTGAATGCTGGAAGGAAGGTCGTTCCCCTCGACCTTGTTCTTCCACCGGCCGTTTTCGAAGTAGGTCTCGATGTCGCCACGCATGGGCTCACTCCCCGCAGGTTCGACCTTCCGAGTACCCGCTGGCGCCGGCTGTCACACCGCTTGCCCTCCGCGAGCCGATCGGTCGCGCCGCTTGGTCGAGATGCCCGTCGTGCGGGCCTTGTGCAGCGTGCCCGCGCAGATCAGGTTCGGAAGCCGCTGCCCGGAAACCCGATCGAGATCAGATCAAAGCGAGTTCGTGCATGCCGGGAATACGTTTCGTGCAGGTCAGCCGAGCGTCGGTGGATCGCGGCCATCACCGGTCATCCACGACACCGGTGGCGTCCACCTCGACAGCCAGATGTCTGGCCAGCGCCCGCACACCCCTCCGAGGCTCGCCCGAAGTCACCGAGCCCGTCGTGTTTCGACGGGTTTCGCGTTGCCAGGCGAGGGATCCGTCCCGCGCCCGGCGGATCAGCTAGGCCCGGTCGCCGCCGGCACCGCCCTGCTCGAAGTCGTCCATGCGCCCGGCGAGCATCGTGCGAGCTTTCGCCGCAGCCTCGACCAGGCTGCACCGGTGGTGCCGGGCGAGCACAGTGATGAGATTGTCCGTGCCCTCCTCCAACTCCCGCCGCGCGGAACGCAGGTCGTTGGTCCAGGCGATGATGTCGGCGGTCGCGTTGCGCAACCCGTCCAGTTGACGGGCCTCGGGCAGAGCGCGTTCCATGACGGCCAGCACCGGCAACACCGTGATGGTGCGTCGGCGCAACACCACGTAATCGTCGAGCCCGAGCCGCTCACCAGACGCCCGCAGCTCCGCCTCCGTGCAGATGGCCTCGGCAAAGTCCCGGTACAGCCCGATGAACTGGTCGCTTCATCCCGGCCGAGCCGCCGCTTTCGTGCGGCCCCACAGGTCGCCGAGTGCGCGCACCGCTGCCACCGGGTGCTCACTTCGGTCCGCGCCGCTGAGCACCTCAAGGAGCTGTTGCAGCAGCTTCCGCACCTCGGCCGGTGACTGCCCTTCCTGGTCGAACCTGTCGTCGACCAGCGCGACGAACGCACCCCACTCGGCTTTGACTCCCAGCTCAGCAGGGTCCGCATGCGGAGTCAGCCATCCGGCCATGCGCCCGTGCCCCATGCGACCCAACCGCCGCGCCTGCTCGCCCGCGCTGACCAGGCCGTGTCGGGCAGCCCACGACCTGGCCTGGCGTTCAGCGTGAATTCAGTACGAGTTGCAGATAGTCGTCATCGCATCGGGCACTACCGACGAATGGCCGCGACCCGAGCCGTCCGTTCAGGCGGTTGCTGAGACACCCGGGAGAGTGATTACTTCTCGGACGGTGCGAGGTCGCGCACGTGTCATCTCATGATGCCGGGGCGTTCTTGACCCAGCAGATCTTCCGCTGGTGGCCGTCGAGGTCCTCGAAGACGCGTTGATGGAAGAAGTCCGCATCCCACGGTGGCGAGTACTCCTGGCCACCAGCGATGATGGCTCGGTCGACGATGAGCTCCACATCGCCGCGGTCGTTGGCGAAGATGTCGAACACGGCTTCGATTTCGGTCCGGGTGTCGACGACGCGTGAGATCGAGGTCGAACCGAAGCCCGATCGCGGTGAAGAACTCCTTGCGGCGGGAAAGATCCGCTACCCGCATGACGGTGAACAGACGATGTTCCATCGACTCTCTCCCCGCCCTCGACCCACGCCCTTCAGTACACGAAACTCGTGCCGAACCCGTGCACGGAGCGGTAGAAGCAGACCGCGGCGGACAGGTGTGGCGTCTTGGCCCGGTTGCGCTCGGCCTGCGCAACGATCGACTGGCCGATGGTTGTGACGATGTCCAAACGGAGGAGCGTTTCGTTGCATGAGCGGCGGGCCCGACCGGCGAGGTGCCTTGTCGGAGGTTGGGGATCAGTATGTCCACATCGGACTACATTCTGCTGGGCAGGACACTTCGGTCTGGAATTTCACCCGGTTGCGATACCTGCTGAGAGAGTTCGCAACCGGTCGAAGACGCCACGAGCGGCGTTCCGGGGCTGACAGGTGCGTTCGGCACGAGGACCCTGGCCTCCGCGGAGCCCGGGGCCCTCTCGGGACGGGATCAGGGCCTGACTTCTCTCCTCGCTCGGATGCCCAGCGACTGGATCAGTTCGTGGGGCGGATACCTCATGGCGTGGTCGGTAGGAGGCAGGTGTAGCTCAGGGGGAGCAGGCTCACGAACGTTCCTCCGGCTCCGGTGCAGATGCTGCGGGCTTCCTGGACGCGGCGGTTCGCCGGGCTGAGGGGGTTGAACACGCAGACATATCCCACCGGGTTCACGGTGAGGGTGAGCACGCCGCCGGTCGCGATGCACAGTGCGGTTGCGTTTCCCGTGCCCGAGCCGGGGCCCGTTGCCGGCGGGGTGCTGGTGTTCTCGCAGCTGGCGTGGATGTCGGGGTCCGGTGCGGGCCCCTGGCAGGTGTCGACGCCGAGGCCACCGTCGAGGCTGTCCTGGCTGCCGTCGACGGAAGCGCCGATGAGGGTGTCGGTGCCCGCGCTGCCGGAGATCGTGTCGATGCCCAGGCCGCCGGTGAGGGTGTCGTTGCCGGTGCCGCCGGTGAGGGTGTCGTTGCCGTCGCCGCCGTCGATCGTGTCGTCGAGCGCTGAGCCGGTGATGGTGTCGTTGCCACCGTTGCCGCGGATCGTCTTGGCGGGATCCGTTCCGCCGCAGTCGATCGTGTCGTTGCCGGGACTTCCAATCACGACGGTGTCGGTCTGGGTCACACCGGCGCTCACGACGCAGTTGACGGCGGCCTGGGCGGTCAGTGGAGCGACCGCCCACAAGCCGGGGACCGCGAGAACTCCGGCCACCGCGGCGACGATCACCCGGCGGATCTGACTCTGCTGGATCCTCATGTCTTCATTTCCCGAACACGATTTGTTCATAGCCGCACAGCGCGGACGCGCCAGCGGAGAAGAGTGCGCGAGCGACGCGCGGAGACCTTGCCGAAGCAGCCTGTGCGGCTACTCGCACATGCGAAAACCTCGGCTCGTGATCTGTACCCATGATCATCGCGGGTCATGTCACGTCACCGAGGTCCGGGGTAACAGACCGAAGTGTACTCCTTCAGATGCGCCGACCGGTACCGCCGTCCCCTAAATGGCCCACCTGTGCGGAAGTTGATTGTGGTGGGCTTGGCAAAAAACCTGATCAGACACTATGGAACACATATTTTCTCATGGCTTGGAACCGAGGTTGTCCCACAGATTTGGTCAACGTCCCGGTGAAGATCGCAGGCTAGTACCGGTTGATCGTTGCCGCTGTTCTCGTAATTCGCGCCTCCGTAATTTCCGTCCGCTGTTTCGGTGATATTTTCGTGGCGTGTGGGTGGTCAGGCGGGCGAAAGCAAGGCAGGCGGTGGCAGGGGAGACCTCAGTCCCGGGCTCACTTCAGAGTGAAAGGTCGGTCAAGGGATCGACAGCACGTACCAGTACGACGGGCCGGGCCCTGGTCGACCTGGGCACCGCGGTGGGACGGCTTTACCGGCAACGCCGGGACCGTCACCGGCGGCGCCGGTAGCGATACCGTCGTGCTCACCGCGGGCAAGGGCGGCAACGGCGGTCTTGGTGGCCTCGGAGGTAACAGCGGTCTCGTCGCCGGTGGCGCGGGTGCCGGTGGTATCGGTGGCGCCGGTGCGGCCGGCGGCGTCGGCACTGGCGTTGGACGAGAGGGCGCTTGCGAACCGGTGGCAGGAGCAGCCAGGACCCGTGTTTGGGTGTGTGGTGGATCTCGAGTCGCTGAGCCAGGGCGAAGGCCTCGCCGGGGTCGAAGGCTTCGTAGAGCGAGGCGATGCCGTGGGTGTTGAGGTTGTCCATGACCAGCACGACGGTCTCGGCGTCGGGATAGTCCACGGCCAGTAGGTGTTTGACCTGCCCTGCCCAGTCGAGTTTGGTGCGCTGGGCCAGGGCATGCACGCGGCGCCAGCCACGCAGCGGTTCTGCCCACACGAAGATCGAGCAGGTGCCGCACCGGACGTACTCACTGTCCTGGCGGGCATCGCGGCCCGGCCGGGCCGGCAGCGGGTCGCGGACCTCGCCAAGGAACTGGAAGGGCTTCTCGTCCATGCACACGACCGGGCGGGCAGGGTCGTGCGGGCGGGCGTAGACGGCGAGGACGTCTTCCATGCGGGCTGCGAACTCCGCGTTCGCCTTCGGCGGGATGTTCCAGCACTTCCTCAGATGAGGACGCAGTTCCGTTTTTTCAAAACCCGGCCGATGGTCGAGTGGTCCAGGTTCGGGATGTCCTCGGTGAGCTCGACGTGTTTTTCCAGCAGCCGCAACGACCATCGAGCATGCCCCGCCGGCGGCTGCGAGCACGCCAGGGCGATCAACCGGGCCTCGACCTCACCGGTGACCGGCGAGGGCACCGGCGGAAGGTCACGCTTCTTGCGCCCGATCGTGGCCAGGACATCACCGCCGGTCTCGGCGAATCGCTTGGCGACCAGCCGCAGCATCTCACCCGAGACCCCGAGCCGATCTGCGATCACTTCCTTCGGATCGGGCTCACCTGCCGAGGTGTCCAGCGCGAGCAGTACCCGCGCCCGCCTGATCGCTGAGGCTGAGCGCACACCAGTGGTGGTCAGCCGGATCAGCTCTTCACGATCCCGCGCCGACAACGTCACCGGCCGCTTCAACTGGGAGGCCATGACAACAGCCTCCCAGCCAAACGCGCCATAACTAAGCAGCGACACTACTGGTGCCGCATCTCGGAACGTTGACCCGGTGATCGGCTCGGTCTGCTGACGGTCCAGGCTGGTCCTCCCATGTCGAGCGGGGCGAGTGCGGTGCTGACGATCGCTCCGATGCGCGTCGTACATCTTCTGCGCGTCGACGAACTCGCAGCTCTTGGGCCCTGATTGCACGCCATGGGGCTGTAACCTGCACAAATGATCAATCCGTTCGGGGTGAGTCTCGGCGCCAAGGCTGCACGCCTGCTGGCCCGGCTCGGACGCGCCGAGATCCGCCCAGGGTTGACGGAGCAGGAGTTGACCGGTATCGAAGCGCGGTTCGGGTTCGCGTTCGCCGACGACCACCGCGCTTTTCTCGCGGCGGGGCTGCCCACGGGAGGGGCATGGCCCGACTGGCGTCACGGCAACGCCGCGCAGCTTCGTTCCTGGCTCGACAGACCGGTCGAGGACGTGGTATTCGCGGTGGCGGAGGCGGACTTCTGGCATCCGAGCTGGGGCACGCGCCCTGCCCGGCGGACCGACGCCGTAGCCGGCGCGAGGGCGCACTTGGCGTCAGTGCCGCAGCTGGTTCCGGTCTACTCCCATCGCTACCTGCCCGCGGGCCAGGCGACATTCGCTCACCCGGTGTTGTCGATCCGCGGCGCCGACATCATCCCCTACGGGTACGACCTCATCGACTACGTGCACCAGGAGTTCGGCGGCCCGCAGGGCAGAGCCGACGAGGAGCGGCACGTCGTTGCCGCCACAGCAGCGTTCTGGTCGGATTTCCTGTCCTGGTCGAACCGGGAAGGGTAGGGGGACCACGCACCGCGCGGCACGGATGAGCCATGAGCACCGCGCCGACCGGGTCCGCCCCACGGTTGGGCTCTGCGGGATGGGAAGCCCTCGCAGAAACCTCCGTCAACACGCCTCAGCCTGAGCTGAAAGACCCAGCTAGTGCTGCGTCACGCAACCTTGATCAGGTAATGGGTCCAGGTGCGGATAGCGGTCGGCCCGATGTTTCGGCAGAGCCCCATCAGTATGCCGAGTTTTGAGGTGGAGCTCCCACGAAACCGGCGAGTTGCGTCTTCAGCGTGGAGGGAGTCGGCGACGTGCGCCCAGACGTCGCCTTGCTCATTGACACGCCCACCAGCGCACCGCATGCGGGCGAACAGTTCGCGCGTCCACGATCCCCGCTTTCCCGGCGCCGCCGCCGCACATCACTCGAGGCCACGGTCGACGGCGGAGAGCTTCATCAGCGGCGCCTCAGAACGCTTGAGAACCCAGGACGAATAGCTGGCGGGGCGAGGTGTTGCCCGTCTGCCGCGAACGGCGCCGACCGTTCAGGAACCGGCGACCGAGTCGAGGAGGTTCTTGGCTACGTCGCGGAGTTTGACGTTCTCGTGCTGTGAGCGCTGCACGAGCATCGTGAAGGCTTCGTCGGCGCTGCAGGAGTGCACGGCCATCAGGACACCTTTTGCTTGGTCGATGACGGCCCGGGAGGCGAGGGCCTTCTCCAGGCTGTCGATGTGGTCTCGTGAGCGCTGCCAGCGCTGGGCGCTGGCGATCGTGACCGACGCGGCTGTCGTGAACAGCCGCATGAGCCCTTCGTCGAAGGGGTCGAACGCCGCGGCCGTGTGGCTGTAGATGTTGAGTGAACCGAGGTGCTTTTCGTCGGAGGAGTTCGAGGAGGGCAGCAGCACCGGCACGGACAGGTAGGC
>NZ_JBVJRA010000028.1:0-44121 GCF_055608075.1 Lentzea sp. NPDC036949
CGTTGATCAGATTGGCGCAGAAATCGCAGCTTCCGCCGGACCGCACAGCGGCTTCCTCGTCGCGGCAGAGGCGAGTCATGGCTGTCACAGCCCGCTGTTGACCACGTCGATCGTGAAGCTTCACCACGGCCGCCTCGGACATCACCGAGAGCAGCGGGGACAGAACCGGGCAGTGCGGACAGCCCTCAAGATCACGGCGTCAGCGCTTCGACGGAGGACACCGCCGGCGCCGGTCCGGTTCCGTTGAGTGGCCGGTCGCCCCAGCCCGTGACGCCGAGGAGGGCGTTGTTGCGGCGCCGGATGGCGGCGGGGACGGTGGTGTTGTAAACGGTGATGAAGTCGATTTCGTCGTCGGCGGCGCTGGCTTCGTCAAAGGTGTGCAGAACGGTGAACCAGACGTTGAGCAGGCCGCTGAAGTGAACGGTGAGCCAGGTCAGCTCGACGAGCATGCCGGTGGCGTAGGCGTTGTGGTAGGCGGGGGTGCCGGTGCCGGGGTACTGGTCGAGGCCGTGGGCGGTGATGGCGGCGGGGGCGTGGTCGCGCAGGACGCGGTGGGTGTCGCGGACCTGGTCGTCGGTGATGGCGTGGGGGTCGGCCCGGGTGGCGGCGGCCAGTCGCAGGCACGCCAGGTGCAGGTCGGTGTAGGGCGGAGCGCCGGGGCGGTCGAAGGCGGGGTTGCCGTGGTCGTCGACCAGGTGCAGCAGCATTGCCTCGGCCTGCTCGGCGCGGATGTCGGGGTCGGGGTGGGGGAGAAGTTCGGACAGGGTGTTGTAGCCGATGACGGTGTGGTGGGTCATGGAGTAGCGGCTGCGGTTGAGCAGGCTGACGACGTTGATGACCAGTTCCTTGGTGACCCGGTCGAGGAAGCCCGAGGTCGGGTAGCGCACGGTGCCGCCCTGTGCGGTGTCGGGGTTGGGGATCTCGGTGAGCACGCCGGCGTCGAAGATGACCGAGTTGGCGTACGGGACCTCGGTGATGGCCAGCGCGGGGTGGTGGGCCATGGTGCGGAACAGGTTGCTGGGGATGCCCCAGGTGGCGATGCTCAGCTCGTAGGCCGCTTCCACCTCGGCGTTCATGCCGGCGCGGGGCAGTGGCGGCACGCGGGTGCCGGTGGTGGGCAGGACGAGTTCGTCGGCCATCGGTTCAGTCCTCCGAAGTTTTGGGACGCAGGCGTCTCTCGGGCGCAACCGGTGGGGACTCGTGGTCACGGGAACGTGAGCCGGACCAACTGGGGGTCGTGGTCGCTGACCTGGTCGGCGAACTCGGCGTTGACGTGGACGATGTCGTAGTCGTAGCCGCCCGCGACCAGGCTCGGGCTGAGCAGGACGTGGTCGAGGACTTGGGCGTTGCCCTGGTGGATGTAGGTGTAGCGCTCCGCTTCGGGCAGGGTGGCGGGCAGGTCGGTCAGACCGAGGTCCTGCAGCGCCCGTAGCGGTGGCGAGAACTCGGTGTCGTTGAAGTCGCCCGCGAGCACCAGTCGTGCGTTCGGGTTGCCGTCCAGCAGTCGGCGGGCGAACTCGCCCAGCAGGGCGGTCTGCTTGCCGCGTGGGACGCGGCTGGGTGTGCGGGGCGGCTGGAAGCGGCCGAAGGTGGGGTCGTCGCCGCGCTGGGAGCTCAGGTGGTTGGCCACGATGATCAGGCGGGTGCCGCGGAAGGTGAACTCCCCGGCCAGCGACTTGCGGGTGTCGGTGAAGGCGGGGTGCTCGGGCTGGATGCGGCCGGGGCTGACGGTGAGCGTGCCGTCCGGCGCGACCTGGACCGGTGTGGTCGCGGTGCCGCCGGGGCGGTCGACGAAGGACAGCCCGAGGTCGGTGCGGAAGAGGAACCCGACCCGGATGTTGCCACCCGGCACGCCGCCGTCGACGTGGTCGAGCGGGTCGATCTGCCGGAAGGCGTAGCGCGGGCCGCCGGCGGCGGTGATCGCGTCCACGAGGCTCTGCCAGGTGCGCCCGGCGGTAATGACGCCGGTGTCGGCCGGCCCGTCGTCGTCCTGGACCTCCTCGACGACGACCACCGCGGGCGAGGCGAGGTGGGTCGTGATGGTGCGCGCGAGCTCGGCGAACTTCTCGGGCGGCGACACCACCGAAAGGTTCTCGACGTTGAACGTCGCGATCGTCAGCTCGTCGGCCACCGCGGGCCGCGCGGTCTCCCGGGCCAGGCCCGCTGGGTGGCGGGTCGAAGAGCACGTGGCCACGATCTCGTAGGCGCCGTAACGGTAGTCCAGGACACCGCAGGCCCGGGAGAGCCGGTCGCCGACGTCGATGCCCGCGGGGATGGCGTCGGACACGGGCCCGGAGACCAGGCCGAGCCGTTCCGGGTTGGGGTCGTGCTCCCGCACGGGCAGCGCGCCTCGATCGGCCAGGATCGAGGCGTCCACGCCGTCGTCGGCCACGACGGTGACCCGCCTGCCACCGGAGAACTCCAGTGCCGGGGACACCGCGACCGGCTCGTCCACCCGCACGGGCATGCCCTCCAGCGACTCGTAGAAGTCCAAGCCCTGGGAGTCGGGGTCGAACGCGGCGCTGTGCTCGACGTCGCCGACCACGTCGTCCTTGACCACCTCCCGCGGGGGAACCCGGCCGGACCCGCCCAGCAGGACGGGTGCGGGCACCGGGTGACGGCCCACCACGACCACCGCTGCCGGACCGCCGATGCGGGTCACCGACAGGTTCGCGTTGGCGGGGATGTCGCCGCCGTCGCGGTGCTCCTGCACGACGCCGGAGACCCGCACCAGGTCACCGGCACGCGGGACGGGCGCGTCAACGGCGACCTGGACCGCCTCGGAGGTGGCCGGATCGGCGTCGGGGGTGAGCGAGTGCAGCCAGAACAGCCCGCGTCGGGCGTCGCCGGCCACGACCACGCCCCGCCTGACGGTCACCCGCTGTCCTGTCAGCGGCGACCGGTGCCCGCCGCCCTGCACGTCGTGCACGTCCACCACCGGTGCCCGCAGCGGACCTGCCGAAGCCCCGACGAAGGCCGAGGCCGGGGCCGGGCACAGCAGCACCACAACCGCGCCGAGAACGAGCGCCGGCGTTCTCACCGTGTCGCCTGAGCGGTGGACTCGAGCGGCTCGCGCGGCAGCACCAACTCCGGCAGCGTGCCGTACGGCCACGCCACCTCGGCGCGCGCCAGCACGGGCGCAGTCGCGCCGTCCAGCATCGCCCGCGCCCGCGCGGTGGCGTCGAGGACCTCGTAACCGGGCAGGGTCTGCTGTTCGGTCTCGGCGAGGCTGAACGGGCGGCCGTCGAAGAACCCGGCCATCTCCTCACCGACACCGTAGGCGGGGTCACCGCGGCGGGCCTGGTTGAGGCGGTGGTGGATGTTCCACTCGTCGTGGGCGCCCAGGCTGAACGCGGTGCTCACCCGAGTGCCGTAGTAGACCAGGAACCTCCGGCGCCGCGCCTCGTAGACCACCGCGTCCTGGGGCTGGCTCGGATCCAGCGGGCGGCGCCCGCCTGTGCCGTCGTCGGCGGTGGCGAAGTCGAGGTAGAACTGCGGGTCGGTGGCGTAGCGGCGGGCGAAGTAGCCCTCCATCCGGTCGGTGAGCGATTCACCGCCGCTGCGCAACGAGAAGAACTCCCGCGCGTCGGTGGGGCCGAGGAAGTAGTAGGCGTCGAACGCGCCGCCGAGCTTGAGGTCCCTGCGGGACGAGTCGGCCAGGTAGTCGTCCTCGATCAGCACGCGGGACCACATGCGCATGTAGTCCCCGCCCGTCGGATGGGTCTGGGCCAGCAGTTGTTCAAGGGTCAGGCCGGGGTACTTGTCCTGCAGGGCCGCGATGTGGCGGGTGATCAGACCTGTGCCCTGGCGGGACTCCAGCTGGTAGGCGGCCGGGTTGAGGAAGAAGAACCGTTCGCCCCACTGCTCGGTGAGCCTGCGGGCGGTGTGGTTGGCGATGTCGACGTTGGTGGCGAAGTACCCGCCGCCGCGGGAGCTGATCGGGCAGCTGAGGTAGACCACCACGCGGCCCTCGGCCTGGGCGCGCGCCAGGTCGGACTTGATCAACGCGGTGTGCAGCTCGAACACGTCGAACCACGCGCCGGTGTGCCAGGTGAACTTCATGATCGGCCGCTCCGGCACCGGATACCCGGTCTCGGTCTCGGGCTCCGCGGTGCCGTCCTGGGCACGCAGCAGCGACGCGGGGGTCGTGGTTCCGGTCACGGCGCCGCCACCTCCTCGACAGGACGCTCGCCGTCACCGAGGTCGGCCTGGCGCAGCACCGCGGTCAGGGTGCCGCTTCCGGGGATCCGCGGCTGCACCGGCGTCAACCGGCCGTAGGGGTCGGCCCAGAACACCGACGTGATGTCGGGGAAGTTCTGCCGCAGCCGGGCCACGGCCTCGTCCACACCGTCGACCGACCGCATCTTCTCCGGCAGGCACACGTAGCCGCCCTGCTCGGGGGGAACCAGACCGCGCACGAGTTGGCGCATCATCACCTGGTCGCGTCGCGAGGCCACCGGATCGTCCTCGGCGGGCGGCTGGGAGGGGTCGAGCAGGATCGCCGACCCGCCGCCGCGCGTGGACACCTGGTCGATCTCGGGCACCAGTCGCCACAGCTGCTGAGCCTGGTGGCTCTGCAACGACCCGGCCAGGTTGGCCTCGACCCCGCGGTAGTGGCAGTAGTCGACGAAGAACCTGATGTCCTCCAACGGCAGGATGCCCTTGCGCACCAAGGCCTCCGGCCCGGTGCCGGTGACGTCGTACCGGTTGAAGTCCACAATGGAGGAAAAGTCTGCCCCGGTGGGCTCGGTGGTGTCGACCAGGCCGACCCTGGCCACCTTGAACAGGATGCTGGTGTCGAGCATGATGCCGTCGGCCCCGGCGTCCGCGGTCGCGTCGACCATGTTCTTGATCGCTTCCCGGTCGGTCCGCTCGGCCGGGGTGATGCCGAACTCCGAGTGCGGGAACGGCTCGTTGATCTTCACCCTGGTGGTGTCCGACCACTCCGGCAGCACACCGGCCTCGATCAGCTGCTCCAGGTCGGGCCGTTGCGGGAACAGCGGCCCGCCGTCGGGACCGGTCAGGTACTGGTGGTAGTCCAGCAGGTCGATCGTGCCCTCGACCGGTGAGTCCGCCGTGACGGGGGAGAACTCCCGCAGTGCCACCAGTTCGCGCACCACCAGCGGGTTGTCCCGGCGTTCCCGCCACAGCACCAGGTCCTGTGCGAACAGCACCGACATCACCTGGCTGTGGCTGAACTGCTCGGTGCGGTTGAGCGTGCGCACCACCTCGGTCAGCACGTCCTTGAGGACCGGCAGGTGCATCCCGTCCAGGCCCACCTTGATGATGTTGCACGGGTGCACCCTGGTGCCCATCGACACCGCCACCCCCAGCGCCGCCTGGGACGCCTTGCCCGCGATCTCGTACGGCGACTTCTCCACCGCGTGTCCGCTGTCGGTGCGCCGGAACAGCAGCTGGTCCTCGCCGATGTTGGTGCTCAGCTGCACCTCCTGATCACGCGTGTAGTTCAGCACCGCGTCGGAGATGTCCATGATGGCCTGCGGCTTGATGTTGCCCAGCGCGCTGCGCGGATCCTCGCTGTCCACGATCCGCGCACCGCCCAACACCGCCTCCCGCGCCTCCTGCGGATCGAACACGCTGACCAACAACTTCCTGTTGTGCTGCCGATCATGTGCGTTGTCCTGCTTCGCGTTCACCATCGTCGAACACGCCTCCATCCGAATCGGACCTCGATCTGATGCAAGCAACCGCCACCGTCGAATCCAATACGGCATCGGACCGGCCATGCCTTCGTGTCCCGGAATCCTTCTGGAGACACCGGCGCCGCCACGGGCGGTAAGCCGGCTTCGGACCGGTTCACCTGCCAGAGGGCATCGCACGCCGGTGGGATGATGTGAGGGGCCACCAAGCCTTGGAAACGACCGCCGCGGCTGCCGATGCCGCGGTCAGGGGGTTCGCTGGGACGGGGTGGCGAGCACGGTGCGCTGGATGGCCACGGCGGCGGCGCCGCGGGCCCAGAGCGTCGGGTCGTCGTTGATGAACCGCAGGTCGATCGGTGAGGCTTCGGCGTGGCGGGCTTGGGCGATGCCCGCGCGTACGCGCGACTCGGCGACCTGGGCGAGGCGGATGCCCTCGCCGGTGAGGATGACCCGCTCGGGCTGGGCGATGTTGGCGACGGCCGCGATCAGCGTGCCGAAGGCGTGCGCGGCCCGGCCGACGATCTGGTCGGCGACCGGGTTGCCGGCTTCGGCGAGGTCGAGGACCTCGTCGTAGGTGACGGGCCGGCCCAGGGTCAGGGCGGCCTGCGACCGGATGGCGTCCGTGGTGAGCAGGGCCTTCACGCAGCCGCGGTGCCCTTCCGGGCAGGACGGGCCGAGCGGGTCGACGGGGAAGTGCCCGAGCAGGCCCAGCCCGGAGTCCGGGCCGCTGACGAGGTGGTCGTGGATCACGAGCCCGCCACCGACACCGGCGCCGATGGTGAGCACGGCGAAGCTCCGCACGTCCTTGCCGTCGCCGAACCAGTGTTCGGCCTCCAGCAGGGCGTCCAGGTCGTTGGACACCACGGTCGGCCTGCCGGTGGCCGCGGCGACCGCCGCGCCGAGGTCGACCTCACCCCAGTGCAGGAACACCGCCCGCTGCACGTGGGTGAAGTCGCGGACGACGGCGCCGATGCCGATGCCGATCGCGGTGACCGGGCGTGCCGGGTCGTCCAGTGCGGCGACCAGTTCGGCGATCTTGGCCACGACCGCTTCCGGGCTGTGGTCGGTGATCTCGACGGCGGCGCTGTCGAGGATGTCCGCGCGCAGGTTCGTCAGCACGCCGTAGGCGCGGAAGCCCGCGAGCTTGATGCCGATGAACCGCTGCACGTCCGGGTCGACGTCGAGGGGTTGCAGCGGTCGTCCGCCGCCGCGCAGGTTCGGTGTCTCCACCTCGCGCAGCAGGCCGACGTCCATCAACGGCTTGGTCAGCCGCGTCAGGCTCGCCGTCGACAGGCCCAGCCGGTCCGCCAGCTCCGAGCGGGCCAGTGGGCCGTGGAGCAGCACCTCCAGCGTCACGCGGCGGGCGGAGGGCAACAGGGGTGCCCAGGGCGATGCGGCGTCGAGCACCGTGCGCTCCTCGTCGGGGGTCGGGGGTAACCGAGCCGCAATAGTATCGCCGCAAAACTCCCTGACAAGACCTCCTGCGTGACAAAAACGTGACTAGCTGCGGGTTGACGGGTTACAGTCAGGTCGCCCTTAATGTTGCGACAAAGAAAACCCCGGTAGGCGACGCCGCCGTCGCGACTCTGGAGGATCGAGATGCGCAAGCACCCCTTGAGGCTGGTCACCGCAGTGGCCACCGCCTTGGCGCTGGTGATGACCGGGTGTTCGAGCGGGGGTGACTCCGGTGACCCGAGCACGCTCAAGGTGTGGTGGTGGGAGACCGACGACAGCGCGCTGTCGATGGCCTGGAAGCAGGCCGTCTCGATCTTCGAGAAAGAGCACCCCGGCGTCACCGTCAAGCAGGAGCTCAAGACCTACGAGCAGATGCAGCAGTCCGGGCAGCTCATCCTCGACTCGAACGACACCCCCGACGTGCTGGAGTACCTCAAGGGCAACGCCACTGCCGGCGTCGTGGCCAAGGCGGGCCTGCTCACCGACCTGACCGAGGTCTCCCAGACCCGGGGCTGGAAGCTGGACAACTCCGCCCAGGACGTCGGCCTCTACGACGACAACGGGTTGATGGGCTCGGGCAAGCGCTACGGCATCACGAACTACGGCGAGTACGTCGGCGTCTGGTACAACCAGGACCTGTTCGCCCAGCACGACGTGCAGGTGCCGACGAACATGGCCGAGTTCGAGAAGGCGCTGAAGACCTTCGCCGACAAGGGCGTCACGCCGCTCGCGCTCGGCTCGGCCGACTACCCCGGCCCGCACCTGCTGTACTCGCTCGCGCTCTCGCACATGAACGAGCAGTCCCTGGCTGCCTACCAGCGGTTCAAGGGTGAGGTCGACTGGTCGGCCTGGGAGAAGGCCGCCACCACCATGCGCCAGTGGGTGGACAAGAAGTACATCAGCACCGACTCCACCGGCATCCCCGCGCAGGACGCGGGCAACGCGTTCATCGCAGGCCAGTACCCCATGTTCGTCTCCGGCACCTGGTGGGCCGGGCAGATCGCCGAGCAGCCCAAGTTCAAGACCGGCCAGTTCCTGTTCCCGGGCAACAAGCTGCACCCCGGCTCCGGGGGGAACCTGTGGGTCGTGCCCGCGAAGGCGAAGAACAAGGACCTCGCCTACGACTTCCTGCAGATCACGCAGCGGCCCGAGGTGCAGAACCTGCTGGCCGACAAGGGTGGCGTGCCGGTCGCCGCCGAGCCGGGGGCGGCGAGCTCGGCGATGGGTCTGCTCGTCGGCGACCGGTTCACCGAGCTGCTCTCCGGCGACGACGGCGGGCTGGCCCTGTACCCGGACTTCCCCGTGGCCGGGCTCAACGACGTCCTGGTCGCCAACACCACCAACCTCGTCGGCGGTGACGCCAGTCCGCAGCAGGTGGTCCAGGCGATCAAGGCCGCCTACGACGCCGGCAAGCCGGCCGCCTAGAAACCGGCCGGGCCGAAAGGATCGCCATGTCCACGCACATCAGCGCGCCCCGCTGGGCACGCAAGGCAACGTCCGAACGCCGGGGCGGCTACTGGTGGTACGTCCTGCCGGGCGCGGCCGGGTTCCTGGCCGTCGTCGCCGTGCCGTTCGGGATGAACCTCTGGTACAGCCTCACCTCCTTCCGAGGCGTCGGCGACCCGGTGTTCATCGGGTTCGAGAACTACCAGCGGCTGCTGGGCGACCCGCTGTTCTGGGCGTCTTTCCGGCACAGCGTGGCGTTCATCGTGGCCATGGCGATCCTCCCGACCGCCATCGGTGTGCTGGTCGCGGCGGTGCTGTTCAACTACATCTCACCGAAGTTCGGGACGAAGGTGGCGAGCTTCCTGCGCGCCACCTACTACCTGCCGCAGATCCTGCCGATCGCGGTCGCGGGCGTGCTGTGGAAGTGGATGTACCAACCGCAGTACGGGATCATCAACACCACCCTGCGCGACCTCGGCCTCGGCGGCCTGGCGCACAACTGGCTCGGCGACTCCGGCCTCGCCCTCTACGCCGTGATGAACGTGCTGGTCTGGTTGCAGGTCGGCTACACGGTCGTGGTGTTCATGGCCGGGCTCTCCCGCGTCGACCCCGCGCTGTACGAGGCCGCCGAGCTCGACGGCGCGACCTGGCTGCAGCAGTTCCGCACCATCACGCTCAACCAGCTGCGCCCGGAGATCGCGGTCGTGCTGATCACCACCTCGGTGGCGGCGCTCAAGGTGTTCGCGCCGATCTACGTGCTCACCCGCGGTGGACCCGGCACCAGCACGATCGTGCCCGCCTACTTCTCGTTCTCCAACTTCTTCACCACCACCAAGGTCGGCTACGGCGCCGCGGTGGCATCCGTGCTGGCGCTGATGATCTCGGTCGTCGCGGTCGCGCTGTTGCGCTACCAGACCCGCAACTCCGAAGGGTTCGAAGATGGCCGTCGATAGCCTGGAAAAGCCGGCCGCCGTGACCATGACGATCCCGCCCGCGCCACCGGTGCGCCGCCGGGTCAAGCGCCGCAAGCGCGGCGTCAGCGGCTGGGTGGTGCTCGCCCTGGTCGCCGGGATCGGCCTGCTGATGCTGTTCCCGTTCTGGATCGCGATCATCAACGCGTTCAAACCCGCACCCGACTACATCGCCAACGGGCCGGTCTCGCTGCCCACCGAACTGGACTTCTCCGCCCTGGTCGACTTCTGGGGCGGTGTGGACTTCAACCGCAAGCTGCTCAACAGCGTCGTGATCAGCGGCAGCGTGGCCCTGATCGCGGTGACGCTGAGCCTGCTGTCCGCGTTCGCCATCGGCATCGGCCGCATCCGCGGCCGGGTGTGGATCCTCGCGCTGTTCATGCTCGCGTTCACCATCCCGCAGGAAGCCCTGGTCTACCCGCTGTTCGTGCTCACCCGCGACCTCGGGCTCTACGACACGATGGCCGGCGTCGTCATCATCCTGGCCGTGCTGCAGAGCGCGTTCGGCACCTACATGCTGTCCTCGGTGCTGGGCACCTTCCCGCCCGAGGTGCTCGAAGCAGCCCGGCTCGACGGCGCCACCCGCCTGCAGGTGCTCCGGCTCGTGGTGCTGCCGCTGACCAGGCCGACGATGGCGGTGCTGATGACGTTCTTCTTCATCTGGACCTGGAACGACTTCTTCCTGCCCCTGGTGCTGCTGCCCTCCGCGGACAACCAGACCGTGTCGGTCGCGCTCGGCGCGCTCAGCGGCCAGTACACCAGCGACCCCACCGCCCTGGCCGCCGCGTCACTGGCGGGCATCCTGCCCGCGCTGGTGTTCTTCCTGCTCTTCCAACGCACGCTCATGCGCGGAGTGAACCTCGGCGCGGTCAAATGAACACCCCACGAAGGACGTCCATGACTCTCGACCAGACGGTCATCCCCACCCTGGCCACCGCACCGTGGTGGACCTCGGCCGTGGTCTACCAGGTCTACCCGCGCAGCTTCGCCGACTCCAACGGCGACGGCATCGGCGATCTGCCCGGCCTGATCACCCGGCTCGACCACCTGCACCGGCTCGGCGTCGACGTGGTCTGGCTGTCCCCGGTGTACGCCTCGCCGCACGCCGACAACGGCTACGACATCTCCGACTACCAGGCGATCGACCCGGCGTTCGGCACGCTGGAGGACTTCGACCGCCTGCTCGCCGAAGTGCACGCGCGGGACATGAAGCTGGTGATGGACCTGGTGGTCAACCACACCTCCGACGAGCATCCCTGGTTCGTGGAGTCCCGCTCTTCCCAGGACAACCCGAAACGTGACTGGTACTGGTGGCGTCCGCCGCGTGAGGGTTTCGAAGCCGGGCAGCCGGGAGCCGAACCCACCAACTGGGAGTCGTTCTTCTCCGGGCCCACGTGGACCCTCGACGAGACCACCGGCGAGTACTACCTGCACCTGTTCGCCCCCAAGCAGCCCGACCTCAACTGGGAGAACCCCGAAGTCCGCCAGGCCGTGTACGAGATGATGCGCTGGTGGCTGGACCGGGGCGTGGACGGCTTCCGAATGGACGTCATCAACCTGATCTCCAAGGACCCCGCCCTGCCCGACGGTGCCACCACCGGCACCAGCGGACGCGGGGACGGATTCCCCCACTACGGCACGGGACCGCGCATACACGAGTTCCTCCAGGAGATGCACCGCGAGGTCTTCGAGGGCCGGACGAACCAGCTGCTGACCGTGGGGGAGATGCCCGGCGTCACCTGGAAGGACGCCCGGCTGTTCACCGACCAGCGACGGCGCGAGCTCGACATGGTGTTCCAGTTCGAGCACGTCTCCCTCGACCACGGCCCCGGTGGGAAGTTCGACCCCAAGCCGCTGGACCTGCGCGACCTCAAAGCCTCGCTGGGCCGCTGGCAGACCGCGCTGGGCGAGGTCGGCTGGAACAGCCTGTACTGGAACAACCACGACCAGCCCCGCGTGGTGTCCCGCTTCGGCGACGACGACAGGTACTGGCGCGAATCGGCCACCGCGCTCGCGACCGTGCTGCACCTGCACCGCGGCACGCCGTTCATCTACCAGGGCGAAGAGCTGGGCATGACCAACGCGCCGTTCGCCGGCGTGCACGAGATGCGCGATGTCGAGTCGCTCAACCACTACGCCGAGACCGTCGCCGCAGGCGGCGAACCGGAATCGGTGTTGCGCGGCCTGCGCGCGATGGGGCGCGACAACGCCCGCACCCCCATGCAGTGGGACCCGACTGCCCAGGCCGGGTTCACCACCGGTGAACCGTGGATCACGGTCAACCCCAACCACACCTGGCTCAACGCCCGAGCCCAGTACGACGACCCTGACTCCGTCTTCCACCACTACCGCCGGCTCATCGAGCTGCGCCACTCGCTCCCGGTCGTGGCCCTGGGCGACTTCCGGATGCTCCTGGCCGACGAGCCCCACCTCTACGCCTATGAACGTTCCCTCCACGACGACCGCCTGCTCGTCGTGGCCAACCTCAGCGGCACACCGCAAACCGCCACCCTGAACGACGAATGGTCCGCCGCCGACCTGGTGCTGTCCAACATCGCAGAACCATCCGTCATCAATGGCCGGGTCGCCATGGAGCCGTGGTCCGCGCACGTTTTCCTGCGCTCATTCCCTGAAGGACGACGAGTCATGTCCGGCGTGAATTCTTTTATTGACAAGGAAAACGCGGGACCACTAGCCTGAAAAGGAAGCGCTTCGCGCGCACTGCGCCTGAAACCTCCGGACTTCTTGTTCTGTGACGTCTGCGCTTCTGCGTCACCGGTGAATCCGGAATGACGTGCCCCTTCCCAACGATGAGAAGAGGAATTCGCCATGCCCGCAGCAAGAATGAGCCGACCGGTGGCATTTGCCGCCGGTCTGGTGCTCGCCCTGATCGGCGTCGTCGCGCCGACCGGGGCGAGCACGGGGACGCCCCCGGCCCAGGCCGCCGCCGTCTCCACCGCCGACAGCGAGCAGCTCAAGACGTGGTGGCACGACAACCACGAGTTCAACACCAGCAGCCCGGTGGCCGGTGACAAGGTCAGGCGCTCGTCGTTCTACGACGTCCAGGTCGCCACCGCCGTGGCGCCCGCGACCAAGTACGACTCGTTCCCGTACATGAGCATCGCGCGCAGCGGGAAGGGCAAGATCGGCTACACCAAGGAAGACGGCGCCGAGTTCTCCTCGGCGGCGAACCTGACGATGAGCTGGTCGTCCTTCCAGTACGCCACCGACGTGTGGGTCGACGTCTCCCTGCGTACGGGCCAGACCATCTCCTCAGCCGACCAGGTCAAGATCAAGCCGAGCAGCCTGGACTTCGCCAAGCAGCTCGTCGACAGCGACACCGTGCGCATCAAGGTCCCCTACAGCACGGCGGGTCACCGCTTCTCCGTCGAGTTCGATCCGCAGCTGTACACCGCGTACAACGACATGTCGGGGCCGGCCACCGACGCCGGCAAGCTCACCACCGAGTCCGGTGGCGGCAACCGCGCCATCCACACCGAGCCCCGCAACTCCATGATGATCTTCGCCGAGCCGGCACCCGCCGGGGCGGAGCGGGACCGGCTGATCCCCACCGCGGCCTCGGGGAGCACCTACTACCCGCCGCAGGGGCAGGTCACCAACCTGAACACGATCAGCGAGGAGATCGTGTACTTCCGGCCCGGTACCTACTACATGACCTCGAAGTACCACGCGCTGCTGCCCAAGCAGGTCAAGTGGGTCTACCTGGCGCCAGGGGCCTACGTGAAGGGCGCCATCCGCTTCCCCGACGACAGCCAGGGCCTGTACAAGGTGACCGGCTACGGCGTGCTCTCCGGTGAGCAGTACGTCTACGAGGCCGACACCGCCAACAACTACGACCACCTCTCGGGTGCGTCCAACTGCCACTCCACCTGCGTGAAGATGCTGCAGTTCGCCTCGGCGCAGGGGCGGCAGCAACACCTGGACCTGCAGGGCGTGACCATCAACGAGCCGCCCTACCACTCGTTCGTCGTGTACGGGGACGAGCAGACCTTCAGCATGCGGGTCGAGAACTACAAGCAGGTCGGCTCCTGGTACTGGCAGACCGACGGCATCGAGCTCTACCGCGGCAGCACCATGAAGAACACGTTCTTCAACGCCAACGACGACGTGCTGAAGATGTACCACAGCGACGTCACCATCGATAACACCGTCATCTGGAAGAACGAGAACGGCCCCGTCATCCAGTGGGGATGGACTCCGCGCAACATCGACAACGTCCGGGTCAGCAACACCCACGTCATCCACAACCGGATGTACTGGAAGGACGTCAAGTACAACACCTGCATCCTCAACTCGTCCTCGCACTGGGAGAACATGGGCTCGACCACCACGGCTGACCCCGGCACGTCGGTGAAGAACATGACCTTCGAGAACATCACCGTCGAAGGCATGACCAACTGCGCGATCCGCGTCTTCGCCCTGTCGAGCACCGAGAACATCCACATCAAGAACCTCAAGATCGGCGCCTGGAGCCAGCTGGACCCCTCCTCCCAGGTCAGCCTGCTCAAGCGGTACAGCAACAGCAGCGGGCAGAAGGTCACCCTGGGCAACGAGGCGCGTGACAGCCGCGGCCTGAAGCTGGAGAACTACACCGTCGGCGGCACCGTCATCGACAAGGCCGGCTCCAACTGGGCCGCGGACAAGCTCGGCCGGATCGGCTTCGACGCCGAGACCTGGGACAACTGGAACGCCTGGGGCCCCGGCGGCAACAACCCGGGCCCGGATCCGGCCACCGGCGGCAGGATCGTCAACGGAGCGACCGCCCAGTGCATCGACCGCGCGGGCGGAGGCACCGCGAACGGCACCGCCATCCAGCAGTGGACCTGCGCTGACACGCTCACCATGGCCTGGGTGATCGAGGGGCAGCAGCTGAAGTCCGGCGGCAAGTGCCTGGACGTCGAAGGCGGCGCCACCGCCAACGGCACCAAGGCCCACCTGTGGGACTGCGGCACCTGGGACAGCCAGAAGTGGGCCTTCCAGTCAGGCGGCACGCTGAAGAACCTCAAGTCCGGTCGCTGCCTCGACGTCGAGGGCCAGAGCACGGCCAACGGCGCCCGCCTGCACCTCTGGGACTGCGGCACCTGGAACAGCCAGAAATGGACTCTCACCACCTGACGGTCCGCACGGTGGTCGCCGGCACACCAGTCCGGTGGCCACCGCCCTGTTCCGCACACTCGACAAGCGATCCGTCCCTGATTGGAGGATCGCCGAGTGAGCGTGCCTGGAACAACGCTTCCCTCGTAAAGCTCAGAAAAGAACATCGACAGTGGACTGATCGGGCAGTCTCATATTCGATGTTGACAGCAAAAAGATCGTTTCACTAACCTGAAGAAGCCGCCGCCACGGTGTTTCGGCCCCGGCGGGACACATTTCCCCCGGGTGTTTCCTTCCGATTCTGACGGAGGCACACCCATGAAGAAGTCGGCCAAGACGGCGTTATCCGCAACCGGGGCCGCCGGCCTCGCGTTGTCCGCGGCGTTCATCGTGTCCTCGCTGTCCGCGAGCGCGAACGCCGTCGCCGTCACGTCCCCCGTGAGCGCAGGACCGGCGGCCCACGGTCAGCAGTACCCGGATGGTCCCTCCTCCGTGGACGGCTCACCCCTGGAGCGGTGCCGCCGCGGCACGGACTACGCCGTACCGGGCCGCAACCCGGTCCTGGACGAGTCGCTCAACACCGCCTTCACGAGCAACGTCGGCCTGTCGGTCAAGGTGCAGCTCGAAGGCGGCACCTCCTACGGCAGCCGCAAGCTGATCTTCACCAACACCGGCAACGCGCCCGTGCACACCGACTGCCTGGTGCTGAAGTTCCGCGCTCCCTCGGGCTCCGTCGACCACCACTACCGGGCGTCCATCCAGTACGGACACCCGCAGCAGGACTACGTCGAGGTTCCCCGCGGCAACGGCGAGTCGCACTACATCATCCGGTTCGGTTTCCACGACGTGCCGCTGGCCGACCGCACCATCCCGGTCGGGCAGACGTGGACCTACGAGCTGGCCGGCTCCGACCAGGGCTCCATGAGCCTGGAGGCGACGCGTGACTCCGTCGAGGTGCTGGCGGACATGAACGTCGGCGGCAACGACTGGATCTCCCAGTACGGCACCAAGCGCCTGGGCAACTGACGCCAGGCGGGGGAGCGGTCCCGCAACGGTGCGGGGCCGCTGCCCGGCCACCCCGGGAGGATCCACATGAGAACCCTTGTCTGCCTTGCCCTGACCGTCGCGGCCGCTGCCGGATGCGCGCCCGGCGGACCCGACCACTCACACCACCATCAGCACCACGCGATGACGGCGCAGGACGTCGCGCTGCTGCGCGGGGTCGCCACCACCTACCTCGGCTTGCTCTCGGGCGGCGACCCGGCCAAGGCCTGGGACATGTGGACCGCCGAAGCACAGCAGCGCGATCCCCGTGACGTGTTCGTCGACCGGCTCGCGCACTGCGAGCTCGGAGTTCCCCACGAGGTGCTTGGCGTCGTCGCCGACGGGCCCGACGTCGTCCGGGTCTCCTGGCGGCGCGGCCAGCGCACCGGCGAGCACCGGTTGCGCTCCCGCGAGGGACAATGGCGCGTCGACCCCGCCGACACCAGCACCTGCGGTGCGCCGTGATCACCCGCGCGGTGACGCTGCTGCGCGGCTCGCTCGGCCTGGTGTTCGTGTGGTTCGGCGCGCTCAAGGTCGCCGACGTGACACCAGTCGCCGACCTGGTCGCCCGCACCGTGCCCTGGCTGGACCGCGACCTGCTGCTGGTCGCACTGGGATCGGCGGAGATCGTGCTCGGCGCGGCCCTGTGGCTCGGCCGCCGGCTGCGGTGGGTCGCGGGAGTGGCGCTGGCCCACCTGCTCGGCACGTTCCTGGTGCTGGTCGTCCAGCCGCAGGCGGCGTTCCAGGCGGGCAACCCGTTGCTGCTCACCACCGAAGGCGAGTTCGTGGTCAAGAACCTCGTCCTGATCACCGCGTGCCTGGTGCTCATGTCCGCGGCTCAACCACAACCGTCCGAACCTTTGATCGGCGCACGGAAATAGACCACGACGAGGTGGCACGTGCGACCCGCTGGCGTGAGGGCCTACCGGTTCGTGGTGATCGCACGCGAGCCAGCTCGTGGTTGCAGTCCGGCACACCTGCCTGAAGCAACGAGGACACCCTGCCGGGCCCGAACCGCGCAGGGGTGAGCGGGGTCGTCGGTGGCGGCCTGCGACCCCGCTCCGCAAGAGCGGTGGCGTCGTCACGGACAACCGTGCACGACGCCACCGTGGGCGGCCCTGCCGCCTGCTCACCAGCCGTTCGCACCTTCCCGCGACGGCGCTCACCGCAGAAGGGAACCACCGTGGAACTGACGGCCGACCACCGGCAGCTGGCACTGAGTCTGTTCAGGTTCGTCGTGGGGCTGCTCTTCGCCTGTCACGGCGCGGCCACTCTCTTCGGCGTGCTGGGTGGACCGCACGGAGGCCGGACACCCGGCTTCGCGCACTGGCCGAGCTGGTGGGCCGCGGTCATCCAGCTCGTGGGCGGCGCACTGGTGCTGCTCGGGCTGGTCACCCGCGCCGCCGCGGTCGTGTGCTCCGGCTCCATGGCCTACGCCTACTTCACCGCGCACCAGCCCCACGGCCTGTTCCCGATCGAGAACGGCGGCGAGCCGGCCGCGCTGTTCAGCTGGGCGTTCCTGCTCCTCGCGGTTCTGGGCCCCGGCCGGTGGGCGCTGTCCGAGCTGCTCGCCCGCCCGCAGACCGGCACACGCCAAGGGAGGTGATCGCCACAGCACACGCCCCGGTGGGAACAGCACACATCGACTACACGGAGGACTGACCCATGCACGTCACCCTTTCGGCGCCCCGACGCCGGACAGCCCTGCACATCGCCGTGCTGCTGTCCGTCGTCGCCTCGCTCATGACCTTCCAGCCGACCCGCGCCTCGGCACACGGCACGGTCATCGACCCGCCGACCCGCAACTACGGCTGCGCCACCCGCTGGTCCGGCCCCGACGCTCCGGGCATGCAGGAGCAAGACCCCATGTGCCACATCGCGTGGCACCAGAGCCCGGACGCGATGTACAACTGGAACGCCCTGTACGCCAACAACCTGGGCGAGGACCTCGAGCGCGTCGTTCCCAACGGCCAGATCTGCAGCGTCGGTCGCGCGGAGATGGGCCGGTACGGCCCGATGGACAACCCGGGACCGTGGCGGATGACCAAGGTCGACAGCACGTTCACCGTCCACGTCCAGGACGTGGCCCGGCACGGCGCCGACTACCTGAAGATCTACGTCACCAAGCAGGGCTTCGACCCGGCCACGTCGACGATCAGCTGGAACAACCTCGACTTCGTCAAGCAGACCGGCAGGTATCCGGGCCAGCTCGACTACAGGACCGAGGTGAACACCTCCGGCTACACCGGGCGCCACGTCGTCGTCACGATCTGGAAGGCCTCGCACATGGACCAGAAGTACTTCCTGTGCAGTGACGTCGACTTCGGCTGATCTCTTCCCTCCAGGAACCGCGGCCCTTGAGGACACCCGTTCTCGAGGGCCGCGGCCGACCTGCCCACCACTGCGGTTACGCACCGGTTGACCACCTATGCCATTGGCTTGATCGTCAAGCTTGGCGGCAGCCTGAGGGGGAGATGCGCTGGCACGCTACCGTGACGACTTGTCGAGCGGCACAGGCCGGAATCCGATCCGGCGAGGGCTCAGTCCCGCCTGTACCCGCGCTTCGACGGCCGACACCCGCCGACTCCGGCGTGCTGGTGCGGCGGTCAGGGGCGCAGCAGGTAACCGAGCATCGCGCGGCGCTCGGCGACGTTGCCCGGCTTGGGGTTGAACACCGCGTCGAGCAGGGGCAGCACCCGGTCACGGGCTTCGCGGGTGCGCATGACTCGCCTCCACAACAGCAGGTTGAGGTTGTAGCGCCACTTCGAGGTGGTCGCGAGACTGAGGATGTTCACGACGTTGCCGCGCGTCTTGGGCGGCAACGCATCCACGTCCTCGGGGGTGGCGAGCAGGGATTCGGGCAGCACGTCGAGGCCGTGGGCGGTCATGAAGGTGAAGTCGGTGGGCCAGGCTGCTGCCCACAGGTAGTCGACCATCCGGCACCAGCCGCGCAGGAAGCTGATCTCCAGGTCGGGCCAGGGAGCGGTGTCGACGCCGGCGAGCACGTCGACCACCACGTCCAGGGATGTCTTGTGCGCCTTCCACAGGGCCAGGCGTGCCGGTTCGGGGTCGGTCAGGTCACCCCGGCTCACGAGGGAGAAGTAGGCGTGCCAGTCCTGCACCGCCGGGGCGAGCTCTTCCGGGACGGTTCGGCCTGTCACGTACCGGAACCGGGAGCGGGCCGGCGGGTCGGCGACCGGCAGGTCCGGCACCACTCCGGCGGCTGCGGCGCCCAGCCACGGGATGACGCTCAGCGTGTAGTTGCCATAACCCCACGGCGAGTCCGGGTCGATCCGCCCGTTCTGCCGGGTGCCGACGCCGAGCCGATCCGTGCGGAACTGCCATTGGTGCTGGAACATCAACCCCCACAACGGGTTGTGCCGGTTGTCGGCGCCGAACCGGCCGCCCGCGTTGGTGTTGTCGATCATCATCCGGTAGGCGGCCATCCGCTGCTCGAAGGAGAACGGGTCGAACACCTCTTCCAAGTCCCGCGCCGTTGACCAGACCGAGTACAGGTCCAGCGCCGCCAACTCGTCCGGATGAGCCATGACCGCAATCCTCCACGATGAGCCGGCGGCGAGAGTGCGGCCCGACCTGCCGGAGTGCCAGAGCCTGTACCGACCGAACCCGCGCACGACGTAGCGGGTCTACCGGTCAGCGCCTTGTCATGCCCGGTCCGCCGCGGTGGGCACAGGCGACCGGCCATCGGCTTCCCACCGCTCACGCAGGTCCGCGGGGATGGTGAGGGTGGTGGACTGGCCGTTGGTGAGGTTGCGGACGCTACCTCCGAGGAGGATGGCGCCGGCGCGGTCGAGGATGGTGGTGGCCAGGGCGCTGTTGTCCTCGGCGCGCTCCAGCGCCCGCACCAGGCGGGTACCCGCGCGCACGACACCGGCCCAGCCGCGGGACTTCGGCACCTCCATCCAGTCGGCGACCTCGGGGTTGACGACCTGGCGGATCATGGCGGCGACGATGCCGTCGAAGATCTTTCCGGGGAACAGCTTCTCGTAGAGGTCGAGCAGGTGCCGGGTGAGCACCACGCCCTCCGGCGACGGCCCGTAGACGGACTCGACCAGTGTGGCGCTCAGCTCGCGGGCGTCCTCGATGGACTCCGGCACGGCCTCGGCGGGAATCCCGAGCATGGCGCCCGCGGCACGCCACACGTAGTAGTAGTCCTGCGCCTCCTGCTCGGTGACGGAGATGCCCATGCGGCGCATGCCCTCGATCACCTGGACGGAGAAGATGAGCAAGGCGCCGACCATGTCCTGCTGGCACACCGGAACGCCGTCGGCGGCGACGTCCCAGCGGCCAGAAGCGGTGAGGAAGTGGCGCACGGCGGCGTGGATGAGACGCGTCTTCTGGATGGTGGGCACGAACGACCCGCCAGAGCCGAACGCGTCACGGCCCATCATGTCCATGACGAACTGGGAGGTCTCCGACAGCCGCCGGTGGGGCTGGTTCAGGCCGTGGGTCAGGGTGAGCGCCCGGGACGCGCGGGCGTGGGCGTAGCAGTTGACCATCGCGCCGAACGTCAGCACGGAGGCGACGTGCACGCCGTCGTCGACGAAGAAGTCATAGGCCCGCGCCACCCGGTCGGCCTCCACCCACTCCGGCGGGTTGTCCGTCGCGATGAGGAACTCCCGCACCTGCTCGGGCAGCTGCTCGGGGATGGGCTGGTCATTGGCGCGGAAGTGCTCCAGCACCTCGTTGACCACGCCGACGCGGTTCGTGGCGACCAGGTCGGCGATCACCGCATCGGCCAAGGGGTCACCCTGGAACTTCAGGGCCTCGAACGCGGCTGTGTCCATCACAGGACTCCTTCACTGCTGAGTGATCACTACCTCACTCCTAGTACGCGCCGCACACCAGAACACGATCCGGTGAACGCAGCATCGAGAACAGCTACTCGCTGTAGGCACACCACATGACCGGGAGCAGTTCGCCGGTGTCGAAGCTGACCTGGGCTCAGCGCACCGACTGGGGGAATCGCAGCACGTGGTCCGGGTCGTAGCGGCGGGCCACGGCACGCAGCCGGCGCAGGTTGTGCCGGTACGACGTCTGCGCCCAGTCCTCCTGCAACGGGTCGAGGTAGTTGATGTACGTGCCGGTGCCGATCAGGTCAGCCAACGCCTTCTGCGCCTGGTCCACCTCACGCGTGACCTGGTCGGGCGGCAGGCTGCCGACGGAGCCGAAGGCTTCGACGGACGTCGGTGCGCCGCGGTGCGGATAAGCCGTGTCCGTCGGCGTCCGCCGGTCGATCGCCCCGCCGAGCGCACCCAGGACGAGCAGCGCGCTGTCCATGCCGCGCACCGCGTCCGCCACCGCCGAAGGGGCGTGCCACCTGTCCACGATCCGCGACGACGCACGGAACGCGTTGCGGGTCGGCTGACCACCGGTCATGATCGCCGTCGCGGTCGGGTAGTCGACCTCGCCGTGCTCGACCGGCGCGTTGACGCCGACCGCGTCGAGCAGACGGGCGAGCTCCGCGAGCACCACACCCTCGCGCCCGATCCCGCAGCCGGACACGTCCACCGCGCCATTCGGCATGACCACGCAAGAGGTGGAGACCTCCTCGGGCAGCACCACGCTCCAAGGCTGCCAGCCGCCGAGCACGTCCGCCGCCGACCCGGCAGGGAACCGGACGCGGAACACGGTCAGCACCTCCGGCATCGGCGCGGTGGCGAACTCGAACGAGGTGACGACCCCGAAGTTGCCGCCGCCACCGCCGCGCAACGCCCAGAACAGGTCGGATTCGCGGTCCTCCGACGCGGTGACCACCCGGCTGTCCACCGTGACCGTCGTGGCGGCACGCAGTCTGTCGCACACGAGGCCGTAGGTGCGCTGCGTCCAGCCGAGGCCACCGCCGAGGGTGAACCCCGCGATGCCGACGGACTGGCAGTTGCCCAGTGGCAGGCACCGGCCGGCGGCCGTGAGCGCCGAGTAGACCTGGCCGAGGCGAGCTCCCGCGCCCACCACCGCGGTGCCGTCGGGCCGCACCTCGACCCCGGCCATCGGCGCGAGGTCGACCACCAGGCCGTTGTGCGGGGTGGAGTAGGCGGCATAGCTGTGCCCACCGCCGCGGGCGGCCACCCGGACACCGGATCGGCGTGCTTCCTCCAGGCAGTGCTGCACGTCCTGCGGACGCACGCACCGGGCGATCGCGGCCGGCCGGTGGTGGTCGAACAGCGAGTTGAACGGCAGCCGCGCGGTGTTGTAACCGTCGTCACCGGGCAGCAGCAGCTCACCGTCCAGGTGAGCGCGCAGCCGAGCCCAGCGCGGGGGGCGTGCGTTCGCGACTGCCCCATCGCCGAGGACCGCCGCAGCCGCCGCTCCCGTCCAGCGCAACACTTCCCGCCGCGAAACCGCCACGCCGTCACCTTCCCGGTTCTGGGTGAATCCAACACGGGATGCAGCCAAGGCAAATCCGCTGTTCGGCGGCCGTTGGGATCGAGCACGCCGGCCACCTCCAGCAGCGTCTCCGCGATCCCCGGCGGGTTTCAGCCCGTTGAACCGCTGCGCCATTCGCGCACCACCTGAGCTGAACGGGTGGGATTCCCTCAGTCGGGTAACGACGTCGACTACCGGGACGACTGCCGGTTGACACTCCGTCCGCCGATCGAGGGATGCCCGATGGAGCTGAAGGAACCGGTGGCCACGACCGCGAAGGTCGAGGCCACCAAGGCAAGTGCAGT
Source organism: Lentzea sp. NPDC036949 (assembly GCF_055608075.1). Classification (NCBI taxonomy): domain Bacteria; kingdom Bacillati; phylum Actinomycetota; class Actinomycetes; order Pseudonocardiales; family Pseudonocardiaceae; genus Lentzea; species Lentzea sp. NPDC036949. The sequence continues at coordinate 22,384 of NZ_JBVJRA010000028.1, forward strand.
CAAACAGCCGACTGCCGCGGAGACCAAGGAGCGCGAGGCGTTCCGGGCCGTGCTGCCGTCGAAGGCGGAGTTCACCAAGGCGGTGCTCGCCAACCTGGAGAAGGACCTCAAGGCCGCGCTCGCCGCTGACCCCGACCTGAAGGGCGTCAGCAAGGAAGACCTGGCGGCGTGGGTCGCCGCCGACGTCGACGAGGCCTTCGCCGCGATGGCCAAGCCCGGTTGGAGCGAGGCATGACCGCCCTCATCCCGGCCGCGAGCCGCCTCGCGGTGCGCCGGACCGTGTTCGACAGCGTGTGGCTCACGGCGCGCCGGTACCAGCCGATCGTGCTGATCCGCCAGCAGTTCCCGGTGTTGCCCCCGTACGCGTTCGACGAGTTCCGGTCATGGGTCGACGCCAGCAGGCCGATGGTGTTCGCCGAAGGCGTCAGCGCCTGGTTGTCGAGCTGGCTCGCGACCCCGGCCACGCCGGCCCCGACCACCCCGGCGGGTCCTGGCGGCGGACGGCGCCGCGTCAACGCCAAGCACCTGCTGCCGCACGAGGTCAAGCGGTTGCTGGACAACAACGCGGACTACGTGTGCCACCGCACCGACAACGAGGCGGCGGGCACGTGCCGTGAGCCGGTGTACGGCGTCACCGAGCAGCACCTCAAGAAGAACCCGACGGCGCCCGACGGCGTGTGGGCAGTCATCGGTGTGAGGGGCTTCCAGGACTACGGCAGGTACCTCGTCATCTACCCCCGCTACAGCGGGGGCCGCACGTGGCGGCGGATGGACCCTCCCGCCGTCCTCTGCGAGGTCGCGCAGCTCGACCCGGACGACGCCATCGGCTGGTGCACGCAGGAGGACCTCGACGAGGCGCTGACGCTGTGACCAGCCCGAGCCGGCCTTCCGTGCCGAACGGGTAGGACGGCTCCGCAGGCCGCCGAAACGCGGTCGTCGGCGACGAGGACGTCCTCGTCGCCGACGGCACGACTGCGGTGATCAAGCTTTGAGAAGCACTGGGCGGTCAACCCGTACCGTGATCTCTGCGGGATCAAGTCCATTGAGGACAGTTGAAGCACGTCCAATGCAAGAGTTGCTTCCGATCTGCTTCCACTCCGTGCTGCATTTCGGCATTGCTCGAACATCACCTCCGCCTTGCTGCGGCTGAATGGTCGACACGTTCCGACGTTGATGTGCGGGACACTGTCCGCGGTCGAGTGAACACGGAGAGGATGTAGAGGTGCGCAAAAGAGGGAAGCCACTCCGCATCACCGCTTTGTCGCTGGCATCTGCCCTGGCGGCCGTCGGGGTGCTGACGGGAGCCGCAACCCCGGCGTCGGCCCAGACGACCGCGGTGCGGATGGACTACACCTGCACGACCTCCTCCGGGGCGAGTGCCCGGATGACCGCGTGGGTCGTCGGCGGTCTGCCCGACGACGGCGCGGGCCCGAACACCATCGCCAGGCACGAACCCGCCTACATCGACGTGGACCTGGACCTGCGCGAGCTGCGCCCGGTCCTGACGATGGCCGGCGGGGTGCGCCTGGACGCCGACAGCACAGCGACGCTGGACGCGCACATCACCGGCCCGGACGGGACGCGGACCACCCGGGCCTCGTTCACCGTCGCGCCCACGTGGCTGACGACCACCCAGGGGGCCGCGGTGCGGGCCGCGGGCTCCTTCCCGGTGCAGTTCCTGACCACACCGGGCTACTACGACCTGCACGTGGACGACCTGGCACTGACACTGCGCCCTGAGCGTGCCGACGGCACTCCGGTCGGCACGGTCACCGCGTCCTGCTCGCACGACCCGGCGCAGAACGACCTGCTGGGCACCGTGTGGTCGCAGCCCGCCGTCTTCGAGCGGCCGCCGCGCCCGAGCGGGTTGCGGGTGGTCTCGACGACCCCGACGTCCGTGACGCTGGCCTGGGAAGCCTCCTCCTGGTGGAACCCGACCCTGGGCTACGAGGTGTACCTGGACGGAGGGCACACCGGCTTGGTCACCGAGAAGCAGGTCACCCTGACCGGGCTGACCCCCGACAGGCAGCACCGGGCGAAGGTCGTCACCACGGACGTGCAGGGCATCCGCTCGACCATGAGCCAGGGCCTGATCTTCACCATCCCGCCGGCCTGACACCCCGGCCCGCCGATCACGGGCCCGCGATCGGCGGGCCCTGATGCCGCGGTGCTCACCTGCGCCGTGCTCGCGGCACGCGCCTGTTCTGGGCCGTTCAGCTCCAGGATCAGTCGGTGAGACCGGGCAGGTGGTAGCCGGCCTGGTCGTCCCACTCGATCTCGTAGTCGTCGAGGGTGAACGTCCAGTCCGCGTCCGGCACGGCGTGGCGCAGCGCGGTGACCGCGGCCAGCCAGTGCACGAGCGACGGGACCGCCCGGTCGTCCGCGCCGGGCATCTTGGTCGACCCGTTGAGGACCGTTCCGGACTCCAGCTGGTCGTAGAGGAACAGTCCCTCTTCTTCCGCGGAGAACGGCGCGTTCGCGTTGTGGGTGTCGACGGCTTGGCCGACCGCCGTGACTTCGGCGTCGGTCAGCGGGGTCGTGCGGCGAGCCGTGTAGTAGAGGGAAACGCCCATGCGGGCCACCTTAGCTGGCTTTGATCACGAGTAGTCGATGTCCAGCTCGGCGAAGCCATGGGACCGGAACAGCGCCTTGCCGTCCTTCTTGAACGGGTTGCCGCAGTCGACGAACGTGACGCTCGCCAGGGTCGGGCAGTCCAGCAGCGCCTCGACGTTCACGATCCGCTTCGAGTTCAGGACGGTCAGCTGGACCAGGTTCGGCAGCGCCGGGAACACCGTGCAGTCGATCTCGGCACGGACACCGTTGAGGCGCAACGACTCCAGCGTGCTGATCTCGGCGAGCCGGGCCACCGGGAAGTCGCGTCCCGTGCCGCCGATCTCCAGCGCGCGCAGCGGTGCCACGAGGTGATCGACCACGTCGGTGTTCTTCAGGTGCACCAGCTCCAGGTGCCGCAGCGACGGCAGCGCCGCGAGCTGACGCAGCACAGCGGGGTCACCGGACACGTTGGTGCGGAGGAACTCGAGTGGCGGCAACGGGTCGACCACCTGGGGCAGCCGCGGCGTGGTGTAGGAGCTGACCCACATCAGCGCGCGCAGCGCCGGCAGGGCGGTGTCGGCGGCGAGGGGGACCGGAGGGGCTTGGCCGTCGGCGTTGCCGATCACCAGTGACGTCAGCGTGGGGGACGTCAGGTGCGTCACGAGCGGCGCGGGCAGCGTCAGCGACTCCAGGTTCACCAGGTCCGGCAGGTAGGCGGGCAGCACCGCCTTGCGCAGCTGGGCCTCCGTCGGGCACAGGGCCAGGCTGTGCACCCGTGTCATGTCCTCGGGCCGTGGCCGGCCCCGCCACGGAATCCGGACGGCGCCGTCCTCGGTGTAGTGATCGCACTCGTCGGCGTTGCCGACGCAGAGGCCTCCGTCGCCGCGGAGCGGGCCGAGGTATCGCTCGCGGCTCGCGCTGAAGGGGTCGACAGCTGTCATGGCGGGCATCATCCACCGTGAGGTCGTCGCGTCCGATGAGGACCGTGCGAAGATCGGAAGGTGAGCTGGAAGGCGATGACGCCCGTCGAGGCGTGCGACCTCATGGACTTCTGGGAGGCCGCACCCTGGCCGCTCACGCGTGACCAGGTGCAGGAGCTGGCCGTGGAGTGGTTCGGGTGGACGATCGAGGTCGACGGCGGCGTCCCCTACCTCATGAACACGGTCTCCGGGTTCACCACCCCGGACGTGTCGACCATCGGCTCCAGGGGCGACCTGTCCTACCTCCAGCTCGACGTCGCGGACACGATCCGCGAGGTCACCCCCGCGTCGAGGCGGTTCCTCGGTGACGCCTACGCCCTGATGGTGCGCGAGGGGGAAACCCGCTGGGGCGCACCGGCGATGTGCGACTTCAAAGGCACGTCGTCCGCCACCTGGACCACCCCGTCCGGCGGGAGCACGTCGTTCAGGCTCGACCTGAGGGGGCTGCGCGCGATGTTCGAGACGCCGCAGGGCGTCGCGCTCGACCGGAGGGCCGGACACCGGTGAACGACCGCCTTCCCGCACCCGGACGGTTCGTCCGGTACCGCGACGTCGCCTACCGGCTGCTGCACTCGCCCGACAAGTGGTGGATCGCGTCGGACCACGCCGTCGACGAGTCGTTCACCAGGACGGGCCGCCGCTACTTCGTGAAGCACCTCGGGCCGGATGACGTGCTGGACTGCTACGACCTCGCCCGTCCCGGCACCTACCGCGGCCTGGCCGTCGAGGTCCTCACGACCACACCTCAGGCGTACGTGGTGACCACGCTCGACCAGCGGGCGGGCGCCGAGGGCTTCGCGAGGGCCGACCACCGCGGGCCGCTGGAGAAGCTCGTCGCGTTCGACGACCCGGAGCTGCGGTTCACCACCGAGCTCACGCCGGTTCGGGCGCCGTGGCAGATCGCGCACGCCTGGGAGCTGTTCGCCGAACGGCTCACCGACGCGCTGCGCGACGTGACGGACCGCGTGTTCCTCGTCATCCACGCGGCGGACGACCCGAAGCGGTACGTGCAGTTCGCGGCCGGGCCCGACCGCCTCGACGCGGAGGCGCCGGGCGCGGACGTCGTCGAGGACGCCCTCGAGTTCCTGCTGCGCAGGTCCGGGTGGGTCGAGCCCGGGGTCGCACAGCCCAACTGGACGTCGTCGCTGCGGCGGCCCGCGCTCACGGCCGAGTTCGCGCAGCTGGCGCGGCGGTGCGTGGTGGCGCTGAACAAGTCTTACGGGATCACGAGTCCGGACGACCTCCGGTACCGCGCGTGGCACGAGCCGGTGGGTGCGCAGACCGCCGCGGTGAAGCTGCCCGGGCTCGGGCTCGACTGATCACCGAGCGGCATGCCCCGGTGTGACCCGCCTGCCCGCGACATCCGGTGAGGACTGCAGGAAGTGATCATCCGTTCTGGCGCTACCGGAGCAGGCGAGGCCGGAAAGTTCCAATCGGGCAGCAATCCATCACGGAAGAGCGAGGCTGCCAACTGCACGGCTCACTTTCGGTAGCAGGGCGCTCACCAGGGGGAGTGTGAGGATCAACACTCGTCTGTGACGTTCCCGTGTTCATTTCGTAATGTGGCCGCTCGTGTGAGCATGCCCTGTCCTCGACGCAAGGTGTTCCCGAATGCCGGGCCGACATAGAACTCAGCCGACACCCAGCAAGAAGCTGCCCATCGCGGTCGCCGCCACCCTCACCGCGGGCCTGGTCGTGACCTTCTGGACGGTCCGCGGTTCCGACCAGCCGGTCGACCCGACCGGAGCGGCCGCCCAGCTGGGCGCCCCGGCGACCTCCGCCGGCCAGAGCTCGACGTCCCCGACGACGTCGACCACCGCGCCGACGTCCTCGGAAGCTCCGACCACCACCACGGTGCCCCCGGTGACCACGACGGTCCCGTTGACCACCACACCGCCACCTCCGCCGCCTCCACCACCCCCGCCGCCCTGCCCGACCACGTTGAACGGCGTGAAGCCGCACGTGGCGCAGGTGGGCCACCACGTCGGGGGCAAGTTCGGCGTCGACAACATCGGTGGCGCCGTCGGCCGCGGCGGCTCCGGCGACCACCCCACCGGCCTGGCACTGGACTTCATGGTCGACAACGCGACCGGCAACGCCCTGGCCGAGTACGTGCTGGCCAACCGGAAGGCGTTCGGCGTCACCTACGTGATCTGGCGGCAGCGCTACAACGACGGCAGCGGCTGGTCGATGATGGAGGACCGGGGCAGCCCCACGGCCAACCACATGGACCACGTGCACGTGTCGTTCCAGCCGAACGCGGTCGTCAAGGTCACCTGCTGAGCTCACCGGCTCGGCAGGTCCTGAGGTAGCTGAGGAACGACGACTGCAGGCCGGTCACGTGCGTTTCGCGCAGCACCTCGCTGGTCACGGCCGCGCCGCGGGCGGTGAGGTGGTGCAGGACGGTGGCCGCGTTCTTCGTGAGGTTCTGGTAGATCGGCACGGTGCCGAGGATCTCGCGGTCGTTGAACGTCAGGTGCAGCTCGGTCGCGGGCAGGTCGTCGCCCAGTTCCCGGATCCGGGCGAAGATCCGGCTGTCCTCACCGGCGACGCCGGGGCTGCCGGCCCCGATGCTCTCGAAGAGCGTGGTGCCGGTCAGCCAGGCGTAGAGGCTGAAGAGTCCGCCGTAGGAGTAGCCGAAGAGGCCGTGACCGCTCGTGGCCGTGCCGTAGTCGCGTTCGACGCGCGGGTGCAGTTCGTCGGTGATGAAGCCGAGGAACGCATCACCTCTCGTGTCGCGCAGCTCGTCGACGTAGGCGTCGGCCTGCTCGCGGGTCATCGCACCCGCCTGGACCCCCATCTCCACGGCGTCGAGGAACTCCTGGGCGACGGGCTCGCCGGGCGGCACGAGGTCCCTGTTGCGCAGCCGCGCCCAGTGCTGCGCGTCCTCGCCCGCGTAGCCGATGCTGACCTGGATGTACGGCTTGATCGGCTGCATGGGGTCCTGCTGCGTGACGATGAGCGGTGCTGTCAGGCCCACCGCCCAGTTGCCGTCGAGCACGTACACGACGGGCAGCTGCGCCGTGGCGGGGTCGTGGTTCGGCGGCGTGGTGACCCACACGCCGTAGTCGTGGCCACTGCTGGAACGCAGCTCGAAGTAGTCGGTGTCGGCGAGGCAGCCGTTCCACATGGTGCTCATCGGAGATCCTTCACAACACGTCCATTGTGGACGACGAGTACGGCGTTGGCGGGGTCGGCGAAGACGGCCGGGTCTTCGAGCGGGTTTCCGTTCCACAGCACGAGGTCCGCCTGCTTGCCGGGGGCGATGACGCCGACGTCGGGCAGGCCGATGATCTCGGCGTTGGTCTTCGTGGCCGCCACGAGGGCGTCCATCGGTGTCTCGAACTGTGCGCGCAGGCTGAGCTCCTCGCCGCGGCGGTCCTGGTCCGGGCCGATGAGGTCGGACCCCAGCCCGACCCGCACCCCGGCCTCCTTGGCGACGGCGAGCGCCCTGGCCATCCGTTCCCGCGCTCCCGCCACGCGCTCGCGGACCGCTTCGCCCAGGCCGGCGGCGGTGGGGTCGTGCAGCAGCCGTTCGACGACGGTGAACGTGGGCACGAGTGCAACCCCGTGGGCGGCCATCAGCTCCGCCGTCTGTTGGTCGAGATCCGTGCCGTGCTCGACGCAGCGCGCTCCTGCCTCGACCGCGTTGCGGATGCCGTCGTTGTTGTGGGCGTGCACGGTCACGTAAGTGCCGCGTGCCGCGGCTTCCTGCACCGCGACGGCGATCTCCTCGACGGTGAACTGGGTGTCGGTGAGCCGGTCGTTGCCGCCCACGACCCCGCCGGTCACGCAGAGCTTGAGGAACGACGCCCCGTGCCGGAACGCCTCACGCACGTTGCGCCGCAGCTCGTCGGCGTTGCCGGCCATCATGGACAGCGCGCACAAGCCGGGCACGTGGTGGCTGCTCCACAGCTCGGTGGGCTCCCACTCAGCGCCGTAGTAGCCGTGCCCGCCGGTCTGACACTGCACCGGCCCGCACGACAGCACACGCGGCCCCCTGACCTTGCCCTTCGCGATCGCGGCGACAACCCCGCCGTCGATCCCGCCGGTGTCGCGGACGGTCGTGAAGCCGGCGTCGAGCGCCTTGCCGGCCGCGGCGAAGATGTCCGCGGCGATCTCGGCGGCGCTGATCTGGAACGAGAACTGCGGCTGGATCGGGCTCGACAGCCCCAGGTGGACGTGCGCGTCGATGAGGCCGGGCGTCATCGTGAGCCCGTCGCCGTCGATCCGGTCGCCGTCGATCCGGTCTCCGTCGGCGGCGCCGATGATCCGGCCGTTCTCGACGGTGACGGCGCCCTGGGTCGGATCGCGGCCTGATCCGTCCACGACCGTGGCGCCCATCAGCTGGAAACGTCCCATCCGCCCTCTTTTCCACTGGATAAATCTCTTTTCCAATGGATAAACTAGCGGCGTGGTCCTGTCAAGCACCGGCGATGCCCGCGAGCGCCTCCTGGCGCGCCTCCTCGACGTGTTCGACGACGGTCTTCCGCCACCGGAGACGTCGCTGCGCGAGATCGCGGCCCGGACCGAGACCAGTCATGCGTTGCTGCGGTACCACTTCGGGTCGCTCACGGGTGTGCTGGCGGCGGTGCTCGGGGCGCAGCGGGCCCGTGACAACGAGGCGTTGTTCCGGGACGCGGCGCAGGGGACGTTCGACGACCTCGTGCGGGCCATCTGGCGGACGTACATGCGTCCGGAGCAGCTGTCGCGTGCGCGCGGGTTCTTCCACGTCGTGGGGCTGGCGGCGTACCGGCCGGATGAGTACGGCGAGTTCATCTCGTCGCTGGGGGACCTCACCGGGGCGTTGGCGTCGTTGGCGGAGCGGGAGGGGGCCGGTGCTGCGGAGGCGTTCACCAGGGCCACCGTTGTCGTCGCTGCGATTCGGGGGTTGTTGCTGCAGGAGGTTTTGACGCCGGGGGTGTGTTCGGAGGAGGCGGTGGCGTTGATCCTGGGGATGGGTGGGGAGCGATCCGGTCCGGAGGCCTGAACTCGGGTCAGCGTCGGCTCGCGTCAAGCGCTGCTTGTAGCTCGATCGAAGTAAATCTGCGCGATGTCCGCATTGGAGGACCTACAGGCAATACGCATGTACCGGCGGCGGCGTGCAGATGGTGCAATTCATCGAATGCGGGCCGAGCTGCAGCCCGGCGTGTCGGCCTGCGGGCAACTGCACGCCTACGGGAGTCTGCGCACCGGACTACCACTGATCGGAGGAACCCGATTTCATGCTCGCCCGTCGCGCCTACATCCCCGAGGAACTCCTGCCCACGGGCTCTCGGCGGGCATGGCCGCTCGACGTACCATGCGTCGCCCAGTTGGCTGAGGAGGGCATGTCCTTCGAGAAGCCGGTGACCTTCCTCGTCGGCGAGAACGGCTCCGGCAAGTCCACCCTCGTCGAGGCGTTCGCCGAAGCCTGGGGCTTGGACGCGCGCGGCGGGCGAGCCGGGCGCAAGTACGGCAACGACCGCCCGAAGACCGAGCTCGGCGAGATGGTGCGCTTCGAGACCACCGCGGCCGGCGTCCGGCACCGTTCCGGGACCCGCACGAAGCGCAAGGGCTACTTCCTGCGCGCGGAGACCGCCTTCGGGTTCATGGAGTCGGTCTCCGGCATGCGTGGCTACTGGGACGAGGACACCAGCGAGATGAGCCACGGCGAAGGGTTCCTCACCGTGTTCTCCGCGATGTTCCGCGAGCCGGGCTTCTACCTGATGGACGAGCCCGAAGCCGCCCTGTCGTTCCAGTCCTGTCTGCGGCTGGTGTCGCTGATGCACCAGCTCGGCAAGTCCGGCGCGCAGATCATCTGCGCCACCCACTCACCGATCCTGGCATCCACGCCGGACGCTGACATCATCGAAGTCGGCGACCACGGGTTCCACCGCACCAAGTGGGAAGACCTCGCTCTGGTCGATCACTGGCGCCGGTACATGACCACGCCGGAGGCATATCTGCGGCACGTCACCGAGAGCTGACGCGGTCGATGGACACCGGCCTGAGCGAGGCGGACGCCCGATACCGGGAGTGGATGCTCGACAACCTCCAGCGTGCCGCGGACCACTTCGGGCTCATCGTCGTCGGCGAGCCCCGGCGCGGGTGGGTCGACCGCTCAGTCGGAGCACCCGCCCGCCGAGATGAGCAGACGTACTGGCTGCGTGTGGTGTCCGAGGACGTGCGGTGGGCCGGTGGTGCGTTCTGGACGGGGAACGTCGACTCGAACGTGTTGACCGGTCTGGCGAAGCCACGTGTCCTCGACGTGTACGAGTGGGAAGAGGTGCGGCGTCAGCGCGCTGAGGTGTTGACGCTTCTTCCTGGTTCTCCGTGCTCTCGTACTGACGCGTTGCGCGACTGCGTCGACCTGCCCGACGCGTGGTGGGCAGAGCTCCGGCGAACGATCGACGTGGTCGCGGCAACGCCGACGGACCGGGTCGGCGTCGGCCAAGACCTCGTCACCACGAGGATTCGGCACCGGTTCGGCGACGGCATCTCCACGGAGGTCTCGGCGTGGGAGACGGTGCATGGCGACTTGCACTGGAGCAACCTGATGCAGCCCGAGTTCGGGCTGCTGGACCGGGAGATGTGGGGGAGAGGACCCGCGGGGGTCGACGCGGCGACGCTGCTCCAGGCGCGGCGATCAGTGTTCTTGGCGTCCGCGACGAGATGGTCCTGATCACCCAGGTCGGTCGACTGGGAACAGCTGGAGGTGCCACTGCTCGTCGGCCCCTTCCCGGAACTTGATCCCGAGGTGGAACCGTCTCCAGGGCAGCGGGATCTCCCAGCGTTCCGTTCGGCCGAGCTCCACTTCGGTCACGTACACGTGCGGTGTGTTCCAGTCGAACTGCAGCTCGGCTGTTGCGGTCCAGCCATCCACGTCGCCCGGCGGGCGGCTGTCGAGCACCTCCACGACGACCTGGACCTCACCGTGTTCACGCCCGGCGAGCAGGTGCACCTGCCCATCGCCGCGATCGTCGATGAAGTTCTCGATCTCCTCGGCTCGACCGGTTCAGGGCAGCTCTTCGGCCTCGAAGAGGAAGCATCCGTGGGCCACCCACACGCTTCCTTCGAAGCGGGACATCACGTTCACCGCGCCCTTCCCGAACACCGGCTACTCCGTCGAAAAGATACGCGCGACACCTTCGCGAACCGCCGCCCAGCCCGTGCCGGGTGTCCGCCGCAGGGCAGCGGCCATCGCTCCCGAACGCTGCTGGTGTTCCCGGCGGAGCTGCTCCAGGTCGAGCTGGACGTCCGCGGCCACCCCACCGGCCTCGACCTCCGCGATGCGCCGCTCCATCGCGACCATCAGCTCCCGATCGAACGTCTCCACCGCCTGCAGGAACGACTCGGTGGGCACGCTCACCCGTCCCCGCCTCGGCACGGTGCAGTCGACCCCGCTGTCGACGGGATGTCTCCAGTCGACGGTGATCGTGTCCTGGTCGGCCACCGATCGCCACCAGAGGATGCTGGGCCCGGCACGCAGGTAGCTGGTGTTCATGAAGTGGCCGCTGTACCAGTCGACAGCCGCTTCCTCGTCCGCCCCGGGCCAGGCGTCTCCGGTCAGGTGCCCGACGAGGTCCGCGGGCACCGGTTCCAGTGCGGAGGGCAGTACTTCCTGGATGTCCTCCCACAGCCGGACGACGTAGTAGTCGACCGGCGAGGACCGGTGGTGGAACAGCTTGTGCCCGTCCACCTCGATCCAGTAACGGCCGTCGGTCAACGCGAACCAGTGCAGGCGGCGCTCACCCCACGGCTCCACATCGGACAGTGGCGTGAGCTGGAAGTGGAAGCGGATCACCTCGGCAGTGTGCTCACCGCGTGGCCCCGGTGTCGAACGACTTCACCGCGGACCGGAGGGCCGGCTGTGCTCAGGCGTCGCGGCGTTCCAGTTCCTCCAGGCCGTCCTGCCAGCGCTGCTCGCGTTGGAGGGCGGTCTGCTCCCACCACGGGGTGCCGCGCTCGCCGAGGGCGACCTTGGCGAGCTGGACCCGTGCGCGGGCGTCGTGCTCCGCCTCGGGGTCGTCGGTGCGGTGGGCGGCGCTGATGTCACGGCGGGCCTTCATGAGCAGGCTGCGCAGGCGGGCCGCGGGCTCGGGTGGGATGTCGGGGTCGGTGGCCCGCCAGCGCCGCCCGTTGATGATGACGAAGTGCCCGTCTGGCGTGTGCTCCGGCTCGGCCATCGCACCAGGATCGCACCGTTCGGCCTGCCGGGCGTGTTCAGCGGGGGTGGGTGATGATGGAGCGGTGGCGGAGGGCGACAGCGTGGCGCGGATCGCGGCACGGCTCGACACCGCCACGGCCAGGATGTTGATCGTCCACAGTGATGTACGGCATCCCCGTTTCGCCACCGTCGACCTGGCCGGGCAACGCATTCTCGACTGGCGTGCGCGGGGCAAGCACCTGTTGTGCCGCACCGACGGTGGGCTGACCGTCCACTCGCACCTGCGGATGACCGGCTCCTGGTCGGTGCTGCGGCCGGGCAAACGGCTGCCCGCGCGGGTGATGCCCGATCTGCGGATCGCGTTGCGCCTCGACGACGGCCGCACGCTCGTGGGAGTCGCGCTGCCGGTTCTGACCGTGCTGAGGACGTCCGACGAGCACGCGGTGGTGGGGCACCTGGGTCCGGATTTGCTGGGCACCGACAGCCTCTCCGCCGGTGCGGAGCGGGTCGCGGCGGCCGGGGGAGCGGCGATCGTCGCGGCGCTGCTCGACCAGCGCCGGGTGGCCGGGCTGGGCAACATGTGGGCGCAGGAGCTGCTGTTCCTGCACGGCGTCGATCCGTGGCGGGCGGCCGATTCGGTGGATGGCCTGGAGGTGTTGCTCACCGATGCCCGGCGGCGGTTGCGGCACGCGGTGCGCGAGAACCCCACGCAGAACACGACCAGCAGGCCGCGGCCCCGGCATTGGGTCTACGGCAGGGCTCGGCGTCCGTGCCTGCGTTGCGGCACACCGGTCGCGTTCCGCCCGGCCGAGCTCACCGCGCACGGCCGGGAAACGTGGTGGTGTCCTGTCTGCCAGGTGTGACGGGCACGTCCCGCCGGCTGGTCGGTGACCCGGAAACCTTGGCACACCTGGTGGACCGGTTCACGAACGTCACCGGCTGCCGCGGGGGAGTGGGCCGACGTCGGCGTGGCGGCCTGGGCGCAACGCGGCGTGGCGCTGTCCGGGGCCTGGGCCGGAACGGGCGGCCAGCGCGTCGGCGACGACACCGGTGATGAAGGCGTAGACGGCCTTGTGCAGCAGGTCGACCGCCAGTTCGCCGCGGGGCCAGGTGGGCGGGGGAGCGCCGACACCCGTTGCGTTCTCGAGGATCTGGTCGTTGGTCAGCCGGACGACCGTGAACTTCGCCGAGGCCCACGGTCCGCGCAGGCCGGCGTGTGCCATGACCGAGCGCAGGACGCCCAGCAGCACGCCCTGGCCGAAGTGCATCGCCAGGTTGACCGGCACCGGCTGCCTGCCGCCGGGTCGTTCCCGCATGCCCGTGAGGCGTTGCAGGACCCGCGCCGGCACGTGGGAGTCCGGGCGGCCGGTCAGGCGCTGTTCCACCTTCTCGCCCACCGTCATCACCAGCACTCCGGCGGTCCCCGCGACCAGGCCCTCCCACAACGCGCGTTTCATCATGCCGCGTCGAGTACCCGGCGAGGGGCGACCTATCCGCGGCAGGTTGAAGGCGGCGGCGCCGGGTATGAGGTTCGCAGGACGACGTCGAGGGAGGCTGCTGATGACCGCCATGCCCGCGGTGGCCGCGTCGAGCAACTGGCGCGACGAGGACGGCACCCGGTTGCCGTCGGGTGACGTGCACGCCTGGTGGCCGGGGCAGAACCAGACGCTGTGCGGTGTGCCGTTGCACCGCGCGCGGCTCGACCGGTTCTCGCACGTGCTGTGGGCCGACGCGGTGTGGATCAACGACACCGGAGGGGAAGGCACTCCCGCGATGGCGATGTGCCCGCGCTGCACGGCGGCGACACGACCGAAGCGGACCAGGCGCGCCGACCGCACGAGGGCCCGTCCCTGACTCAAGCGGCAGCACTTGGTGGGCACGGCGAACGGCCCCGGTCACCGCGTGGGTGGCCGGGGCCGTTCGAGGTTGCGGCTATCAGCGCACGCTGCTGCGGCTGCGGCCCGAGATGGCCTCCGCGACACCGATGAGCAGCACCGAGGCGATCACCGCGACGATGAAGCCCAGCACGTTGAGCTCGAAGATGTCGCCGGTGCCGAGCAGGTTCGCGATGGTGCCGCCGATGACGGAGCCGACCAGGCCCAGCAGCAGCGTCGCCACGATTCCGAGGTTCTGCTTGCCGGGCTTGATCAGTCGGGCGAGCGCGCCGATGATCAGTCCGGCGACGATGAACCCGATCACGTCAGCCTCCTGAAGTCGATTCTGTTGCCCACCTCGGCTACCCCGGCGCCGCGCCGCCCAATCACAAACGACGATCACGTCACTGTCGCACGGCACGCCCGCGAGCAGGCCCGCGCGCCGCCGGTGCAAGTGGCAGGATCGTCGGGTGAACGTCGTCAGCGGGTGCAACGTGGTCGTGACCGGCAGCGGGCTGGTGGTGCCCGCCGCGGCGATCGCGGCTCACGTCGGAGGCCGGTGATGACCGAGTACGAGGACAGCCTCGAAGACCTCTACGACAACGCACCGTGCGGGTACGTGTCCACGTTGCCCGACGGCACCATCGTGAAGATCAACGCGACGCTGCTGCGGTGGCTCGGCCGTGAGCGGGACGCGGTGGTGGGGCGCGTCAGCTTCAGCGACCTGCTCACCGTCGGTGGGCGGATCTACTACGAGACGCACTTCGCGCCGTTGTTGCAGCTGCGGGGCGAGCTCGGTGGTGTCGCGCTGGAGCTGAGGGCGGCCGGGGGCACGCGGCTGCCCGTGCTGCTGACCTCGACCGTCAAGTCCGACGCCGGCGGCAGGGCGCGGTTCATCCGGACCACGGTGTTCGACGCGCGGGACCGGCGCGCGTACGAGGAGGAGCTGCTCAGGGGCCGCGACCTCGCCGAACGTGAACGCGACCGGGTGCAGCGGCTCGCGCGGACCCTGCAGCAGACCCTGCTGCCCCCGGCCCTGCCGGTGGTGCCCGGTGTGCAGGCCGCCGCCTACTACCACCCCGCGTCGCTGGACCAGGTCGGCGGCGACTTCTACGACCTGTTCCCGTTGCCCGGCGACACGTGGGGGTTCTTCCTCGGCGACGTGTCCGGCAAGGGCGAGGACGCGGCCGTGGTGACGTCGCTGATCCGGTACACGCTGCGCGGGGCGGCGGTCTACGACCCGGACCCCGTGAGCGTGCTCGACCACCTCAACACCGTGCTCTACCAGGCTTCCCAGGGCATGTACCCGCGGTTCTGCACGGTTGTGTGCGGCAGCATCCGCCGCGACGGCGACGCTGCGGTGATGACGGTGGCCGGTGGCGGGCACACGCCGGCCGTGGTGTTCCGGGCGGACGGGACGTCGTCGTTGCTGCACCTGCGCGGCGGACAGCTGGTCGGCGCGCTGCCCGAGGCCCGTTTCGTGGTCGCGGAGCTCCGCCTGGAGCCGGGTGACGCCATCCTGCTCTACACCGACGGCCTCACCGAGGCGCGGACCGGCGCCGACAGCTGGTACAGCGAGGAGGACCTGCTGGACGACCTCGCCGGCCTGGCACCGGCGACCGCGCCGGACGTGATCGCCGCGGTGAACCGGCTGCTGGACGCCCTGGGCGACGGTGTCGAGGACGACACGGCCCTGTTGGCGTTGAGCGTTCCCGCACGGGAGGGTGGTCGCGCGTGAACGACTTCTCGGTGACCGTCCGCACGGTGGCGGCCGGTGTGGTCCTCACCATCCGGGGCGACCTCGACGCGCACACCTCGCCCGGTGTTCTCGCCCGCACGGGTGAGCTCTCCCTGTCCCGCGGGCAGCTGCTCGTCGTGGACCTGTCCGGGCTGCGCTTCTGCGACTCCAGCGGCATCTCGGCGTTCATCGCCGCCAGGAACCTCGCCGTCGGCGCTCAGGCCGACGTCGTCCTGGTCGCTGTGCCGCGACAGGTCCTCCGGGTGCTCGACGTCGTCGGTCTGGGCGCGCTGTTCACGGTGCGCTCCAGCGTGGAGGACGCGCTCTCGGGCCGTTGAGCTGCTTCAGTGCTCCGACGGGACGCGCTGTGCGGGCACCGGTTCCTGGAACAGGTTCGTCCAGGACGGCCGGTCGGACTCGGCCGGGCCGGGCTGGGTGTGGGTCTCGTGGTTTTCGGGATGGCTGAACAGGTCGTTCGCCGAAGGCAGGGTCACGTGGTTCTTTCCGTTTGATGACAGAGGTCTTGACAGGAGAAGTCCTGGGCGCGGAACGCGGCCACCTCTCTGCCAACCGTACACCCTCCGCCGCCGATCCGGTCTTCGTTCGTCAGGCCGTGTTGCGCAGAGGTGCGCCCGCGCCGTGCAGGTGCCGGAGCACCTCGGCGTAGGAGCGGCGCAGGGTGGTCTTGCTGTACGGGATTCCGTGGCGTGCGCAGAAGTCCTCGACGACGGGTTGCGCGTGGCGCAGGTTGGGGCGGGGCATGTGCGGGTAGAGGTGGTGGTGCTCGACCTGGTGGTTCAGCCCGCCGAGCAGGGCGTCGACCCACCGGCCGCCGGTGACGTTGCGGGAGGTCAGGACCTGCTTGTGCAGGTGGTCGAGGCGTTGTTCACCGGTGATGATCGGCATCCCCTTGTGGTTGGGCGCGAACGAGCACCCGAGGTAGACGCCCATGAGTCCTTGGTGCACGGCGATGAAGACGACGGCTTTCAGCGGAGGCAGCACGAGGAACACCGCGGTGAGGTACGCGGCCAGCGGGACGACCTGCAACGCGGTCTCGCGCCACGGGTTGCGCAGCTCGTTGCGGCACAGGGCGACGATGCCGGAGATCCGCAGCACGACCGCTTCGGCGAGCAGCAGCGGGAAGAACAGGAAGGCCTGCCGTTTGGTGATCCAGGCGTTCAGGCCGCGTTTGTCCTTGGCCTGGGCGCGGCTGAAGGCGAGGGCGTGGATCTCGATGTCGGGGTCGTGGTCCTCGTGGTTGGGTTGGCGTGGTGGCGGTTGTGCTTCGCGACCCACCACTGGTAGCTGATGCCGGTCAGGCTGCCGTGCAGGTGCCCCACGACGTCGTTGTGCCGGTGGCTGCGGAAGATCTGCCGGTGACCCGCGTCGTGCCCGATGAACGCGAGCTGCGTGGACGCCGCGGCCAGGGCGACAGCCGTGAGCACCTGCCACCACGAGTCGCCCAGCAGCACGAAGGCCACGGCGATCCCGCCGAGCAGGACCGCGTTCACCGCCATCCGCACCAGGTAGTAGCCGCGCCGCCGGTCCAGCAACCCGGCTGCCCTGAGCTCCTTGGTGAGGCGGGCGAAGTCGCTGCCGCGCGGGCGGTCGGCCGGTTCGGTCAGTACGTCGGGCGCTGACGACATTCGTCTACTCCGGACGGTGCGGGTTCAGGTGCTCCCGCGGCGTTCGCCTGGGAGGGCGCGCGGGTGGGCCGCTGGAAGCTCGACTGGCGCAGATCAGGAGAAGAACGCCCCCGTGCGTCACCTCGTCCGCACGGTCATCGCCAGATACCCCTTTCGCGTTGGTTCAACCCGAATCGGAGGAAGTCGAGTTCCCAGGGGTGAACGACGAGACCGGCGTGTTGCACCTGCCGCAGCGGCATGTGATGTCCTTCGGGTCACCACAGCTGGAAAGGTTCCGCCTGCGATGCACTTCACGCCTCCCCGCCAGGTGAAGATCGGTGACGCCGCCGCGTTCGCCGGGACGACCCCGCGCGCGATCCGCCACTACCACCAGATCGGTCTGCTCCCCGAGCCCGAGCGGGGTGCGGACGACCGCCGCCGCTACGGCTACGACGACATGATCCGGCTGCTGTGGATCCGCAGGATGGCCGAGGCCGGCATCGCGCTCGACGACGTGCGGGCCGCGTTCGACGGGACCTGGGACGTCGCGGAGAACCTGGGGCGCCTGGAGGAGACCCTGGCCGCGCAGGAGGCGGAGATCCGCCGCCAGCGCGAGGCGGTTCAGCGGCTGCGGGTCGTGGGCAGCCCGCTGGGGTTGTTGTCGGACCTGGTGACGGACCGGCTCCGCCACCTGCCCGCCGGTGCGGTGCGCCCCTCCGACCTGGAGGCCCTGCTGGTCACCGAACGGATCTTCGGCCCGCTGGCCGCCGCGGTGCAGGCCAGCACGGTCATCGTGCTGGCCACCCGCCCCGACCTGCGGGAGGAGGACGACCGCCTGGAGGCGGCCGAGGCCGCACTCGACGACGGCGTCGATCCCGGAGACCCGCGGGTCGAGGAGCTCGCCCGGCAGCGGTTCGCCTATTACGAGGCCGTGGAACGGGCCGTCGAAGCGGCCGGGCTGGACGTCGCCGAGGAGGAGCTCTTCGCCCTCGACCTGGGCGAGCAGGAAACGCGGATGAGCGCCGGCGAAGCGCTCACCAAGATGCCGTACGACTTCTCAGCCGCCCGGATGCGCTGCATCGAGCGCACGGCACAGCTCCTCGCGGACAGCTGACTCCTGCGGAAGGGCTGACGGCCCTTGCGCACGGATCAGAGGTGGCGCAACGACTGCTTCACCACGTGCGCACCTGCGAGGCAGGCGGCCGCACCCGGCTGCTCCCGGTGGCCTGGGGGCGTGATCATCCAGTGGCTGAACGCGGTGTAGTGCCGCGCGAACTCCTGTGGTGTGGCGGAGTGCTCGACGGCGGCGGACAGTTCCGCGACGCGGGCGTACCGCGGGATGCGGTCGGCCTGGTAGGCCGCCAGGGCGGAGGGCACGTCGTCGGCCGCGCCGACCAGTTCGCCGAGCAGCGCGGCGTCCTCGACGCCCAGCGTCGCACCGGCTGTGATGTGCGGTGACATCGCGTGGGCCGCGTCACCGGCCAGGGCGACCCGTGCCGAGACCCAGTGCGGCAACGGCGGTACGAGCACGACCTGGTTGTGCAGGACCAGCTCCTCGGGTGTCGCGCGGATCAGCCGCGTCAGCACCCCGTCGCGGCTGTCCTCCAGGTGGCGGGCCCGTTCCAGCGCCTGGTGCCTCGGGGTGCCGGTGAGCGGTGGTGACCGGAACTGGTTCACCAGCCAGTACACGCTGCCGTCGTGGGTGCGGACGTATCCGCCCCTGCACCCGTTGGTGCCCAGGACGAGCCGGTTCTCCGCGACCGCGACGCCGCCGGCCGGGACGACCGCGCGCCAGGCGTGGTGGCCGCGGTGTTCCTGCGCGGGGGTGCCCGGCACCAGCTGCGCGCGGACCGCCGAGTACGCCCCGTCCGCTCCGACGAGCACCTCGGCTTCCTCCGTGCTGCCGTCGGTCAACCGGACGGTGACGCCTCCGCTGTGTTCCTCGAACGCGCAGAACCCGGCGCCGAGGCGGATGTTCTCGCGTCCCACTGCGTCGGCGAGCAGGCCGGTCAGCTTCGCGCGGTGCACGAGCAGGTACCGGTGGTCTTCGGCATCGAACCCCGGGGTGTCGAGCAGCCTCCCCGAGGGGTCGTGGAAGCGCATCTCGCTGGGCTTGCCGATGGCCCGCACGTGCTCGCCGATGCCGAGCCCGTCGAACACCGCCAGTGCGTTGGCCCAGAGCCCCAGTCCGGCACCGGCGGCGCGAATCTCCGGTGCCCGCTCGCAGACCACCACGTCGACCCCGGCCCGGCGCAGGGCGACGCCCGTCGTCAACCCGACGATCCCGGCGCCGATCACCACAGCCCGCAGCACGGGCGCTTTCCCGGTCATGTTGTTGCCCTCCAACGGTTTCTCTCCCGTTCTTCGACCGTAGGAGCGACCGGGGGTTAACACCAGTGCAACTCTGGCAAGCAACCATTTCGAATGTGATAATCGGCTGTGCGCGACATCGACCTGAAACTGATCGAGGCGCTGGACGCGCTGCTCGCCGAGAACAGCGTGACCAAGGCCGCCGCCCGGCTGCACACCTCGGCGCCGGCGATGAGCCGCACCCTGGCCCGCCTGCGCCGCGTCTTCGACGACCCGCTGCTCGTCCGGGCCGGACGTGACCTCGTGCCGACACCACGGGCAGTGGAGCTGCGCGGTGAGGTGCACGCGATCGCCTCCAGGGCACGGGCGCTGTTCGCCCCGTCCGCCACGGCCGACCCGCGGAGCGCGGTGCGCACGTTCGACCTGCAGGTCACCGACATGCTGTCCACGACGTTCATCCCGTCGCTCATCGACGACCTGCGGGACCAGGCCCCCGGCATCTCGCTGCGGCTGCGGCCGGAGAACCTGGAGGACACCCCGGCGCTGCGGGAAGGCCTGGTCGACCTGGAGATCGGCAGCATCCGGCCCGGCGACGCGGAGGTCCACTCCGAAGCGCTCGTCACCGAGGCGCTGATCGGCGTCGTGCGGCCGGGTCACCCCCTCGCCGAGGTGGAAGTGGTGACACCGCAACGGTTCGCCGCCGCCGACCACGTCGTCGTGTCGCGGCGCGGCCGGGCACGCGGCCCGGTCGACGAGGAGCTGACCGAGCTGGGGCTGAGCCGCCGCGTGGTGGCCGTGGTGCCGACGTTCGCGAGCGCGTTGTTCCTCGCCTCGGAGACCGACGTCGTCTGCATCGCGCCCGCCCGGCTGGCCCGCCGGATGCTCGACAAGCTCGGGCTCCGCACGTTCGCGATCCCGGTGGACCTGCCGCCCGTGACGGTCGGCATGGCCTGGCACCCGCGCAACCACCACGACCGCACCCACCAGCTGCTGCGCGACCGCACCCGGCACATCATGGCCGCTGCGGGACCGGGTGGTCCTCCCGGACGTTCCTCGTAGTTTTTCCGGTCACCAGGAATAGCGGCAGTTGCGGTGATCATTGGGGAAATCGACTGTGGGAAAATCCCACTCTCTCCACTCGAAAGAGTGAGATTGAATCCGTTGTGGAGTGTGATTCACATTCCTATAGTCGAGAACGGCCGGTCTTTCGCGTTCTAGCCTGGAAGGTCTCCTCTCGTGAAAGCAACTGTGGCTTTTCTCGTTTCCGTGAGCATGCTGGGTTTCTCCTGTGCCGCTCTCGCTGAAGGTTCCGCGGTCGATTTCGGAAAGGGCGCGCGATTCGAGTCGGAGTGGAAGATCCGCCCGGCCCTGGACCCCGACTACGAGGTGGTTCAGCTCACCAGGGACAAAGAGCTCGACAACAAGATGTACCTCGACGTGGACCCCTACGTCCCGTCGCTCAACTCCGTCCTGTTCATGTCGGAACGCGACGGCGACGAGAACCTCTACCTCATGTCGCTCGACAACGGGAGGTTCGTGCAGGTCACGGACTCCGACGACATCGACGGCGACCACGCCAACGTCTCGCCGCAGACCGAGGAGGCCTTCTACGTCGACGACCGCACGCTGACCAGCGTCAGCCTGCGCGCCCCGTACCGCGAGAAGAAGATCCGCACCTTCTCGAGCAGGTACGACTTCAAGGGAATCCCCTCGCTCACGTCGGACGGCAAGACGGTCGCCGCGTCGCTGTACGACGAGGAGGAGAAAACCTCCTCGCTCGTCCTGGTCGACGTGAGATCGGGGGAGCTGCAAACGGTCAAGAAGATCGACGGGGAGGTCGACCACGTGTTGATCAACCCGGTGCACGGGGACACGCTGCTGTTCCACCTGCGCTACGACTCCCAGATCGGTCTGGTGGACATCGGCACGAAGAAGAAGACGATGCTGACCGATTCGAATGACCACGGTGCGCACCCGTTCTGGGCGTCCAACGGCCGGGACGCCGCCTTCGCACAGCGAAAGCAGGGCGAAACGCCGGACCAGGTGGTGACCTACAACATCCGCAAGCAGGAGTTCTTCAGCTACGACACCCGGGAGAGCAGCAACCACTACGCCATGAACCCCGCGCGGACGATCATCCAGGGCGACGGCCACAAGGACTCGACGGCCTACATCTACTTCTATTACATCAAAGCCGGCACGAACAAGGTCGACACCGTGAAGATGTTCAAGCACGGGAGCTCTTCGAACGAGGAGTCGGTGCACCCGCACGCCGCGTTCATCAACGACACGGACCTGATCTTCAACAGCGACGCGGACGGCAACGGCAACGTGTACCTGCTGAGGGAGAAGTAGGACGCTCGGCCGTGGAGGGGGTGCGGCGGCCAGGTTCCACCCGACCCCCACCCCTGCGCCAGCCCTGGCCCGCCCAAGCGGACCCGCCCACACTTCCCCCCCCTAAAAAAAAATTTGCCCTCCCACCCCTCCCCCCCCCAAACCGGAGGACCAC
>NZ_JBVJRA010000029.1:0-40535 GCF_055608075.1 Lentzea sp. NPDC036949
TAGCTACTCAAAGGAATACTCCTGACGAGGAGTATTCATATTACTGGCTGTGTTATCGGCACGCTGTTGAGTTCTCAAAGAACACGCGCTCACCGGGTCCATCTCCGTTTCCGGAGAGTTTCTCTCGGGGCTTGTGTTTGAAGCTTAGCCAGTTCGTTTTCGCTTTGTCAAATCGGCCGTTTCGGCTTCTTCGGTGCGGCGCAAACTCGCTTCGCATTCAATTTTGCTTGGTTCAGAAGTTATCCGACTGGCTTTTCCGGTGTCAAATCGGGGTCATTTTCAGATCCCGGACAGCACGGTAGGCCGTTCATTTACTTCTGGGGGTTTGACGCCGTGAAACTTTACCCGGCCCGATCCGCGGTGTCAACCGCTCGTTCCGGGGGTCTCGCTTGCGACCCGGAGAAAGTTACTCACCGGGGGCACCGGTGTCAAATCGCCTGGTCAGCAGGCTGCTTGATGGGCACGGACGGCGGTGGAGCGGCTGGCTTGGCGCCGATCGGACGCGGTCGCAGCCACAGCGTGACCGACCGCAGACCCTCCATCGCCCGCACGATCTGCTCGGGAGAGGCGGCCTGGCGGGTGGCCAGCGGCACCAGCTCGTACCCCCAGATGCCGAACTCCTTGAGGACCGTCACCGGATCGTCACCGAAGTCGGCGGTCGCGGTGGCGGAGAACTCGAGGAACACCTGCGGGCGGTCCCTGCGCAGCAACCGGACCAGGCCGGCCAGTGCGCGGTGACCACGACCGGGCGTGTCGACTCGGACGACCGAGAGCTTCATGCCCTGTGCGAGGGCGATCTCCTCGAGCTCTTTGTCGAGCCGGACCGCGCGGACCCGCGGGACGTCGTCGCCCGCGTCGGCCGGCAGCGGTGCCACCGACACCCCGCCGGTCAGCGTCGGCGCGGCGGCGAGCTCGCCCGTGCTCTCCCACGCGGCGCCCTCGATGACGGTCATCCGGTCGGCGACGGCGGCGGGCAGGTTCGCGGAGACGTTGTGCCGCAGCAGGGCCGCGGCGCCCCTGTCGGGTTCGACGGCGACGACCGCGCCCATCAGGCCGAGGCGGGACAGCACCCTGATGGAGTGGTAGCCGACGTACGCGCCGACGTCGAGGAAGATCCCGTCCGGTTCGACGTGCGAGTCGAGCACCTCGGCGAGGTCCGGTTCCCACACGCCGTTGGACGACAGCAGCGGCAGCATGAACGCGTCGTCGGAGGGCAGCCGCAGCATGCCCGCGTCGCACAGCACCAGCGAGCTGCGCACCCCGGGCACGTCGGAGGAGGTCTCGTGCTGGCGCACCACGACCCGGCGGAGCGCGTCGGCGGTCTGCTGGGCCTGGTGGGCGGCGCGGACGGCGGCGTCGAGGCGGGTGTCGCGTTCGCGGAACACCTCGACGACGCGCGATTCGAGGGTGTCGATCCGGTCGAGCGTGCGGTCGAGCGCGACGGTGAGCTTGTCGATCCGGTCGGCGAGCACGTCGGTCGTCTTCGCGCGCTTGGCCGCCTCGGCGACGACGGCGTCCTCGATCTCGCGCAGCCGGCGGCCTTGGCCGGCCATGTCGGCGCGGACGCGGACCACGCCGTCGTCGACGCCGACGAGCTGGTCGGTGAAGTGGGTCTGGCGGGCGGCGACCTGTTCGACCTCGGCGCGCAGCAGCTCCAGCTCGCCCGCGCCGACGCCGGTGCGCAGCGCGTCCTGCCGGTTGACCAGCTCGGACACGGTGCGTTCGACGCCGTCGACGAGGGTGTGGAGCACCTCGCGCATGTGGTTGTCGTAGTGGTCCAGCGCGCGCAGCACGACCTTGCGCAGCGCGGGAGCCATGGGCGTTCGGTGTGCGGATCCCACGTCGGGCTGGCGCAGCAACGCGTGCTTGGCCGACTGGAGTGCGAGCAGCGGGTCGACCTCGGGGCGCGGCTTGGGCCGGCGGGCCCGCCAGCCGCGGTAGGAGTGCTCGACGCGCTCGCGCAGCAGTTCGCCGACGCGTGCGACGGACCGCACGGACAGGACGTGGTCGCGTGCGGCCTGGCCGAGGGCGGCGGCCGTGCCGAGGTCGTCGGCCAGTGACCGCATCAGCTTCGCGGCGGCCTGGACGTCGGGTTCTGCGCCCTGGTGGCACGGCACGAGCACGGCGGTCTTGCCGAACAGCTCGGCCACCCCGCCGTGGTCGGAGGCGAGCACGGGGATGCCGCGGACGGCGAGCTCGGCCAGGCGCAGTGCGATCCGGTCGTCGGCGCCGCCGCGGTGCAGCGACACCACGACGTCGGCGGTCTGGCACACGTCGAAGTCCTCGACCAGGGCGATCCGCTGGTCGGAGGCGGTGGCGAGGCGCAGCCGCTCGGCGGCCTCGGGGTGGTCGTACGCACCGGAGACCGCGACCTGCAGCGTCACGTCGGTGCGGTCGGGGAACGCGCTGAGGAACGCCGACACGGCGCCGAGGACGTTGCCGGGCCGGTCGAGCGCGTGGTCCGCGATGGCCGCGAACACCACCACCGAGCCGGCCTCGTGGTCACGTGCGCCCACGTCGTGCACGGGTACCGGGACCACGCGGACGATCGGGCTGCCGATGCGTTCCGCGGCGGCGCGTGACGACTCGGACGACACCCACAGCTCGTTCACGCCGACGCGGTCGTCGGCCGCGGAGGCGTCCAGGGCGATGTCGACGACGAACCGCCCGTCGGGGACCTCGACGTCGTCGGAGGTGCGCACGACGACCGGGTAGGCGGCGGAGTCGGACACGGGCAGCCCGGACGCCCGTGCGGCGGCCAGCACGCGTTCGGTCACCGGGCCGTTGCCGACGATCGAGACGCCGAGCTGGTCCAGCAGCGCCGGGCCTTCTGACCGCGGCTGGGGCACGGCGGGCACGGGCAGCCGCCCGGAGGCGACGCCGGCACCGGCGCACCACTCGCGCCAGTCCTCGAAGTCGGCGCCGAAGGGTGCGGGGAACTGCTGTTGCAGCGCGGGGTCCGCGCGCCAGACGGCGTCCGCCCAGCGGGTGCCGCCCTGCTCGGTCCGCTCGCACGCCCAGATGAGGAACCCGCCGCCGCCGTCCTCGCCGAACGCGGGCAGCGGCGTCGGTGCGGTGGCCCGGTAGTCGGCGCGCAGCTCGGACGGGATGACCGTGCCGTCGATGAGGGCCCCGAACCGGTAGGGCACGGGGGCGGTGGTCCACCCGCAGCGCACCAGCTCGGCGCGGTAGGCGGTGCACAGGTCGGCGACCAGGGGGTGTTCGGACAGCAGCACGCGCGGCCGTTCGACGAACTCCGCGGACAGCATCCACGGCCGCAGGGGGTCGAAGCCCGCGAAGTGCACGGTGAGCAGGTCCTCGCCGAGGACCTGGACGGTGCCGGCCTCGGAGCGGTGCAACGGCCGGTCGGCGACGTTCCACACGGACAGTCCGACCCGTGCGTCGCGCACGACGTGGTGCGGCACGATCGCGGGCATGTCCAGCGAGCCGAGGTAGGGCTCGGAGCCGGGGCCGACCGCGATGAAACCGGGGTCGAAGGCGCCCGACTCGTGCAGCTCCCACGGCCCCGGTTGCAGGCCGTCGTCGGGCAGTGGTCGCAGGGTGCGCGGCAGCAGCACGACCGGTGCGGTGCGCAGCGCCTCCAGCACGAGCTTCGTGACCGACCCGAAGACCTGCACCCACGGGTCGAGGTAGAGCACCGGCATGCCCTGCGTCAGCAGCGCCTCCAGCAGCCGGGGCAGCATGGCGGCCTTCAGCTCGGCGGCGTCGCGTGCGGTGGCCAGCACGTGCAGCTCGACCTCGGAGACGCCGATCTCGAGCGGTGTGATGAGGCCGGGGCCTGCGTGCTCGGGCTGGGCGTCGACGATCAGCGCGACGAACCGGCCCTCGGGGTGTTCCGCGAGGAAGGAGCTGGACAGCACCTTCACCGCGGGCAGCTCCGCCGCCGTGGCGACCGTGCACGCGCAGATCGTCGGCTGGAACTCGGGTACCTCTGTCACGGAGAGCAACGTATCGGCCTCACAGCACGGGAAGAAGAGTGCGCAACTCGTACGGGGTGACGCTACGACGGTACGCGTCCCACTCCGTCCTCTTGTTGCGCAGGAAGAAGTCGTAGACGTGCTCGCCGAGCGCTTCGGGGAGCAGTTCCGAGTTCTCCATCTCGGTGAGCGCCTCGCCGAGGTTCTGCGGCAGGTTCGCGTAGCCCGCGGCACGGCGTTCGCGGTCGGTGAGCGACCACACGTCGTCCTCGGCGGGCGGCGGCAGCTCGTAGCCCTTCTCGATGCCCTTGAGGCCGGCGGCCAGGATCACCGAGTACGCCAGGTACGGGTTGCAGGCGGAGTCCAGCGTGCGGACCTCGACGCGGCGCGACGACGACTTGCCCGGCGAGTACATCGGCACGCGGACCAGCGCGGACCGGTTGGCGTGGCCCCAGCAGACCGCCGTGGGTGCCTCGCCGCCGACGATCAGGCGCTTGTAGGAGTTGACCCACTGGTTCGTGACGCCGGAGATCTCGCGCGCGTGCTTGAGGATGCCCGCGACGAACTGCTTGCCGATCTCGGAGAGCTGGTACGGGTCCTCTTCGTCGTAGAACGCGTTGCGGTCGCCCTCGAAGAGCGAGAAGTGCGTGTGCATCCCCGAACCGGGCTGGTCCGAGAACGGCTTGGGCATGAACGAGGCGCGCACGGCCTGCGTGATCGCGACCTCCTTCACCACGTACCGGAACGTCATGACGTTGTCGGCCATGGTCAGTGCGTCGGCGTAGCGCAGGTCGATCTCCTGCTGGCCGGGTGCGCCCTCGTGGTGGCTGAACTCGACGGAGATGCCCATGGCCTCCAACGCCTCGATGGCGTGGCGGCGGAAGTGCGTGGCGGTCTCGTGCGAGGTCTGGTCGAAGAAGCCGCCGTTGTCGGCGGGCTCGGGTTCGCTCCCGTCGCCGGGAAGGCCCTTGAGCAGGAAGAACTCGATCTCGGGGTGCACGTAGCAGGTGAAGCCGGCCTCGCTGGCCCTGGACAGGGTCCTGCGCAGCACGTGCCGCGGGTCGGCCCACGACGGGGAGCCGTCCGGCATGGTGATGTCGCAGAACATGCGCGCGGAGTAGTTGTTGCCCTCCGGCGTCTGCCAGGGCAGCACCTGGAACGTGGCGGGGTCCGGCTTCGCGACCATGTCCGACTCGTAGACGCGGGCGAAGCCCTCGATCGCGGAGCCGTCGAAGCCGATGCCCTCGCTGAAGGCGCCCTCGAGCTCGGCGGGTGCGACCGCCACGGACTTCAAGAAGCCGAGGACGTCGGTGAACCAGAGCCGGACGAACCGGATGTCGCGTTCCTCGAGCGTGCGGAGCACGAACTCCTGCTGGCGGTCCATAACGCGCAGCCTAAGGCCTGGGGGGACTCTACGATCAACGCATGTCCGCCCGTTGGTTGTCGGTTTGCTTACTCGCCCTGCTCACGAGCTGCACCTCAGGCGGGGATCTCCCCGATGGTGCGACTTTGCTCTCGAAGTCGGCGGAGTCGATGCGCTCGGTGTCGAGCGTCCACTTCTCCATCAAGGTGGACGGGGAGCTCCCGGACGTGCCGGTGAAGGACGCCGACGGCGACCTCACCGCGGCCGGTGACTCGAAGGGCAACGCGAAGGTGAACTTCGCCGGTCAGCTGTTGTCGGTCGAGTACGTGCTCACGGGCGGCAACCTGCACTTCAAGGGCCCGACCGGTGGGTACACGAAGCTGCCCGCGGCGTTCGCGGGCCAGGTGTACGACCCGTCGGCGATCCTGAACCCGGACAAGGGCGTGGCGAAGGTCCTGTCGGCGGCGAAGGACCCGAAGACCAAGTCGGCCGGTGACGTGTCGGTGGTCGAGGCGACCGTGCCGAAGGACGTGGCCGCGGGCCTGGTGCCGGGGATCTCGTCGGACGTGAAGGCGACGTTCTCCGTCGACCAGGACTCGAAGCTGAAGAACGCGCTGTTCGAGCTGCCCGGCGGGCAGAAGGTCGACGTCGGCCTGACGGACTTCAACAAGCCCGTCACGGTGACGGCGCCCGCGTAACGTGCGCACAGCAGCCCTTGCCGCGTCCGGCGCGGCCGTGCTCCTCGGTGCGCTCGACGCGTACGTCGTCGTCGGCGTGCTCACGGACATCGTGCGCGACCTGGGCATCGCGGTGAACCAGCTGGAGCAGGCCACGCCGATCGTCACCGGGTACCTGCTCGGGTACGTGGCGGGCATGCCGTTGCTCGGGCAGCTGTCGGACCGGCTGGGGCGGCGGTTCGTGCTGCAGGTGTCGCTGCTCGGGTTCCTGGTGGGGTCCGTGGTGACGGCACTGGCCGCGGACGTGCCGGTGCTGGTGGCGGGCCGCGTGGTGCAGGGACTGGCCGGTGGTGCGCTGCTGCCGGTGACGATGGCGCTGGTCGCGGACCTGTGGGAGGCCGGGAAGCGGTCGACCGCGCTCGGGACCGTGGGTGCGGCGCAGGAGCTGGGGTCGGTGCTCGGCACCCTCTACGGCATCGGCGTGGCCACGCTGTTCAACGCGATGCCGTTGTTCGAGGCGTGGGAGCCGCAGAGCTGGCGGTGGGTGTTCTGGGTGAACGTGCCGTTGGCGGTCATCGCGATGGTGGTCGTGCAACGGTCCGTGCCGGACACACGGCGTCCGGTTCGGATCGACGTCGTGGGCGGTGTGCTGCTCGCGGTGGCGTTGTCGCTGCTCGTCGTGGCCCTCTACAACCCGGCACCCGCCGAGTCCGTGCTGCCCGCGTGGGGTTGGCCGGTGCTCGGTGCGGCAGTGGTGGTGTTGGCGGGCTTCTTCGTGTGGGAACGCCGTGCTGCCGTGCGGCTCATCGATCCCGAGGGTGTGCAGTGGCGGCCGTTCTGGGCGGTGCTCGGGGTGTCGCTGGCGGCCGGTGCGGCGTTGATGGTGACGCTGGTCGACGTGGAGCTGTTCGCGCAGACGGTGCTGCGGCGTGACTCCGCCGCCGCAGCGACCCTGCTGACGCGGTTCCTCGTCGCGTTGCCGGTCGGTGCGGTCCTGGGTGGACTGCTGGCCGGACGCGTCGGTGACCGGTGGGTGTCGTTCGCCGGTCTGGCGATCGCATCGGTGTCGTACGTGTTCATCGCGCAGTGGCCCGCGGAGGTGAGCGGGCTGGTGCTGACGCGGGACCTCGCGGTCGCCGGGTTCGGGCTGGGCCTGGTGATCGCGCCGCTGTCCGGTGCGGTGCTGCGGGTCGTGCCACCGGTGCGGCACGGGGTGGCGTCGGCGTTCGTCGTCGTCGCGCGCATGACGGGCATGCTCGTCGGCGTGGCGGCACTGTCCGCGTGGGGACTGCACCGCTTCCGCGAGCTCACGGCAGACCTGGACACCCCGCTGCCGTTCGGGGTCGAGCCCGCCGAGTTCCAGCGGCGGTTCGCCGAGTACCAGCGCGCGCTCACCGAGGCGCTGCTCACCGAGTACCACGAGATCTTCCTGATCACGTCGGTGATCTGCGCGCTCGGAGCGCTGGGATCGGTGTTCCTGCCCGCCCGTCAGCAGACCGGGTCGGTCTCGGGCAACCGCAGCTCCGCCAGGTAGTTCGTCGCCACCCCGTCCACGCAGCCGATACCGGCCAGGAACGCCGTGTGCTGGTTGCCGTTGTAGGTCAGCAGCCGCGCGCCCAGTGCGGCCGCGAGGTCCACACCGGACCGGTACGGCGTGGCCGGGTCACCGGTCGTGGAGATGACCAGCACCTGCGGCAGCCCGGTGACGTTCGGCGGATGCGGTTCCGAGGTGTGCGGTGCCGGCCAGAACGCGCACGGGCCGAGCGCCGTCTCGTCGGTGGGGACCGTGTCGTTGCCGAGCAGTTCCAGCAGCTTCCGGCGGTTGGACTCCAGGGTGGCGCGGTCCTTGATGGGCGGTTCGTCGACGCAGCGGATGGCCACGAACGCGTCCTGGATGCGGCTGTAGGTGCCGTCCGCTGCGCGGCCGAGGTACTGGTCGGCGAGCTGCAGCAGGGTGGTGCCGCGGTTGGTGCGCAGCTCCTGCAGGCCCTTGAGCGCGGTCTCCCACAGCCGGTCGCTGTACATCGCCTGGATGATGGCGGTGTTCGCGTCCGAGTGGGACAGCCTGCGGTCGCCGACCGGCAGCGGGGTCTTCTTGAGCGGCTCGATCAGCTGGCGGAACTTCGACTCCGCGGTGTTCGTGTCCCTCCCCAGGGGACAGTCGCGTTGCGCGCACCAACCGGCGAAGCGCTGGAACGACTCCTCGAAGCCCTGCGCCTGCCGTGCCGACGCGGCCACCCGGTCGGGGCTGACCTCCACGGCGCCGTCGAGCACCATCGCGCGCACGTTGCGCGGGTACATCTCGGCGTACAACGTGCCGATGCGCGTGCCGTAGGAGTAACCGAGGTAGGTCAGCTTCTTCTCGCCCAGCGCGGCCCGCAGCACGTCCAGGTCCCGTGCGACGTCACGGGTGCCGACGTTGCGCAGCAGGTCGATGCCGCTGCGCTGGGTGCACCGGTCGACGAAGAACTTGTTCTCCGACTCCGTCTGGCTCGCGTTCTCGCCCTTGGGGCGCAGGCGTTGCGCGTCGCGTTCCGCGTCGGTGAGGCACTGGACGCGGGGCTGGCTCGCCCCGACCCCGCGCGGGTCGAAGCCGACCACGTCGAACCGCTTGCCGACCGGGTTGTCCGGCTGCATGTTCGCGACGTGCGTCATGCCCGAACCACCCGGACCGCCCGGGTTCACCACGAGCGACCCGACCCGCCGCTGCTGTTCGGCGGCGGGCCGGCGTAAGAGCCCGATGGTGATGGTCCCGATGTCCGGCTTCTCGTAGTCGAGGGGGACCTGCAGCCGTGCGCACTGGATGCCTTCGCGCTCGAACAGGCCCTTGCTCTTCGCATCGGTCGCGTACGGCTGGCACGCGGCCCACGACAACGCCTGCGCGTAGAAGCGCTCGACGCCCTTGCGCGCGGCGACGGGACTGCCGTCGATGCGCGCGTAGGACGTGGAGGTGCCCAGCACGACTATCAGGGCGAACACGGCCGCGGTGATGCGGGACCGCCGTTTCGTCATGAGGCGCACCGGGTTCCGTCGGCGGGCAGGGTCAGGTCGACCAGGTACTTCACGCCGGCCGCGTCGACGCACGACTGGCCCTGCAGGAACACGGTGTGCTGGACGCCTTCGTAGGTGAGCAGCCGCGAGTTGAGCGCCTTGGCCAGGTTCACGCCGGCCTCGTACGGCGTGGCGGGGTCACCGGTCGTGGAGATGACCAGCAGCGGCGGGATGCCGTCGGCCGTGGGCGGGCCGGTGCGCGCGGTCACCGGGGCCGGCCAGAACGCGCACGAGTCGAGCGCTGCGCCCGGCGGGTTGCCGTCGTCGAGGAACGGCGCCGCGGCCTTGTACTGCCTGGCGGTCTCCAGCAGGGCGTTCTTGTCGGTCAGGCGCTGGTCGTCGACGCAGTGAACGGCGCTGAACGCGTCCGTGATGGTCGAGTAGCTGCCCTGGTCGTCGCGGTCGAAGTACGCGTCGGCG
The DNA here is from genome assembly GCF_055608075.1 of Lentzea sp. NPDC036949. Lineage (NCBI taxonomy): Bacteria > Bacillati > Actinomycetota > Actinomycetes > Pseudonocardiales > Pseudonocardiaceae > Lentzea > Lentzea sp. NPDC036949. Next base: position 9,450 of record NZ_JBVJRA010000029.1, read on the forward strand.
AGGCGCAGCAGCATCGTGCCCTTGCCGTTCTTCAGCTCGTTGAGCCCCTGCAGCAGCAGCGGCCACAGCTGCTCGGAGTACAACGCCTGGATGGTCGCGGTGACGGCGTCGTTGTAGGACAGCTTGCGGCTGCCCACGTCGACCGGTTTCTGGATCAACGGGGTCGTGAGCTGGCGAAAGCTCGTGTTGGCGTCCCCGGCCAGGGGACAGTTGTCCTCCGTCCGGCACCACTTGACGAACTCGTCGAACGCCTTCTGGAAGCCGGCACCCTGCGCGACCAGCGACTGGAGCTGGTCCTGGGTCGGGTCGACGGCACCGTCGAGGACGAGGGCGCGCACGTTCTGGGGGAAGGTCTCGGCGTACTCGGTACCGATGCGGGTGCCGTACGAGTAGCCGACGTAGCTCAGCTTCGCGTCGCCGAGCGCAGAGCGAAGGACATCCATGTCCTTAACTACGTCCCGCGTGCCCATGTTGGCGAGCATTGCCGCCCCGAATTTCGTCCCGGCCGCACACTTCTCGGCATACGTCCTGTTCTCCTGCTCCGTTTGGGCGATTCCGGCCGCAGAAGTGTCCGTGTCGAGGTCGAGCCGCTCCGCGTCGCGCTCGGCGTTGGACAGGCAGCGGACCGCCGGCTCGCTCGCCCCGATGCCCCGCGGGTCGAACCCGATCAGGTCGAACCGTTTCGCGAGCTCGGTCTTGCGGTAGTCACCCACCATGCCCGCGGCCGACGCCATGCCGGACGCGCCCGGCCCGCCGGGGTTGGTCAGCAGCGACCCGATCTTCTGACCGGTGGCCCGGTAGCGCAGGACGCCGATGGTGATCGTGTCGCCCTCGGGCTTGGCGTAGTCGAGCGGGACCTGCAGCCGGGTGCACTCGACGTCGCGCTTGGAGCCGTAGGCCTGCCGGCTGGTGCCGGTCGTGGCGAACGGCGCGCAGTCCTGCCAGGCGAGCTGCTGGCCGTAGTACTTCTCCAGTCCCGGCGGGACGGTGCCGGCCGGACCGGGCTTCTCGAAGGTCACGCCGGGCTTGGCGGTCCCTTCGAGGATCGAGGTGCAGGAGGCCAGAAGGGGAATGACGAGCAACACGCTCAAGAGACGGACCACAGTCCGATGGTATGGGAGATGATGAGGGCATGCCGCAGCTTCGCATCGCGCTCGCCCAGGTCAACGCCACTGTGGGCGACCTTTCCGGCAATGCCGCGCTGGTTGTGGAGTGGACGCGCAAGGCCCGCGAGGGCGGCGCCCACCTGGTGGTGTTCCCCGAGATGGTCCTGACCGGCTACCCGGTCGAGGACCTGGCGATCCGCACCTCGTTCGCACGGGCGTCCGCGGAGGCGCTGGAGGCGCTGGCGGTGTCGCTGGACGACGCCGGACTCGGTTCCGTGACCGCGGTCGTCGGCTACCTGGAACACGACTCCGTCGGCCCGCGCAACGCGGTGGGGGTGCTGCACGAGGGCCGGGTCGTGGCGCGGCAGTCGAAGCACCACCTGCCCAACTACGGCGTGTTCGACGAGCGCCGCTACTTCAAGCCCGGCTCGTCGCTCGACGTCGTGCGCGTCAACGGCGTCGAGGTCGGCATGGTGATCTGCGAGGACCTGTGGCAGGACGGCGGCCCGATCACCGCGCTGGGCGACGCCGGCGTGGACCTGGTCGTCTCCCCCAACGCCTCCCCGTACGAGCGCAAGAAGGACGACGCCCGGCTGCCCCTGGTGGTCCGCCGCGCGGCCGAGGCGGGCGCACCGCTCGCGTACTGCAACCTCGTCGGCGGCCAGGACGAGCTGGTGTTCGACGGCGACTCGATGGTCGTCGGCGCGGACGGCCAGCTGATCGGACGGGCACCGCAGTTCGTCGAGCACCTGATGCTCGTGGACTTCGACGTGCCTTCTTCGGCGTCTTACGAGCAGGGTCAGATCGGTGACTTCTACGTGCGCCGGGTGTTCATCTCGGACGCCGTCGCTCCTTACGAACCGCTGCCCGCACCGCGCGTGTTCGAGCCACTGTCCGATGAGGCCGAGGTGTGGCACGCGCTCGTGACCGGCCTGCGCGACTACGTGCACAAGAACGGCTTCCGCTCCGTTGTACTCGGTCTGTCCGGTGGCATCGACTCTGCCGTGGTGGCCGCACTGGCCGTGGACGCCCTCGGCGCCGACTCCGTGTACGGCGTCTCGATGCCGTCGTCGTACTCATCGGAACACTCCCGTTCGGACGCTTCGGAGATGGCGGCGCGCACGGGCCTGCACTTCACCACGGAACCCATTGGCGAGATGGTGTCCGTGTACGTGTCGCAGCTGGGGCTGACGGGTCTCGCCGAGGAGAACATCCAGGCGCGTTGCCGCGGCATGCTGCTGATGGCGTTGTCGAACCAGCACGGGCACCTGGTGCTGGCGACCGGCAACAAGTCCGAGCTCGCGGTCGGCTACTCGACCATCTACGGCGACGCGGTCGGTGGTTACGCGCCGATCAAGGACGTGCTGAAGACCCTGGTCTGGGACCTGGCGCGGTGGCGCAACGCCGAAGCCGAGAAGCGCGGCGAGACCCCGCCCATCCCGGAGAACTCGATCTCCAAGCCGCCCTCGGCCGAGCTGCGGCCGGGTCAGGTCGACTCGGACTCGCTGCCGGACTACGCGGTGCTGGACGACCTACTGGACGACTACGTCGAGGGCGACCGCGGGTACGACGACCTGCTGGCCGCCGGGTTCGAGCCGGAGCTGGTCGACCGGGTGCTGCGGATGGTGGACCGGGCGGAGTACAAGCGGCGGCAGTACCCGCCGGGCACGAAGATCTCGAACAAGGCATTCGGGCGGGATCGGCGGTTGCCGATCACGAACGGGTGGCGGGAGGGCTGAGGGCCGGGTTGGGCAGGGTTGGCCAGGCTGTGCTCGCCCTCCTGACCTCGACGGACAGTCCACTTCGTCACCCACCCGAGTGATCCTTGTCCTGATCCACGCCTGACCGCGTCTGTCTCATGTCCGGATCTCCCTCCTCCGACCCCCGCCGAAGGAGGAAGGGGCGCGGGGGTGGCGAGCGGTGCGGCCGAGAACCCGGGCAGGAGGGTGGAAACCGGGGAGTGGAGCCTGCTCTACCGCGACCGACGGGTCCGGGTGGCTACGTTTGGCCACATGAAACGGATCTGGGCAGCGGTGGTCTACCTGGCGACCGGGTTGCTGACGGCGATCGCCGCGTGGCTCGCGATCGGCGTGCTGCTGCTGTCGGTGGTGGTGCTGCCGTTGTTGCCGGTGACCGCGCCGTACATCCGCCGGATCGTGGACTTCGACCGGCGGCGGCTGGCCCGGTTCACCGGGGTGGAGGTGCCCGCGTCGGAACCGCTCGACGGGCCGTGGCTGCACCGGGCGCAGCGGGTGCTGGCAGACCCGGCGAGCCGGCGGGACGGGTTGTGGCTGGTGCTGCACGCGATGTTCGGCACGTTGTTCGGGTCCCTGGCGATCGGGGTTCCCGGGTCGTTGGTGCAGCAGCCGCTCGCGGTGGCGCTGTGGTCGGTGGTGCCGATGGAGAACTCGTTCGGCATGCGGATCGACTCGTGGGGCAAGGCGCTGCTGAGCATCCCGATCGGGCTCGTGCTCGCGCTGGCGCTGACGCAGTTGCCGCGGCTCGCCGAGGTGGACGCGCGGTGGGCGCGGGTGTTGCTGGCGCCGCCGCGGGCGACGTTGGAGAAGCGGCTGGCCGAGGTGGTCGCGACGCGGGCCGCGGCGTTGCAGGCGCACGGGGCCGAGTTGCGGCGGATCGAGCGGAACCTGCACGACGGCACGCAGAACAAGCTGGTCGGCGTGGTGATGATGCTGGGGATCGCGGAGCGGACGCTGCACCAGAACCCGCAGAACGCGCTGCAGGCGTTGCTGCGGGCCCAGGACGCGGCCGGCGACGCCCTGGAGGAGCTGCGCAACGTCGTGCGCAGCATCCACCCGCCGGTGCTGGAGGACCTGGGGCTCGACGGGGCGATCCAGGCGCTGGCGGCGCGGTGCCCGGTGCCGTGCCTGTTGCAGGCCGACCACCTCGGGCGGTTGCCGGCGGCGGTCGAGGCGGCGGCGTACTTCGCGGTGGCCGAGGCGCTGACCAACGTGGCCAAGCACAGCGGCGCGAACCACGCGTGGGTCAGCCTCGGGATGAACGGCGAGCGGCTCACGGTCGTGGTGCACGACGACGGCAAGGGAGGTGCTGACGAGAAGAAGGGCACCGGCCTGGACGGCATCCGGGGGCGGGTCGAGGCGCTGGACGGGACCGCGACGATGAGCAGTCCCGAGGGAGGCCCTACGGTTCTCACCGTCGAGTTGCCGACCGGGAAGTGACCACATGCGCATCGTGATCGCCGAAGACGACGCGTTGCTCCGCGAGGGGTTGACGTTGCTGCTGCGCAACGAGGGCCTCGACGTGGCCGCGGCGACGGACAACCCGGACGACTTCCTGGTCGCCGTCGCCGAGCACGAGCCGGACATCGCCGTGGTCGACGTGCGCATGCCGCCGACGTTCACCGACGAGGGACTCAGGGCCGCGGTCGAGGCGCGCACACGGCACCCGAAGCTCGCCGTGCTGGTCCTCAGCGCGTGGGTGGAGCAGAGCTACGCCCACGAACTGCTGGCCGGCACCTCCGGCGGCGTCGGCTACCTGCTCAAGGAACGCGTGGGCCGGGTCGCGGACTTCCTCGAGTCGCTGCACCGCGTCGCGAACGGCGGCACGGCGCTGGACCCCGAGGTCGTGTCGCAGCTGCTGGTGCGCCGCAAGTCCGACGACGCGCTCAGCGGGCTGTCACCGCGCGAACGCGAGGTCCTCGGCCTGATGGCGGAGGGGTTGTCGAACGCGGCCATCGGCGAACGGCTCGTCGTCAGCCCGGGGGCCGTGCACAAGCACATCGGCAACATCTTCCTCAAGCTCGGCCTCAACACCGAGGACGGTGCGGGTGACCGACGCGTGCAGGCCGTGCTGGCGTACCTGGATCACTGAGGACGACCACTCACAGCAGCCCGTAACTCCTCGCGTATGCGCTGAACCCCGCGCCTGTGCAAGGCAACCTCATGTTGCTGTCCCGCAGCATGTCGATGAGGTTGCCCGCGCCGGCCTCGGGAAGCTTGCCGTCCCGGCACAGCTGGGCGAGCAGCCAGATGGTGCCGTGCACTTCCAGTCCCCGTGCGCGCGCCACCTTCGTGGCTTGCCGGTCGTCGGTGAGAGCGACACCGTCGAGGACCTCGCTCGCCGCGAACACGCTCGCCTCGCCGTGGTCGCGGTCCGACGTGCCGATCGCCCTCGACCACTTGACGAAGAGCTGGATCTCGGAGAGTTCGTCCAGCGCCTTGACGTGCAACCACGGCAGGTCCAGAGCGTTGCGCAGCAGCGGGTGCTGCCCGACGCCGCGGGAGATCTCCTCCTTCACCACCGCGGTGGTCCAGCACTCCCTGTTGCCGAGCAGCTCTCCGAGCACGTCGAGCCGTTCGATCAAAGCGAAGTGCGACAAGCACATGGTGTCCAGGACCAGCGGCTTGTCGGCCTTCACGGTGCGACTTCGTCGTCAGGCGCGACAGGCAGGTCGCTCTCGACGAGCTGGCCGTGCATGAGCTCGACCGCGCGGGACGACGTCACCAGGTCGCGCTTCCACGCTGCCATCACCGCCTTCGCGTAGCTGCGCGGCACTCGGACGGAGTCGAGGTCGGGTTGCGGCGCCCATCCGACGGCGTCCATCAGCTCCGCCTTGGTCGGCGTGCGGTGCTTCCACCTCCGAGCCTCTGCGGCGTCGAACGAGTCGACCAGCTGGGCCTGGCGCGTTGCCAGCGACCAGGACGTCCGGTACCGAGCCGCCAACTCGACGAGGCCTTGGCGGCCGTTCGCCTTCGCCACCACCTCGGACGGGAGCAGCAGTTCCGCCGCGAACGCGTCGACCACCGCTTCCCGTTCCCGCAGTGACGCGTGCACGCCGATGTCGTTCGAATAGGGATCTCCGAGCACCATGTGCCCGAGCTCGTGCGCGGCGGTGGCGCGTCGCCGGCCCGGATCACCCGACCTGCTGACCACGGCGACCGCCAGCTCGTCGTCCACCAGCACCGATGCACCATCACCCGGCAGGTCGGTGACGAGCACGAACTGCCCCGCTTGCTCGCACAGGTCCATCAGGGTGGGGATCGGCTCGAGGACGAGGCCCGCGCGCTCCCTGAGCTGCAGCGCCGCCCGCCTCGCGTCCTCTTCGGTGGCGACGGCTCCCTGGAAGCGGTAGGGGTTCCTGGGCGGGAGCGTTCCAAGTCCGATGAGCTGCTGGACGTCGCGCACCCACGATTCCAGGCGTGCTTCCAGCCGGTGAGCCTGCCGGCCCGCGTCGGTGGCGGTGTCCTCGCTCAGCTCGGCACGCCTGGACAGCACCGCCGGCGCGCTGTGGAGGAAGTGGTCCAGTGGCACCTGCAACGCGGCAGCCAGCCTGGTCAGCTCCAGCGCGTCGACCTTGCGCGTTCCCGCTTCGATCTTCGCGATCATGGTGCGGTCGAGCGACAACGCCGCGCCCAGCTCGGCCTGGGAGAGACCGGCGCCGATTCGAGCGTCACGGACACGCTCGCCCACCTGGCTCCACTCCCGGATTTCAGCCATGGTGCGATTTTCGCACACACTGTCGCGCGTGTCACAGTCGATCACCCAGGTGACCAGGAGTGGGTCACTGAGGGCGGACGAACGGGAACAGCACGGTCTGCCGGATCGACGTCCCGGTCAGCATCATCAGCAACCGGTCCACGCCCATCCCGAGCCCGCCCGTGGGTGGCATGCCGTGCTCCAGCGCCCGCAGGAAGTCCTCGTCCAGCTCCATCGCCTCGACGTCGCCGGACGCGGCCTTCAGCGACTGCGCCTCCAGCCGGCGCCGCTGTTCGAGCGGGTCGGTGAGCTCCGAGTAGGCGGTGCCGATCTCCGCGCCGAACGCGACGAGGTCCCATCGTTCGGCCAGGCGGGGGTCGTCGCGGTGGCGGCGGGTCAGCGGAGACACCGAGGTCGGGAAGTCGATGTAGAAGGTCGGTCCGACCGTGGTCGCCTCGACGAACGAGTCGTACGCCTCCTGCACGAGCTGGCCGTGGTCCCAGTCCTCGTTGACCTCGACGCCGCGTGCGGCGAGCAGCGAGCGGAGTTCCGGGACCGGTGTCGAGGGCGTCACCGAAGTGCCCAGCGCCGACGAGACCGCCGTGTAGACCGGGATGACCGGCCACTCCCCCGAGAGGTCGAAGTCGCCGTCGGGGCGTGAGGCGATCTCCGCGCCGAACGCTTCCCGTGCCGCGTGCTGGATCAACGCGCGCACGAGGTCCAGCATCACGCGGTAGTCCGCATAGGCCTGGTAGGCCTCCAGCATCGTGAACTCGGGGTTGTGCGTGGCGTCGGCGCCTTCGTTGCGGAAGTTGCGGTTCAGCTCGAACACCCGGTCCACGCCCGCCACGCACAGCCGCTTCAGGTACAGCTCGGGGGCGATCCGCAGGTACATCCGCATGTCGTAGGCGTTGATGTGGGTGACGAACGGCCGGGCGTTCGCGCCGCCGTGCACCGCCTGCAGCATCGGCGTTTCGACCTCCAGGTACGAGCGCGCGTGCAGGAACTCCCGCACGCTGCGGATCACGTCGCTGCGCAGCTTCAGCAGGGCCGCCGAGTCGGGGTTCACCACCAGGTCGAGGTAGCGCTGCCGCACCCGCGCCTCCGGGTCGGCGAGGCCCTTGCGCTTGTCCGGCAACGGGTGCAGGCACTTCGCGGTCAGCGTCCACGAGGTGGCGCGCACGGAGATCTCGCCCTTGTCGGTCTTCATCACGGTGCCGGTCACGCCGACGTGGTCGCCCAGGTCGACGTCCGACTTCCACGACCGCAGGGCGTCGCCGAGCGACTCGGTCTCCAGCATCAGCTGGATCTCGCCGCTGAAGTCGCGCAGCCGTGCGAAGCACAGGCCGCCCATCTCCCGCAGTGCGACCACGCGGCCGGTGACGGAGACCTCCTCGCCGAACCGCTCCCGTGCGCCCGCGAGGAGGTCCGACCGCGCGAAGCCGACCGGGTACGGGTCGACGCCGGCGGCGACCAGGCGTTCGACCTTCGCGATGCGGACCCTGACCTGTTCGGGGCGGCGCACGGTCTTCGGTTCGACCTTCAGCGCGTCGATCTCGGCGACGCGGGCGGCGAAGTCGGAGCTCACGCCGGTCTTCTGCAGCGCGCGCCTGCGCAGCGACCGCAGCGACGGCACGAACCCCTCGGCCACGCCGGCGGCGATGCTGACCCGCGGCAGGGCCCTGGACCGCTGGTAGCAGAGGAACCGCGGCTCCCACTCCGGCAGGTACTTGGCGTTCGACCGGTACAGCGACTCCAGCTGGAAGAACCGCGACGCCAGCGACAGCACCCGCCGCCACGCCCGCAGCACCGGGCCGGCGCCGATCTTCTCGCCCTCCTCGAACACCGCGCGGAACATCGCGAAGTTCAGCGAGATCCGCTGCACGCCGAGGTGTCCCGCGGCCGCGGCGAGCTGGGCGACCATGTACTCGTTCAGGCCGTTCTCGGCTCCCCGGTCGCGGCGCATCAGGTCGAGCGACACGCCCCGGCGGCCCCACGGCACGAACGACAGCAGCCCGCGCAGCGCACCCGAGGCGTCGTAGGCCTCGACCATCACGCACCGGCCGTCGCTCGGATCTCCCAGGCGCCCCAGCGCCATCGAGAAACCGCGCTCGGTCTCCGCTCCGCGCCACGCCTGCGCCAGGTCCAGGATGGACGACATCTCGTCCGGTGCGATCTCGCTGTGCCGGCGCACCCGCGTGGTGTACCCGGCGCGTTCCACGCGGGACACGGCCTGGCGCAGCCCGCGGCGTTCCGGGCCGGCGAGGTTGAACTCGCGCACGTCGAGGATCGCCTCGTCACCGATCTCCAGCGCCTTGAGGCCCGCGTCGGTGTAGACCTGCGCGCCGCGTTCGGAGGCGCCCAGGACACCGGCGGTCCAGCCGTAGGTGCGCGCCTCCGCGAGCCACGCGAGCACGGCCTCCGGCCACGCCTCCTCGTCACCGACCGGGTCCGCGCTGGCCAGCGTCACGCCGCCGATCACCCGGTAGGTCAGCGCGGCGCGCCCCGAGGCCGCGAACACGACGCTCTTGTCGCGCCGGGTCGCGAAGTAGCCGAGCGAGTCGGGTTCGCCGTCGGAGGCGAGCAGGCGGCGCACGTCCAGCTCCTGCTCGGACGTGATCATGCTCTGGGTGCGGACGCCGCGGAAGAACACGTACAGGGCGCGGCTCGCGACCAGCGTGCCGCCCAGTCCCAGCACGACGCTCAGCCACTGCGGTCCCTCGGGGATGTCGAGCCGGCCCAGCCGGACGACCTCACCGGTGGCCTGGTTCGCCGCCCACGCGAGCTTGTCGGCGTGCTCCACCAGCTTGCCGGGGAACAGCTCGGTGAGGCCCCAGCCGGCCAGCACCAGGGCGATCATGCCCAGCACGAACGACGCCAGCGCCTGCCGCCACGCACCGCGCGCCAGCCGGGCCGGGAACGCCGCCCGCACCGCCCACAGCGCCGCCACGAACAGCACCGAGGTCGCGAGCCCGACGCCGAGGAACGCCCAGTAGCTCGACTCGTCGTCGCCGTCCAGCACTTCTTCAGGTGCGACGGCCAGGATGACCATGGTGAACGCGACCGCGAGCAGGCCCAGCGCCTGGAACAGCAGCAGGGCCCACAGGGCGGCCCGCTTGCGCCTGCGCAGCGCCGCGCCCAGCACGAAGAACACGAGCGCGATGAAGAGGTTGCCGTCGATGGGCAGGCCCGTGAAGTACCCGACGCCGTCGGCGAGGTCGGTGAACCAGCTGTCCTCCGGCAGGACCACCCGCAGCAGCGACATCACCCCGGCCAGCTGCACGATCGTCGCGATCCAGCCAGCGACCTTCCACTGCCACGCCGGTCCCACATCATCTCCCGAGGTCAGCCGATGACGGCCATGATCCCCTCTTCGGCGGGCCGGGTGCACGTGGCGGTCTCCGGGCGTGTTGACCGGCCGGTCGTGGTGCTGAGCTCGGGGCTGGGCGGGGCGTGGTTCGACTGGGACCGGACCGTGCGGATGCTCGAACCGCTGGCGCGGGTGGTGGTGTTCGACCGGCCCGGTCTGGGCATGTCCGGTCCGGCGCGGCGCGGGCCGTCGCTGGCGCGGGAGGTGGCGGTGCTGGACGCGGTGCTGCGCGGTGTCCCGCAGGCGGTGCTGGTGGGGCACTCGATGGCATCGATGCACGTCGAGGCCTATGCGCGGCTGCGGCCGCACCGGGTGCTGGGGGTCGTGCTGCTCGACCCGGACACGGAGATGCCGGGCGCGGGGGCGCCGTTCGACGTGTCGGCGGTAGTGGCGCAGGTGTTGCGCGCGTTCGGCAGCCGTTGGCTGGGAGCCCGCCTCACGCGCAGGTACGGGCACTCCTTCCGGAACTGGCTGACCGCGCTGTCCACGCTGGGCGCGACCGACCCGGCACCGCGGGACCTGGTCGAGCTGGTCTACCGGCGGGCCGATGTGGGACGCGCCACACTGGCCGAGCTGGCGTCCTACCCCGGTCAGGTGGCGACGCTGGAACGGCTGCGGACCCGCTGTGCGTTCCCGGAGGTGCCGTTCCTCGTGCTCACGGCCGGTCGGAAGATATGGCCGGAACACCGGTCGCTGGCCTCCCTCGTGCCGTGGGGGCGCAACGTGCCGGTGCCCGGCAGTCGGCACATGGTTCAGATGGACCGGCCGGACGCCGTGGTCATGGCGATCCGGACCGTGCTCAGGGCTCTGCCCGGCCGCTGAGCAGGCAGAACTCGTTGCCCTCCGGGTCGGCGAGGGTGTACCAGCTGACGTCCTCGCCCTGGCCGATGTCGATGCGCGTGGCGCCGAGCTCCAGCAGGCGCGCCAGCTCCTCGTCCTGCTCCCGGTCGGTGGCCCGGACGTCGATGTGCAGGCGCAGCTTCTGCAGCTTGCGGTCCGGGTTCTTCAGGAACAGCAGGGTGGTGCGGCGGTCCGGTGGGGCGATCTCGACGAGGACGTCCTCGCGGTCGACCACCTCGTAGCCGAGGACCTCGCACCAGAAGGCCGCGAGTCGTTCCGGATCGGTGCAGTCGAGCACCAGTTCTGTGATTCGGGCTGCCACCCGTGTGACGGTAGCCGCATCTGCAACCGGTTTCCGGTCGGCGGTGCCACCCTGGGGGTCGGCAACCGTGCACCAAGCGCCCGGGGACTCGCTGCGGCGGGCCTCGAGGAAAGGAACGGTCGACGATGACCAATGCCGAAGTTTCCGCGCCCTACGGCTCCGGAGCCGCTCCCCAGAAGGCTCCCGCGAAGCGCGTGCGGGTCCACCACCTGCGTGAGATGAAGGACCGCGGCGAGCCGTGGCCCATGCTCACCGCGTACGACACGTTCACCGCCCAGATCTTCGACGAGGCGGGCATCCCCGTTCTGCTGGTCGGCGACTCCGCGTCGAACACGGTCTTCGGCAACGACACCTCGCTGCCGGTCACGGTGGACGAGCTGATCCCGCTGGTGCGGGCGGTGACGCGGTCGGTCAAGCGCTCCCTCGTGGTCGCCGACCTGCCGTTCGGCTCCTACCAGGTGTCGGTGGAGCAGGCCGTGGCCACCGCGGTGCGGTTCATGAAGGAAGGCCAGGCGCACGCGGTCAAGCTGGAGGGTGGCGCCTACTTCGCGCCGCACATCCGCGCGATCACCGCCGCGGGCATCCCGGTCATGGCGCACATCGGTTTCACCCCGCAGTCCGAGCACCAGCTCGGCGGGTACCGGGTGCAGGGCCGCCACGAGAACCACGACGTGGTGCTGCACGACGCCGCCGCCGTCCAGGAGGCCGGCGCGTTCGCGGTCGTGCTGGAGATGGTGACCGCCGAGGTCGCGAAGCAGATCACGCACGACCTGGTCATCCCGACCGTGGGCATCGGTGCCGGTCCGGACACCGACGCCCAGGTGCTCGTCTGGCAGGACATGATGGGCCTGAACCGCGGGAAGGCGCCCCGGTTCGTGAAGCGCTACGCCGACATCGGCAACGTCATGCTGGGCGCGGCGACCGAGTTCGCGAACGAGGTGCGCGGGCACCAGTTCCCCGGCCCCGAGCACACCTTCCACTGAGCGGAAGTCACGCGGGAGTCCTACGTTCCCTTTGAGGCACGCGGGGGCCCCGCGTTCCCTTCCGGGGAACGCGGGGCCCCCGCGTGACAGCAAGCCGAGCAGGGTCAGCGGGTCCAGACCGACGGGTCTGGGCCCGCCGGCACGATGCTGGTCGGGTTGATCTCGTGGTGCGTCACGTAGTAGTGGCGCTTGATGTGGTCCCAGTCGACCGTGTCCCCGAACTGCGCGTAGAGGCGCTTCGCGTACGCCCACAGGTTCGGCATCTCGGTCAGCTTGGTCCGGTTGCACTTGAAGTGGCCGTGGTAGACGGCGTCGAACCGCACGAGCGTGGTCCACAGGCGGATGTCGGCCTCGGTGAGCTGGCCGCCCACCAGGTACTCGTGCGTGGCCAGGTGGTCCTCGATGCGGTCCAGCTCGGCGAACAAGGCGGTGTACGCCTCCTCGTAGGCCTCCTGTGACGTGGCGAAACCGGCCTTGTAGACGCCGTTGTTGACGTTGTGGAAGATCGGCTCGATCCAGGAGTCGATCTCCTCGCGCAGGTGCTCGGGGTAGAGGGTGCTCTCCGGGTTCCACTTGAGGCTGAAGTCGAGGGTGAGCTGCGGGTAGTCGTTGGTGACGACCTCGCCGGTGGTCGTGTCGACCAGCGCGGGAACGGTCACGCGGCCCTCATAGCCGGGGTCGGCCTTCTCGTAGGCCTGGCTGAGGAAGTCGTAGCCGAGCACCGGGTCCGTGCCCTGGAAGCGCCAGCCGCGGTCGTCGCGGATCGGGTCGACGACGGCGAGCGAGATCGCGTCCTCCAGGCCCAGCAGCTTGCGCACGACGACCGCGCGGTGCGCCCACGGGCACGCGAGGCTGACGACGAGCCGGTAGCGGCCGGGCTCGGGTTCCGGCCGCGCGGTGAAGCGGTTCGGCTGCCGCACGAACGCTCCCGTGGTGGACGTCTCCTTCGTGAACTGCGCCATGTCCTCGACGATAGGCCCATGTACCCGGAGATCGAGCCCCACGCGTCAGGCCTGCTGGACACCGGCGACGGCAACCAGGTGTACTGGGAGGAGTGCGGCAACCCCTCCGGCAAGCCCGTCGTCTTCCTGCACGGTGGTCCCGGCGGCGGCTGCTCCCCCGCGCACCGCCGGCTGTTCGACCCCGAGGTGTACCGGATCGTGTTGTTCGACCAGCGCGGCTGCGGGCGTTCGCTGCCGCACGCGTCGGTGTCCGGTGACCTCTCGCTGAACACGACCTGGCACCTCGTCGCCGACGTGGAGCTGCTGCGCGAGTCGCTGCGGGTCGAGCGGTGGCAGGTGTTCGGCGGGTCCTGGGGGTCGACGCTGGCGCTGGCGTACGCGCAGAAGCACCCCGACCGCGTCACGGAACTGGTGCTGCGCGGCATCTTCACGCTGCGCAAGTCCGAAGTGGACTGGTACTACCGCGGTGGTGCGGCGAACGTCTTCCCCGACCTGTGGGAGAAGTTCATGGCGCCGTTGGAGGGCATGTCCGGCGACCCCGTTCAGCTGTACGCGGGGCTGCTGGCCGACCCAGACCCTGCGGTGCACGGCCCGGCGGCGGTCGCGTGGAGCACGTGGGAGGGCGCGACGGTGACGTTGCTGCCCAGGCCCGAGCTGGTGGCGCAGTTCGCGGAACCGGCGTACGCGCTGGCGTTCGCCCGGATCGAGAACCACTACTTCGTGCACGACGGCTGGTTCGAGGAGGGTCAGCTGATCCGCGACGCCGACCGGCTGGCGGGCATCCCGGGCGTGATCGTGCAGGGCCGCTACGACATGGCGACGCCCGCGGTGTCGGCGTGGGACCTGCACAAGGCGTGGCCCGGTTCGGAGCTCGTGCTGGTGCCGGACGCCGGGCACGCCTACGACGAACCCGGTGTCCTCGCGGCGCTGCTGGCGGCCACCGACCGGTTCCGCGACTAGCCCCCGAGGTGGCCCAGCACCCGTTCGAGGCTCGCCCTGGCCTCCACGAGGGAGGGCCCGTACCACGTGAGGTGACGGCCGTTGACGAGCACGTACGGCAGGCCGGGGAAGCTCTCCGGCCCGTCGGAGTGGGTGAACGCGTACGGCTCGTCGGGCAGCACCACCAGGTCGGGCCGCTGCTCGTTCAGCTCGTCCAGGCTCGGCCGCGGATAGCGTTCCTCGTGGGAGGCGTAGACGTTCTCGACGCCGAGCCTGCGCAGCACGTCGGTGGCGAACGTGTCGCGGCCGACGACCACCCACGGCCGGCGCCACACAGGGATGAGCGCGGTGAGGCGTTGCGGTGCGGTGTCCCGCCACAGGTCCTCGGCGTCGACGAGCCAGCCGGGTTCGAGGTCCCAGGCGGTGGCGAAGAGCCGCCGCAGCGACGCCAGCGCCATCGGCACGGTCCGCGGCGCCTCGGTCACCCACACCGGGATGCCGTCGGCGCGCAACCGGTCGACGTCCTCGGCGCGGTTCTCCTCGGAGTTCGCGATCACGAGGTCGGGCCGCAGCCGCAGAACCTCCTCCACGTCCGGGTACTTCGAGCCGCCGACCCGCTCGACGTCCAGGCCGGCCGGGTGCGTGCAGTAGTCCGTCGCACCGGCCAGTGCTCCCGGAACGCTGACCGCGACGGCCTCGGTGATGGACGGCACCAGGCTGACCACGCGCCGGGGCCGGTCGACCGGAACCGGCTCACCGAGGTCGTCGACGGGCAGCATCAGACTCCCGTGATCTTCAGACCGGCGTGCGCCTTGTACCGGCGGTTGACCGCGATGAGGTTCGCCGTGAACGCCTCGACCTGGTGCGCGTTGCGCAGCCGCCCGCCGTAGACGCCGCGGAAGCCCGGCACCAGCTCGGCCAGCTCGCGCACGGTGTCCGTGGCCTCGCGGTCGTCGCCCAGCACCAGCACGTCCATGTCCACTTCGGACACCGTCAGGTCCGCCAGCAGCACCGCGGACACGTGGTGGAACGCGGCCGTGACCCGCGACTCCGGCAGCAGCAGCTCCGCCTGCTGCGCCGCGCTGCCCTCGGTCACCGGCAACGCGAACGGGCCCTGCTTGTCGAACCCGAGCGGGTTCACGCAGTCGATGACGATCTTCCCCGCCAGCTGGTCCCGCAACGACGCCAGCAGGTCGCCGTGCCCGTCCCACGGCACCGCGACGAGCACGACGTCGGAGTCGGCCGCGCAGTCGGCGTTGTCCGCGCCCCTGACGTCACCACCGGCGACGCCGACGATCTCCTCGGCGGCGAGCCCGGCCCGTTCGGCACTGCGGGAGCCGATGATCACCTTGAGCCCGGCCCTGGCCCAGCGGATGGCGAGGCCCTTGCCCTGGGCACCGGTGCCACCGAGCACGCCGACGGTGAGGTCACGAATCTCTGTCACCCGTGCATCTTCACACGGTCCGGTGGGGGCGTGCGGCCCAACGTGACCTTGCGCTCGACACGTGTGACTACGCCGCGAACGCCGATAGCCCGCGCACGCGGGGATCGCACGAAAGGTCCCCGCGTGCGCCAGGAGGGCACGAAAGGGCCCCGCGTGCGCCAAGAGGGCACGAAAGGGGCCCGCGTGGCGTCAGAGCTGGGCGGTGAAGTGGACGCGGCGGGAAGGCGGGTCGGCTTCCGCGAGGCGCACGCGGATGCGTTCGCCCTCGGAGAGGCGGGGGCCGGCGCACTTGGCGAGGATCGGCGGCGAGGCGATGAACACCTCCGCCTCGTCGTCCCCCGCCCGCAGCACGACGGCCTCGAACTCCTGCCCGACCCGTCCGCTCAGCACCCACGCCTCGACCTGGTCCAGCGTCGCCCGCTCCACCTTCGACGCGAGCGAGTCCGACGCCCCCATCAGCGACGGCAGCAACGGCAGCGCCTCCGCCAGCCACGCGGGCACCGGCTTCCCCGCCGACACCGCCAGGCACACCTCGGTGGCGAACCGGTCGACGAGCCGGCGCAGCGGTGCGGTCACGTGCGTGTACGGCGCCGCGACCCCCGCGTGCGTCACGAGCTCGGGCACCGTGCCGTTGAACGCCGAGTAGCCCGCACCCCGCAGCAGGCGCGTGGCGTCCGTGAACAGCGCCAGCGCCTCCGGTGTCGAGGCGTCCAGGTCGGCCAGGAACGCACCCGGCGACACCCCGGCGGCCCACGGCACGCCCAGCGCCGCCGCCGACTTCCGCAGCGACGCCACGGCCTCGGCGTCCGGGTCCGGCAGGGTCCGCAGGACACCGACGCGGGCCTCGATCATCATCTTCGCCGCCGCCATGCCGGTCATCAGCGAGATCTCGGCGTTCCAGGAGTCCACGGCGGCCCGCGGGCGGGTCACCAGCTTCCAGCCGGCGCCGTCGGGTTCGACCTCCTGCTCGGGCAGCTGCAGCTCGATCGCGCCGCGGGAACGGGCCAGTGCCCGCCGCAGCGGGCCGAACTCCGCCAGCGCCGCCACCGACGGGTGCGGGGTGCCGGCGTCGAAGGTCCGCTGGACGGAGGCGTAGTCGAACTGCGCGGTCGAACGGACGAGAGCGCGCCGGACCTCGACCGCGGCGACCTCGCCGTCGGCCGAGCACGTGAACGTCCACACCACCGCCGGCCGCACCACGCCGGGCAGCAGTGACGCGGCGCCCTCGGACAGCACGGTCGGGTGCAGCGGCACGTTGCCGTCGGGCAGGTACACCGTCTGGCCGCGGCGCCGGACCTCCTCGTCCAGCGCGCCGCCCGGCGTCACGAACAGGCCCAGGTCGGCGATCGCGTAGTGCACCACGAAACCGGAGGACGTGCGGTCCAGGCACAGCGCCTGGTCCAGGTCCTTCGCGCCGGGCGGGTCGATCGTCACGAACGGGATCGACGTGAGGTCGAGGCGGTCGCCCACCGGGCGGGCGACCGCCTCCTGCGCCTCGGCCAGTGCCGCGGCCGGGAACACCGGCCGCAGCCCGAACTCGGTGCGGATGCCGTCGAAGGACAGGTCAGCACGACCCGTGCGGATCACCAGGGAGGCCACCCGCACAGCCTAAGGACCGGCGATCAGTCCTCGTCGTCGCCGCGCCACTTCTTGTCCGCCTCGTCCGCGGAACGCGTGCGTTCGCGGGCGATCTCCAGGGCGCGTGCGGCCGTGGCCTCGTCCGGGTACGGGCCCATCCGGTCAGCGCCCCGGCAGCCCTTGCCCTGCTCGACGGTCTGGTGGGTCAGGCAGTAGAACCACCCGCTGGTGTCACTCATGCGCGTTCGCCTCCCATGGGCGCCGGGAATCCCCGCGGCGGCGTGGACTGGTTGGCGTTGGCGTACTCCGACGGGATCGGATCCAAACACGAGACCAGGACCGTGCGGTGCTCGGCGTTGTCGATCAAGCGGTCGGACCGGTCACGGTAGACCAGCGAACCGTCCGAGTCGATCTCCACCACGGCACCGACCTCCGCGAGCTGTTCCTCGTCGAGGTCGGTGAGCTTCTCGTAGCGCGAGGGCACCACGCGGTAGATCGGCCACTTCAGGTGGCCGTAGGTGCGGTGGAACTCCGCGAGCAGGTGGACCATGTGCTGCTGCCACGGCAACGGCATGGCCTCGGCCAGCGCGCGCGGGACCACCACGTAGTCGGACGAGACACCGGGAGCGCCGGCGGCCGTGTAGTCGCGCACGGGTGCGCTCGACGCGGGTGGTCCGGCGGGCCTCGGGATGGGGTTGTGGTTGAACATGCAGCGCCTCCCCGCGATCTACACGCCCGGCCGGACGGCCATCGGCATCAACTCGTGGTAGTTCCAGTTGATCTTGCTGATCTTCACGACGTCACCCGTCTGCGGTGCGTGGATGTACTCGTCGCCGCCGAGGTACATGGCCACGTGGTGCACCGAACGCGGGTCGGCCGTGTTGTAGGCCCAGAAGATCAGGTCGCCCGGCTGCGCGTCGCGGACCGGCAGGTGGGCGCCGCCCTTCTCGTACTGGTCGTTCGCCACCCGCGGGATCTTGACCCCCGCCCCCGCGAACGCCTTGACCAGGATGCCGGAGCAGTCCCAGGCGTCCGGGCCGTTGCCGCCCCACAGGTACGGCTCGCCGAGCTGCTGCTTGGTGAACTCGATGGCGACACCCGCCGCGTTCGAGGCGACCAGGAACTCGCCGGCGCCCGCGCCGCAGCCGGCCGGGTCGGAGATCTGGCCGAGCTCGCTCAGCAGGAACGCCGCCATGGACTCCCAGTTGTGGTACCTGTCCGGGAACGCCGAGCGCTCCACCGCCTGCGCCGAGTCGCCGGGCCTGCGGTTCTCCCAGTCCGGCACCTTCAGCAGCACGTCGTAGAACTTGTTGATCGCGTAGACCGGGTCGACCACCTGGGCCTCGGTGCCCCAGCCCATCGACGGGCGCATCTGGAAGATGCCGAGCGAGTCGCGGTCGCCGTAGTTCAGCGGGCGCAGACCCGACTCGGTCATGCCGGCCTGGATCGCGATCTGCCACGCCAGCGGCGGCAGCTCCCGCTGCTGGCCGATGGAGATGATCTGGGCGACGATGTTGCGCTGCTCGTCGTTGAGGCGCGACGCGTCGTGGCGGCCCTTGTCGCCGCCGCCCGCGTCCCACGGCCCGATCGAGGCGTTGCAGCTCATCCGCAGCACGCCGGCTCCGCCGGCCGCACCGCTCTGGTTGTTGACCACTTGCGTGACACCGGACGTCGCGACCACCGTCACGATGGCCACGACGACCGCACCGATGATCAACATGAGGCGCATGGCTCAGTCCGCCTTCGTGTAGCTGTTGACCCGCCACTCGTTGCTGGGCGAAAGCTTGATCAACGTGATGACGACCTTGCCGGAGTCGGTGCCGACCCGGAAGTCGGCCGACGACACCGTGGACCGCACCGGGGCGACCTTCTCGGTGATCTTGTCCGGCACGTTCTTCGGGTCGATGGTCGCCATCTGCGCGAGGAACTCCTCCGTGGTGTACGGGCGGAGGTTCGCGAGCCACTTCTCGACGTCGTTGTTGGGCGGCGGCTTGATCCAGTTCTCCGCCCAGAGCTCGGCCACCAGCTGCGCGTCCGCCTGCGGCGGCGCGGCCTGCGCCGAGTTCGTCGGCGGCGGCAGCTTGGTCGGCAGCGACACCCCGCTGCTGGGCAGCTGCCCCACCTGGGTCGGCTGCACGGAGGTCGACTGGGCCGCCACCGTCGTGCCGGTCGGCGAGCGGTCCAGCATCCTCGGGATGATCACCCCGAGGGCGACCACGAGCAGCACGAAGATGACGATCGACGCACCGAGGTGGCGCGGGGAACGCATCGGCCAGCCCCACAGGCTGCGGTAGACCGCGGCACGGCCGCGGTTCGTGCGGATAGGCACCGGTTGTCCCCCTTCCTCAGTTGTCCCTGACTTCGAAGCCGCGCGACGGCCGGTAGATCACGTGCACCTGGCGTCCCGCCACCACTTCGGTCTCCGCGCGCCGCGGTTCCTGCACCGGGGCCGAGTAGCCGTTCGACCGCGACGGCACGAGCACCGCGTCGTCCACGCGGTCCCACTGCCGGTCGGTGACCGGTGGGCTGTCCACGACGCGCGACCGGCCGACCGGCAGCGCCGCCGGGCCCGATCCCGCGGGCAGCGCACCGGCGCGCGTGGTGCTGTAGCCGTCGCCGGACGAGTTGATCTGGCTCGGCGCACCGCGGTCGAGCCGCTGGGCGGTGGCCGCGACCGGGTTCGACGCCTCCGGGCGCACCCGTCCGCGGCCCCGCTGCGGCACCTCCTCGCCGGCGCCGTCGCCCTCGCGCACCGAGTCCCAGAACTCGTCCTGCGGGCTGGGCCCGGTCTGCTTGCGGCCGCGCAGCTTCGACCAGACGCCGCCCTGCATCGGCAGGACGTTGCTCGCCGAGCCGACCGACATCTCGACCATCTGCCACATGCGCCGCAGCGGTTTGCCGATCACGAAGCACACCAGGGTGAGCATCAGTCCCAGCAACGTCCTCGTCAGCAGCGACAGCCCGGTCGCGTTGAAGATCGCCTGCAGCAGCAGCGCGTGGACACCCGCGAGGACCGCGAGCACCAGCACGTTGAACACCGTCACGGCGGCCGCGCGGGCGACCTTGCGCAGCAGGTCGTGGTGGATCAGCGCGACGAGGCCGATGAGCGGGCCGGCGAGCGTGAGGATGCGCAGCAGCAGCTGGGCCAGCAGCACCGCGCCCTTCGCGAACAGCTGGAACAGCGAGAACGCGACCGCCTGCAGCAGCGAGAGGAACCCCGCGCCGGTGCGGCTGCCGTCGGTGCCGTCGAAGTAGCCCTTCGCGGTGCCGAGCTGGCCTTCGAGTGCGATCCACTCGGCCTTCTTGGCGCTCAGCGCCGCCTGGTCGGCGTCCTTGTGCTCGGCGATCTCGGCCGTGGTCCAGGCCTGCGCCTTGAGGATGCGCGGGCCGTACTCGACGGCCTGCGGTGCCTCGGGAGTGCCGAACGCGCCGCGCAACCAGCTCTGGTACACAACGGCTTCGTGCAGTTTCGTCGGCAGCACGTGGAGTGTGCCCTGCTCCTCGGGGGCCTCGATGAAGCCCGCCTGTATCTCCGACGTCTTGGAGACCAGGGTGTTGTCGAGGAGGTTGTAGAACTGGGGCAGCGCCAACGTCGACGTGGCGAGCCACATCGCGGCCAGCGCCCAGAGCCCGCGTTTGGAGATCGCGGCGAAGTCGCCGGTCCAGATCTGCCGGAACATCAGGATCGCGAGGATCAGCGCGACCAGCCCGAACCAGCGCAGGTAGACGTTGTCGTAGACCTTCTGCACACCGTTGTTCACGGCGTCGTCCAGCGGCACCAGCAGACCGCGGCCCATCACCGTGTAGTGCAGCGCGTTGGTGGCGCCGACGATGTTCTTGCCGATGCTGAAGAGCTCGTTGCCCGCCCACGTGTCGATCGTGGCGTTGGCGTTCGGGATGGTGCAGCTCTTCTGGTAGTAGTGCCAGACCATGCCGGCGTAGCCGTAGTCCAGGTACGCCGAGCCCGGCAGGCCGTTGCCGACCGGCGGGTCGAGCGCGCCGACCATGCCCGCACCCGGACGTTCCGGATTGGGTGCCTCACCGCAGTTTTGGGCGTGGGCGGCCGGGGCACCCAGTACCACCTGGAGTGCCAGGATCGCCGACACGAGACCGATGGCCCTCGTGCGCGCGCCCACGCGCTGGGAGAGGCGCAGCCCGAACCGCCGCCTCGCCCAGAGCAAGGCGACGACCGAGACCACGACCGCCAACAGCGTCATGCCACGCCGTCCCGGTGGCGGTTGGAGCCGTCACCGTGACCCACCAGGTGGGCCTCGTCCTCTGTCAGCCCCAGTTCGAGGTCGGCGGCGAGCTCGTCGTCGATCTCGTCCGGCACGTACGCGGGTTGTGGCACTGACGGCACCTGGTCCTCCTCGCCCGACGGAAGAGCATCGCGGTCGCGCTTGGCGTCCGGAGTCGTGTCGAGCGCGTTGCGCAGGTGCTCGAGGTGCGGACCGCTGAAGTCGATGCGGATCCGTTCCACGCCACCGGCACCGTCGCCGAAGATGAACTGCCGCGGCGCGCGGTCGCGTTCGGACACGCTCCGCTCACCACCGGGACGGCGGCCGAGCGAGGCGACGACCTGCTCGTAACCGGCCCCCACGGGCACCTTCAGCAACCGCAGCGCGTCCGCCTGCGCCTGGTCGTCGTCGAGCCTGCCGACGAAGACCGAGTCGAGCAGGGCGACGAAGCCCTGGATCTTGAGGAAGTCGGCGGGGATCTGCGAGGACAGCAGCACGCGGACGTTCCACTTGCGCGAGTCGCGAGCGAAGCGGTTCATCAGCACGCGACCGGTCGGGACCTCCGACAGGAAGAACGCCTCGTCGATCCAGACGCCCTTGCGCTGGTCCTTCGGCTTCTCGTAGATCGAGCGCTGGGTGAGCCACGCGGCGAGGTTCAGCATCTCGACGCCGAGCGACTCCGCGTCCGTCCAGTGCTCGCGGCCGACGCCGTCCTTGGGCAGGTTCAGGCCCGCCATGGTCAGCACCGTGAGCCGGTCGTCCCGCGCCTCGTTGTACGGGTCGGCGTTCGCCTCGGGGATCAGCAACGACATGCGCTCGCGCATCTCGTCGAGGAAGTCCGCGACGACCACGGCGTGCTCGTGGTGCTCGGACGCGTCCCGGCGCAGCGCCTCGAAGACGAGACCGGGGTGGGCGTCGAAGCGGCCGCCGACGGTGCGGACCGCGCGAAGCAGCACGATGCGCGTCTGCGGCAGGCGGGCGACCTCGAACGGCAGCAGACCGGTGAGCACGTCCAGCACCAGCCGGCGGCGGGTGGCCGCGGCGAGTGCCTTCTCCCTGCGCCACGCGCGTTCCGGGTCGTCCTCGTCGAGGAAGTGCTCGATCATCGGCTCGGCGACCACCCGGTACGGGTTGAGGATGCCGGGCTGGGCGTTGAGCAGGTTGATCGGCCGGGCGTACGGGCGCAGCTCCGGCAGCTCGCACAGCGCGGCCAGCGGACCGGACGGGTCGAGCAGCGTCCAGTGCGCGCCGGAGCGCAGCGTCTTGTAGACGATGCCGCCGCCGAGGAACGACTTGCCGGCGCCCAGACCCGCGACCATCGCCGTCAGACCGGACGCGTCGCGCAGCTCCTGGGCCATCCACGGGTCCCAGGCGACCGGGCGCCGGGTGGCCGTGACGGTCTCGCCGAGCAGGATGCCGCGGCGGTCACCGACCTCGGCCGTGGCCGTCGGGACGGCGGACGCCGCCCACAGCACGCTGCCGCGCCGCAGGTACGCGCCGTTCGACAGCGGCTCACCGGGGATGAACTCGCGGGCGATCGCGTACTGCGCCTCCGGGTGGTCGATGGCGATCTTGGGCTTGTACAGCTCCAGCAGCTGCTGGGCCAGGCGCAGGGCCTCGCGCTCGGTCGGCCCGGAGACCGCGAGCCGCCACCACGAGCGCACCCTAGTGCCCAGCGCGGTGAAGCCCGACGTCATCTCGTCGTCGATCTCCAGCACGCGCCCGGCCTGGCGGGCCAGCGACTGCGGCGGTTCCAGCTCGTGCTCGTCGGTGTAGTGGCGGACCTGCGAGCGCACCTTGCTCATCTGGCGGGAGAGCTCGCCGGACACCTCCTCCGGGCGGCGCACGTAGATCCGCGCGGACCACTCGACGGAGGCGGGCAGCCGGTCGGCGCGCTGCACCCACGGGTCGTCGACCTCGGGGATCTGCAGGCCGTGCATCAGCCCGACGGTGAGCACGGCGACGTGCCGCCGGATGCCCGCGTTCGAGCCGGTGCGGCCGCGCACGGTCACCGTCGGCGAGTACGGCTCCTGGTGGAAGTCCGCGGCGTCGGTGAAGCTGGCCAGGTCCTCCGGCTCCCACGCGGCACCCGGCACCGCGGGCAGGTTGCGCGGTGCGGGCAGGCCCAGCGAGCACGACCGGTGCATCAGCCAGGACATCTCCTCGGCCGTCGCGGGACGGCCTTCGAGACCGGCCGACCCGATGACCTGGTCGAGGTGCTCGACCTCGGAGTCCAGCGCCACCAGCTCGGCGTCGACGGCGTCCGGGAAGACCTTGCGCAGCACGGGGGCCGCGCGTTCGACGGCCCGGTCCATCATGTTGCGGGTCTGCACCTGGACGCCCAGGTAGACCTCTTTCTCCGCCATCGAGCGGCCCATGAGCTGCTGCTGCTCGCCGACCATGTAGTCGTCGAACGTCAGCGTGCCGGGGGTGTCCGGCAGGCGCTTGACGGCGTTGTGCACGTGCGCCTCGGCCCACATGCGGATCGGGTACGGCCGCGTCGTGACCCGCAGGTGCATCCAGCGGCCCTGCAGCTCGGCGTACTGACCGGCGATGGCGGCGATCAGGTCCTGGCGCTGCGAGTCGCTGCGGAACGACCAGCGCTGCGGCGCGAGCCGGTACCAGGCGTAGACCTCCTGGCCGGTGCGCAGCAGGTGGCCGTCGATGCTGCGGGCGCTGATCGACGGCGTGTAGCTGGGCACCGCCTGCTCGCCGGGCAGGCGGCGGCCGCGCTTGGAGTACGCGGCCCGGTCGCGGTCGCGCGGGTCCGCGGCCGCGTGCTGCGCGATGTGCTGGGCGGAGCGACGATCACGGTCTCGCCGGCGTCCGAACACCGCGAACCTCCTTCTTGCGCGTGGCTGACGTCCGGCGGTTCTGGGCCTGCTGTCTCGCCCGTTGTTTCTTGCTCAACTTGGGACGAGGGCGCTGCGAGCTGACCCGGATCCGGGCGGCACTGGCCGCCCCGCCGGTGCTGGCCGTGCGTTCTCGAGGTGCGGTGAGCTCGCGGACCCACATCGACATGACCGCCGTGAGCGGCCGTTCGTGGCTGATCCGCTGGGTGATGAACCTGGTCAGGATGATCGTGGCGACGAGGGCCCACGCGGTCGAGAAGAACCCGAACCCGATGCCCATCTGGCGCTCGATCGTGAGTACGACGAGGAAAACGACGATCCCGACGCCCCACGCGACGTAGCGCGCACGCCAGGGGAAGGTCGCTTTCGGCGGGCCCAGCCAGACGGCGTCGACCCGGTAGACCTCGTCGTCAGTGCGAACCCGCACGCGTCAGCCTCCGACGAACAAACCGGCGAGCCACTGCCCGATGTTCTTGCCCGCGTCGGTCGTGACCGCGAGGCCGATGATGGCCAGTGCGACGATCACACCACCGAGGCGGCGCATGACACCCGCGTTGTCGCCCTTGCCGCCACCCAGCCAGAGCAGCAGCAACGCGACGGTGAGCAGGAGCAGGGGAACGATGTTGCCCAGGATCCAGTCGCGGATGTTGTTTGTGCCCGGCACCGTCGGCTGCTGCTGAGCGAGTGTCACCAGTTCCATGGCGGTCATTTAGGTACTCCTGAGTGCGCTCGGGCTTGCGCTACGAGTAGAACACGAGTTCGTCACGGCGTGTGGAGCAAGTGGAGCTGGCTGCAGATCATCTGGGCGTTCCCCGGGCGGCGAATTACGTCTAATCTGGCCGACACATCATCACTGAGGAGACGTCAGTGGGGAACACCAGGACCAAGATTCTCTCCGTCGCTGGCAAGGTTCACCCGACTGCGAACGCCCTGGTCACACACAGTGCGTGCGTCTCAAAACCGCGCACGTGTCCATCCAGGGTGGATGCGCTGAACGGCCGGTTCGCGGCTCCGCCGCGCGTACGCCCCGAAGCGACGACTCCGAGGAGATTCGCCCATGCTCGAACCTGACCTCGTGCCGGACGGAAGTGTGGACGGAATCACAGCCTCCCCTAGTGCTCCAGGCGTTCCCCAGCCTACCGGGACGGGCCCGCAATCCCGGCGCCGGGTCCAGCGGACGATCAACTTCGACCGTTCGGTGCTGGAGCGCGCCCGTGCGGCGGCCACGTACCTCGCGTCGTACGAACCGCAGGCCGGGGTGCGCTCGCTCGCGGACATCGTCAACCCGGCTGTCCTGGCGTACGTGACAGAACTGGAGGAGCTGTACAACGGCGGGGAGCCGTTCCGGCCCGTGCTGCGGATGCCGTCCGGGCGGCCGGCGAAGCGCTGAGCACGCCGGAAAGGCCCGGCGACCGCAGTCGCCAGGCCTCCCACCGGTGTGCCGGGCAGGGTCAGGACCCGCCGCGGATCCGCCAGAACATGCCGGTCGAGGCGTAGTCGGGACCCACGGAGCCCTTGCCCCAGAAGTAGTCGTTGAAGTTGCCGTACCCACCGGACGCGCCCAGGTACACGCCCATGGTCGCCCACTCGACGGACGCGGGCTGGGTGTCGATGCTGGCCTGCGCCCACGCGTCGCGGACCTTCATCGGCTTGTTCCACCACAGGAACGGCGAGCGCCACAGGTAGTGGCCGTACTTGCCGCCGTGGTTGGAGGAGTTGTAGCTGATCGTGGTGAAGCTGTTGATCTGGTGCAGGCCGCGGAACGCCTGTCCCCAGCGCTGGCCCCACGTCTGGCCACCGGTGTTCGTCTCCAGGATCAGGCAGGTGAAGAGGCTCATCCACTCGACGTCGTTGTTGCCCCAGCGCGCCTCGGTGTTGGCGAGCTTGGTGTCGTTGTGGTTGGAGCAGCCGGTGAAGTAGAAGCCGGTGCCGGAACCGTGGCCCTGCCAGTAGGTCAGGTCGACGTCGTCGGCCCAGTTGGTGTCGTCACCGCCGGGGAACACCGGGTCCTTGAAGTCGCTCTCCCAGGCGTTGTGGTCGAGCCAGCTGAAGTCGCGGGTGATGCCGTGGCTGCTCGCCTCGGAGTTGAACGAGCCGATGTTGGCCGGGGTGTTGGGCAGGCCGGAGCAGTTGCCGGTGCCCTCGCTGCCGACCTGGGTGCCGGCGCGCTGCGCCTTGAGCTGCTGCTCGGGACGCGGGGTCTGCGGCGGCTGCGGGGCGGGCATCTCCGCGCCCACCACCGCGGGCAGGATGATGGCCTGCGGTGCGCCGCCGTCGGCGTTGCGGCCGGTGCAGCGGAACGACGGCTCCACCCGGTCGACCTTCTCGCCGAGCGCAGGGGCCGCGTAGACGTAGTTCACGTCCGGCTTCACCTCGGCGCCGAGGTAGCTCTGGCACAGCTTCAGGCCGTGGGCCAGGTCGTTGACCTTCACGCTGCCGGTCTTCTCGTACGTGCGGGCGGCGTGGCTGAGCGCCGTGACGCCCTGCGCGTCGAACGCGACGCGGATGTTCGCGCCCTCGCCCTCCAGCGGGATGCCGCCGAGGTCGAACGTGTACGACACCGACGTGTCGAGGTTCTGCGTGAGCCCGGTGCGGCCGTTGGCGTCCGCGAGCTCGAACGTCGTGTGCCGGGCGGTCGGCGTGGCGTTGTCCGGCAGCACACCGGCGGAGCGCAGCGCCTCCTGGACGCGCTTCACGGCCACGTCGGTCGGGACGGTCTGGATGCGCTTGAGGGCCTCCAGGTCCAGTGCGGACTGCGTGGTCTCGTTGCCGTCCTCGTCCTCCTTGCCCCGTCCTTTGTCGACGGTCGGGACCTGGAGGTAGCGCTGCTCGTCGGCGAACGCCACCTCACCGCTCTCGGACCTGGCGACGTCCTTGAGCCCCAACGCCCTCTGCAGCTTCTGCGCCTGCTCCTGGTCGAGCCCGGAGCTCGTCACCCCGTACACGGGCAGCTCCGCCTCTGCGGCGAGGCTGGTGCCCGCGGCTCCCGCGGTGATCAGGCTGGACAGGGCCAGCACCGCGGTCAGCTTGCGTTGCATCGTCTTGTTCCCCCTCCTCGGTGGTACGGCCGGCTGCAGGGGCCGACCGTCTGACAGGAGGATGGGGGCGTGCGGGCCGTGATACCGGGAGTGGTGAACCGGGGCCGGCGCACCACTCGAACGGCCGCATTTCTGTAACGCCCTCAGGGCCTGCGCGTACTTAGAGGCGGATCCCCGGGTATTTGACGCCCGCACCGGTGTTGAGCACGACCACCTCGTCGGCCGGCTGGAGCCAGCCGTCCGCGCGCAGCTGCCTGACGGCGCTGACGGTCGCGGCACCCTCCGGGCACAGGAACACGCCTTCGAGCCGGGCGCACTCGGCGCGGTCGGCCTCGATCTGCTCGTCGGTGACGGCGACCGCGGTGCCGTTGGTCTGCCGGAGCGCTTCGAGGATGATGAAGTCCCCCAGCGGTTTCGGCACGTTGATGCCGAACGCGGCGGTGTGGGCGCCCTCCCAGAACACCGACTCCTCCGCGCCCTCCACGAACGCCCGCACGACCGGCGCGCAGCCCGTCGCCTGCACGGCGACCAGCCTGGGCAGCTTCTCGCTGATCCAGCCGAGCTCGCGCATCTCCTGCAGCGCCTTGTAGATCCCGATCAGGCCGACCCCGCCGCCGGTCGGGTAGACGATCACGTCGGGCACCCGCCAGCCGAGCTGTTCGACGATCTCGTAGCCCATCGTCTTCTTGCCCTCGATCCGGTAGGGCTCCCTGAGGGTCGACGCGTCGAACAGGTCGACGTCGGCGAGGGCCTTGGCCGCGTCGGCGATGGTGCCGGGCACGATCCGCAGCTCGGCACCGCTCGCCGCGACCTCCTCGCGGGTGATCAGCGGGGCGTCCTCGGGCATGGCGATGACGCTGCGCAACCCGGCGCGGGCCGCGTACAGGGCCCAGGCGGCGCCCGCGTTGCCGTTGGTCGGCATCTTGATGCCCTTGATGCCGAGCTCCTTGGCCTTCGCGACGCCGACGGCCGCGCCGCGGGCCTTGAACGACCCGGTCGGCACGAGCGACTCGTCCTTCATGATGACGTTCGCGTCCAGCGCCCGGCTCAGCGCCGGCAGCGGCACCAGCGGGGTCATGCCCTCGCCGAGGCTGAACGCCGGGTCCGGGCTGAACACCGGCAGCACGTCGCGGTAGCGCCACAGCGAGTTCTCGGCCGTCGGCCGGGTGACGCGGGTCAGGTCGTAGCGGGCCAGCAGCGGCGAGGCGCAGGAGTGGCAGAGGTTCTGGACGGCGTTGGCGTCGT
Organism: Lentzea sp. NPDC036949; assembly: GCF_055608075.1. Classification (NCBI taxonomy): domain Bacteria; kingdom Bacillati; phylum Actinomycetota; class Actinomycetes; order Pseudonocardiales; family Pseudonocardiaceae; genus Lentzea; species Lentzea sp. NPDC036949. The sequence continues at coordinate 37,821 of NZ_JBVJRA010000029.1, forward strand.
GCTCACGGCCGCACCGGGCGCACTCCAGGTGAGAAAGCATGCGTCCATCAATACAGGCGGATGAGCCGGCATGTAAGCCGGATCCTGTTCACGGGGCTCACGCCCCGCTCGGCGGCCATCCATCTCGGCCTGCCGTCGCCGACAGGCTCTAGCGGCCTACCCGCGAGCATCGGGCGGGCCGCCCTCGAACGCTCGCGCAGGCGCCGTCGCTTTCGGTCAGGCGCCCTCTTGGCCTTGCTCCGGGTGGGGTTTACCTAGCCGCCCCAGTCACCTGGGGCGCTGGTGGTCTCTTACACCACCGTTTCACCCTTACCCCGGCCGTGGGCCGAGGCGGTCTGTTCTCTGTGGCACTGTCCCGAGGGTCGCCCCTGGTTGCCGTTAACAACCACCCTGCCCTGTGGAGTCCGGACTTTCCTCGACGGTCTCCCGCCGCGGCCGCCCTGCCGACTCATCCGCGTCCACCAGGATATCCCAGCGGCTGGGAGCGGTTGTCCACTGGTCCGAACGTTGCTTCACTCACACCCATGACACGACGTCGCCACGTCGACTACGGCCGCGTGGCAGCCAGCCTGTGTTGCCGCTGAGACCGCCACCGCCCACGTCCGCGATCTCAGGGAGTGCCCTGCCGTGTCCGAGCTGCTGATCATCTCCGGCGCGCCGTCCCCCGCCGCGCCCACCGGTCTCGTCGTGTCCTGCGTCGCCGCGCTGCTGGAGGCCGCCGGCCACCGCGTGACCCACCTGAACGTGCGCGCGCTGCCAACGTTGTCGCTGCTCACCGAGGACCTGCGCGACCCGAAGATCGCCGCGGCCGTGAGCTCCGTGCTCTCCGCCGACGGCGTCGTCGTCGCCTCCCCGGTCTACCGCGCGGCCTACAGCGGCCTGGTCAAGGCGCTGCTGGACCTGCTGCCGAAGAAGGCGCTGCGCGGCCGCGCCGTCCTGCCGCTCGCGACCGGCGGCAGCCAGGGGTTCCTGGTGGCGATGGACTACGCGCTGCACCCGTTGCTCGCCTCGAAGGGCGCGGACCACGTGGTGCGCGGCGAGTTCGTGCTGGACCAGAACGTCGGCACCCCGGCGGCGACCACGGCGCTGGAGGCCGCGGCGGACCGGTTCATGACGGCGCTGACGCCCCACCTGCGCAAGGCCGGCTGACCACTCCGGGAGGGGAACCGTGAAGCTGTTCGGCGTCGTGCTCCTGTTGGCCGTCTTCACCTTCCTGCTGCTCGACACCGGACCACCGGCAGAGGCATCCGCGGACCCCTCCACCCTCCCCGACGTCGAGGTGCTGGCCCTCAGCGGCGCCCTGGTCGCGGCGGCGGTCGCCCTGGCGGTGCACCGCCGCCGTTCCTAGCTTCAGCCCAGGTGTGACGTGTCGTTGATCAACTTCACCGACGCGTGCCCGTCCGGGTAGAACTCGGCGATCGAGACGCCGGTCAGGTCCAGGTGCATCCGGAACAGGAACTGCGGCCCGACGTCCAACGCCTGCCGCAGCAACGTCTTGATCGGCGTGACGTGACTCACGACCACGAGCGTCTTGCCGCCGTACTTGGCAATCAGGTCCGTGCGCGCCTTCCGCACCCGCGCGTGCACCTGGTCGAAACTCTCCCCCTGCGGCGGCTGGACACTCGTGTCCCCCAGCCACCGCCGGTGCACGTCGGGGTCCCGCTGCGCCGCCTCCGCGAACGTCAGCCCCTCCCACGCGCCGAAATCGGTCTCGATGAGCCCCTGATGGGTGACCACCTCAAGCCCGACCGCGTCAGCGACCTCCCGCGCGGTCTGCGCGGCCCGCTGCAACGGCGACGACACGACCGCCGCGACGTCCTCCACCTTGGACAGCCGCTGCGCGGCCTTGGCCGCCTGCTCCAGCCCCAACTCGGTGAGCGGGTGGTCGCCGTGGCCGGAGTAGCGGCGCTCGACGCTCAACCTGGTCTGCCCGTGCCGCAGGAGGATCAGCCGCGTGGGCTCGCCCGTGGCTCCACTCCAGTGCGGCTGCTTGTCGCCTTCGGCTTTGACTTGGACCGGTTGGGAGGGCTTTCGGGGTTCCTGAGGCTTTTGCGCCTCGTCCATGGCTTCGTTCGCAAGCCGGTCAGCCTGCCGGTTGCGCTCCCGCGGAATCCACTCGTACGAGACCCGGTCGAACTCCTGCGCCACCTGCCGCGCTTCCTGCGCCAACGGCTGCATCGAGGGGTGCTTGATCTTCCACCGCCCCGACATCTGCTCGACGACCAGCTTGGAGTCCATCCGCACCTCGACGACCCCGGCCCCGACCTCCGCCGCAGCCCTGAGCCCCGCGATGAGCCCCTGGTACTCGGCCACGTTGTTGGTGGCGACCCCCACGAACCCCTTGCGCTCGGCCAGCGTCTCCCCGCTCCGGTGGTCGCGGACAACGGCCCCGTACCCGGCAGGCCCGGGATTGCCCCGCGACCCCCCGTCGGCCTCGACGATGACCTTCACCGGCCGTCCTCCTCGCTGTCCACGCGCCTGTGCGGCCCCGATCGTAGGCGGGCGTGCCGGCGTTGCGTGCCCCCTGGTTCAGGGGGCGTTCTGGGGGCGTATATGCTTCAGCCACACCGGTCCGGGTGGCGGAATGGCAGACGCGCTAGCTTGAGGTGCTAGTCCTCGCAAGGGGGTGGGGGTTCAAGTCCCCCCTCGGACACGTACGCTAAGCACACGCGGAGAGGTCGTCGCATAGACGGCCTCTTTTGCTTTGTCGTACCT
>NZ_JBVJRA010000030.1:0-36455 GCF_055608075.1 Lentzea sp. NPDC036949
CCGAACTCCGGCAGCACCGCACGGAAGTCGCTGATGTCGTACCCGCCGTCACGCAACGGCGAGGCGTAGAACGGCGGCAACCACAGGCAGTCGACACCGAGCCACTCCAGGTAGTCCAGTTTGGACGCGAGGCCGCGCAGATCGCCGGTGCCGTCGCCGTTGGAGTCGCTGAAGGCCCTGACCAGGACCTCGTAGAAGACAGCGCCCCTGAACCAGTTCGCCTCGTGCTCCATGGCACCTCTCGCTCGCAACGTCGTCGGATTGCGGCAGAGTGGGGCACGACGGGCGCCAAGATCAAATCCTTCACACGGTCGTGTGAACCTGCCGGTACGCACTTCGCCTGAACCGGCGGAAACGACGACCTTTCAGGCAGAGGTGAGCGGGACGCGCACCAGCACGTCGCCGAGCCCGGCGAGCGGCCACGCGACCACCAGGTCGAGCCACCCGTCCTCCGGGCGCCGCAGGACGAGCTGCTGGAGGCAGGAGAACGTCTGGTCGCCACCGGAGGCGACCAGCTCCCCCCGCCGCACCCAGAACGCCCCGCTCCCCTGGACGACCGCCACGGCGGCGCCGGGGCCACTCGTCCGGACCCGGGCCGGGTCGTCCGGCGCTGTGTCCTGCCGATCGGAGAAGGCGTGCTCGTTGACCACGTCAGCGGCGTGGCCCCTGGCGACGCAGAGCAGCTCCGCGGACAGCACGGGACCCACGACGGTCAACCGGGTGAGCACCACGGCGGCGCGGTGGACGCGGCGGTGCAGCACGAGCGGTGGCGCGGCGATCGTGCCCGTTTCGAGGGCCGGTGCGTCGTGGTGCGGTGCGACGTGGTGGGTCAGGCCCTGCGGCAGGGGCCGGACGTCCAGCGGTGCCCGCCAGATCGAGGTGGTGGTCCGCTCGACGGTGGCCCGGTCCGGCAGCGGCAGGCGAACGATTGTCTCGGGGAAGCCGATCTCCGGCCACGCGAGGACGAGCGACATCTCGTCGAACACCGGCGGGAAGCGGAACACGACCCGATGGCCGGAGGTGCCGCCCACGTGGTCGCCGCTGTCGGACCACGACGAGAGGGCGTACTCCCAGTGCGCGTGCCCGGTCTCGTCGAGCCAGGCCACGCGCAGGTCCACGCCCTCGTCGTGTGCGGGCAGCAACCGGCGGGGTGCGACTTCGGCCGCGCCGCGGTGGTCGAGCGGACGGCGGGCCTGCAGCTCGATCTCCAGGGCCCAGGGCGTGGAGATCGCGCGCACGACGCCCACGACGAGTTCCGGGCGGTGCACCAGCAGACCGCCCGGATGTGCCACGGCACCGAGAACCTCGGTCGTGTCCACGGGTCCACCGTCCCGCGCCGTCACCGCCCGATGTCCTCGACGCCGAGCCGCGACCACTCGTCCCCCGCGAACACGTGCAGGTCCGAGCCCCGGCCGACGACCTCGGCCGTCCTGGGCAGCGACCGGCCGTCGGGCAGGACCAGCCGGAACTTCCCGGTCACCTCGACCCGGCCGTTCGCCAGCACCCCCACGACGAGCCGATGGCGGTCCGGTCCGTACCCGCCGTACAGGGCGATGCGGTCACCGGCCACGGCGAGCGCCTTCGCGCCGCGCACCTCGTTGTGCCACCCGGACACGGCGTCGTCGTCGATCCGCACCACCGGGAAGTCGGTGTAGTAGCAGGCCCACGCCGCGCTGTCGCCGACGTTGAGCGCGTAGCAGTCGCTGATGGCACCCCACTCGTCTTCCCAGTGCGACGGGTACCGCCACTGCCGGGTGAGGTCGGCGGAGAACCGGATCAGCCCGCAGGACCCGACGGGCGCCGGGGAGTCCGCTTCGCCCCAGCCGAAGTTGCCGTAGACGCCTTCGTCGAAGTACGCCACCCACACCTCGCCGTCGCGCGTGGCCTGCACGTGCTCGATTCCGTCGCCGAAGGTGTGCGCGGCCTCCACCGCGCCGGTGGCGTCGTACACGAACGCGTTGCGCTCCGGGTCGTTCTTCCGCCACCGGCACCGCGCACCCACCACCAGGAAGCGGCCGCCGGGCAACGGCTGCACCGACGGGAAGTCCACCTTCAGGCCGGCGAGCCGGACGGTGAGCACCTGGTCCGGCTGGTGCACGGTCACGTGGGCCGGCACCGAGGGCTTCACCCTGCTGGCGGGTCCTGCGCCCTCCGGCAGGTCACCGGCCGCCACCCACAGCGCCACGGCCTCGCCCGACGGGCCCGCGGACACCGACTTCAGCACGGCGCCGGGTCGTGGCGCGGTGAGGTGCGCGTGGTGCCGGGTCCGGACGGTGGTCGAGGAGCGCTTGCTGGTCACCGGCGCATTCGACCACGCCACCGCTCCCCGTTCCCACCGATTTCCCGTGGTCAGCTCTTCAGGAACCGCAGCAGCTCCGCGGTCACGAACTCCGGGTTCTCCTCCACCAGCCAGTGCCCGGCCCGCGGAACGTCCACCGCCCGCACGATGTTCGTCATCCTGGTCGCCGCGGTGCCGCGGATGGCCTCGACCTGTCCCTGCGCGGCGAGCACCAGTGCGGGCGTGGCGACGGGGGCGGTCGCCGTGGTGTCGCGGACGTCGCGGTCGAGGGTGCGGTACAGGTCGAAGCCGCCGGACAGGGCCGAGGGCCTGCGGTAGGTGCGGGCGTACTCGTCGATCTCGGCGGCGGTGAACGGCGAGCGGTCCGCGGTGCCGCCGAACGCGCTGCCGCCGAAGGAGACCTGCGGGTAGAACAGGGCGAGGTAGTCGCGGACGTCGTTGCCCACCACGGCCTCGGGCACGCGGGGCTGCATGTGGAACGCGATGTGCCAGCTCAGGGAGCGGTAGGCGGCGGCGTCGACGGCGGGACCGGGCAGGGGCAGGTCGAGGTAGCCGAGGCGGGCGGTGTCGGCGGGGAACTGCGCGGCGTACTGGAAGGCGACGGCGGCACCGAGGTCGTGGCCCACGACGGTGGCGTCGCGGACGCCGAGCCGGGTCATCAGGGTGTGGACGTAACGCGCGAGGGTGGCCTTGTCGTAGCTCGCCGGCGTGCCGGTGCTGTCGCCGAGGCCGGGCAGGTCGACGGCGTAGACGGTGTGGTGCTCGGCGAGCGCGGGCATGACCTCCCACCACCCGTACCAGGTCTGCGGCCAGCCGTGCAGCAGGACGACCGGGGTGCCCTCGCCGCCGGTCACGTAGTGCATGCGGATGCCGTCGACGTCGGCGAACCCGTGCTGGAACGTGCGGGAGAAGACCGGGTCGTCGTGGGTGACAGCGGCGTGCTCGGGGACTTCGGCGGGTGGTGAGGCGCAGGCGGTGACGAGGGCCAGGACGAGGACGAGAGCGCGGATCATGCCGGGGAGTTTTGTGGCGGACCGGCCGTTCTGGCACGAGAACTTGCTGTATCGGCAAGACCTGCGACGCAAGTACACGATCGAGGAATGTTCGGGCTCAACCCACCGACCGCACAATCGTGCGATGCCGGAGAGAGCCAGCGTGGTCGTGGTCGGAGCGGGTATGGCGGGGCTGGCCGCGGCGCGCGCGTTGCACGACCGGGGGCACCGGGTCACGGTGCTGGAGGCGCGCGACCGGGTCGGCGGGCGGATCTGGACCGACGGGCACGGCGTCGACCTGGGCGCGCACTGGATCCACGGCACCGACGGCAACCCGGTCACCGAGCTGGTCGAGGACCTGGGCATCCCGTACAGCTACGTCGGCGGCGACAGCGCCTACACCGGCGGCTTCGACAGCCTCGACCTGTTCGGCGCGGACAACCGGGTCGTGGGCCACCGCTACAAGAGCCGCACGCTGGAGCTGGCCGACGACGTGCTGCACGAGCTCGAACAGCGCGCCGCGCTCGCCCGCAGGGACGAGCTGCCCGACGTCGCGCTCGGCCAGGCGTTGCGCGAGGTCCTCGCCGGGAGGGCGTTGTCCGCCGAGGACGAGCAGGCGGTCCGCTACCACCTCAACGTGCTGCTGCGCGAGGACGCGGCGGAGGACCCGGACCGGCTGTCGCTCCAGCACTGGGAGGAGGGCTACCTGGTGTACGGCTACGGCGACAGCACGTTGCACCGGGGTTACCAGTCCGTTGTGGACGCTCTGGCCGAGGGGCTGGACGTGCGGCTCGGCCACGTGGTCTCGCTGGTCGAACCGGGCCGCGTCACGACGGGGCAGGGGGTGTTCGAAGCGGACAGGGTCCTGGTGACGCTGCCGCTGGGCGTCCTCAAGGCGCGGGCGGTGCGGTTCGACCCGCCGCTGCCCCGCGACAAGCGGACGGCGATCGACAAGCTCGGCTTCGGCACGCTCAACAAGATCGCGCTGCACTACCCGGAGCCGTTCTGGCCGCGCGACCAGTACGTGTTCGGCTACCTGTGCCGCGACACCGACCGCTACCCCACCGTCGTCATCAGCATGTGGAAGTCGCACGGCAAGCCGATCCTGGTGATGCTGCTCGGTGCGTCGCTGGGCCGGGAGCTGGAGACGTGGACCGACGAGCACGTCGAGGCGTACGCGACCACGGTGGTGCGGGACGTCTTCGGCCCGGACGTGCCCGCACCGCAGCACATCTCGCGCACGGCGTGGACGGCCGACCCGTTCGCCCGCGGCTCCTACACGTGCATCGGCGTCGGCTCGTCGTCGAAGGACGTCGCCGCGCTCGCCGAACCGGTCGGCGACTGGCTGCACTTCGCCGGCGAGGGCACGAACCCCTACCACTGGGGCTGCGTGCACAGCGCCTACGAGTCCGGGCGGCGCGAGGCAGCCAGGATCAGCGGTGACGCGACGCTGTTCGCACCGCCGAGCGCCGGCACGCCGCGCCGCCAGACGCGCAACGTCGACCGGATGCTGCGGTTCGTGCGGATGCGGATGACGCACCTGAGCGAGCCCGAGCTGACCGAACGGGTGGCGTGCCTGCGCGACAGCACCGACCCGCACGGCGTCCGCCTGTTCACCGCGCTGGCCGACGCCGAACTGGAGACGCTGGCGTCGATGTTCGACGAGATCCCGTTCGGCGCCGGTGACCGGTTGTTCCGCGAGGACGACCCGGCCCACGGCGTGTTCCTGGTGCGCGCCGGTGAGGTCGAGGTCGACTTCGGCGGCATCTACGAGCGCGCGCGGCTGGGCAGGGGCGCGCTGCTCGGCCACCACGACCTGTTCTTCAACGCCCGCACCACGTCCGCGACGGCGCTGACCGACGACGTGGTCGTGTACTACCTGGACCACTACCGGTACCAGAGCTTCCTGTACGCGTTCCCCGACGTGCTCATGGTGATGATGTCGGACCTGGTGACGCGCTGGGAGCAGCTGGAGACGGCCCTGGGCGCCGCTCCGCTGATCAGGCGGGACTCCGCCTGACCAGCCGCTGCACGGTGGTGAGGTCAGGCCCTTGCCCGCCACGGCCGATCAGAGCAGTGCGCGCAGCCCGTCGCGGTCGGCGGGCAGACCGGCCCTGCGCAGCCACAGCACCCGGTTCGCGATCGAGCCCCAGCAGCGGTCGTTGTCCACCACCGCGCCGAGAAAGCGCCGCTGCGCCTCGGAGAGCCGATCACCTGGACCGCCGCGGAACGCCCTGAGCAGCAGCGGTCCCCAGTCCGCGTCCACCGTGTACTCGTTGGTCATCCGGGCGACCGCCACGGCCTCGTCGGCGATCTGGTCGAACTCGGTCGTGCGCCGCAACAGCGCCGCGACCAGCTGGAACCGCAGCTTTCCCTCCAGCTGGGGCGGGTGCTCGCCGAGCAGGTCGTCGGCTGCCTCAGGGTCGCGCAACGCCGCCCGGACCTCCGCGAGCGCCGCGGGATCGCCGTCGTGCGCGGTGGTGACGGCCGCGCACGCCCGCACGCCGGGGTGGTCGTCGGTCAGCAGGGCCGGGATGCCCCAGCCGCCCAGGCTCAGCGCGATGCCCGCGCGCTCCGCCGGGGACGCGTCCTGCGCCGCACGCAGCAACCGGTCGGCCACGGCGCCCCGCCGGTCGGCGAGCTCGTCGGCCTGGAGCAGGTGCGCCACGGCACCGGTGGCCGCCTAGCGCACGGCGGGGTCGGTGTCGTCCAGGAACGGCGCGACCCGGTCGAAGAGGTCCGGCAGGAGGAGCCGGCCGGCCACCCACGGGTCGTCCTCGTCCTCTTCGTCGTCCTCGTCCTCGTCGTCCCACGTCACCGACTCCGCGAACGCGCCGAGCCACTCCAGCAGAGCGGCGCGCAGCGGGCGTTCCCTTTCATCCCACGGCAGAGCGCTCTCACACGGGACACCCACGCGCGGGTCGTCGAGGACCGCGGCCACGAGCTCGGCGGCCGGGAGAGTCGCCGAGCAGACCGAACCCTGGTGCAGCAGCGCCGAGTCGAGGAAGCCGAGGGCGTCTCCGCAGGCCTCCGGGTCCTCGCTGAGCAGGGCCGCCAGCCGACCGGGGGCGTCGGAGGCGGGACCGCAGGCGTGTTCCAGGTCGTCCCAGCCGGTGTCCCGCAAGATCGCTTCCGCTGTGCGCACGGCGGCATCATGTCAGGCCGAATTCCCTCTTGATCGGTCCACCCCGGCAGGCCAGGGTGTGTGCAAGAACCTGAACGACCCTCGCACGCCAACGTTGTCAACGAGGAGACCCGATGCGGAAACGCACGACAGCACTACCTCTGCTGGCACTACTGGGCCTGGTCCTGCCGATTCCGGCGACCGCACAGCCGACGGACACGGTCGTGTCCGGGCAGGCCAGGTTCCAGGTCCTCTCCCCCACCCTGGTGCGCACCGAGTACGCCGGTGACCGCCGCTTCGAGAACGCGGCCACTTACAACGTTGTAAACCGCGCCGGCTTCCCCCGCACTGCCTACCGCTCGCGCACCGAGAACGGCTGGCTGGTCATCACCACCTCGGCGATGACGCTGCGCTACCGGGTCGACTCCGGGCCGTTCCGCGCGGACAACCTGGAGGTCAAGACGGCGAGCACGACCGCGTCCCCGTGGCGGCGGGTCGTGTGCGCGACCGGGCAGCTCTGCGAGGTCGAGGACCAGCAGCGCGAGGGCCTGCTGATCGCGGCCGACCACCCCGGTCACACCGGCAGCGGGTTCGCAGCCGGGTTCCAGTACCTCAACAACGGCGTCACGGCGACCGTCCGCGCCACCGCGGCGGGCAAGCACCGGATCGTCGTGCGCTACGCCAACGGGCAGGGCGGTGACGGCAGGCACGAGAGCCGCACGCTCGGGATCGGCGTCGACGGCAAGGCGCCGAAGCAGGTCACGCTGCCCAGGACCGCGGACTGGCGGGACTGGCAGCTGGCCGAGACCGAAGTCGACCTCACCGCCGGCGAGCACCGCGTCGCACTGACGCGAGGAGCGGGCGACTCCGGCAATGTCAACGTTGACAGCCTCGCGGTCCTCACAGCCGGCCAGGCGTTCCCGACGCAGCGGGCGACCGACGAGTGCCGGTTCGGCACCACCTGCGAGGCCGAGAACGGCGTGACCGACGCCGACATCGCCGACGAGCACGCCGGGTACGCGGGCACCGGGTTCGTCGCCGAGCTGGTCGGCGGCAGGAGCGTGACGCAGCGGATCAGCGGGGTCCCGGCGGCGGGCACCCACGCGGTCCAGCTGCGCTACGCCAACGGCGTCGGCGGCGACGGCAAGCACGAGGCGCGCACGGTGTTCGTCAACGGCACGGCGGTCTCGTTGCCGGCCACGGCGAACTGGGCGACCTGGGGCACGGTGACGGCGCAGGTGCCGTTGCCGGCGGGCAGCTCGGAGCTCGCCGTCACGTGCCCGGCGACCGGCTGCCACGTCAACCTCGACACCATCGGGATCGCCTCGACGTCGCAGCACCTCCAGCTCGGCGGTTACCGGCGTTCGCTCGACGGCTACTCCGGCAACGACGGCCCGCCGAGGCTGTACGCCGGTCTGCTGCACCGCGACGGCTGGTACCTGCTCGACGACACGACCTCCGCTCTCGCCACCAGGGCCGTGCGGCCGGACCGGGGCGCACAGCCCTACCAGGACGGGTACGTCTTCGGTTACGGCCAGGACTACAAGGCGGCGCTGGGTGACCTGGCGACGCTGACCGGTGGCCCGAAGCTGCTGCCGAGCTGGGCCTACGGCGTCTGGTACTCGGAGTACATCGACCGGACCGCGGCCGACTTCCGAGACCGGATCGTGCCCGCGTTCCGCGCGAACGGCGTGCCGCTGGACGTCCTCGTGATCGACACGGACTTCAAGGCGCACAACGCGTGGAACGGCTGGCGGGTCGACCCGGCGAAGTTCCCGGCCGACTTCCAGGACTGGGTGCACGGGCAGGGCCTGCACAGCACGCTGAACATCCACCCGAGCATCCAGGCCGACGACCCCGACTTCGCGCAGGCCCAGGCCACCGCGAAGGGCAAGCTGGCGAAGAACGGCAGCCGCGGCGGTGTCGACAGCTACGCGTTCGACTGGGCGGACCCCGACCAGCTGCGCGCGTACCTGGACCTGCACCGGCCGATGAAGACGGACTTCTGGTGGCTCGACTGGTGCTGCGACGGCTCCGGCTCGTCGGCACGCGGCGTCACGCCGGACACGTTGATCAACGAGGAGTACGCGAAGCTGTCCACCCTGGACCGCGGGTTCGCGTTCTCCCGCGGCTACGGCTCGCTGCAGGCGGGCGGCTACAGCGGGTCCGGCCCGCTGCCGACCGGTCCGTGGGCGGAGAAGCGGCACACCCTGCACTTCACCGGCGACACCTCGTCGACGTGGGGTGCGATGAAGGGCACCATCGGCCTCACCTCAGCGGAGGGCGTGGCGACCGGCATGTCGAACATCAGCCACGACATCGGCGGTCACAACGACACCACCGGGCTGCGCGGCTCGGAGACCTACCTCGACAACGGCCAGCTCCGCCACACCACCAAGCTGCCGGACGACCTGTACGCGCGGTGGGTGCAGCTGGGCGCGTTCCAGCCGATCACCCGCTTGCACAGCAACCACGGCGACCGGTTGCCGTGGCAGTACGGGCCGGCGGCGCAGGCCTCGGCGACGAAGTTCCTGAACCTGCGCGAACGGCTCGTGCCCTACCTCTACACGCTGGCGGAGCAGGCCAACCGGACCGGTGTGCCGATGGTGCGTCCCGCGTACCTGGAGTACCCGAGCAGCCCGGAGGCGTACTCCACCGTGGACACGCAGTTCCTGCTGGGGTCTGACATGCTGGTCGCACCGATCACCACCCCGGGTGAGGTCGGCGAGACGCGGGTGTGGTTCCCGCCGGGCCAGTGGACCGACTACTTCACCGGCCGGGTGTACCAGGGCAACACCTGGGCGACGGTGAGCGCGGGCCTCGACACCATGCCGGTGTTCCTGCGCTCGGGCGGCCTGCTGGTGGAGCGCACCGGGAACGTCGCCAACCACGTGCAGAACAAGGCCGACGCGCTGACCGTGCACGTCACGGAAGGCGCTCGCGGTGAGTTCTCGCTCTACGAGGACGACGACCGCAAGCTGTCCGCGCGCACGCGCATCAAGCACGAGGACGGGAAGGTGACGATCGACCCGGCGCGCGGCTGGTTCCCCGGCAAGGTGTCCCAGCGGGACTGGACCGTCGTCGTGCACAGGGCCGACGGCACCACGCGCACCGTGCAGGCGATGGCGAAGTCGGCGCACCGGCGGGTGGTGGTCGACCTCCGCTGACGGTCAGTCCTCCGGGACCCAGTCCAGGAGCCTGACCTTCGCGACCGTCCGCACGTGCCTGCGCATGGCCATCGCCGCCTTCTTCGGTTCACCGGCGGCGATGGCCTCGTAGATCGCGGTGTGCTGGGCCAGCGACCGCGACGGCCGGCCGGGCTGGCGCAGCGACTCGGTGCGGCTCTCGGTGATCTGCGTGGCGATGGTCCGCATGAACTCGGCCAGCAGCGCGCTGTGCGCCGCGGCGGTGACGGCGGCGTGGAACCGGCGGTCGCCCTCCACGCCGGCACCGCCGTCCGCGATCTCGTCGCGCATGAAGTCCAGTGCCAGCCGGATGTCCGCCAGCTCGGCGGCGGTGCGGCGTTCGGCGGCGAGCTCGGCCAGCTTGGTCTCCATGGCCTCGCGGGCCTCCAGCACGTCCGGGAGGCGCTTGCGGCGTTCGACGAGCTGCTCGACCGGCTCCACGTCGAGGGTGTCGCGCACGAGGTAGGTGCCGCCGCCGTGGCGGGCCTCGACCAGGCCCTGTACCTCCAGCACCACGATCGCCTGCTTGACCGACGCGCGGCTCACCCCGAGGCCGGCGGCGAGGTCGCGTTCAGGCGGCAGCCTGTCCCCCGCCTTCAGACCCGCCTCGGCGACGTGGGCGCGCAGGCGTTCGAGCACCTGCTCGTACAGGCGGGACTTCACCACCGGCCGCAGCGCCTCGGACATCTGCCCAGGGTAACCGGTCAAGTGGCTCAGCCACTAGGCCACCTCTTGACAGCCGGTGGACCGCGGGCGGAAAGTGGCTGAGCCACTCGGCCACTGACCCGGACCACCGGCCCAGCTCGGACAGCACCGACGACGGGAGCCCCGCATGTCCGCCGAACTGATCTCGATCCTCGTGCTGGTCGTGGTGTTCGTGATCGCCACGACCCGGTCGGTCAACATGGGCGCGCTCGCGTTCGCCGCGGCCTTCGGGGTCGGCACGCTGGTCGCCGGCATGGAGGCCGACGACATCTTCAAGGGCTTCCCCGGTTCCCTGTTCGTCGTACTGGTGGGCGTGACGTTCCTGTTCGCCATCGCCCGCGCCAACGGCACCACGGACTGGCTGGTGCACCAGGCGATCCGGGTGGTCGGCGGGCGGATCGCGCTGATGCCGTGGGTGATGTTCGCGATCACCGGCGTGCTGACGGCGATCGGTGCCGTGAGCCCGGCGGCGGTGGCGATCATCGCGCCGATCGCCATGGGCTTCGCGGCCAAGTACCGGATCAGCCCGCTGCTCATGGGCGTGATGGTCGTGCACGGCGCGCAGGCCGGTGGCTTCTCCCCCATCAGCATCTACGGCACGATCGTCAACGGCATCGTGGCCAAGGAAGGCCTGCCGGGCAACGAGGTCGTGCTGTTCCTGGCCAGTCTCGTGGTGAACCTGCTCATCGCGGCCGTGGTGTTCGTGGTGTGCGGCGGCCTGAAGCTCGCCCGCCAGCCGCTGGAGACACCCGCGCTGGTGCGGACCGGCAGTGGTGGCGACGTCCCCGGCGACAGCGGTGGGACCGAGGAGCGGACCACCCTCACCGCGCCGCGGATCGCCACCCTTGCCGGCCTGGTCGCGCTCGTCGTGGCCGCGCTGGTGTTCGACCTCGACGTCGGCCTGGCCGCGATCACCGTGGCGGTGCTGCTGAGCGTGGTGTGGCCGGAGCAGAGCAAACAGGCGATCAACCAGATCACCTGGCCGACCGTGCTGCTGATCTGCGGCATCCTCACCTACGTCGCCGTGCTGCAGACGATGGGCACGATCAAGTGGGCCGGCGACTCGGTGGCCGGTGTCGGCGCACCGCTGGTCGCCGCGCTGCTGATCTGCTACATCGGCGCGATCGTGTCGGCGTTCGCCTCGTCGGTCGGCATCATGGGCGCGCTCATCCCGCTCGCCGTGCCGTTCCTGCTCCAGGGCGAGGTCAGCGCGGTCGGGCTGATCGCGGCACTCGCGGTGTCGGCGACCGTGGTCGACGTCAGCCCGTTCTCCACCAACGGCGCGCTGGTGCTCGCCGGCGCGCAGGACGTGGACCGCGACAAGTTCTTCAAGCAGCTCATGGTCTACGGCGGGATCATGGTCGCGGCGGCGCCGCCGCTGGTCTGGCTCGCCCTCGTCGTCCCCGGAATCTGGTGAGTGCCTTGTTCTCGTCGCCCTCGAACCGCGTCGCCCTCCGCTTCGGCGACCAAGCCCTGACCCACGCCGAGCTCGCGTCCTGCGCGGGCGCCCTGGCACAGCGGCTCACCGGCCTGCCGCGGGTGGCGGTCTGGGCCACCTCGACGATCGAGACGTGCGTGGCCGTCGTCGCGGCGCTGCTCGCCGGGGTGCCCGCCGTGCCGCTCAACCCGAAGGTCGGCGAACGGGAGCTGGCGCACATCGTCTCGGACAGCGCACCGGCCGCGGTGCTCGCGGCGCCGGGTGTCGAGCTGCCGCCGGGCCTGCGGTCGGTGCCGCGGCTCGACGTGACCCTCGGCGGTGCTTCCGCCGAGACGTTCGCGGAGCCGGGTGACGACGCGCCCGCGCTGATCGTCTACACCTCGGGCACGACCGGGTCCCCCAAGGGCGTGGTGCTGCCCCGCCGCGCCATCACGTCCACGTTGGACGCGGTGGCCGACGCGTGGCAGTGGACGGGGGACGACGTGCTGGTGCACGCGTTGCCGTTGTTCCACGTGCACGGCCTGATCCTCGGCGTGCTCGGGCCGCTGCGGCGCGGCGGGACCGTCGTGCACCTGGGCAAGTTCTCGACCGCCGCGCTCACCGAGGCGTTGTCCGGTGACGGCACGATGATGTTCGGCGTCCCGACCATGTACCACCGCATCGCCGAGGAGGTCGGCGACAACCCGGCGCTGGCGGCGGCGCTGCGGGGTGCGCGGGTGCTGGTGTCGGGTTCGGCGGCGTTGCCGGTGCGCGACCACGAACGCATCGCGGCGGCGACCGGGCAGCGGGTCGTGGAGCGCTACGGGATGACCGAGACGCTGATGAACACCAGCGTCCGCGCCGACGGCGACCGCAAACCCGGCGCGGTCGGCCTGCCGCTGGCCGGTGTGGAGGTCCGGCTGGTCGACGACGGCGGTGCCGTGCTGGACGAGACCGGTGCCATCGGCGAGATCCAGGTGCGCGGCCCGAACCTGTTCACCGAGTACCTCAACCGCCCGGACGCGACGGCGGAGGCGTTCGCGGACGGCTGGTTCCGCACCGGTGACGTCGGCACCCGCGACCCGGACGGCTACTACCGGATCGTCGGCCGCAAGGCCACGGACATCATCAAGAGCGGCGGCTACAAGATCGGCGCCGGCGAGATCGAGAACGCGCTGCTCGAACACCCGGCGGTGAAGGAGGTGGCGGTGACCGGCGAGCCCGACGACGACCTGGGCGAGCGGATCGTCGCCTGGGTCGTGCCGGCCGGTGCCGCGCCGTCCGAACGCGAGCTGGCCGACCACGTCGCCCGGCTGCTCACCCCGCACAAGCGCCCGCGGCGGGTGCGGTTCGTGGAGTCGTTGCCGCGCAACGACATGGGCAAGGTGATGAAGCGTGCCCTCCGGCCGTGAACCGGCCAGGGCGCTGATCGCGGCGCTCACCACGTCGTTCACCGAGCTGCCCGGCGACCTGCCCGGGGTGTCGGACGGTCCGCTGGGGTGGCCCGGCTACGGCTCCTCGCTGACCGCCGCCGCGGACCGCACCGGCGAACGGGAGTCCGTCGTGTGCGGCGTCGCGTCGATCGGTGCCGTCCGCGCGGTGGTCGTGGCGTTCGAGTTCGGCTTCCTCGGCGGCTCGCTGGGCACCCATACCGGCACGCGCATCGAGCAGGCGTTCTCCCACGCCCGCTCGATGCGCCTGCCGGTCGTGTCCCTGGTCGCCACCGGCGGCAGCCGCATGCAGGAGGGCACCGTCGCGCTCACCCAGCTGCACCGCATCGCGCGCCAGCTCGTCCTGACCCGCGCCGCCGGCCTGCCGCACCTCTCGGTCCTGCGCGACCCGTCGACCGGCGGCGGCTGGGCGACGCTCGGCGCGGGCGCGGACGTCGTGCTGGGCCTGGAGGACGCGCAGGTGGGGTTCGCGGGCTCGCGGTTGCGGCCTCCGGGTTACGCGGTGGCCCAGCAGTTCGCAGCGGGTTCGGTCGACCAGCTGGTGCCGCCGGGCGAGCTCCGGCCGCGCCTGGAGCGGTGGCTGCGCCTGCTGACCACCCCGTCGCCCGTTCCCGCCGCGGTGCCGCCGGCGTTGGGTTCGGCGACGCTGCCGCGGACCGGCTGGGAGGCGGTGGAGAACGCCCGCGCGCCGGACCGTCCCCGTGCCGCCGAGTACCTCGCGGCGTACTTCGACTGGTACGAACCGATCAGCGGCGACCGCTGCGGTGGCGTCGATCCGGGTGTGCTGTGCGGCTTCGGGTTCCGCGAGGGCGCTGCCGTCGCGTTCGCGGCCCAGTGCGGCACGGCCACCCGTCCCGCGGGCTTCCGCACGGCGGCACGGCTGGTGCGGCTGGCCGACCGGCTCGCGATCCCGGCGCTGACGCTGGTGGACACACCGGGCGCGGCCAACGACCTGGCCGCGGAGGAGGCCGGGGCCGGGCCGGCGATAGCGGACATGTTCACGGCGGTGGCGTCGGCGTCCGCCCCGGTCACGACGCTGCTGATCGGCGAGGGCGGATCGGGCGGTGCGCTGGCGTTCGCGGCACCGGACCGGACGTGGGTGACGCCGGACAGCTACTTCGCCGTGATCTCGCCGGAGCTGGCGGCGGCGATCCTGAAGCGTGACCGGGACCAGGCGCGGGAGACGGCGGACCAGCTGCGGTTGCGGCCGCAGGACCTGGTGGAGCTGAAGATCGCGCGGGGGATCGCGAACCGCTCCTGACTCACCGGCGACAACGTGCGGCACGGGCTCAGCTCCGCCCTCGGGTTCAGCGCCGCCGACCGGGCGGAGAACGTCCGGCGGATCGCCGAGGTCGCCGCGCTGATGGTCGACGCGGGCCTGATCGTGCCGGTCTGGTTCATCTCGCCGTTCCGCACCGAACGCGCGCGCTGGCACGGGACCTCATCGTCGAGAACGAGTTCTACGAGGTCTCCGTCGACACCCCGCCGGCGGTGGCGGAGCAGCGCGACCCGAAGGGCGTGTACCGCAAGGCCCGACGCGGTGAGCCGCGGAACTTCACCGGCATCGACTCCCCTCACGAGGAGCCGAAATGACCGGAGGTCCGGATCGACACCACGGCGCTGACGCCGGAGCCCGCCACGGCAGAGGCGCTGGCGGGACTGCGTGCGCTCGGCGCCTGTTGAACGTTGTCCAGAATCGGGTATCTTCAACTAGAACACGTTCTAATCGGGAGGTCGGTGTGCCGGATCAGGCGTGGTCGAGGTTCTGCCGGGCGCTGGAGGAGGCAGGCCGGGTGGTGCTGTCGGAGCAGGCGCCGGACACCCCGCTCGACCGCGCGGAGGGCTACCGCTACCTCGCCCGGCTGACCCGCGAGATGCTGTACTCCTGCCTGGACAACGCCGACCCCGACTTCCCGCGGTTCCACGAGCTCGACCTGGTGAAGATCGGCGCCGACAACCCGGACAACGTCTACCTGTCCGCGAACATCCGGGGCGACCGCACCTACCGCATCACCGGGACGTGCGGCAGCATCGCTTACTTCAGCATCGGCTCGAAGGCCAACCGCTACGCCAAGGACGGCACGATGGCCTCCACCGGTGAGCTGTCCGGTGCCGACCTCGTGACCGCGCCGGACGGCACCGTCGAGATCATCGCGAGCGCACAGGAGCAGGGGCCGAACTGGCTGCCGCTGGCCCCCGACTCGACCGGTCTCGTGGTCCGGCAGACCTACCTCGACCGCACGACCGAGGTACCCGGCCGGTGGCACGTCGAACAGGTCGGCGGGCCTGCCGAGCCGGCCCCGCTGACGCCCGAGTTCCTCGCCAAGGCCCTGCACCGGGCGGCCCTGTCGGTGCACGGCACCGCGGCCACGTTCGCACACTGGACCCGGACGTTCATGGCCCGCCCCAACGAGCTGCCCGACTTCGGCCAAGAGGTGTTCCAGCGCGCGGGTGGCGACCCGGAAATCTTCTACCTGCACGGCTACTGGACGCTGCGGCCCGGCGAGGCCTGGGTGGTCGAGACCGACGTGCCCGACTGCCCGTACTGGAACTTCCAGCTGGGCAACTGGTGGATGGAGTCGCTCGACCACCGCCGCAAGATCACCGTCAACAAGCACACGGCCGTGCTCGACCGCACCGGCCGCCTCACGATCGTGGTGGCCGAGCGCGATCCCGGCGTGGGCAACTGGATCGACACCTGCGGTCACACCTCCGGCACCGCGCTGCTGCGCTGGCTCGGCGCCACCGAACACCCGATCCCGAAGTGCCGTGTCGTCGCCCTGGAGGAGCTCCGATGACGGTCACCACCGCGCTCGACGTCGACGAGCTGCTGACCGGGGCCGCTGCCAAGACCGGCCTGGACGACTTCGGCGACGACTGGTTCCGCGAACCGCTCGACGTGCTCGTCGCGAGCCTCAACGCGGAGGCCTCCCTGTCAGCGCCGGGGGTGCGGCTCACCCGGCACCGGCTCACCGCGCTGCTGGCCGACCGGCTGCGGCTGCGCGCCCTGCAGCGCGAGCACCCCGAGGTCCTCGACGTCGAGGTGCGGGTCGCCGCGGAGATCTGCGGCCTGCCGCGCACCGGTTCCACGCTGCTGCACCGGTTGCTGGCCGCGTCGCCGCAGCTCACCTCGACGCTGTCGTGGGAGGTCGCCTACCCGGTGCCGTTCCCCGGGGAGGGGCCCGATGCCGCCGAGCGCAAACGCCGTGCCCAGGAACGCATGCGGGCCTTCGCGCAGCTCTCCCCCGACTTCGGCGATCTGCACACGGTCGTGTGGGACGGGCCGGAGGAGGACGTGCTGCTGCTGGACCGGACGTTCGTGTCCATGAGCTTCGACTCGTTCTACCGGGTGCCGTCCTACGGCGACTGGCTGCGCACCGCCGACCAGACGCCGGCCTACCGCGAGCTGCGCGAGTGGCTGCAGGTGTTGCAGTGGCAGCAGGAGGGGCGCACCCGGCCGTGGGTGCTCAAGTCGCCGCACCACCTCACCGCGGTCGACACCGTGCTGGACACCTTCCCCGGCTGCAAGGTCGTGATGACCCACCGCTCACCCGCGCGGGCCGTGCCGTCGTACGCCTCGATGGTGCGCACGATGTCGTCGCAGTACAGCGAGAACGTCGACCCGCTGTGGATCGGCCCGTACTGGTCCGGCCGGTTCGCGCAGACGCTGCGGGGTTTCGCCGCGGCCCGGCAGGCCCGCCCCGAGCGGTTCGTGGACGTCCGGTTCGCCGACACCGTGGCCAAACCGCTCGTCGTCGCCCACGACGTGCTCGGCGAGCTCGGCCTGCCCGCGGGCCCGGCCGACGACCAGGCGTTCGCCGCCTACCTGCGGCAGAACCGCGCCGAACGGCACGGCGCGCACTCCTACGCCCCGGAGGACTTCGGCCTGACCGAGGACCGCCTCGAACGGGACTTCGCCTTCTACACGGAGGTCTACCCGTGATGCTCCAGGACGAGGTGGTCGTGATCACCGGCGTCGGACCGGGCCTCGGCTCGAAGCTCGCACTCCGCGCCGCCGCCGAGGGCGCCAAGGTCGTGATGGCCGCCCGCTCCACCGACGTGATGGACCAGGTGGCCGAGGAAGTGGCGGCTGCCGGCGGCGAGGCCGTCGGGGTGTCCTGCGACGTCCGCAGACCCGACCAGGTGGCGCGGCTGGTCGAGACCGCCGTCGACCGGTTCGGCACGATCACCGGCCTGGTCAACTCGGCGTTCGGCCACCCCGGTTTCGCCGACCTGCTGGACACGCCGGAGAAGGCGGTCCGGCGGTCGATGGACATCATCCTGCACGGCGCGCTGAACGTGACCCGCGAGGTCGTGCCGCACATGAAGGCCGCGGGACGCGGCTCGATCGTGAACATCGGCACGATGACCACCCGCAAGCCGATGCGCGGCGAAGGCGGCTACGCGATCGCGAAGGCCGCGATGGCCACCGCGACCCAGTTCCTGGCGCTGGAGCTCGGCGAGCACGGCATCCGCGCCAACCAGGCCGTCATGGGCTGGCTGGACGGCCCCGGCGTGCGGTTCTACCTGAAGTTCACCGCCGATGCACGCGGCGTGAGCGAGCAGGACGTCTACGACGAGATCGCCGCCCGCAACCCGCTGGGCCGCATCCCCACCGACGAGGCGTGCGCGGGTGCGGTGCTGTTCCTGTTGTCCCGCTTGGCCTCCGAGGTCACCGGTGCGACGCTCGACGTCAACGGCGGGGAGTACATGCCGGCATGACCCACCTGATCGAGTCCGTCGTCGTGGAGATCGGCGCACCCGCCGAGTTCGTCTGGCAGGTGCTGGTCGACTACGCCGGCTACCCGCAGTGGAACCCGTACACGCTGAGCGTGGCCACGACGCTGGAGGTGGACTCGCCGATCGACCTCACCCTGCCGCGGCCGGACGGCTCGCCGGGCACGTTCGTGAGCCGGGAGTTCGTGCGTTCCGTCGTCCCACCGAGGTTGTTGCGCTACGACACCGGGGACACGTTCCCGGGGCTGCTCGGGGTGCGGGACCAGTGGATCACGCCGCTGGGCCCTGCCCGGTGCAGCTACCACACCTGTGAGACCTTCAACGGCAAGTACGCCAACGCCGTGGTGGCCGCTCAGGGTGCCTACGTGAAGCAGGGTTTCGACGCCGTGGCGCACGCGTTGCGCGACCGGGTGGCCGCACTGGTCAAGGCCTGATGCCCACGAGCCACGCCCCCAAGGGCACGGGGCCCAACACGGTCTGCTCGCCTGCCCCGACAGCGAACAGGGTGATCCGCAACCGGCTGCCCGACGTCCAGATGATCCGGTTCCCGGTCTCCGACCAGCCCACAATGCTCACATCCTTGCCGAAGATGACAGCGCTTCGCCCATGAGCCGCATCGGCGATCACCTTTCCGCCCGGAACCGACCAGGCCAGGACCTCCGACTTGTTCGTGGCAGCAAGGCTCGCACTGTTCGCGGACCACACGAGCGACGAACCACCGAAGCCGAGGTTGTCGAGGACGAACGGCGGGAGGGCCTTGCCGCTGTCCGCTTCCCACAGCCGAACCGCACTTCCGGACGAGTCGACCGCTGCGAGCAAGCTGCCGTTCGGTGACCACCGCAGAGCGTCCACCCTGTTCGAGTTCTGCGCGGTGTCCAGCTCGGCACTGGAGATGAGCCGACCGTTTTCCACCCGGTGGGACACCAGGCCCCGCTCCGACGCGACAGACGCGAGCCGGCTCCCGTCAGGAGACCAGGCGACTTTTTCGACGAAGCCGCGGCGCTCGGTGAACGACGCCGTCTCCTGCAGGTCGTGCGACCGGACCTTCAGCAGGCGAACCGTCCGGTCGAAGCTGCTCACCGCAAGAGTTTCAGAACCGCGCGGCGCCCACTCCACTACGCGGACGTAGGACCTCTCACCGGAAAAAACCGCCTGACTCACGATCGGGTCGTCCTCATCGGTGTGCCAGATCCGCACCACCCCGAGCTGGTCGCCTGTGGCGATCTTGACGCTGTCTGCGGACCAGGAGATGTCGTCGAGCACACCCTGGTGCCCTGCCAACTGCCGCACGACCTTCAGGCTTGCCGCATCCCACAGGTACATCGCTCCGTCACGGTTACCGGACACCAGCCAGCGTCCGTCGGGAGACCACCGGATCAGCTCCGCGGCTTCGGCTGCGAGCCCGCTCAGGTCGCCCGCAGCATCGCTCCACGCTGCTCGTTCAACGTCCCAGATCCGCAGTGCGCCGCAGAACACGGTGGCAACGAAACGACCGTCCGATGACGCTTCCGCTCCACGGAGCGCCCGCATGGGGTAGGTGGCTGCGTCCAGGCCACTCCAGCCGAACGGAGCCAGCAAGGCGAGCACGAATGCGGCAATGCCGAGCCGGTTGGTGCGGCGAGCCCGCGGATCTCGTTTCACGGAGTCACGGAGGTGATCTCTCTGCAGGTCCTCCACCTGCACCGTCAACTGGTGGGAATCCCCGGCGAAGTGCGCGTCCCCGCGAAGTTCGACGGACTGGTGGTGCGGCAACGTGTTGATGCTTTCAGGCAGGTCCGCGACCGCAGGCAGTGCGGCACCGTCGACCAGCACCGGAGCGACGGGTCTGGCCGCGGAGAGCGCCGCCTCGATCTCGATCAGCACGTAGTCCTCCGCCCGGTCAGCACGGTCGCGCAGCAGTTCCAGCCACCGCGGCCCGATCACCACCAGCACCACGTCGCACTGCTCGATCACCTCCCGCAGACGGGGCCGGAAGTCACGGCCCAGTGGCAGGGAGTGGCTGTCGAGGAAGACCCTGTGGGTGCCGTAGTAGTCGTTCACCAGGCGGGCGTACAACCGGGTGGCGACAGGCTCGGCGTCTTCGCGCCGGTAGCTGATGAAGATCTTGGGCTTGCGGCGCAGGAGAGCGTCGTCGCCGAACCACACCACGACCAACGAGTTGACCAGCCCCAGCACGATGCCGATGACAGGACTGTAGGGCCACCCACCTTTGGTCTCCACGTACAGGAGGACCCCGGTGACGGTCGGGACCAGCAGGTTGAACAGGAAGGACGCAACCGGACCGAACGTGCCCCTGAACCAGGTCAACTGCAGTGCCGTGAAAAGGCCCGACACGACCAGAACGATCGCCGACAAGCTCTTCGAATCACCGAATTCGTCGCTGCCGAGGTGGAGGAACCACACCGCGGCCAAGAACGGGACGAGCACCACGGCCAGCCGCACGCGCAGGGTGCTGCGGACAGGTCCAGAAACCCGCTTCACACCGGATCTTCGCAACACGGGGACGACATCGGTCCTGAGATGTCGTCCGTTATCAAAATTCGTCGTCGCATGGATTCGGCAGCGGTTCACACGGCGGTCACACGGACGCGCGACCGCACGAAACGCGGAGTTCCTAGCGTCAACCGGTGTGACAGCTGACGTGGTGGAGCGCAGCCAGACTTCCGGTACCTCCGGGGAAACCCTGGAGGACTACACCCTGCGGTTCGCGCCGCGCACCTACCGCCGCTGGACGCCAGGGGTGGTGGGTGCGTCGGCGCTGGGTGGCATCGCCTACATGGCGGACTTCTCGATCGGCGCGGGCATCGGGCTGACCCACGGCACCGGCAACGCGTTGCTGGCCATCGGGTTCGCCGCACTCGTGATCTTCGTGACCGGCTTCCCGCTGGCGTACTACGCCGCGCGGTACAACATCGACCTCGACCTGATCACGCGCGGGTCCGGGTTCGGCTACTACGGGTCCGTGCTCACGAGCGTGATCTTCGCGAGCTTCACGTTCATCTTCTTCGCGCTCGAAGGCTCGATCATGGCGCAGGGCCTGCGGTACGCGCTCGGGCTGCCGCTGTGGCTGGGCTACCTGCTGTCGACGCTGGTGATCATCCCGTTGGTGGTCTACGGGATGAAGGTGCTGGCGAAGCTGCAGAGCTGGACGAACCCGCTGTGGCTGCTGCTGATGGTGGCGCCGCTGCTGTTCCTGGTCGTCACCGAGCCGGAGTCGGTGCGGCGGTTCCTCTCCTACGACGGCGGCGGCAACGGGGTCGGCACCGCCGCGGTGGTGCTGGGGGCCGGTGTCTGCCTGTCGTTGATGGGCCAGATCGGTGAGCAGATCGACTACCTGCGGTTCATGCCGCCGCGCACCGCGGCGAACAAGCGGGTGTGGTGGACGTCGGTGGTGCTCGCCGGACCGGGCTGGGTGGTCTTCGGCGCGCTCAAGCAGGCCATCGGCGTGTTCATGGCGGTCTACGTGCTGGACGCGGTCGGCGCGGTGGCGGCCGTCGAGCCGATCGAGCAGTTCACCGGCGTGTTCAAGCAGTTCATGCCGGCGTGGCTGGTGGTGCCGCTGGCGCTGGTGCTCGTGGTGCTCAGCCAGGTGAAGATCAACGTCACGAACGCCTACTCGGGGTCGCTGGCGTGGACGAACTCGTTCACGCGCGTCACCAAGCGGTATCCGGGGCGGCTGGTGTTCGTGTGCGTGAACCTGGCGATCGCGCTGGTGCTGATGGAAGCGGACATGTTCAGCTTCCTCAACAAGATCCTGAGCTTCTACTCCAACTGCGCCATGGCGTGGGTCGTCACCGTCGCCACCGACATCGCGGTCAACAAGTACCTGCTGAAGCTGTCGCCGAAGCAGCCGGAGTTCCGGCGCGGCATGCTCCACGCGGTCAACCCGGTGGGCGTGGTGTCGTTCCTGGCGTCCTCGGGACTGTCGATCGGCGTCTACTTCGGACTGTTCGGGCCGGTGGTCCAGCCGTACTCGCCGGTCGTGGCCGTGGTGGTCCCGGTCGTGGTGACGCCGCTGATGGCGGTGCTCACGCGAGGCCGGTTCTACCTGCGCCGCACCGACGACGGGATCGCGGAGCCGCTGCTGGACGCGGACGGCAACCCGAGCGGCAGCAGGTACGACTGCGTGGTCTGCGGTGAGTCCTACGAACGGCCGGACATGACCGCGAGTGCGCAGGGCGGTGAGGTCTGCTCGCTGTGCCTGAGCACGGACCGCACGGGCGCACACGTACTGCCCGCCACTACCAACGTATAGCGCACGGGGGGTCTTGCCGCAAGACCCCCGGTGTGCAGCACACTCTCCCGTCGAAGGTCACGACCTGCGGAAATCCGGCGTCGGCAGGATGCTGGAGCCCGCAGGCGAAACGGGGGAACCAAAGTTGACGTACAGCAGTTTCGTGCTCGGGCTCGACGAGGTCGACCAGGCACAGCTCGCGGTCGTCGGCGGCAAGGGCGCGCACCTCGGCGCGCTCACGCGCATCGACGGGGTGCGCGTGCCGGCCGGCTTCTGCGTGACGACGGAGGCGTTCGAACGCGTCGTGCGGGACGCGGCGGTCGGTGACCTGCTGGACCGGCTGGCCCGCCTCTCACCGGACGACCGGGAGGAGATCCGCCGGGGCAGCGCCGAGGTGCGACGGGTGCTGGAGGGCGTCGCCGTCCCGGACGAGGTGACCGCGGCGATCACCGGCGCGGTCACCCGGCTCGGCGCCGAGCACGCCTACGCCGTGCGGTCGAACGCCACGGCCGAGGACCTGCCGACGGCGTCGTTCGCGGGCCAGCAGGACACCTACCTGAACGTGGTGGGTGCGGAGGAGGTGGTCCGGCACGTCAGCCGGTGCTGGGCGTCGTTGTTCACCGAGCGGGCCGTGACGTACCGGCTGCGCGGCGGTTTCGACCACCACCGGGTGCGCATGGCCGTGGTGGTGCAGCGGATGGTGTTCCCGCGGGCGGCGGGCGTGCTGTTCACCGCCGACCCCACGACCTCGAACCGCAAGGTCGCGTGCGTGGAGGCCACCTTCGGCCTCGGTGAGGCGCTGGTCTCCGGCCTGGTCAACACCGACGTCTACCGGGTCCGCGACGGCGAGGTGCTCAGCCGGTCGATCGCCGCCAAGGACGTGGCCGTCGAGGCCCTGCCGTCCGGCGGCACCCGCGAGCAGCCGGTGGACCCGGCGCGGCGCGAGCTGCCGGCGCTGACCGACGCTCAGGTCGTGGAGCTCGTGCGGCTCGGCCGGCGGATCGAGGCGCACTTCGGCCGCCCGCAGGACGTCGAGTGGTGCCTGGCCGACGACGGGTTCCAGGTGGTGCAGAGCCGCCCGATCACCACGCTGTTCCCGGTGCCCGGCGGCGACGGCGACGGCAACGGCAACCGCGTCTTCGTGTCCGTCGGCCACCAGCAGATGATGACCGACGCCATGAAGCCGCTGGGCCTGTCGGTGTGGCAGCTGACGACACCGCGCCCGATGGTCGTCGCGGGCGGCCGGTTGTTCGTCGACGTCACGCCGATCGTCACCGCACCGGCGAGCCGTGCCGCGTTCCTGGGCGTGGCGGGCAAGTCCGACCCGCTGATGGGTGACGCGCTGCAGACCGTCGTCGACCGCGAGGGCTTCCTGCCCGCACCGGACGACACGCCGGTGCCACCGATCCCTGGCGCGACCCCGGCCACGATCGAGACGGACCCGGCGGTCGTCATCGAGCTGATCGCCGCCGCCGAGGCCTCGGTCGCCGCACTGGAACGCGACATCGCGCCGCTGTCCGGTGTGGACCTGGTCGACTTCGTCCTCGCGGACTTCCAGGAGCTGCGCCGCGTCCTGTTCGACGCGCGCAGCACCCAGGTGATCATGGCCGGCATGCAGGCGAGCTGGTGGCTCAACGGCCACCTGCACGAGTGGCTGGGTGAGACGAACGCCGCCGACGCCCTGAGCCTGTCCGCGCCGCACAACGTGACCTCGGAGATGGGCCTGGCCCTGCTCGACGTGGCCGACGCGATCCGCCCGCACCCCGAGGTCGTGGCGTTCCTGGAGAAGAGCCCCGACTCGCTCGACGGCCTGGCCGAGGTGCCCGGTGGCGCCGAGGCCCTCGCCGCGTTGAACGGGTACCTGGACCGGTACGGCATGCGCTGTGTCGCCGAGATCGACATCACCCGGCCGCGGTGGAGCGAGCGTCCGTCCACTCTGGTGCCGATCATCCTGACCAACGTCCGCAACTTCGCGCCCGGTGCCGGTGAGCAGCGCTTCGAGCAGGGCCGCCAGGAGGCGTGGGCGAAGGAGCAGGAGCTGCTGGAGCGGTTGCGCGCGCTGCCGGACGGCGAGGCCAAGGCCGCGGAGACCAAGCGGATGATCGACCGCGTGCGGACGTTCATCGGCTACCGGGAGTACCCGAAGTACTTTATGGTGAGCCGGTACTTCGTGTACAAGAAGGCGTTGCTGGCGGAGGCCCGGCGCCTCACCGGCGTGCTGGAGTCCGAAGAGGACATCTTCTTCCTGACGCTGCCGGAGTTCCGCGACGTCGTGCTGACCGGGCAGGCCGACCTCGCGCTGATCCGCAGGCGCCGCGAGGAGTTCCGCTCGTTCGAGGCGCTGACGCCACCGCGGGTGCTGACGTCGGACGGCGAGGCCGTCACCGGCACCTACCGGCGGTCGGACCTGCCCGCGGGCGCGCTGGTCGGCCTGGCGGTGTCCGGCGGCACGGTCGAGGGGCGGGCGCGCGTCCTGCTGGACCTCGCGGAGGCCGACCTCGAACCGGGCGACGTCCTGGTCACCGCCCACACCGATCCCAGCTGGTCACCGCTGTTCGTGGCCATCGCCGGGCTGGTGACGGAGGTCGGCGGGCTGATGACGCACGGCGCGGTGGTGGCACGGGAGTACGGGCTGCCGGCCGTGGTGGGGCTGGAGAACGCCACCCGGCTGATCCGGGACGGCCAGCGGATCCGGGTGAACGGGACCGACGGGTACGTCGAGCTGCTCGACTGACCCCCGGTCCCGTGCGCCGGATCAGGAGTGGTGGTGCCGCGCCGGCCTGTTCTCCCCCACTCACCGGTAGCCCCGCATTGCGGCGGTTGAGGTACGCGCCGCGTGGTGTGCTGCGGTGGAGCTCCAGAGGCGGTGCCGGGGGTGGGCTGAAGCGCTGGCCGTGCACGGCTTCGCCGACGCCGCGGGACGGTCAGCGCTTCGGGCGGCGGTCCACGATGCGCTTCATCTTCCCCACCGACCGCTCGATCCCGCCCGGCGCCACGACCTCGACGGCCACCGTCACGCCGATCGAGCTCTTCACCAGCTGCCGCAACGTCTCGCCCGCCGCACCGGGGCCGGTGTCCTCGCGGTGCTCGACCACCACGGTCAGGTCGTCGAGGTTGCCGGTGCGGTTCAGCACGCACTGGAAGTGCGGTGACAGCGCGGGGATGCGCAGGATGAGCTCCTCGATCTGGGTCGGGAACAGGTTCACGCCGCGCAGGATGATCATGTCGTCGGTGCGGCCGGTGATCTTCTCGATGCGGCGCATCGTGCGGGCCGTGCCGGGCAGCAGGCGGGTCAGGTCGCGGGTGCGGTAGCGCAGGACCGGCATGGCCTGCTTGGTCAGGGAGGTGAACACCAGCTCGCCCTCCTCGCCGTCGGGCAGCACCTCGCCGGTGACCGGGTCGATGACCTCCGGGTAGAAGTGGTCCTCCCACACGTGCAGGCCGTCCTTGGTCTCCACGCACTCGCTGGCGACGCCGGGGCCGATGACCTCGGAGAGGCCGTAGATGTCGACGGCGTGCATGTCGAGGCGGCGTTCCATCTCGGCGCGCATGTCGTTCGTCCACGGCTCGGCGCCGAAGATGCCGACCTTCAGCGAGGTGCCGCGCGGGTCGATGCCCTGGCGCTCCATCTCGTCGATGATCGAGAGCATGTACGACGGGGTGACCATGATGACGTCCGGCTCGAAGTCGCGGATGAGCTGCACCTGGCGTTCGGTCATGCCGCCGGAGACCGGGACGACGGTGCAGCCCAGCAGCTCGGCGCCGGCGTGGGCGCCGAGGCCGCCGGTGAACAGGCCGTAGCCGTAGGCGTTGTGCAGCACGTGACCGGCGCGGCCGCCGGCGGCGCGGATGCTGCGGGCCACGACCGAGGCCCAGGTGTCGAGGTCGGCCCTGGTGTAGCCGACGACGGTGGGACGGCCGGTGGTGCCGGAGGAGGCGTGGACGCGCAGGACGTCGGTGCGCGGGACGGCGAACATGCCGAACGGGTAGTTGTCGCGCAGGTCGGCCTTGGTCGTGAACGGCAGGCGGGCCAGGTCCTCCAGCGACTTCACGTCGTCGGGGTGCACGCCGGCCGCGTCGAGGGAGGCGCGGTAGTGCGGCACGTTGTCGTAGGCGTGCCGGACCGACCACCGCAGCCGTTCGAGCTGCACCGCGCGCAGCTCGTCGACCGAGGCGGTCTCGATCGGCTCCAGGTCACCGGGCCGCGGGCTCAGGTCCAGCATCAGGTCCTCCTCCAACCGTTGCCCGCACGGTAGTTGATCGCCGGAAGTACCGGTCTTTTGCACATTTCAGTCAACATCTTGCGGACTTCTGATTCAGAGTTGCACCCTGATGTCGGATCGCCGACAAAGGAGTTCGCGATGTCCCTGTCTCGTCGCACCCTGCTCAGCTCCGCCCTCGCCGTGCCCGCCCTCGACCTCCTGCCCACTGCGGCGCGTGCCGCCAGCCCGCCGGGCGACGTGGTCGGCAAGATCACCGTCGGCTACCAGGGCTGGTTCGCCTGCCGCGGTGACGGTTCGCCGATCGACGGCTGGTGGCACTGGAACGACGACTGGAGCCGGCCGCCCGCCCCGGCGACCAGCTCGGTCAAGGTGTGGCCGGACGTGCGCGACTACGCCCGCACCTACCCGACCGCGTTCGCGAACCTCGGCGACGGCCGGCCCGCCGCGGTGTTCTCCAACCACGACCGGCAGACCGTGGACGTGCACTTCGCCTGGATGCGCGACAACGGCTGCGACACCGCCGCCCTGCAACGGTTCAACCCCACCGGCGGTGAGGGTCCGGTCCGCGACGCCGTCACGGCGCACGTGCGAGCCGCCGCCGAGGCCACCGGCCGCAAGTTCTACATCATGTACGACGTCACGAACTGGCAGAACATGCAGTCGGAGATCAAGACCGACTGGCAGGCCAAGATGGCGGCGCACACCTCGTCGCCGGCCTACGCGCGGCAGAACGGCAAGCCCGTCGTCGGCATCTGGGGCTTCGGCTTCAACGACCCCGGCCGCCCGTGGGGACCCGAGCCCTGCCAGGACGTGGTGAACTGGTTCAAGGCGCGCGGCTGCTACGTCATGGGCGGCGTCCCTACGCACTGGCGCACCGAGGTCGAGGACTCCCGGCAGGGGTTCGGGAACGTCTACCGCTCGTTCGACATGATCTCGCCGTGGATGGTCGGCCGGATCGGCACCGCCGCGGACTCGGACCGCTTCCACACCAACGTGAACCTGCCCGACCAGGCCGAGTGCAACGCGCGGGGCATCGACTACCAGCCGTGCGTGCTGCCCGGTGACCTCAACGCGCGGCAACGGGTCCACGGCGACTTCATGTGGCGGCAGTTCTACAACATGGTCCGCCTTGGCGCACAAGGCATCTACATCTCGATGTTCGACGAGTACAACGAGGGCAACCAGATCGCGAAGACCGCCGAGTCGCAGGCCGACGTGCCGGTGGGGTCGGGTTTCCTGGCACTGGACGAGGACGGGACCCGCTGCTCGGCCGACTACTACCTGCGGCTCACCGGTGACGGCGGCCGGATGCTCAAGGGGCAGCTCGCGTTGACCGCCACCCGCCCGACCGTGCCGTGGGTCGGCGGACCGCCGGCGCCGGACGTGGACCTGGCGGCGGGCCGGCCGACCGCGCAAAGTTCGCAGAACCAGCACTACGGCAGCGGCAACGTGGTCGACGGCGACCCGAGGTCCTACTGGGAGAGTGCGAACCACGCGTTCCCGCAGTGGGTGCAGGTCGACCTCGGGTCCGCGGTGGCGGTGCGGCGGGCGGTGCTGACGTTGCCGCCCGACCCGGCCTGGGGACGGCGCACGCAGGTGGTCGCGGTCGAGGGCAGCGTGAACGGGCAGGCGTTCGGTCCGCTGGCCGGGGCGAGCGGGCGCGTGTTCGACCCGGCGAGCGGCAACAGCGCCACGATCACGTTGCCCGGCAGCCAGGTCCGGTACGTGCGGCTGGTGTTCAGCGGCAACACCGGCTGGCCCGCGGGACAGCTGTCGGGGTTGCGCCTCTACGCGTGACGCAGGTGGCGTTGCGCCAGCTCGACGAACGCCGCGGTGGACGGGTGCGCGGGCAGTGCGGGCCAGGCGAGGTGGACGGTGACCGGGTCGGCGTCGGTCAGCGGCAGGTACGTGACGCCCGCGTGCGGGTGGTGGTGGATCGTGCCCGCAGCCGTGACGCCGACCGTCGCCCCGGTCGCGATCGAGGTCAGCCACTCCTCCACGCCCGGCACGTCCACCGTGCGCGGGCGGGCACCGGACGGCCACAGGTCGGCGGTGGTCGTCGCCGCGGTCTCGCACACGGCCACCGCCTCGCCCACCAGGTCGTCGAGGGTGAGGGCGGTGCGGGCGGCGAGCGGGTGGTCGTCCGCCACGGCGGCCACGCGCGGTTCCTCGATCAACGCCGCGTGCTCCACGTCGGGTGACACCGGGTGGGTGCGCAGCACGGCGATGTCCGCCTCACCGCGCCGCAGCGCCGCCTCGGGGTCGTCGGCGCGGCGGATGCGCACCAGCACGTCCGGGTGCCGGGCCCGCCACTCGCGCAGGAACGGGACCGTGAACCGGCCGAGCGCCGCCCACGCGAACGTCAGCCGCAACGGCTGCGGCCGGACGGCCTCGGCGAGCGCGCTGTCGAGCTGGGTGAGGATGCGGTGGCTGTGCTCCCACAGCCGCTGCCCGCTGCCGGTGAGCGCCACGTGGCGGGTGGTGCGGTCGACGAGGCGCACCCCCAGCCGCCGTTCGAGCTGGTCGAGCGTGCGGGACAGCGCGGGCTGGGTGACGTGCAGCGACCGGGCCGCGGCGGTGATCGACCGGTGGTCGCCGATGGCGGCGAGTGCCCGCAGGTGGCGCAGCTCGACATTCATGACTGCCGATCATAAGTGCTGCACGATCGGCATTTCACCGGCGCGCGGAACGGGCTTAGCGTCGTCGGCATGAGGATTTTGCTCGTGGGAGCCACCGGACTGCTGGGCACCGCCGTGCACGAGGAGCTCGTCGCACGCAAGCACGACGTCGTCACCGTGTCCCGCACCGGCGGTGACCTGCGGTACGACGTGACCGACCCGGACCGTGTGGCCGACCTGTACGCGGCCGTCGGGCCGGTCGACGCCGTCGCGTCGGCGGCGGGCTCGGTGCCGTTCAAGCCGCTGACCGACCTGACCACCGCCGACTACCAGGCCGGGATCACCGGCAAGGTGCTGTCGCAGGTGTCGCTCGTGCGGGAGGGCCTCTCGCACGTCACCGCCAACGGCTCGTTCACGCTGATCACCGGCGTGCTCGCGCGCGAGCCGATCGTGACCGGGGCGGCGGCGTCGCTGGTCAACGGCGCGGTGGAGGCGTTCGTGCGGGCCGCCGCCATCGAGATCGCACCGCGGCGGATCAACGCGGTGAGCCCCACCGTGTTCACCGAGGCGCTCGACACCTACGGCGACTTCTTCCCCGGCATGAGGCCGGTACCGCTGGCCGAGGTGGTGCGGGCGTACGTGCGGTCGATCGAGGGGCGGCAGACCGGCCAGGTCTACGTCCCCTGACCGGACCGGCCGGAGTGGCCGGGCCCGTGGACGTGGGTGCGCAGTCCCTGCGGGTCGAACAGGATCAGCAGCTCGACCGCGTTCCCGTCCGCGCTGCCCAGCCAGTGCGGCTGGGAGGTGTCGAACTCGGCGGCCTCACCGGGCGGCAACGTCAGGTCGAGGTCGCCGAGGAGCAGCCGCAACCGCCCGTTGAGGACGTAGAGCCACTCGAACCCGTCGTGCGTCTGCGGGGTCGGCTCGGCGAGCCCGCTCGGGATGAGCATCTTGAACGACTGCACGCCACCGGGGCGCCGGGACAGCGGGATGAACGTCATCCCGAACCGGTGGATCGGGGTCAGGTGGATGCGCGGGTCACCGGTGCGCGGGGCGCCGACGAGGTCGTCCAGCGGCACGTTGTACGTGCGCGCCAACGGCAGCAGCAGCTCCAGCGTGGCCTTGCGCTGCCCGCTCTCCAGCCGTGACAGGGTGCTCTCCGAGACGCCGGTGGTCGTGGAGAGCTCGGCGAGGGTGATGCCGCGGTGCCGGCGCAGGGCGCGCAGCCGCGGCCCCACGCCGGTGAGCACGTCGTCGGTGTCCACGACCGGCATCTTGCCAGGGCAGGCCGCGGTGGCTGCCGCACCGGGCGCTAGGCCGGGTCCTCGCTGAACGGACCGCCCGGCGCGAAGGCGTGCTCCGCGAACCGCTCCCCGATCCGCCGGTGTGCCGCGGTGTCCGGGTGCAGCGCGTCCGGCAACGGCAGCTCGGCCGCGTCCTGCTCGCCGTACAGCCGCAGACCGTCCAGGTAGGACAGGTTCGGGTCGTCGTCCCTGCGCTCCACGACGGACTCCAGCGCCTCCCTGACCACCCGCAGCGTCAACCGGCCCGGCTCCGGCACCCCGGTCGCGGTGAACAGCCGCCGCCCGGACGCCAGCGCGTCGAGGTCGATCGCACCCGGACCCGGCGTGTCCTCGTGGATGCCGCAGAAGATCGGCGAGATCAGCACCAGCGGCGTGTCCGGGTGGCCGTCGCGGATCGTGTCGAGGAACCCGTGCACCGCGGGCACGAACGCGCGCAGCCGCATGGCGTCGAAGTTCACGACGTTGATGCCGAGCTTGACGCTGATCAGGTCGGCCGGACGGTCGCGCAGGACCCGCGCGGTGAACGGGTCGACCAGCGCGCTGCCGCCCAGGCCCAGGTTGTGCAGCTCGACACCGCCGTGGCGGGCGGCGACGGCGGGCCAGATCGCGGTCGGCGTGGCGGCGTTCGAGCCGTGGCTGATGGAGCTGCCGTGGTGCAGCCAGATCCGCCGGCCCGGGTCGTGCGGGCGCAGCGGGGCGTCGGCGCGCACCGCGACCAGGTCGACGACCTCGTTGTGCGGCAACCAGAACTCGATGACCTTGGTGCCCTCGGGGAGCTCGTGGCGCTCAGTGTGCGGCCGGCCGGGGACCAACCGGGCCTCACCGGTGCGCAGGTCGACCTCCTTGACGTCGCCGGCGGCGAGCACGGTGCTCGCCGCCGGCACCCCGTCCACCACGAGGTCGACGCTGCCGCGCGGCCGGTCGAGTCCGGCGTAGGCGGTGCAGGTCGGGTGCAGGACCAGCTCGACGGTGCGCGCCTCGGTCTCCGCGACCAGGCGCACACCGGACGGGTGGCTCTCCACCGACAGCAGCTGCGGGTCCGGGTACCGCTCGCGCACCCACGCGGGCAGGCGGTGCGGGCGCAGGCCGCGGTCGGTCTGCTCCAGTTCGGCGGCACCGCGCACGAGCGGCGCGACGGGTTCAGATCGGAGCGACACGGTCACCCCACGGCAGCGCCTGTTCGAGCTGGGCGGCGAGCCTGATCAGCAGCGACTCGCCGGCCAGCGGTGCGACGAACTGGACGCCCAGCGGCAGGCCGTCGGCGGTCCAGTGCAGCGGCAGCGAGATGGCGGGCCTGCCGGTGAGGTTCGCGAGCTGGGTGTAGGGCACCCAGCCGAGGTTGTCGCGGATCATGTTCTCCACGATGCCGGTGTTGCGCAGGAACCGCGCGGTGCCGGTCTTGAGCAGCACGTCGGTGGCGCGCTGCAGGTTCACCGGCAGGTCGAACGCACCGATCTTGGGTGGCGGGGTGGCCAGCGACGGCGTGAGCAGCAGGTCGTAGGTGTCGAAGAACGTGCTGAGGCGGCGGGTGTGCTCGTGCCGGCGCTGCACCGCGTCCACGTAGTCGACGCTGCTGGTCGCCCGGCCCAGCGCGGCCATCAGCAGCGTGTCGCGTTCGAACGCGATGTCCGGCGCACCGGTCTGCCGCTTCGCGTCGCCGACCTTCCAGGCCAGGTTCACGAACCAGGTCAGCAGGAAGTCGCGGGCCAGCGCGGCGTCGTCGAACGGCGCCTCCGGCAGCTCCTCGACCTCATGACCCAGCGACGTCAGCACCTCGATCGCGCCGTCGACCGCGGCGCGTGCCTCGGGGTGCGGGTTCGGGTTGATCGCCGACGGCACGCGCACGCCGATGCGCAGCTTGCCGGGTTCCTCGGTGACGCACGACGCGTAGGACGCCTCGGGCATGCCGGGGGTGAACGGCCCGTACGGCTCACCGCCGCAGATCACGTCGAGCATCGCCGCCGTGTCGCGGACCGTGCGCGAGACGACGCCCTGCACCGCCGCGCCGTGCATCATCTCGGCGGTGCCCGGTCCGAACGGCGTGAGCCCGCGCCCCGGCTTCAGCCCGACCAGGCCGCAGCACGCCGCGGGGATGCGGGTGGAGCCGCCGCCGTCGTTCGCACCGGCGCACGGCACGATGCCCGCCGCCACCGCGGCCGCCGAACCGCCGGAGGAGCCGCCGGGCGTGTGGTCGAGGTTCCACGGGTTGCGCGCGGGACCCCACACGGCCGACTCGCTGATGGCCTTGGCGCCGAACTCGGGCAGGTTCGTCTTGCCGAAGATCACCAGGCCGGCGTCGAGCCAGCGCTGCACGACCGTGGAGTGCTCGGTGACCGGGAACGACCGCAGCGACCGCGACCCGTTCGAGGTCGGCAGGCCCGCGTAGTCCTGACCGAGGTCCTTGATCAGGAACGGCACGCCGGCGAACGGACCGGTGAGGTCGTCGGAGGGCGTCGCGGGGACGTCCCTGACGATCGCGTTGAGCCGCGGGTTCACCGCGGCGGCGCGTTCCCGCGCCACGGTCAGCAGCTCGGCCGCCGACACCTGCCCGGAAGCGACCAGCTGCGCCAGCCCGGTGGCGTCGTGTTCGCGGTACTCGTCGAAGTCCACGCGATCAAGGTAACCGCTCGTCGCGCCGCTTTCTGCCGAGCGGAGCAACGCCGGGAGCTGCTACCGTTGACCGGGTAGAGATCAACCTCCTCGAAGGAGCTCGACGTGCTGGTGGGTGAAGACGACATCTCCGGGTGAGCCCGGGGTGTGACAGGCCATCGCCTCCGATGGCCGTTTCGTCGTCCCTTCTTCCACCCGCGCGGGTGGCCCGCGCGTTCGCACCTCCCGAGGTCTCACCATGTCTTCCGACGCCTACGTCGTCGTGTCCGGCCTGTCCTTCTCGTGGCCGGACGACACCGTCGTCTTCGACGATCTGTCCGTCTCCTTCCCCGGCGGCCGCACCGGTCTGGTCGCCCCGAACGGTGCCGGCAAGTCGACGCTGCTCAAGCTCATCGCGGGTGCGTTGCCCCCGGCCGGCGGCAGCGTGACCGTCGACGGCGTGCTCGGCTACCTGCCGCAGGACCTGCCGCTCACCGCGGACGTGACCGTGGCCGAGGTGCTCGGCGTCGCGGCGGTGCTGCGCGCCATCAGTGCCGTCGAGTCCGGTGACGTCGACGAGGAGCACTTCACCGTCATCGGCAACGACTGGGACCTGGAGGAACGCACCCGCGCCCAGCTCGACCGGCTGGGTCTGGGCGACCTGGCGCTGGACCGGAAGCTGGGCACGCTGAGCGGCGGCCAGATCGTGTCGCTGGGGCTGGCGGCCCAGCTGCTGAAGCAGCCGGACGTGCTGCTGCTCGACGAACCGACCAACAACCTCGACCTGGACGCCCGGCACCGGCTCTACTCGGTGCTCGACGACTGGCGCGGCTGCCTGCTCGTGGTGAGCCACGACCGGGCGTTGCTCGACCGGGTGGACCGCGTCGCCGAGCTCGACGCCGGCGAGATCCGGTTCCACGGCGGGAACTTCAGCGCCTACGAGGAGGCCGTCGCCGCCGAGCGCGAGGTCGCGGAGAAGAACATCCGCAGCGCCGAGCAGGAGGTCAAACGCGAGAAGCGGGAGATGCAGCAGGCCCGCGAACGCGCGGCCCGGCGTGCCTCGAACGCCCAGCGCACCCTCTCCAGCGCCGGACTGCCGAAGATCTTCGCGGGCACCATGAAGCGCAACGCCGAGGTGTCCGCCGCCAAAGCCGACGGCACGCACGCCGCCCGGCTCAGCGCCGCGAAGACCCGCCTCGACCAGGCGGAGCGGTCGCTCAAGGACGAGCAGCGGATCAGCCTGGAGCTGCCGCAGACCGCCGTGCCCG
The DNA here is from genome assembly GCF_055608075.1 of Lentzea sp. NPDC036949. NCBI lineage: Bacteria > Bacillati > Actinomycetota > Actinomycetes > Pseudonocardiales > Pseudonocardiaceae > Lentzea > Lentzea sp. NPDC036949. Next base: position 34,147 of record NZ_JBVJRA010000030.1, read on the forward strand.
CCGGGCGCACGTTGTTCCTGGGCACCGGCATCCGGGTGCGGGACCTGTTCGACGACGCCGACCTCGCGATCCGCGGCCCTGAGCGGATCGCCCTGTCCGCACCGAACGGCGCGGGCAAGTCGACGCTGCTGCGGGTGGTCGAGGGCTCGCTCACGCCCGAGGCCGGTGAGGTGAAGCGCGCGGACGGCCGGATCGCGTACCTGTCGCAGCGGCTGGACCTGCTCGACGACAGCCGCACGGTGGCGGAGAACCTGGCCGCGGCCGCACCGGCGATGCCGCAGGCCGACCGGATGAACCTGTTGGCGCGCTTCCTGTTCCGCGGCGCGCGGGCCCACCTGCCGGTCGGGGTGCTGTCCGGTGGCGAACGGCTGCGCGCCACGCTGGCGTGCGTCCTGTTCGCCGAGCCGGCACCGCAGTTGCTGCTGCTCGACGAACCGACGAACAACCTCGACCTGGTCAGCGCCGCGCAGCTGGAGAGCGCGTTGAACGCCTACCAGGGCGCGTTCGTCGTCGTGAGCCACGACGAGCGGTTCCTGGGCGAGGTGCGGATCGACCGCTGGTTGCGCCTGGAGGGCGGCAAGCTGCTGGAGGCCGCTCGTGGCTGAGGCGGTGCCGGCGCAGGCGTTGGTGGCGCACGAGCTGGTGCGCGGGTTCGGTGGGCGCCGGGTCCTCGACGGGGTGTCGCTCACCGCGGCACCCGGCCGGCGGATCGGCCTGATCGGGGAGAACGGCGCGGGCAAGTCGACGTTGCTGCGGCTGCTCGCCGGGGTCGACGAGCCCGACGGCGGCCGGGTGGACCGGCCGCGGGACCTGGGTTTCCTGCACCAGGAGATGCCGTTCCCGGCGTCGGCGACGGTGGCCGAGGTGGTCGGCGACGCGCTGGCCGACGCACGCGAGGACCTCGCTTCGCTGGACCGGCTCGGTGCGCTGCTGGCCGCCGCGCCCGACGACGTGGAGCTGCTCGCGGCGTACGCCGACCAGCTGGAGGTGGCGCAGCGGCACGAGGCGTGGGACGCGGACCGCAGGGCCGAGATCGTCCTGAGTGGACTCGGGCTGGGCGGTGTGCCGTGGGAGCGCACGCTGGGTTCGCTGTCGGGCGGGCAGCGCCGGCGGCTCGCGCTGGCGGCGCTGGTGGTGCGGCGGCCGGCGGCGTTGCTGCTGGACGAGCCGACGAACCACCTCGACGACGCGGCGGCGGCGTTCCTGGAGGAGCAGCTGCGCGCGTTGCCCGGCGCAGTGGTGCTCGCAAGCCACGACCGGGCGTTCCTCGACGCGGTGTGCACGGACCTGGTCGACCTCGACCCGGCCGTGGAGGGCCCGGTCCGGTTCGGCGGCACGTACAGCGAGTACGTCGGGCAGAAGCGGGCCGACCGCGAGCGCTGGGAACGGCGGTACGCCGAGGAGCAGGAGGAGCTGACCGGGCTGCGCACCAACCTGGAGCTGACCGCGCACCGGGTCGCGCCGAACCGGTCGATGCGCGACAGCGACAAGATGGGCTACGGCGTGCGCGCGAACCGCGTGCAGAGCCAGATCTCCCGCCGCGTCCGCACCACCGCGCGGCGGCTGGAGGAGCTGGAACGCCGGGCCGTGCCCGCTCCCCCGCCCCCGCTGCGGTTCCACGCCGAGCCGACGTCGGCGGCCGAAGAGGTCCTCGTGTCGTTGCGGGAGGTCCACGTGCCCGGCCGGCTCGACCTCGACCGGCTCGACGTGCGCGAGGGCGACCGGGTGCTCGTGAGCGGTCCCAACGGTTCCGGCAAGTCCACGCTGCTGCTCGCCCTGGCCGGCCGCCTGGCGGTCACGGGGGTGCGGCGACGTCCCGATCTGCGGGTCGGACTGCTCGACCAGGACACGGTGTTCGAGCACCCGCGGCGCACCGCCCGTGCCACCTACGGGCGGGCGCTCGGGGCGGAGCGGGCGGCGCGGGTCCCGCTGGAGTCGCTGGGGTTGCTGCACCGGCGGGACCTGGGCAAGGCGGTCGGCACGTTGTCGGTCGGTCAGCGCCGCCGGCTCGCCCTGGCGTTGCTGGTGGCCGACCCGCCGCAGCTGTTGCTGCTCGACGAGCCGACCAACCACCTGTCGCCGACGCTGTGCGACGAGCTGGAGGACGCGCTGGGGCCGGGTCCGGGGGCGGTCGTGGTCGCGAGCCACGACCGGTGGCTGCGCAGGCGGTGGGAGGGCGAGGAGCTGGTCGTGGCCGCCCGGGGCTGACGCGGCCCTAGGCCGTGTTTTAGATGTGGCGTAGCCAGATGTTGATGGCGGCGATGTGGACGGTGGCCTGGTAGCGGATGGCGAGTTTGTCGTAGCGGGTG
>NZ_JBVJRA010000031.1:0-27878 GCF_055608075.1 Lentzea sp. NPDC036949
CTTCTTTCTGTCGCAAGAGGAATGATCAACCAAGGGCTTCACTCATGATCAACCAGGGTCCCACCCAGCAGCTCAGAGGTTAAAACTCAAGCTAGGGTGCGACCGGGCGCTGCGGCACGGGCGAGCCCACCATCTCGCGCGGGTGCACGAGCGAGTGCTGCACCAGCCCGTCCAGCCGGGAACGCAGGAACGAGCGGTACGGGTTCGGCTCGCACAGGTCCGTCAGAGTGGTCACGGCCAGCGAGTGCAGGTCGCGGACCTCGCGGGCGTACAGCCGCACGGCACCGGGGGTGCTGGAGAGGTCCCGCAGCACCATCCTGGCGTGGGCGTTGCCGCCGGCCTCCTCGCCGAGCCGGATCATGTGCTGTCTGAGGTGCGTGCTCGCGATCTTGCAGGCGTTGGCGAGCAACAGCGGTGGTGTGCGGTCGTCTCCCGCGGAGTTCGCGGCGGCCTGATCGGCCAGCAGCCCGTACAGCCTCCCGAACTCGCGCCACCGCGGCCTGTCCGCGGCTGCGCAGGTCCGCACCGCCATCACCGCGTCGCGCGCGTACGCGTTGCTCCGGGCACTGGACGTCGAACCGGGATCGGCCGCCGCCTCTTCGAGGTCGGCGGTCCACGTCCGGCGAAGTTCCTCGGTGATGTCGAGAGAACGCAGGTAGGACAACGGCAACCGGGTCGCCGCCGCGCCCGTGCGCGTTTCCGCACCGGCCCACCACAACGACGACATGACCGACACCGGCATGGCCTTGTGCGGAGAACCTCCCGCTGCCGCCGCGGTGACGACCGCGAACAGCCGGGCGAACACCAGCGGCGACTCCACCTGCTTGAGGAGCTCGGCGCTCGACGGGGCAGCCCGGTGGTCGTTCGTGAGCCGCAGGTCCGCGTCAACGCACCGAACGGCGATGCGCAGGGTCTTGGCGAAGTTGCCGAGTGGAGGTCGGGAACGGTGCTCGGTGATGGGCATGGTGGATCCCGACTGCTCGACTGGAGGGGGAACGGTCAGTGCCGCCGACGGCGTGCATCACAACACGCGATGAACCGGCGGTGAAGTCCTGACCCGCGCCGCGTCACCTTCGGACCGATGACCGTGACGGTTCGGGCAACCCCGGCGGTGCTCCTCAGGTGGCCGGTCGTGCCGAATCCGGTGGCCGTTCGTGAACAGGTCGACCGGTTCCGCGACACCTGTGCTGCGATGGCGGTAGAGGAGACTCCATGGCGAACAAGCGTTGGAAAGCGCTCACCGCGGCGGCGATGAGCCTCGTGCTCGGGACGGGGTCGGCAGCCGCAGCGCCGTCCCTGGTCGACGCGCGAGCGGGGTACGTCGAGAACTTCGACTCGCTCGACCCGGCGATCTGGCAGTGCGAGCACAGCTGCCCGACCGTCACCGACGGTGTGGCCAGGTTCGAGCTGAAGGCCGGCGCCCCGCCTCGCACCGCCGGCTCCTGGTCCAAGGTCCGGTACCGGCCGCAGCGCTTCACCTCGGGCGAGTTCACGACCCGGTTCGCGCTCAGCCACCGCCCCCGGCAGCAGGTCTGGTGGGGCGCCGCGTTGTGGGACAACGGTCCCGCCGCGGACGGGAGCCAGTTCAACGAGATCAACTTCGGCTACACGACCGACCAGAGCTACACGAACACCCAGCTGCGCTTCGAAAGCGCCAAGCGCGGCAAGGCCGTCTCCCTCAAGGTCGACACCGGCGTCGACCTCTACGACGGCAAGTACCACATCGCGACGTTGCGGTACACCTCGTCGTACGTCGACCTGCTCTTCGACGGACGGCACCTGATGAGGATCACGGACCGCTCGGTGATCCCGACCGATCCGATGAGCTTCGTCCTCGGGCCGCGCCTCGTCGCCGGAGCACCGTTGACCGGGAACTTCACGCAGTCGGTGGGAGCCGCTGAGATCGGCTGACCGGCCAAGGCCGAGCAGTTGCACACCGTCGTGGTGCCCGGCCCACCGCAGCAAAGGGCTGGGCCACCGGGACCAGTTCGTCCACCTGGCGGTCCGGTCGGAGGTCGCCGACCTGGCGATGTGAGCGAGGGGATCGGCGGTCAGGGCTGGTCGTCGTCGCCCGAGGACGTGGGCCGGAACCATTCCGTGCGATGGGTGCGGTTGGCGTCGGCGACGTTCCCGGCGGCCGGCCCGCCGCCGTCCGGATCGACCACGGTGCCGCTCTCGGCGGCGGGGAGCCGGCGCCAGCCCGAGCAGCCGTTGACGCACGGGTGGTTCATCTCCGTCAGCACGAACGCGCCGTCCTCACCGGGCACCGGTTGCTGCCAGGTGATCGTGCCCGTGTCATCGCACAGGTCACAGCGGGGTTCGTGTTGCCGCACACCGCGAGCATCCACCAGATCGGCGGGAAGTCCGGTTTCGGTCACCGGGACGGGCGAACCAGGCGGCCTGAACACCGCGGACACCTGCCCTCCACCATCGTGTACCTGCGGTGGGCCGGGCCAGCGCGAACCGCTGATCAGTGCGAACCTGGGTCCCGGTGACGAGGTCGACAGCCCGTCCGGGGAAGGGTGGTCCAGCATGGCCGGCGGTGCACGGTGACGCACGCTCGACGCGACGGGATCTCAGACCTCACCATCGAGACCGTCGACCACGACGGCGTGCTGGTCGTGGCGCTCAACGGCGACATCGACATCACCAACGCCAGTCAGGTGCGCACCGCGCTCGAAGAGCAGCTCAACACCCACCCGGTCGGGATCGTGGTGTGGCTGGCGGTGGGCTTCCTCGCGTCGACGGGGCTGTCGACGCTCGGTGAGGCCAGCCGCCGGGCGCAGCAGGCCGGCGTCGGGTTCGCGGTCGTCGCGGCGGCGCACTCGGCGCGGCGTTCTCTGCTGGTCGCCGGCATGGACAGCGTCCTGCTCGTGCACGAGTCCGTTCCGCACGCGGTCGAGGCGCTGCGCACGGCGGCGGTGGCCGAGCGGACCGACCTCGCACACTGACGGCGCCGATCTCGACCGCCGTGCTCAGGTGACGGCCGGCCGCACGGCCTGGTCCAGGGGCGAGCACGTCGTGAGCACGCCGTACACCTGGCTGAACCGCAACGGCCGCAGCACGCTGTGGTGGTCCACCACGACTGCCGCCGCGCAGCGGTCACCTCGGGGCGTCGGCTCGCTGCTCGACCGGCAGAGGCCCTCCCGGCGCGTTGTCCGCCCTCACCGCCACGCCCGCCGGACAGGTGGTTTCGCTGTCCTGGCACGGGTTATCCGTGCGGGACGTCGAGCAGCCGGCGACATCGAGACCGCCTCGACCGAGGCGTGCGTTCACCCCACGGGAGTCGCCATGGCGACGAAGTCCTGCCCAGGCCGCGGAGCGGTCGTCACCTACCTCAACCCCGACGTGCTGCACCCGACCGTCTACCTGCGGGGTGTGGTGGTCGGACCGCACGTGGTGGATCCGCAGACCTCACACGTGTGGGTGCCGGTCCTGCGGCCCGACCGCACCATCTCGGTCCTGGACATCGCCAACATCGTCGCCGTGCAGGAACCCGAACTTCCCTGACCAGGCCGGCCGTGGTCAGCGCCGGGACCGCTTGTGCCGGACCAGGTCCGCGATGCCCTCCGCGACGAATCCGCCGGTGAAGCAGCCGGCCAGGATCAACGCCCAGGAGGCTTCCTCGATGAACACGAAGCCGATCACGTTCGCGATCACGAGCAGCAGACCGACGATCACGTAGTAGCGCGCGGAGTGCTGCCGTGGTGGTTGGTCGACCATCGGAACAGTCTCGCAACTCCGCCGGGCGGTCGCGACGCAGTTGACCGCCCGGGACGCCGGGCTCAGCGCACCTGCTCGGCCTTGAACTGCATCCGCGGCGTCGCGTAGAACTCCTGGGCCTGCACCAGGCGCAGCTCGCGCTCACCGGAGCGGTAGGTCAGGTCGATCAGGTCGAAGACGCTCGACGCGGTGCGTTCCAGCGCCAGCGCCGCGTCCTTGGTCTGGACGTAGTGGGCGGTGAACAGCGCGGCTGTGACGTCACCGGACCCGTTGGCCTTGAACGGCAGGTGCGGGGTGCTCACGAGCCACGACCCGGCGCTGTCCACGACGAGCATCTCGATCGTGCCCTCCTCCCGGTCGGGCCGCTCGACGCTGGTGACCAGCACGGTCGACGGGCCCATCGCGCGGGCGAGGTCGGCCGACGCCAGCGTCTCCTCGACGCTCGCCGGCTCGGTGCCGGTGAGGAAGCCCAGCTCGAACTGGTTCGGGGTGATGATGTCGGCCACCGGCACGACCCGGTCGCGCAGCAGCACGGGGATCTCGGGCGCGACGAAGCACCCGGACTTGGCGTTGCCCATCACCGGGTCGCACGCGTAGAGCGCCGCCGGGTTCGCCGCCTTCACCCTGCGCACCGCGTCGATGATCACGTCGGCGATGCCCGTGCCGCCCTGGTAACCGGACAGCACGGCGTCGACCTGCCCGAACACCCCGCGTTCCTCCACGCCGAGGAGGATCTCGGCCACGTCCGACGGCGGCAGGAGCGGACCGCGCCACGCGCCGTACCCGGTGTGGTTGGAGAAGTTCACCGTGGGGATCGGGACGACCTCGACCCCGAGGCGCTGCAGCGGGAACACGGCGGCGGAGTTGCCGACGTGGCCGTGGGCGACGACCGACTGGATGGACAGAACCTTCATCCGCCCACTCTAGAACGGCCACCTGACCAGCGCGGGGCTCCGGCCCGGCCGAGACGGTGTTGCGGGCGAGACGTCGGTCTCACGACGAACGCCTCCGCCCCGGCCACGGCCTGCGGGCAACGACCCGGGAGGACCTGAGCTCGGGGTCGACGGGGTCGGGCAGCTCCCTCCCGGCTGCCGTTGCGCGGGAAGACGTCACCGCGGCCGTCGGGCTGATCACCCGATGCCGTGCTGCTGCAACCACATCTCCAGCACGCCGAGGTGCCACAGCTCGTTCCCGCCGGCCTTGGTGGCCTGCCCGTTCGGGTCGGCGAGCAGGCCGTCCACGTACTCGCGGCGCAGCACACCGCGTCCGCGTGCGGCGGGGGAGGTCATGGTCGAGCGCAACAGGTCGAGGACCTCACCGTCGAGCTGGATGAGGGCCGGCACCGGGAAGTAGCCCTTCTTCCGGTCGACCACGTCGTGCGGCAGCAGGTCGCGGCCGATGTCCTTGAGGATGCCCTTGCCGTCCTGGTCGGACTTCAGCTCGGGCGGGCACGCGGCGACCAGCTCCACCAGGTCCTGGTCGAGGAACGGCACCCGCGCCTCGACGCCCCACGCCATCGCCATGTTGTCCACGCGCTTGACCGGGTCGTCGGGCATCAGCAGGTGCGTGTCCGTCCGCAGCACCGCGTCCAGGGCGGTGTCCGCGCCGGGGTCGGCGAGGTGGGCTGCGGCCAGGTCGCCGCTGACGTCACGGCCCAGGAGCCACTGCCGTTCCAGGACATCCGCGAGCTCGTCGTGCTCGAGGTCGTGGAACGCCTCGCGCAGGACGTCCGCCGCCTGCCGCCGGGGAGCACCGGCCGCAGGCTGGTGGTAGCGGTAGCCGGCGAACACCTCGTCGGCGCCCTGACCGCACTGCACGACCTTGACGTGCTGCGACACCTCGCGGCAGACCAGGTAGAACGCGGTGACGTCGTGGCTGCCCATCGGCTCGCTCATCGACCCGACGGCGTCCCGCACCGCCGCGGCGATCTGCTCGTCGCCGACGCGGAGCTGGTGGTGGTCGGTGCCGAACTTCTGCGCGATGGCGTCGGAGTAGGCGAACTCGTCGCCCTCCACGTCACCGCGGCTGGTGAACCCGATGCTGAACGTGCTCGGCCGCTGCTCCTCCGCGGCGAGCAGGGCGACCAGCAGGCTGGAGTCGAGACCGCCGGAGAGCAGGACGCCGACCTCCACGTCGGACACCGTGCGGCGGCGCACCGCGACCTGCAGCGCCTCGCGCACCGCCTGCCGCCAGTCCTGGGCCGTCCAGTCCGCGTGCTCGGGGCGCCGCGTGTACGACGGCTGCCAGTAGACGCGGTCGCGCGGTTGCTGCCCGCGTTCGAACACGCGGATCGTGGCGGGCGGCAGCTTGCGCACCCCGCGCAGGACGGTGCGGGGCGCGGGCACGATCGAGTGCCACGTCAGGTAGTGGTGCAGGCCGACCGGGTCCAGCTCGGTGTCGACCCCGCCGCCGGCGAGCAGCGCGGGCAGGCTGGAGGCGAACCGGGTCCGCCCGCGCGTCTCGGAGACGTAGAGCGGCTTGATGCCGAGCCGGTCCCTGACCAGCAGCACCCGGTCGCGGCGGCGGTCGAACAGCGCGATGGCGAACATGCCGACCAGGTGGTCGACGAACTCCTCGCCCCAGTGGTGGTAGGCCTTGAGGATCACCTCGGTGTCGCTGGTGGAGGTGAAGCGGTACCGGCCGGACAGCTCCTCGCGCAGCTGCTCGTAGTTGTAGACGCACCCGTTGAACGCCACGGCGAGCCCGAGCTCGTCGTCCACCATGGGCTGCGCGCCGAGGTCGGACAGGTCGATGATGGACAGCCTGCGGTGCCCGAGCGCCACCCTGCCCTCCGACCACTGCCCGGCACCGTCCGGCCCGCGCGACCACATGGCCCGCGTCATGCGCTCCACCGCACCGAGGTCCGGCCGGCCCGACTCGTCCGTGATGATCTCACCGGCGATTCCGCACATGGCCACTCCTCGGGTGTTCCGCTGACAAGGTGTCTGCCGGATACCCCGAATGCCGCTGATCATGATCCGGCTGTGGCACGGCTCGCGTGTGAGCAAGAGCACGAGCCCGTCGCCCGTTGGCAGGTTGACGCGGGCAGGCGGTGGGGTCGGCAATGGACCCATGGAACTCCCGGCCGCCGACCTCGACCAGGCGACCATCCCGCTGCTCGCACGCAGGATGGCGACCGGAGAGCTCACCTCCGCCGCCCTGACCCGCGCCTACCTGAGCCGCATCGCCGACGTGGACCGGCTCCTGCGCTCGGTGCTCGCGGTCGACCCGACGGCGGTGCGGCAGGCGGAGGAGAGCGACCGCAGGCGAACGGCCGGTCGCTCGCGCGGGCTGCTGGACGGCATCCCCGTGCTGCTCAAGGACAACATCGACACCAGCGGCCTGGCGACCACGGCCGGCTCGCGGGCCCTGCGCGTGCCACCCGCCGCCGACGCCGAGGTCGTCGTGCGGCTGCGGGCGGCGGGCGCGGTCGTGCTGGGCAAGACGAACATGACGGAGTGGGGCAACTTCCGCTCCCCGTGGGCCACGTCCGGCTGGTCGGGGGTCGGCGGGCAGACCGCCAACCCGCACGTGCTGGACCGCACCCCGTGCGGCTCGTCGTCCGGCTCGGCCGTCGCGGTGGCGGCCTCGCTGGCGCAGGTCGCGGTCGGCACCGAGACCAACGGCTCGATCGTGTCCCCGGCCGGTCACGCCGGTGTCGTGGGGTTCAAGCCCACTCCGGGCCGGGTCAGCACCGCGGGCATCGTGCCGATCACCGCCCGCAGGGACACGGCGGGCCCGATGGCGCGGCACGTCGTGGACGCCGCGATCCTGATGGCGGCCATGGCGGGCACGACCGCCGACCTCACCCCGGGCACCCTGCGCGGCGCTCGGGTCGGCGTGTGGCGCAGGACCGGCTTCGACGCCGACGTGGACCGGGTCGTGGCCGCCGCGGCCGGCGTGCTGCGCCGCGGCGGTGCCACCGTCGTCGAGGTCGACCTGCTCCACCAGGACCGCATCCAGGGCGCCGACCGTCCCGCGATGGTCGTCGAGTTCAAGCACGACCTGGAGCGGTACCTGCGGACCAGGCCCGGTGCGCCGCGCACGGTGCACGAGCTGATCGAGTTCAACGAGACCGATCCCGTCGAGCTGTCCGGGTTCGGGCAGGAGATCTTCCACGAGGCGGAGAAGACCCGCTCGCTCACCGACCCGTCCTACCTCGACCAGCGGCGCGCCGCGACGGAGTGGGCCCGCCGGTCCATCGACGAGGTGCTCACCGCAGAACGCCTGGACGTGGTCATGGCACCCACCAACGGTCCCGCGTGGAAGCCGTGCGGCAGCGACCCCGGCGGCCTGCGGACCGCGTTGCCCGCGGCCGTGGCGGGGTACCCGAACATCTCCGTCCCCGCCGGGTTCGCGGGCCCGTTGCCGATCGGGGTGTCGTTCACCGGCGGCAGCGGGGCGGACGACGCGGTGCTGCGGTTCGCGGCGGCGTTCGAGCAGGCGGCGAAGGCCCGCCGGGCACCGGGGCTGCTGCCGACGGTGCCGTGACGGCGGTGCTCAGTGCTCGAACATCCGGGTGAGGCCGGTGAGGCGCAGGAGCCGTTGCACCGGCGGGCTCGCCGAGACCAGCCGCAGCGAACCGGTCATCTCGACGGCCCTGGCCCTGCTGCGGACCAGGGCGCTCAGGCCGCTGGAGTCGCAGTAGGTGACCGCGGCGACGTTCACGACCAGGTGGTGCCGCCCCTCGTCGATCAACCGGTCCAGCTTCGCGAGCAGCGCCGCCGACCCGGCCGAGTCGAGCTGCCCCGCGACCTCCACGAAGGTCTGCGCCGCAGCCGTTCCGGTGACCCGGATCTGCACGGTGCACCACCTCCCTCCACGGTGGACCTTCGCTCAGCGCGGTGACCGGCCGGTCGGCCACCACCGGGCGTCGGTGGCCATGGGGTAACCCCGCACGACCACGGGCGCGACCTGCCGGCGCGACGCGCGCACCAGCAGACCCAGCCACAGCAACCCGATCGCGGAGATGACCGCCAACCCGGTCCACGTGACCACGGTGAACAGCTGCACCTGCGCGGGCGTCGGCTGCGGCAGGTACCCCTCCGCCAGCACCCGCTGGTCGGTCAGCACCAGCGTGATCAGCACAGCGATGGTGTTCATCGAGTCCCACAGGGCGTGCAGCAACGACACGCCCAGGTACGCGGCGAGCAGGCGCCCGGTCAGCAGGAAGTGGTCGCGGGTGCTGCGGGAGAACAGCACGGCACCGAGGATCGCGGTCCACAGCCCGTGCCCGAACGGGGCGAGCAGGCCGCGCAGCAGCTCGGTGGTGACGAGGTCCAGCACCGACAGGCCGTTCTGGGTGAACAACGCCGTCAACGCGTACCCGGCCGACTCGAAGGCGGCGAACCCGAACCCGACGCTCGCGCCCAGCACCAGCCCGTCGCGCAACGACTTCTCCCGCAGGTGCCGGGTCAGCAGGGCGAGCGCACCCAGCTTCACCGCCTCCTCGATCAGGCCCACACCGGCGAACAGCCACGGCGACGGGTGCAGCAGGTAGCTCTCCAGCAGCGAGGCGCCCAGCACGCCGAGGACACCGCCGACCGCGAACGTGCGGAACACCAGCTCACCGGTGACCTCGCCGGAGTGCCGGTGCCCGAAGGCCCACGAGACGAACGTGGCCGGTACCAGGAAGCTGCCCAGCAGCACGATCGTGGGGATCAGGTTGGTGTTGCGGGTGCCGAGCGTGATCACCACGGTCGCCACCCACAGGGCCAGCCCGACCGCGAACATGCGCAGCCACGGCCGTGAGCGCTTCCCGGTGTGCTGGTCGGCTGGTCCGGTGAAGGCCACGGGCCCCGCCCTTCGTCGGTCGCGAACACCTCGACCGGCCAGGCGTGCCGGTCAGTGGTGGTCTTCCCGCGCCACGCCCGGCTAACCGCCGCCGGAGCGACGCGTGATCTCGCAGGTCCGCCTGTTTCAGTTGTGGGTAACCGGGTATGCGCCTACTGTGGGATTTACACACACAATGTGCCTGCTCTTCGGGTAGTGGTTCGGACTGAAACAGGCAGCCGGGGCCGCACAGCATTGGCCAGCAGGAAGAGCACACCCATGGTTGCTCCGTCCCACGACGATGCCGCGCCCCTCACCGTCGAGGCGCACACCCGTGACGGCGTTCCCGTCCTCGTGCTCCGCGGCGAGATCGACCTCAGCAACGAGCACTCGCTCAGCGCGCGCATCGGCGCTCAGCTCGAATCGGGTTCGCCCGCTGTCCTGCTCGACCTGCGCGGCGTGGGCTACATGGGCTCAGCGGGCCTGCGGGTCCTGGTGGAGAACAACCAGCGGGCGGAGGACATGGGCGTCCGGCTCGTGGTGGTCGCCGACCACTCGGCCGTGCTGCGCCCCATCAAGATCACCCGGCTGGACCAGGTGCTGGAGCTGCACCCGGTGTTCCCCGAGCCGCTGCACCGCGCCTGACGCGTGCCGGCTCAGGCGGAGCGGAACGGCGGCTCGCAGGTGATGTCCGCCCACACCGTTTTGCCGTGCTCGCCCGAGGTGACGCCCCAGTCCTTGGCCAGCCGGTTCACGATGACCATGCCCCGGCCCCTGTCACCACCCAGCCGCGAGGTGCCGAGCACGGGGAGCTCGGGGGAGGCGTCGTCGACCTCGACGCGCACGAGGCAGGGTTCCTCCGAGCGGTGCAGGCGCAGCACGTAGGGGATGCGCCCGTGGTCGAAGGCGTTGGCCACCAGCTCGGTGACGATCAGCTCGATGTCCCCCAGCTCGTCCTCGGTGACGTCGCGCAGCACGGCACGCGTCCAGCGCCGGGCGGACGCCAGCTCACCTCGTTGACCGGTGAGCGGCATCTCGGAGGATCTCGGGCCGTCGTCGGTCTGCTCGCTGTGCCCCACGTGCCTCACGTCCTCGTGACAGGGGACGCTCGTCCGGCGTCTCGACCCGCTCAGCCTCGGAACGTCCATCATCCCCCCGATCACCCGGCCCAGCACGACCGTTCGGAGCATCTGCGCGGTGTCGCGCAGCGCAGCTCCCACCCACCGCTCCCGCGGTCGAGGGGCTGGTCCGGTCCGATCAGGCCCGGTGCGCCCGACGGGAGGCGTACCTCCGCGCAGTCGGCGCAAAACCCGGGTTGTCACATCGGTGCCGGTGCTCACTCCTCGGACGTGAGCACCACGCTGGACGGGTCCCGGTCGGGGCGCAGCCCGCGCCACGCCGGGTGCCGCAGGCGGCCGTCCGGTGTCCACTGCCGGAACTCCACCTCGCCGACCAGGTCCGGTTCGACCCAGCGGGCGTCGCGGGCGTGCTCGCGCGGCACCCCGGCCGGGAACGGGCTGGTGGACCGTTCCCGTCGTTCCAGCTCGCGCTGCAGGTCGGCGAGGACCGCCTGGCTGAAGCCCGTGCCCACGTGCCCCACGTACACCAGGTCACCGCGCTCGTCGTGGGCGCCGAGCAACAGCGACCCAATCCGGCCCGCGCGGTTGCCCTGACCCACCCGCCAGCCGCCGATCACGATCTCCCGGGTGTGGCGGAACGGCGTTTTCACCCAGGAGGGGGACCGGCGACCGGGCTCGTAGGTGGACTTGACGCGCTTGGAGACGATCCCCTCGAACCCGTACTGGCTTGCCACGTGCAGCACGTCCACCGGCTCGGTGTCCATGAACGTCGGCGGCACCTGGACGGCGTGGTTGCCGGGCAGGGCCAGCTCGGTCAGCTTCGCCCGCCGCACGTGGTAGGGCGTGGCCAGCAGCGACCGGCCGTCCAGCTGGAGCAGGTCGAACACGAAGTAGGCGATCCGCGGCCGGGTGTGCCGCAGCTCACGGACGCCGGGCGCGAACTTGTCCCGCTGCTGGAGCAGCCCGAAGCTGGGCCGCCCCTCGTCGTCCAGTGCCACGATCTCGCCGTCGAGCACAGCCGTCCGGTGCTGAAGGAGGTCGGGCAGGACGGTCAGCTCGGGGAACCGGCCGATGAAGTCCAGGTCGTTGCGGCTGTAGACCCGCACGTCACGGCCCTGGCAGTGCGCGACACCCCGGTAACCGTCCCACTTGAACTCGACGGCCCAGCCCTCGCTGCCGGGCGGGTCACCCGGTGTGGCCAGCATCGGGCGGATGACTTCCAGCGGCTCGCCCGCGGGTGCGGCGCTTCCCACCCGGCCACCTCCTCGGTCCGCCCACTGCCGTAGTCATGGTCGGTGAGAATCGCCCAGCTCGCAGGGCGACGCCGCGCTTCGTAAGATCGGCGGAACGGAACGACTGCGAATGACCAGGTGAGGTGTTCAGTGACATCGGACGAGACGACGTCGACGGCCAGCATGAAGACCAGCGACCACGACGGTGTGCTCGTCGCTGTCATCACCGGCGAGCTCGACATGGTCAGCGTCGACGAGGTGGGCGCGGAGCTGTTCGAGCACCTGGACAAGCGCCCGGCCGGCATGGTGGTGGAGCTGGCCGTCGACTTCATGGGCTCGTCAGCGCTGTCGGTGCTGCTCAAGCTGCACGCACGGGCGCAGAGCGACGGGGTGGGCTTCGCGATCGTGGCCGCACAGGCAGCGGCACAGCGTCCGCTGATGGCCAGCGCGCTGAGCCAGGTGCTGCCGATGGCCCAGTCGACGGAGGAGGCCCTGAAGATGGTGCGCAAGGAACCGCAGCCGAGCCAGCCGGCCGAGTGACCCGGCGCCGCACGTCACCGCGGAGGTGGAGCCGGGTCCACCTCCGTCCCGGTGGCTGACGCGGTGGAGGGCCTCGAACCTCGGCCCTGGGGACGCGCTTCACCGACGCTCAGCTGCTCGGGCATGCGTACGAACAGCCGACTCGCGCGGAAGGCTCCGCGTCACCTGCCGATGACCCGCTGAACCGGGCGATCTTGAACGCGAAGGCGACCACGTTGTGGCCCCCAGGCCATCCGGGCCGGAGATCGGTGGTCGTGGTTCAGAAGACGTCCGACTCCTGCCACTGCACACAGGTAGGGCGCATGCCGGTTTCAGCGAGCTCTTCCAGTGCCTCGCGCAACTGCTCCCACGCGATGGCAGCGTCGGCCGGGAACCGCGTTCGGGTGTCGAAGTCCACGAACAGCTCGGGTTCGTGATCGTTCACCGAACGGGCAGCCCGTGCGTACGAGCCCTTCGTCACCCAGGCTCGCATCACACCTTCAGCTGTTCCGCCAGCGGTGTCGTACCGCCTGGGGAGCTCGTGTGCTCGGTTGTCGGTCGGCAGGAAGTCGGTCGTTCCCATCGTGTGGATCGCTGCGATGCGGTGGGGCACGTCGAGGTCGAACTTGAGCTGGTGGTCCGGCAGGTCCAGGGGACCGCCGAGCGTGGGACGGTCCTTCACGCAGACCACTGTCGGGTGGAACTGCCTGTGCGCGATCACCTCGTCCAAGACGCGTTCGAGATCAGCGCTCGACTCCACGGTGACGGGATCGTCCGCGTCGTTCGTGTCGGTGAAGTACCAGAAGTTGAGAGCGTGCCTCACCTTGAGCTCCTGCCGTGGAAAGGTCGACGTGCTCGCCGGTGGCGACCCTATCCAGGCCAGTCGGTGGGAACCCTCGGCTCGCAGGTGCTCAGCGATCGCTTGATGCTCGCCCTGCGCGTCCGAGCTGCTTTGAACCACGTCGGAGTTGCCGTCCTGGTCCCGGTGTAGGTCGGCAGCCGTTCTCCCTGCCGGTCGGCCCACGACGACTCCGAGCGTGTAGCCGAAGTCGTGGCCGTTGACGAGCCTGGAGGCGCCGGCTGCCGTGAACGGGCACCGCCTTGCGTGACCTCCGTCAGCGACTCCGCCGCCCCGTGAGCGAGCTGGCTCGCCTGCACCAAAGCCGCGGTCACCTCGTCGGCCTTGCTCACCACCCGATCCAACTCGGCGGCGATCTCGTCCAACTTCGCCACGTGTGCCCCGTTCCCTTTCTGGCATCGTGGCACGGGGCGCCGGCAGTCGGCTCACCTCAAGAGCTGATCGGGCTTGGTCGTCGGGCATTGGGACGCCACCCGGACTCCGCGCGGGTCCTTCCTCAAGAAGATGCGGCCGACAGTCAGATCACACGTCGTTGCACCGCGCCTGCGTGAACTGCAGGTACCCGGACAGCTTGCCCGAACTGTCCACGCGACCCTGGCAGTCGATCGACCGGAACCCGTTGAACACGGTGTGCTCGCTGTCAGCCCAGTACTGGTAGAGGCAGGCGTACCCGCTCTTGCACATCGGAATCGCCTGCGCCTGTCCGGTGGGCACCAGCACGACACCGAGCGCGGTAGCGGCGACCAGCAGCATGCGACGGATCACGATCGCATCCCTCCCCCTGACGTTTTCCCTCCCAGCAGGGTCCCACCGCGAGCACGGGGTGAACACCACCGAGCGGGCCTCAGGGCGTTGCTGCGGCAGGTTCAGTCCGATGGGGTGGGGCAGTGCGGCGATCGGAGCCGGTGGAGCAGGCTCCACCACGAATGATCAGGCTGTCTGCATGGTTCGAGTCCACTGTGAACGGACAGGATTGTCCTTGTTCGCGTTACTCGGATGAAGGAAGAGCATGTCGAGACTGAAGTCCGTGCGCCGTGGAGCGGTCCGGGTGGCCGGGGTCGTGCTGATGGGTGCGTTCGCCGCAACGGCGATGACCGGCACCGCCGGCGCGATCATCAACGGGAAGGACTCCACCGAGAGGTACCCGTTCATGGCCTCGATCCCGTTGTCGGTGCCCAGTGCGGGCAACATCAAGGGGGTCTGCGGGGCTTCGCTGGTCCACCCGCGGTGGGTGGTGACGGCGGCGCACTGCGTCGACCAGGACACCGGTGCGGTGCTGGACGGGACCGTGCGCGTCGGCAGCGAGCGGCGGACGTCCGGGGGCACCGTCCGGAACATCGAGCGCGTGGTGCGTCACCCCGGTTACGAGGTGGCGCCGGGCATGCGGCCCAACCGCAACGACATCGCGCTGATCCGCCTCGACCGGCCCGTGACCCAGCGGCCGATCCGGATCGCCGACCGCGCCGGTGCGCCCGGCACTCCGACCCGGCTGCTGGGGTTCGGCACCACGGTCGAGGGAGCCGGTCCGGCGGAGTGGAAGTTCGCTGAACGGTTGCAGCAGCTCGACACCCGTCGTGGTGCCGAGTCCGAGTGCGCGCCCGGCTTCGCGGACCGGACCCGGCTGTGCACGGTCAGCCGCAAACCGGGTGCCATGGCGTGCTCCGGCGACTCCGGCGGGCCGCAGGTGCAGCGCGGCAAGTGGGGGCGGTGGGAGCTGATCGGCGTCACCTCCGGACCCGGTGACGAGGACGTGCCCTGCGCCAACGGTCCTGGCCTGTACACCAACGCGACCGCGTACACGGGCTGGATCCAGAAGACGATCAGCACCAACCGCTGATCCGGCACCGGGTGCCGCCACCGTCCCCTCACACGGCGGCACCCGGTGTTCCGCGGTCGGCGAGGCAAGTCTTGAAGTAGCTGAAAACAAGGCCCGCGGGTCAAGGACATTGAACTGCTTCACGCCGTTGGCAGGTGAGTGAGTACGGCGAACCTTCTGTGGATCAAGCGGTGACGAATGGTGTTTATTATGCTGTTTTTGAAACTTCACGGCCATTCGAACAGCCGGTTCTCCTCTGATGTGAAGTCTGGAGTGATAATATATCCCGTAACAACGGTGATTCGGGCAAGAATTCCGAAGGAATTAACATTGTCGAATCGTTCTTTCAGGAACTGTAAATTTCGATCGCGAAAGCGCGCGTCTGTCAGGGAGCGTATTATTCCGAGAGTTCCTTTGCCGTAGTTCCCGGTTAACACGGTCGCAGTTCGATGGGGGTTGAAAGGACTGGTGACGCGGAGCAGAAGGCCGACGTCTTCGTCCAGTGTGATTTTGCTTGTCTGGCTGTTGTTGTGTACTATTGATCTGAATTCACGTGACCCTGCGTAGAAGGCTCGGTCGCTGTTCTCCGTTGCATGCTGCGCCTGCCAAACTGGGCACGTGCTCGAATTCATGATGCGCTTCGTCAGTGGATTGAAGCCAACTCCTCCAAGTGTGACGATATGCCCCGAGTAGTGATCTGCATTTAGTGAAGCCGCACCGGTGACTGAAATGGAGCTTTCTGGATTGAGTGCTCTGATGTGTCCATGGACTTCGAAGAGCGCGTCCAGATCGAGGTAGTTGTAGATTTCCTGGTTGTCGATTGTGTTTTCTATGGTAGTTTGACGAGGGGCATCGCCGCAGACGATGGTGATGTCCTGGTGTCGCGGGAACAGCAACAGGTTGTCCGAGACAAACTCTTCATTTGGATTGGGCGGTGCTTCGCCAAGCGCGCGCAGTTCCATCAGAAGTTGCTCGTAGCGTTCTCTTTCTTCGTCAGAGAAGGAGGCAATGGTGAAAAGTCGGCCGCTCGTGGCCGACCGTCGGCACGCGAAGAATCTGGCCAGTTCTTCCAGTCTGCGGCCGGGTGGGATGACAGGTGTTGTCCGACTCTCCCATGATGCAAGCAGCGGGATCGAGATATCAAGTGCTTCGGCGACTTGTTGCTGAGTCAGGCGGATGCCTGGCCAGTTCTGCCTGCGCAACTGGCGGATTCGGTCCGCGAGGTTGGCTCGCAGCTTCGGCATGTCGACGTTCTCAAGTACGAACGGGGCTGGAGTGGCCGCTTTCGGCTCGAGCCGGTAGTCGCCACCGAGACGGGCGATTACGGACGCGGTCATCTGCCTGACGGAGTCCGGCTCGAGGTCGCGCCCGGAAGGTTCGGTGAGGACGCCTTCGATGTCAGCTGTCGCTTGGGCGGTGACCAGCTTGGTGCTCTGCCTGAGCACCGACAACAGGTCGTCGCGGCGGAGGTGGTCGTTGAGGTACGGGCGAACGCCGGGCAGGAAGTCGTAGCTTCCGGGCAATGAGCCTTTTTGCAGCAGGCCGCCCAAGAAGATCTCGGCGAGGTGTTCTTCGTCCGCTTCGGCCAACATCAGGTCACGGATGGCCCTGATCGAGTTCAGATCCAGATGAACTGCGGCTGACAGCAAGCACGCCAGCCGGAAGGCCGGCGGCGAGGCGAGCAGTCTGAACCGTCGTACCACTTCACCGGGGGACTCGGTCGTGAGGGATTCGGCCTGACCACCGCTGGGCTTTTCGAGCAGGACGACGTCAGTCCATCGGGACGATCCGCCGACGACGTTCGCCCACGCCGAGAGCCAGTTCGGGGCGAGCCGGGTAACGGGTACCGGAACCGCAGGCAGATCCCCCTCGTCGTCGCAGGGCCTGGTTCGCGTCAGCCAGTGGCGGTTCGCGGATCCTGCCGTGATCGTCTTGGCTTGTGCCCGAACCGCTCGAATCCCGGTGCCCGGCCACATCCGCGTGGGCAGTACTACACCTACCGCCACCGGATCGCCGGCGCCCCACCCGGTGATGACCTCGTACCTTTCTCCAGAGCGCCATGTGGCATCGATGCCGTCTGTGATGATGAGGATCGCCCGGCGGCGCGTCGGCTGGAATGCGAACTCGTCGAGGGTGTGCACCCGGAGTTCGCGAAACAGCCGCAGGGTGCTGAGGAAGTTGCCGAAGTGGTCCAGCTTGGGGAGCCACGGCGTCATCGAGGGACCAGTGTCAAGAACGATGTCCAGACTCAGCCACCGCTCGAAGGCCGGCCGCAAGACCGGACTCCAGATTCCTTCATCCGCAAAGCGCTGCACCGTCGCTGTCTCGTCCAAGACCGTGGTGGTCGCACAGGGGACCCGGCGGCCGAGCGGACGGAGTGCCCGGCCGATGGCGATTTGGTCGCCGGAACCCGCGCTGCGCCGCTGTGGGCGAACCGCTGTGCCACGAGCACGTGTGGCGCTGCTGGTTCGCCTGTCGACGGCAACGAGGTCTCGAACGGTAGGAGGGGACTTCGTCGGCGAGACTGAGGGGACAACGGGTTCTTTCGTGCTCGGCTGATCGTCACCGGTGACCGGTGCCGCTGCCTCGACCGGCCTGGGCACAGGCGAGGGTGCCGACGGCAGGTGGCCTGCAAGCCACAGCGCGTCCATCAACTCGCCGACAGTCGGCTCGATCCCTGCCACGCGGAGGACGGCCTCCAGATCGGAGATCATGCTCCCCCGGTTCCGGTTCGTGGTGCCAGGACCGCGTCAATCACCTCTTCGAGCGAAGCTGCCTGCTGACCGTTCTGTCGAGAGCCGGAGGTAGCCAGGTATATGGCGTTGAGCAGCTGGTCCGTGGTCAGCTCGGCCCGCTGGCCGCGGCGGATCATGAAGTCCGCGACCCGGCGACGGGTCTCCTCTGCCGCCGCCGGGCCGAAGTGAGCCTCGATTATGGACGTGAGCTGGTCGGCCTCCGGCGTCGGCATGTCCAGCCACAAGCATCTGCGCAGGAAGGCCGGTGGGAACTCCCGTTCGCCGTTGCTCGTCATGACGATGAACGGGAAGGCCTGGCAGACGACCCGGCCGCGGCGGACCCTCGCTCGGCCGCTGCGGTCCGCTGTCATCACGTCCACATCGGTGACCTCGTTCGGGAGCTTGACCAGCTCGTCGACTTCGAACTCTCCTTCTTCGAACACGTGGAGCAGGTCGTTCGGCAGATCGAGGTCGCTCTTGTCGATCTCGTCGATGAGCAGCACCCGCGGCAGGTCATTGGGGAGCAGCGCAGTGCCGAGGGGACCGAGGCGCAGGTGTCTGCCCACGTCGTTGTCGGGCACGACACCGGGAGCGTCACCCGCAGCGCCGGTGTCGTCGCGCACCTGTCTCAGCCGTTCTTCTCGAAGTCGACCGATCGGGTCGTAGTGGTAGAGACCGTCGCGCAGCGTAGATCGGCTCGTGATCGGCCAGCGCAGCACCGGACCGAGTCTCAACTCCTTCGCGACCCGGTACGCGAGGGTGGACTTGCCGGTCCCCGGTGCGCCGGTCACGAGCAACGGACGGCGCAGGAACAGGGCAGCGTTCACCATGTTGATCTCTTGCGGCGACGCGGTGTGTGCCTGGTCGAACGTGCCGAGGCGGCGTCGGCTGCTCGGGTCCTCCTCGTCCACGGCTGGCGTTCCGGGTTCGGCGGCGAACCTCCGCCATCCCGGTGGATCCGGAAGGTCATGAATCCCGTCGTGGGGCTTCCCGGAACCTCGGTAGATGGGCCAGGCGGTCATCGCTTTCCTTCCTCACGCGGCGCGAGCCAGTGCATGCCGGGTGGCAACCGGCACGGATCGTCCCAGAGCAGAACGAGGTCCCGCCCCGGGTGATCGAGCGGCGCGCTGGAGAAGCACGCCGCTTTGCGCTGCTTGTGGACAACCTCAGCCAGTTGGTTCAACGACCGTCCGCGCAAGATGCGGTCGAGCGCCCTGTCCGCGGGCCTGCGCAAGTCGGCATCCCGGTGCCAGAGGACGAGGGGAATCCCCGCCTCGAACGCCGCGGTCAGCACACGGCGCAGTCCTTCCTCTCCCGACCGCCTGTCCAACGTCACACCGAGGCACAGCGTGTCCCGCCAAGCGGCTTCGTCCGGCGGATCTCCTGTGTCGACGATCCGCACCGCGTGCTGGTCGTACCTTTCGCCGCGTTCTCGCAGTTCATGCCATTTCCGCTCCCACCGCGCGACCGCAG
The DNA here is from genome assembly GCF_055608075.1 of Lentzea sp. NPDC036949. NCBI lineage: Bacteria > Bacillati > Actinomycetota > Actinomycetes > Pseudonocardiales > Pseudonocardiaceae > Lentzea > Lentzea sp. NPDC036949. Next base: position 19,209 of record NZ_JBVJRA010000031.1, read on the forward strand.
CGGACCCGACGTCCCGAGCCGACGGCCGCACGACCACCGGACACCACTCACCGAGTGCCATTTGCCGACCGGAGAGCTCAACCTGCACCTTCTCAACCTCGGCACCGAGCAAGCCGAGCGGCAGTCGAAACTCCACCATCGCCGGCGTGATGCCGAGGTCGGCGATCTCGGCCACCGCCGCGCCGACGCTCTTGCCGACATCCCGCCAGCTCTGCGGACCGGTGCTGGTGTGAACCCGCCGACCCTCGTGATCCAGGTAGGTGGACACGGTGACCTCGAAACTTTGACCCAGGTACTCGCGTTCCAACGAGACCTGGACGATGACCGGCCGCAGGCGGTGGTCAAGGGCGCTCAGCTTCTTGAGATCGATCGAGTACCGCGACCCGACCTCGTGCAGCCAGTTCCACAGCCGTTCGCGGGTGACCGCGTCGGGTCCGCTCGCCAGTCGGACGAGGAATTCGAAGAGCGGAAGCTCGCTCACCAGTCCGCGCAGCATCTCGACCGCCAGCCACAGGTCGTCAGGACACGGCGGAAGGCCCGAGGTGTGGATGGTGGAGGCGTAATAGAGGGCCGGAACCGACTCCGGCGACATCGCGCCGTCGAGAATGTCGCGCAGACCCTCCGCCTCGTCGTGGGTGAGCACCAGAGGAGGTGGTGCAGTTGCGGGGCCCGTCGCTTCATAGACGCGGATGTGCACTCCGCCGTTGATCGTGTCCGCCTGTACGGCTGTACCTGGAACGTCACCTTTCACGGTGTAGGTCGCACGCTCCAGCGGCGGATGGTCGTCATGAGGCACAGCACCAGTATCCCGATCACACTTCGGACCGACGAGTTGAAGTCCCGGCGCGTGCTGATGCTTCATGACCGCTCATAGGCACATGACGTGAGAAGGCCGGTCATGACGAACCTCCGTCATCCCGATGACTTGATCGGTACCGCGTTCACCTATGTCAGCCTGCGCGGGGCCCGGTTCACCCGCGCGGACCTGTCCGGTGTGGTCATGCGTGCGGTGGACGTGACCGGTGCGGACATCGACGCGCCGTGGTTGCTCGACGGGCGGAGTTCGTTGCTGGTCAACGTTGTGCCGTTGGTCGAGGCGGAGCTCGACCGGCGCTTTCTTGGCCGCGGTCGGAGGCTTGCGCAGGACCCGGACTGGTCGCGTGCGGCGTGGAGCGACGGCTGTGGACAGGGTTGCGGCGCCGCCGGAGGATGCCGTGGACGTGTCGGTGGACGGTGAGTGGTCGTTCGCGCAGATGATGCGCCACCTGGTCATGGCCACCGACACCTGGTTGCGTGGGGCGGTGCTGGGTGTGGAGGAGCCCTACCACTCGCTGGGGCTGCCGAACGCCGAGTACGAGACCGACGGCTACAACCTGTCGGTCTTGGTGTCGGGCACCGTGCTCTGCGAGGAGGTCGTGGTGGTCAGGGGCCGGGCAAATGGCGACGGTTCGCGACTTCCTCGCCCTGGTCACCGAGGACGGTCTGGGGGAGCGGCGCGCGAACCCGCGGCGACACCCGGTGATGTCCTGTCATGCCCGCACACCGTGCCTGAAGAAGAATGAGAACACCCACGACATCATCGAGACGCGCCGAGCCCCTGGGAGATGATCGCGGTGGACGCCTCCGCCGCGGCCAGAGCGCTGAACGTGCCGGCGTTGCCGTTCGCGGTCCTCGGGCAGGAGCTGCCCGAGGTGCGGCCCGTGCGGTTGTTCGGCGACCTGGACCGGCCGCCGTCAGCACCGTGGCGGAGGCGCTCGACGCCGCGGCGGCTTCCGGTGCGCCGGTGATCGCCGACTGCACGTCGGTGAAGTTCGTCAGCTCCGCGGTCATCGGGTTGTTCCACACGACGCACGCCCGTGCGCTGGAGCGGTTCGTCCTGGTCGCGAACACCTGCACGGTGCTGCGGCCGCTGGGGCTCATTGAGGAGATGACCGTGGTGCCGGACGTCGATGCCGCGCTGAAGTGCAAGAGCTGCAACGGCTCCAGCAGCCCGGACGGCAGGGGGAACGCTCAGGCCGGGATGGGGAGGCGCGCCCAGACGATCTTGAGGTCGTCCTCGACGCGCACACCCCAGTCGGTGCAGAGCCGCTCGACGATCTGCATGCCGTGTCCGCGGTACGGGCCGATGCTGGACATGCCGACCACCGGCGTGCGGCTGACCGTGGCGTCGCAGGCCTCGACGACGAGCTCCGCGCCGCGCTCGGGGTGTTCCTCCCTGCGCAGCACCAGCCGGCGGGGGTCGTCGGCGTGGTCGCACGCGTTGGCCGCCAGCTCGGTGGCGACCAGCTGCACGTCCACCACGAAGTCCTCGTCGTGGGCGACCAGCGCCTCGGCGATGCGTTCCCGCACCACCGACAGGTTGTCGCAGCTCAACGACGTGTCGATGGCCACCTCACCGGTGGTCTCGCCGGGGGTGGCGTGGCTCTCCGCGCGGGTGCCGGCCGCGGCCTGGTGGGCGAGGTTCGCCGTCGCGATCGCCGACGTGTACGGCTTGGCCCGGCCCTCGTCGGGGCGTCGGCTGGCATCGGCGTGCGCGGTACGTTGCTCGGTCACCCCGACCGGATGCCCACAGCGGCGGCCGGTTACACGGCGAGCACTTCGAACGGGCGACATCCCGGTACAGTCCACAATGGACTGAGATCAGCGCGGTGCCGCGGAGGCCCGCAGGGCCGCGGCCAGCCATTCGAACGGGAACTGCTCGGGTTCCGCGCCGTTCACGGTGCCGACCAGCGCCATGTACCGGTCGAACGGCCCCTCCGGGTCCGGTGGGGTGCGCTCCCACTCCGCGCCCGCGAGCATGTGGTCGGCGGTCTGGAGGCGGAACTCCGGCGTGTCCGGTGTGCGGGGGACGTCCGCCACCGCGAAGACGCCGGTCAGCCACTCGATCCAGCGGTCGGCGACGTCCAGCCCCCGCGGCGAGTCCGGTGGCACGCCCTCCCGTGCGGCGTCCATCGCCGCCTGGCCGATCGGCGTGGCCTCCTCGAAGGCCTCCAGCATCGGCGCCGAGGACATCACCGGTCCCGCGCCGGTGGTGCAGACCTCGTGCAGCTCACGGCGCAGGGCCTGCCGGACGTCACCGTCGCGCACCAGCTCCGCCAGCTCGATCCACGCCTCCAGCTGGGCCGCGGTGGGGTGGTCGGGCAGCACCGGCCGGGCCGCCCGCCACCACTCGACCATGCGCTCCGGTGCCTCCCAGCCCGTGGTGACCTCGGTCCAGAACTCGTCCACGAGCCGGTCGCGCTCCTCGTCCGACATCCCCACCAGCCGGTGCATCAACGTCGCCTGCTCCGCGGTCGAGTCCTGCCGCAGGATGGCCGACAGCACCGCGCGCCGGCTGCGCAGCCGTGCCTCGTGCCCCTCCAGCAGGGTCAGGTGGGTGGCGGCCAGGTCGCGCAACGTGGCCTCGCCGGCCAGCACCCGGCGGATCTCGTCGAGGCCCGCGTCGAGCTCGCGCAGCGTCCTGACCAGTTCGAGGCGGGCGATGGCCGACACGTCGTACAGGCGGTGCCCGGCCGGCGTGCTCGCGGCGGGGGAGACGACACCGGCGTCCGCGTAGTACCGGACCGCGCTGACGCTCAGGCCCGTCCGCCGTGCGACGTCACCGATCGGGTACAGCTCGTCCATGTCCATGACGATCACTATGCGATCTCAAGTGGCTTGAGGTGCAACCCCGCGCCCGGACCGGTCCGTAAGGTCCGCTGCATGACGAACAGCCCCTACGAGGTTCTGGCCGGTCTGCTGCGCGACCAGGAGGCGAGCGGCGCGGACCTGTACGCCGCCGCGTGCGAGGTGCGGGAGTGCTTCGTGCGCAGCGAACACCTCATCGGACTGTTGCCCGCGGACGCGCCGCGGCTGCTGACGGCGGGACTCACGCGGGCGGGCCGCGCCGGTGTGGTGGAGGCGTGGCTCGAGCTGGGCCGGCTGCTCGCGCACGGCGCGGCACCGTGGGCGCCGTACCCGGAACAGGACGTCCCGGCGTCGATCGAGGCGTACCGCGAGGCCGACCGCGCGGGCTCGCTCGCCGGTGCGCTCGGGTGGGTCCGGATCGCGTACTTCGCGACCAGCGCCGAGCACGAGCAGGACGCGGCCCGGCGGCTCGACGAACTGCTGGCGGAGCACCCGGCGGACCCGGACGTCCTGCTGCTGTCCGGTTACCTGCGCTTCCGCGGCTACGGTCACCCGGCCGACCCCGCGGCAGCCGTGCCGTTCCACCGGGCGGCCGCCGAGCACGGCAGCGGTGACGCGGCGTTCGAGCTGAGCGTGCTGCACGCGACGGGGACGGGCGTGCCGGCGGACGACGACGAGTCGATGCGGTGGACCGTGCGCGCGGCCGAGCTGGGCAGCGTGCGGGCCATGGGCAACCTCGGCTACTACTACGCGACCGGCCGCGGCGTCGAGCACGACCCCGCGAAGGCCCTCGACTGGTATGGCAAGGCCGCCGACGCGGGCCACGGGAAGAGCGCTTACACCGCGGGCGTCATGTGCCTGACCGGCGACGGGGGCCTGCCCGTGGACGAGCGCCGGGCGGCGGAGTTCTTCGACCTGGCCGAGGAGCTCGGCGTCGACGTGGACGACCACCTGGACGCGATGGGCCTGTCCCGCGCCTGACCCGGCGGGCCGGCGCGGTCGGTCCTACGGTTCTGGCACCCCTGTTGCCGTCCTGATCGGAGCCACCATGCGAAGGCGACTCACCCGCACCGCACTCGCGGGTCTGCTGGGCGTCACCAGCGCGCTCGGGAGCACCGCGGTCGCGGACGAGGACACCGCGCGCTACGTGGTGCTGCTCAGGAACACGCCAGCGCTGCCCGGCGTCGTGCACACGGCGACCGTCCTCGGGGGAGTGGTCCACAGGCGGTTCGATGCCCTCGGCGCGTTTTCCGCCGATCTGACGCCCGCGGACGTCGACCGGCTGCGCCGGGACCCGGCCGTCGCGCTGGTGCAGGAGAACCGGGTGCACCGCGTGGAGACCGCCCCCGCGGCCGCTCCCGCCGCCGTGCCGTGGCACACCGACCGCGTCGACCAGCGCGGCCTGCCCCTCGACGGCACCTTCGCCCCCGGTGGCACGGGAGCCGGCGTCGACGTGTACGTCGTCGACAGCGGGGTGCGCACCACGCACGCCGAGTTCGAGGGACGCGCGGAGAGCGCGTACAACGCGGTCGCGGACGGCAACGGCGACACCGACTGCGCCGGCCACGGCACGTTCGTCGCGAGCCACGTCGCGGGCCGGACGTACGGCGTGGCCAAGAAGGCGAACATCAAGGCGGTCCGCGTCCTCGGGTGCGACAACTCCGGCACGACCGAGGACATGGCCGACGGGATGAACTGGACGGCGCTCAACGCGCCGCGCGGCTCGGTGGTCAACGTCAGCCTGCAGAGCTCGCACGGCAACACCGACACCGTCCTCGACGCCGCGGCGGGGAAGCTGGTGGACAACGGGATGCTGGTGGTGCTGATCGCGGGCAACTTCGCCAGGGGCGACTGCCGGAACTCGCCGAAGGACCCGCGCGCGATCACCATGGGCGCCACCACGCGGACCGACTCGCGCAACACCGGCACCAACGCGTCCAGCTACGGTAGCTGCGTGACGGCGTTCGCGCCGGGTGCCGACGTCACCGGCGCCGGCAGCTCGGGTGACACGGCCGTGCTGAGCGGCTGGTACGGCACGTCGTTCGCCGCTCCGCTGGCCGCGGGCGCGGTCGCCATCGCCAAGGAGGCCGACCCGGACCTCACCCTGGAGCAGGCCGTGCGGCTGGTCGTCGACCGGTCGACGAAGGGCGTGCTGACCGGCGTCGGCACCGGCTCGCCGAACCGGTTGCTCTACGCCGGGTCCTGATCGGACCGCCTGCCCTTCCCCGTGCCGGTCCCCGCCCACTACGGTGGCCGGTCACGGCTGCCACGCCGGGTGGGGCCGCATCGGAACGGGGGTTCTGATGGGTGTGGACGAACTCGGCGACGCACTGAGGTACGGGCCGTTCCACCGAGCGCTGCGGGCGGCGATCGACCGCCGCGGCCTGTCGCTGTCCCGGTTGCGCGCGCACCTGGCGCGGATGGACCTGGCCGTGGCCGAGTCGACCCTGAGCTACTGGCAACGCGGGATGCGCCGGCCGGAGGGACCGCGTGCGTTCGCGTTGATCAGGGGGCTCGAGTCCGTGTTGGACCTCGCCCCGGACTCGCTGACGACCCTCGTGGGCCCGCGGGACCACCCGGTGCGGGTGCCGACGACGTCGTTCATCGAGCTGTCACCGCTCGGGCCGACCACGACCGAGCTGCTGGCGAGCCTGCTCGACGACCCGGCCCGGTGCAACGCGGGGCTGGAGGTCGCGCTCACCCAGGAACGGGTCGTGCTGGGCGACCGCGGTGAGCAGCAGGACGTGACGACCCGGATCGTGCTCACCGCCGGCAACCCGGGCCCGACCCGGTACCTGGCCATCTACCACGGCGACGACGACTGCGACATCGAACGGGCGAGCGTCGTCGCCGGAGACGGGTGCCGGATCGGGCGGGTGCGCCGGGCCGACCGCTCGATGGTGTTCGAGCTGCTGTTCGACCGCAGCCTCGACGAGGGCGAGACGGCCGTCGTCAGCTACACGGTCAACGACCGGTCGGGCACGCCGTGCCCCGGTTACACGCGGATGTTCCGCGACGGCGCCGGTCCGTACCTGCTGCAGGTGGCGATGACCGCGGAGGCGCTGCCGAGCAGGTGCACGCGGGTGCTGGGCACGCGGGAGCACCAGCCGCCGGTGGAGGTCACCGACCTGATCTGCGACCGCGCGCTGGTCGCGAGCGCGTTCTTCCCCGTCGTCCACCGCGGTGTCGCCGGCATCGCCCTGGAGTGGCGCTGACCGGGTTCGCGGAAACATTCACACCGCCGTGGCGGAAGCCGACGTTCGCGTTGTGAACGGTCGCGCCGCCCGCGCACCGATCTTGTGCCCGTCCCCGCCTCGTGGCCATCGTTCGGCTGTGCCCGGAACTCACCGGGGAACACCCTCGACGTCCACGAAAGGAGGGCCCGTGAGCACCCTGCGCCCACGAGCTCTTGCCGCGGTCGCGGCGGTGGCGGCGGGATGGCTGCTCGTGCAGCCCGTCGCCACCGCGGCGCCCGACGTCTCCGCCCTCGGCCGTCTCAACTTCACCATGCAGGCCCAGGAGCAGACCCAGTGGTGCTGGGCCGCCGCCGGCACCAGCATCGCCCGCTACCACGGCACCTCGGTGACCCAGACGCGGTTCTGCCAGCTCGCCCACGACGAGTCGGGCACGAGCTGCCGCAACAACCAGGGCGACCTCGGCGAGGTCCGCGAGGCGTTCTACGACCTCGGCTACTCCTCGCCGGGCAGCTACCTGTCGGGCACCGTCACGTTCGCGTCCATCCGCGACCAGATCGACCGCGAGCAGCCGATCGAGACCCGCATCCTGTGGTCCTCCGGCGGCGGCCACATGCACGCCGTCTACGGCTACGAGGTCGACAGCAGCAACCGCCAGTGGGTCAACTGGGCCGACCCGTGGGGCAGCAACACCCGCTACAACCGCTCCACCTACAGCAGCTACCGCTCGAACACCTCGTTCACCTGGACGCACACGCTGACGGGCATCAACCGGTGAGGACGGCCATGAACACCCGCAACCTCACGGCCGCCGCGGTGCTGTCGGCCGTCGTCCTGCTCGCCGCGGGACCGTCGGCCCACGCGGACGAGGCGGTGTCGGCCGCCGACCTCCAGGCGGCACGGGCGGCCGCCACCGAGCAGTCCACCGTGGACGCCGTCGCGGACTTCCTCGGCGACCTGCGCGGCAAGGGCGCGGCGACCGTTGCCGTGCGGGACGGCGTCGTCCCGGTGTACACGCTCTCGCCGGAGTTCGTCTCCGGTGCCAGGGACGCGCAACCGGGCAAGCTCGCCTACGTGGCGGTGCCCGCGTCGTCGAGCGATGGTCAGACCTCGACCATCCAGACCGTGCGCGGCGCGGACGGCCGGTGGTCCGTGGCCAACCTGGCCTCCGGTGACCAGGAGTCCACACTGGCCGCGAAGCTGCCCGCCGGTGCCACCCTGCTGCACGAACCGCAGGTCAACGCCTGGTACGCGCAGAAGGGCACGCGGCTGACCGTGCTCGACGCCGGTGGCAGCGGTCGTCGTGCGGGGGAGCGGCTGACGGTCGCCGAGTACCAGCGGGCGGTGGCGAAGGCGTACGGCGGCAAGCAGAGCGGGTCCGCCTACGCCGCCCAGGGCCTCGCGGGTGGCTTCGGTCCGCAGTCCGGTGAGGACTCCGTGCTGCCGCTCGTCGGCCTCGGTGCGCTGGCACTGCTGGGATCGGCGGCGTTCGCGCTGCGCGTGGCTCGGCGCGACTGACGGGCCGATGGGGTGCCGCGCAGCCGCGGCACCCCGTTCCTCAGGCCTTGGGGTCGGAGGGCTTGCCGGCCAGCTCGCCCGCGGTGTCCTCGGCGCTGAGGCCTTCGGAGACATGCGCCCTGCGGCGTGCGTTCTCCAGGGCCACGGTCTCCTCGACCGGGTCCGGCGACCACGTGCTGCCCGCGACCGGGTGCCCGGCCGAACCGAGCTTGTTCATCTTCTTCGGCACCGACGCGCCCTGATAGGCCAGGGGGATCGGGTGACCGTGGTCGTCCACCGGGCCCAGCGGCTGGTGGACCTCGATGAACTCACCGTGCGGCAACCGCTTGAT
>NZ_JBVJRA010000032.1:0-23789 GCF_055608075.1 Lentzea sp. NPDC036949
CGTGGAACCGCTCATCGGCAGCGTTGGCCGCCGCCCCTGCGACGCGCGCGGCCGCGTTGGCCGGCTTCGTCGGCGTGGTGATGGCACTCATGACTCACGCTCCCAGAACGCCGAACCCGCAGCAGCCACGACGACGCTGCGGGCGTTGGACCTCTCGTTCCTCGACCCACCGTAAGCGGGCACCCCGCCGAACGCTCAACGGTGGGTCCGCAGCAGGCGGTCGCCGCTGAGAACAGCCGCTCATCGCAGACCGCGGCTCTCAGCTTCGGCCGCACGCTCCACCTGGTGTTCGGAGCGGGGCACGGGAGCGGTTCGTGTCTGCCCGGTCACCCGGCGACCGGGGTCCACTTCCACCAGGGGTAGTGGTACTCGCCCTGCTCGACCTGGAACCGCCGGCCGCAGTCGAGGCACTCGCAGACGCGGTCGGGCACCCACTGCCGGTCGTCGGGAACCGTCCGCACGACCCGGACGTGCCGGCGCCCGCTCTCCTTCGCCGGGTCGTAGAACTGGTGCGCGGGGTACGCCGCGCACAGGCACGTCCCGGCAGCGAAGAGCCGGACCCGGTCGAGCGCGTGCTCCAGGTTGGAGTGGTTGGACACGAGCAGGCCGCCGAGCTCGACGTCCGCGGTCGCCTCCTCGACGGCGGGCAGCGCGGGGACCAGCGGGGCCAGGACCTCGGGGTCACGGGTCCCGAAGACCGCCCACACCGAGGACAGGACGCGTTCGCCGTCGCCGGAGAGGAAGTCCGCGACGACCGGCGACACGCCACCTCCGGCGGGTGGCTCTGCCAGCCACCGCGCCGGCAGCACCACCACGGCGGCAGGGGTGCCGACCAGGGCGACGGCGTCGTCCCCGGACCGCCACCACACCACCTCGGAGTCGATGAAGCGGCTCGCACCGGCGCGGTGGCGCGTGCCCCAGCTCCGGTCGGCCAGGTCGAGGAAGGACGACGGCACGGCAGCAAGGGGCAGCACGTGCTGGTGGACGTCCGTGTGCCCGGCGAGCCCGTCGACCTCCCAATCGAGCCGCCCGTCGTCCGGCCACGGCAGCCCGGTCATCTGCTCGACCGCGGCCACCAGCTGCCCGGCGGTGACACCGGTCATCCAGCCGCGCCTTCGGCGAGCAGCGCGCGGTACCGGGCGCCGTGGTGCTCGTCCGGGGTCGGCGACACGGCCGGCTCCGGCAGGTCGTCGGGGTCGTCGGCGCTGATCGGGACGCCCTCCGCCCGGCACCGCGCGACCACACCGGCGTAGCCGTCGTCGGCCCACTGGCCGTACTCGTCGCTGAGGGCCTCGCTGAGGCTGCTGCCGCGGAGGAGCTCGAACTGGCCCTCGTTGTCGAGGACGACGACGGGCGCCGCGGTGAGCGGGAGGTGGCCCGGTCCGCGCCAGTAGCCGAACGCCCTGCCCTCGTCCTCGTCCTCGGCGACCCAGGTGACCAGCGCGGCCGTCTCCTCGATCGCCCTGGTGTTGGCGGCGACGTCGGGGTTCGCGAGGTCCGCGGCGGTCAGGTAACCGGTGTCCAGCGCCGCGGGCCGCTCGTCGTCCGCGAGCAGCCGCAGGCCCTCCGACCAGGGGTTGGGCTGACCCGCGTCCTGCCGGCGGCGCCACACGACGAGGTCTTCGGGAACCATCTGCGCACCTCTCGTAGGGGGACCGCAGTGTCGCACGGTGTACCCGATCCGGTGATCACCCGGATCGACTCGTGATCAATACGATCCGCTCACCCCCCCGGTGCTTCGAGATCAGGATGCGTGACCGAATGAGCCACCTCGCCAAGTCCTGCCGCGCCCTCGGCGTCGTCGTCGCGGCGCTCGTGCCCGCCGTTCCCGGTGCGGCCGCGGTCGCGGACACGCCCGTCGTGGCGTGCACGACGACGTCGACCTGGACGTACTCGCCCGGTGTCGTGCTGGTGCCGCGACCGCTGCGCACGTCGGTGCGGGACGAGTACACCTCGAGCACCGGTGTGGTCACGGGCGACACCAGCGAGTTCACCGTGGACCGCACCGCCGGGTGCCTGGAACCGCTCGCCGCCGTGCCGGAGAGCCGCGTGATCAGGTGGGCGGATGGGCGAACCAGCACGTTCACCTACACCGTGACCGTCACGTCCGCCCCCGGCGCCGACGTGGTCACCAAGACCGGCACGATCACCGGCGGCGTGTTCGCCGGGCGGTCCGCTCAGGCCGTGCAGGTGGCCCCCGCGATCGATCTCGCGCGGTGCCTCACCGCGGAAGGCATCACCCGGCAGTCGTCGGCCGGCACCTTCACCGTCCTCTGAGCACGCCGTGCCGACCATCAGTGGCGTGCCCCTCGACGAGGGCGTGCGGCTGTTACGCGCGCACGCGCCGCACCTGACGTGGCACGACCGGTCGCCGTTCCTCGGTGCGGTGGCCACGCCTGTGATCCCGTGGCTGCGCATCGCCCACCGGGACCACCGGCGCGAGGCGGACCTCCCGCCGCCCGCGCGACCGGCTGAACCGCACGGGCTCGCGGTGAGCTTCGCACCCGAGGACGGGATCGGCGCACACGCCTGGGCGGCTGCGGCGGGCCTGCGGCTGCTGGCCGCCGACCCGGCCGCCGTGGCCACCGCGGCCGACAAGATCACCTCGCTGGAGCTGTTCGCGGCGGCCGGTGCGGACACACCGCGCACGTGGGTCGTCGAGGGCGAGATCCCCGACGCCGCAACGGGTCCGCTCGTCGTGCAGCGCCGGGCGAACAACCTCACCGGCAAGGGCACGCGCCTGGTCACCACACCGCGGCAGCGCGCCGACGTGCTGCGCGAGTGGGCCGGTGAGGCGCTGCGGGTGTCGGCCCACGTCGACGGAGTCCCGGTGACGGTGAGCGGATGCGTGACGCGGCACGGCACGGTGGTGTCCGCGTTGTCCCACCAGCTGGTGGGCATCCCCGAGCTGACGCCGTACTGGGGCGCGCACTGCGGCAACCAGCTGATCGCCGACGACGACCTCCCACCCGGTGCCGCGGCGCGGTGCCGCGAGGTGGGCGCACTGGTGGGCGACCAGCTCGGCGGGCTGGGGTTCCTCGGCGCGTTCGGGCTCGACCTGCTCGTCACACCCGCTGCGGCCGTGCTGGCCATCGAGATCAACCCGAGGTTCCAGACGGTCGTGTCGCTGGTGCAGGCCCAGGAACGCGCCGCGGGACTGCTGCCCACCCTCGGCACGCACGTGCTCGCCGCGGTGGCGCCGTCACTGCCCGTCGAGGAGGTGCAGGTGCCGCACCTGGAGCTCAGCCAGCTCGTCGTCACCGCCGACCGCAGCGGTGTGCTGCGGGAGGGGGTCGAGGCGGGTGTGCACCGGCTCGACGGCGGCGTGCTGCACCACCAGGGCGACGGCGACCTCGTCGGCCTGCGGCCCGGCGAGGCGCTGCTGTGGCCGCACGCCCGTCCCGGTGACCGGGTCCGGCCGGGGGAGGAGCTCGTCCTGCTGCAGTGGCGCGGACCGGCAGCCGCCGTGCGGCCGGCTCCGGAGCTCACGGCCGAGGCGCGGGACTGGGTCAGGGCCGTGCGCCGCGCGGTGGTGGTCGACGATGGCTGACGAGGAGGGCTGGCTCGACCTGCCACCGGAGCGCATGCGCGAGCTCGGGCACCGGGTGGTCGACCTCGTCGTCGACCACCTGACCGGCCTGCGCGCCCAGCCGGTCAGAACACCGGCGGCACCGCACGAGCTGCGGCACGTGCTGGACGACCCCGTGCCCGAGCACCCGTCCGACCCCGGCCTGCTCGTCGAGTTCCTCGCCCACGAGGTCCTGCCGCGTTCGCTGCGGCTCGGGCACCCCGGCTGCCTGGCGTTCATCCCCAGCGCCGGCAACTTCCTCAGCGTGCTCGGCGACCTGCTCGCCTCCGGCTTCAACACCTCGCCCGGTGCGTGGCCGGTCGGCGCCGGACCCGCGGCCGTCGAGCTGGTGACCGCACGGTGGCTCGCGAGCCTGCTCGGACTGCCGGAGGGCGCGGGCGGCGTGTTCACCCCCGGTGGTGCGCTCGCCAACCTGACGGCGATCGCCGCCGCGCGCGACGACCGCCTCGGCACGAACGCGACGGGCGGCGTCCTCTACTGCTCGGACCAGATCCACCCCGCCGTGCTGCGCGCCTGCCACGTCCTCGGGCTGCGGCGGGACCAGGTGCGGCTGCTGCCGGCGCTGCGCGCGGAGCCCGTGCGGCACGCGGTCCACGCCGACCGCGCCGCCGGACTGCGCCCGTTCCTGGTGCTGGCGACGGCGGGCACGACCGCGACCGGCGCGATCGACCCGCTGCCCGAGCTCGCCGCGCTGTGCCGGGCGGAAGACCTGTGGCTGCACGTGGACGGCGCCCACGGTGCCGCCGCGGCACTGACCGACCGCGGCCGCGCCGCCCTGCGCGGCCTGGACGAGGCCGACTCGGTCGTGGTCGACCCGCACAAGTGGCTGTTCCAGCCCTACGAGATCGGCTGCGTGCTGGTGCGCGACCCCGAGGTGCTGCGCAGGGCGTTCACCGTCGACCGCTACCGCGCCGGTGCCGACTACCTCAGCGTCTCCCGGCCCGCAGCCGCCGAGACGAACCTGTCCGACCACGGCGTGCAGTTCACCACCGCCGCCCGCGCGCTGAAGCTGTGGTTGTCCCTCAAGGGTTTCGGCGTGGCCGCCTTCCGCGCCGCCGTCGACCACGGCCTCGACCAGGCCGAGCACGTCGCCCGCCGCGTCACCGCCAGCAGGGACCTCGAACTGGTGGCGGGCCCGAGCCTGGGGATCGTCTGCCTGCGCCACCGCGGCGGTTCCGACGAGCTCCAGGCGGCGATCTGCGCCGCCGTCAACGAGTCCGGCAGCGCGTTCGTCACGACGACCACTGTGGACGGCCGGCTCGCGGTGCGGCTGTGCACGATCAACCCGCGCACCACCCGGGCCGACCTCGACGCCGTGCTCACCGCGATCGAGGCCGCCGGACGGAGGTCCTGAGCGACGGTTGCAGCGGCAGGATGCCCACGTGGTAGGCCAGTGCGACCGCGTGGGCGCGGTCGTGGGCGCCGAGCCGCCGCCGGATCTCCCGGACGTGGGTGCGCACCGTGGTCACGGCGATGTCCAGGACGTGGGCGATGTCCTCGTCCACCTTCCCCTCGGCGACCAGTGCGAGGGTCTGGCACTGCCGTGAGGTGAGCACGTCGTGCCCGGTGCCGGACGGGTGCGGGCCCGGCGCGTTGAGGGCCAGCAGCAGCCCGGGGTCGATGTAGTGGCCGGCCGGAGCCGGCTGGAGGATCGCGCGGATCATCCTCGACGCGTCGGTCTCCCTGCTGAGCAGGCAGTGCGCCCCGGCCGCCCTGGCGATGCGCACGGAGGCGGGGGTGTGGTCGCGTTCGCGGAGCAGGACCGCCACCCGCAGCCTCGGGTTGGTCGTGACGAGCTCCTCGGTCAGCCGGCCCTGCGGGTCGATCGCGCTGTCCAGCAGGACCACGTGCGGGAGCGTGGTGCGCACGCTGTCGCGGATGACGTCGGGGTGGTCCGTGCCGCCGGCCCACTCCAGGCCGATCGTGCGCTGCACGACCGTGCGCAGGCCTTCGCGGAACACCGGGGTCGCATCGGCGGCCAGGACCCGGCAGATGGCGGCGGTGGTGTGCATCGACGTCACGTGAGCTCGCCGAGCGCACGCGTCGGTAGGCCGTTCAGTGTGGTTCCGCCTAGGCCGTGAGGGTGAATCAAGAAGTAGGGGACCACACGACTGTAGTGGTGACCGAGTCGCGTTCTCGCTGCGTTGACCTGTGCGTTCAGTCGTTCAGGTGAAGAAGTGACACGTCCGGGTCGGTGATCTGCCCGGTCGACACCTGCGGCCCGTGCTCGGACGTCAGTCGTCGTAGGGGTCGTCGGCCGGTGAGTGGTCGTCCCAGTCCGAGGCCAGCTCCGGGTCGATGATCGCGAAGCGGGTGCCGAGCGGGTCGGCCAGCACCGCGACCTGACCCAGCGGCGAGGGGTAGGGCTGGAACCGCAGCCGCGCCCCGGCCGTGCGGGCCCGGTGCAGCGTCTCGGCGAAGTCCAGACCGGGCGGCACGGCGAAGTGCGCGATCCACCGCGGCGGCACGGTCGCCGGGGTGTCCGGCGCCATCCGCACCCGGCCGATCACCGTGTCCCCGCCGGTGGAGTACACGACGTGGTCGACGGCTGTGCCGTCCCCGACCTGCCGCTGCCGGAAGTCGAAGAGCGCGCCGTAGAACGGATCGGCCTGGCGGGGCGCGCGCGTGACGAACTCCAGCCACACGAGCGCACCCGGCACCCCGGCGGTGAACCCCCAGCCGTCGGCGACGGGCTGGGCGAGCCCCACCGTCGCCCCGCTCGGGTCGTCGACCAGGACCTTGGCCACGAGACCGGGCAGGACGTGCTGCCGGGTCTCCAGTGCCGTGCCACCGAGCCGCCGCACCCGTTCGCCCGCGGCGGCCAGGTCCGCGACGGCCAGGTAGGGCGTCCAGTCCAGCGTCGCGCGCTCCAGCGGCCGGACGCCGCCCACCGGTTCGCCGTCCAGGAGGGCGATCGCGTAGTCCTCGCCCGCGCCGTCCTTGATCCAGTGGTACCGCCAGCCGAACACGGACCCGTAGAAGGCCGTGCTGCGCTCGGTGTCGGTCGTGGCCAGCTCCACCCAGCACGGGTGTCCCGGTCGGATGATCATGGAAGTTGTCGGCTCCTGTGGGGCGTCAGCGGCTACCGGACTGCGGTGCGGGCAGGGTCACCGCTTCCCGCGCGTGCCCTGCCAGGCGTGGACGACGACCAGCACGGGGAAGACGGCGAGAACGGCGACGCCGAGCACGATGAGCACGACCGACCCGAGCGTGACACCACCCACCAGCACCGCCAGGCCCACGACGTCGGCCAGCACGAGCAGGACGGCGAACATCGCCTTGCGGGACAGCCGCTGGTGCGGCGGGGGCTTGCGGGTCAGCCTGGCGGCGAACCGCGGGTCCTCCTCGGCGAGCTGCCTCTCGATCTCCTTGAGCTGGAGCCTCTCCTTCTCGGGGAGTTCCACCGGGACACCTCCTGTTCTCGCAGGTGCTGTGCGCGCTCGGCGGCCGGGTCCGTGCCGACCGCTCGCGGTGGAACTTGTTCCGGCAACCACCCTCCTGTGTACACGAGTCGGCTCGTGCGCTGGTCAGGGCGGGCACGGCCCGTGCGGGCTCACGAAGTTCCGAGCAGGGCCGCCTCCAGCCGGGGCACCGCGACACCCCACCGCCGGGCCTCCGCCACGGCGTCGCGGACGATCTCCCGCGGCTCGGCGGCGCTCGCGTCCCAGTGGGTCCGGAAGCTGGCACGGGCCGGCGGGAAGTGGGCGACCAGCCACGCGAGGACGCTTCCCGTCAGCCAGGCGGGCGCGCGGAGCCCCAGCACGGCCACCCGGTGCCGGCGCAGGTCGATCCCGCGCGCCTCCAGCACCGGCAGCAGCTCGCGACCGGTGCGCAGCGCCTCGCGGAAGGCACCCGGCACGCCGACCAGGTCGGCGAGCGCACCCCTGCGCAGCGCCTGCGCGTGCAGACCGGCGTCCACCGCGAAGTGCAACCACAGCCAGCCGCGGAGGTCCTGCCGTTCCCGCGGGCGGAACCCGGCCGCGCGGAACACCTGGCGCACAACCAGTTCACGCTCGGTGGGCGGCGCGCCGAGCGTGCCGAAGACGACCGGCGGCAGGAGCACCCCGCGCAGCACGCCGTCCGCGCCGAACGCGCCGCCGAAGCCGGGAAAGCCCCACGCGAGCCGGTCGAGGGGAAGCGGCTCGACCGCCTCCTCCGGTTCCTCCCAGACGTTGCCGAGCACCAGCACGGTCGCGCCGCCGACACGTGGCGCCAGGAACTCGGCGGCCTCCGCCAGCCGGTGGTGGGGCACGCTCAGCACGACGAGGTCGTAGTCGTGATCGGCCGCCAGCTCCTCCCGCAGGCGCACCGGCCACCGCTGCTCGACCCGCCGCCCCCACGGCCGCCGCCGCGCGTCGACGAGCTCCAGCCGCACCGCGTCCCCGTACTGCGCCGCGCGCCCCGGCCGCACGTAGAACTCCACGTCGTGGCCCGCCTGCTCCAGCGCCCAGCCGCAGCCGGTGCTGATCGCGCCACGACCGAACATGAGGATCTTCACTGCACACCCCGTGGAGTACGATAAAACGGAGACTATCTCCACTTCGAAGATATGGAGACGGTCTCCACTTGTCAACGAGAGGCACCGCGTGAACACCGCCAAGCCGCTGCGCGCCGACGCCCGGCGCAACCGGGACGCCCTGGTCGCCAAGGCCAGGGAGCTCTTCGCCGACGGCAGCTTCTTCGACCTGCGCTTCGACGACTTCGCCCGCCTCGCCGGCGTCGGCACCGGCACGCTGTACCGCCACTTCCCGACCAGGGAGGCACTGGCCGAGGCCGTCTACCGCGGCGAGGTCGCCGCGCTCTGCGACCGCGTCCGCGACCTGCGGGCCCAGCTCCCCGCGGCGGACGCGCTGGCGGCGTTCCTGCGCGGCATGGTCGAGTACGTGGACGCCCACCGGGGCCTGGCCCGCACGCTGGCCACGCTCATGGCCACCCGTTCCGGCGCACTGGCGGAAGGCGGCCTCGCGCTGGAACAGGCCGTCGTCGAGCTCGTGCGGGCCGGGGTGGCGGAGGGCACCGTGCGGGACGACGTCGAGCCCAGCGCCGTCATGATGGCGTTGCACGGCATCACCGCGGCGCACGACCGTCCTCATTGGCGTGCCGAGGCCGACAGCGTGGTCACCGTCGTGCTCGCCGGCCTGAAGCCCCGGTAGTGCTGTGCCAGGTGGCTGCCGTGTGTCATTTCCTCTTGTGGACGTCCGGCTTCACTTCGCGTCGAGACGGCCGATCCGCGCGTTGAGGTAGCGCTGCTCGGGTTGGCTCGCCGTGAGACGGGCCGCCTGGCGGTAGCTGTCGAGCGCACCGGGCAGGTCGCCGGTCATCTCCACCAGGTGCGCGCGTACGGCGTGAGTGCGGTGGTGCCGCCTCGTCACGGGATCGTCGAGCAACGGACCGAGGAGGGCCAAGCCGTCCTCGGGGCCGAACGCCATCCCGACCGCGACCGCCTGGTTGAGCGTCACGGCCGGACTGGGAGCCACCTGCGCCAGCATGGCGTAGAGCAGGGTGATCTGCCGCCAGTCGGTGTCCTCCCAGCTCTCGGCCTCCGCGTGGACGGCGGCGATCGCGGCCTGCAGCTGGAACCTGCCGACGTGTCCGCGCGGCAGCACCCGTTCCAGGATTCGCACGCCTTCGGCGATCCGCCGGCGGTCCCACCGGGACCGGTCCTGCTCCGCGAGCGGCACGAGGTTCCCGTTCTCGGTCCTGGCAGCCGCGCGGGCATGCGTCAGGAGCATCAACGCCAGTGCGCCGGCGACCTCGTCGTGGTCGGGTACGACCGCGTGCAGCTGCCGGGTGAGGCGGATGGCTTCCTCGGCCAGCGGCGAGTCGACCAGTGCGTCACCGGTGGAACGCGTGTGCCCTTCGGTGAACATCAGGTGGCAGACGTCGAGCACGGCGGCGACGCGCGCGGGCAGGTCGGCCGGGGCCGGGAGCCGGAACACCGCACCCGCCGCCCGCAACGTGGAGCGCGCCCTGGTGAGGCGTTGCGTCATCGTGCGCTCGGGAACCAGGTACGCGGCGGCGATCTGCGCCGTGCTCAGCCCGCCGACGGCGTGCAACGTCAACGCGACCTGCGAGGACCGGCTCAGACCCGGGTGACAGCACAGCAGCAACAACCGCAAGGTGTCGTCGGCTTCGTCGTGCGGTGACCGGTCGGCGGCGGGGGAGAGGCGGGCGTCGGCGGGAAGTGCGGCGCTGAGGGCGTTCTCCCGCGCTGTCCGCGCGTCGTCGGTGCGCATCCGGTCGATCAGCCGCCGGGACGCGACCCTGATGAGCCAGCCGCGGGGGTTGCCGGGCACGCCGTCCCGGTCCCACTGCCGCGCCGCCGCCTCGGCTGCCTCCTGCGCCGCGTCCTCGCAGTCGCCCAGGTCGCCGTACCGGTGCAGCAGGGCGGCGAGGACGTGCGCGGACTCCTGCCGCCACACGTCCTCGACCACCTGTGCGGTCACTGGTCGGAACCTCCCGGCCCCATCGCGGGACGCAGCTCGACGGTCTCACCAGGACCGCTGAACCGCGCCGCGATCTCCTCCGCGCGCTCCTGGCTCTCCACGTCGACGAGGAAGAACCCGGCCAGGTGCTCCTTGGCCTCCGAGTACGGGCCGTCGGTGACCAGGGGCTTGCCGTCGCTCCAGCGGTAGAGCCGTGACGACTCGGGCGCTCCCAGCGCCTCACCGCCCAGCAGCTCGCCCCTCTCCTGCAGGTCCGCGAGCATGGCCGCGAAGTCGGCGTTCATCCGTTCCCGCTGCTCGTCCGGCATGACCCGGTACTCGGGCAGGTGGTCGGAGGTCGGGTGCCCCCACGGCTGCGGGTTGGAGTGGATCATGATCACGTACTTCACCATCGGCCCCTTGGTCTTCGTCGTGGACGCAGCCGGTCGGCCCCATCCTCGCCTGGGACGTCGGAGCCGTGCGCGCTGTGTCGACATCCCGTCGGAGAAAATCTTCCGGGATGACGGAGGACCTGCCCGTCGACCTCACTCGTCGCGAATCCTCAGCCCAGGGCGCGGCCCGCCCACCAGTTCCCGGGCGAGTCGGGGTCCGTGCTGGTCCAGTAGTCCACGCACGCCCGGACGAACTCCTCCGCCGTCAGCACCCCGTCGCTGTCGAGGTCGAGGTGGTGGAACGCCTCCGCCGACTCCTCGTCGGTCAGGTCCGGGAAGTGCCCGTGCTGGAACTTCCGGAACTCTTCCGGGCTGACGTTGCCGTCCGCGTCGGTGTCGGCGATCGCCAGGAACGCCTTGGCGAGCGCTCCCACGGTTGCGGAGGCGGCCTGCGGGTCATCGGCGAGACTGCCGGTGGAGGCGAGGAACTGCTCGCGGCTGATGGCCTGGCCGCCGCCGGGGATGTGGGGTGCGTGCAGCTCGCGCCAAATGCCCAGGTAGGCGTCCACGATGCGCTGCTCCTCCGCCGAGCCGGACGCGTGGCCCAGGGACTCGGCGGTGCGGCGGCCCATCAGGACGTGGTCCTGCTCGGTCAACAGACCGTCGCCGTCCACGTCCAGCTGGGCGAAGCCGTGGTCGATCTTGGCTTTGAGCAGGTCGGTGAGAGGCACTGCATCCTCCGGACTGGTGTGGTGGGTACTTGAGCTCGCTCAGAACATCGGAAAGTCGGGCACAGCCGGATAGCCCCGATCGGGTCGGGTCGGGTCACTGCCCGTGCCGGCGCGGTCACACGGTGCCGCGCCAGTGCTCGGGTATGGGTTCGGGGTGGATCGGCTCGCCGCAGACCCTGTCCCGGTAGAACCAGCGGTGGAACTCGTCGGGCTCGACGATGCGGTTCTGGTAGCCGCGGTGGTTGTCGATGTCGTCCTGCGCGGTCCTGTGGGTGGTGCGCAGCTGGTGACGGCGGAGGCAGAGCTGGTAGTCCATGCGGTGCAGGTGGATCAGGTACAGGTTCGGGTCGGGGTTGGTGGCCTGGTCGGCGCGTTCGTGGAAGCCGCCCAGCCAGGTCATCGGTATCCGCGCCAGCAGGGGCTTGGAGTACAGGGGGTTGGAGAACCAGGTCGAGCGCTGCTCCAGCACACCGCGTCCGGCGTCGAAGGGTGCTTCGCTGTTGTGCTGGTGCAGGACCTCCCAGCCGGTGCAGTTGACGAAGTCCTGGTCGAACTGGTCGATGTAGCGGCTCAGGTCGCCGTAGCGCGGGTCGGGGGTGACGATCTCGTCGACGTCGGTGCTGAGCACGACGTCGTAGCGGTCGACGAGGTCGTGCTGGTGTTGCTGGACGATGTCGCGGTGCCAGTCGCTGCTGAACTCGTCGTGGTGGATCGGGATGCGCGTGAACCGGTCGTCGGGCGGCAGGCCGGGTGCGGGCTGGTGTTCCAGGACGTGGATGTCCTGCGGTGCGAAGAACCGGGAGTAGTAGTCGAGCCAGATCGGGAAGAAGTCAGGTTCGTCGCGGACCAGGGTGACCACGGCCCGGCTGTTGCGGCGGTGTGCGACTGGGCGCAGGCACCAGCGTTGCTGTGGTCCGTGCCAGAAGTCGAACTGGGCCAGCCGGGGCTCGTGACCGGAGTCGGCGTCCCACAGGTCCAGGTACTTGCCGCTGGCCAGGTTCGCCAGGGCGTGGCAGCCCGAGCGCAGCGGCACCAGCCGCCACAGCTGGTGCTGACCGTTCTCCCGTCGTTCCTCCAGCACCACCTCGGCGCCGTTGTGCCCGGCGGCGCCGGCCACGGACAACACCAGCCCGCTCGCGGTGTTCTCCACCACGACGGTGTGACGGCTTTCCGCCGTGCGGCGCAGCCTCCACCGCTGCGCCGGTGCGGTGTTGTCGGGCCAGGTCTGGCGGATCCGCGGGCCATCGGCCGTCAGGGCCTTGCCGCTGGCGCCGTTGACCAGCGCGAGGTGGGCGTCGTCCTGGGGAGTCATCTCAGATGCGCTCCAGGACCCAGTGCTGGTTGTGGTGCTCGTGGTAGGTGGGGTAGTCGCCCCAGTAGCTCTGCTGGGTCACCCGTGCGTCGGGGTCCAGGCTCTGGTTGCGGACGTCGAGGACCTTGCCGGAGTGCAGGTTCTGGATGCGGAACACCGACCCGCCCTGGGACGCCCCGGCGGGGATGAACAGCCACTGCTTGTGCGTGCCGCTGGGATCGGACCGGGTGAGCACCTCGGCGCCGTTGTCCATCGACATGCCGACCACCTCCAGGTAGCGGTCACGGGCCGGGTCGCAGTTCTTCATGTGGTAGCCGCCGCCGGGGACGGGCACCAGCTGCCATCCCACGGCCGGGATGCCGCTGTCGACGTTCTGGTCGACGTTGGCGCCGTCACCGGTCCAGTTCGGATCGTCCAGCTGCAGGTACAGGCCGCTCAGGGTGCAGCGGATCTTGTAGCTGCCGGTCAGGTCCGGCACGGTGATCTTCACCTGGGTGGAGCCGGTCCGCACGCCGTCCACGACCACGTCGACCGCGCCCTGCACCGTGATCGCCCGGGTCACCGGGGCGGCGGCAGTTGCCGTGGCCCTGGGGAACTCCAGCGCGAAGTCCAGGGTCTGCGGCTGTGTGCCGGGGAAGGGGCCGTAGCCGGCGGGCGAGACGTGCACGAACGGCGCGATCGTGGTGTCGGGAACGAAGCTGACGCTGCCGATGGTGGTGATGCCCGTGGTGCCCAGGGTGATGATCGTGTCGACGATCGTGGCGGGGGTGATGCCGTCGGTGTAGGTGCCGCCGGTGGCGGCGGCGACCCGGCTGCCCTGCCCGGCGGTGCCGCCGATGCTGCAGTTGCCCTGGTAAGGGGCGCCGTTGGACAGCGGCACCGGGTCGACGTCGAGCCCTGGTCCGCTCGACCCGGAGGGGGTGCTGATCACCAGCACGGCGATGCCCTCGGCCTGCAGCTTGGAGATCACCGAGTGCTCGGTGATGGTGTGGGTCAGACCGGACACGGCCTGGCAGATCGGATCGTGCCCCGGGGCGTCGCCGACCCAGAGGATGATCCGCTTGGCGTCGGCACGCCAGCCGATCGTGCCGCCGGGAGGCTGGGCGAGGTGGTCCAGGGCGAAGAACTGACCTTCGGCGACGGTGGTGCCGCCGGCCACGGTCCAGGCGTGGATGGCGCCGGCGGCGGCCGGGGAGCTGGAGGTCAGCGAGACCTGGTGGTGGAAGCGCTGGGTGACGGGGTAGTCCAGGTCCCGGTAGTTGCCCACACCGAACTGCACGTCCGCGCCGACCTGGCCGGCCGCGGTGACCAGCCTGGTGAGGATTTCCTCCACCCTGGCGCGGACCGCGTCGATGATGCTGGTCATGCTGCCGGTGCTGTCGGCGAGGAAGTACACGTCGATCTTGGGGATCGCGCCGGTGGCGGGCAGCTGCACCTGAACCTGTTCGTGATGGCTGTCCGACGAGTTCGGGTTGATCGAGAGCTCGATGTCGGACGGAGTCGGCGGTGTGGTGATGGGCATGCTGGGGCTGCTCCTTCTTCCGCTGTCGGGTCGTCAGGTGGTCGCAGATCCGTGATCGGCGGCGCGGTCTCGGTTGAGGGGGACCGTGAGTTCGGTCGGCCAACCCGGATGTCGGCGTGTCGACCGTCGGCGGTCCTTCTCCGGAGGGCGGCCGGAGCCGGTGGGCATCACGGTCCGCGGCCGCACCGGTCCGGCGCGTGGTGCGCGGGAGGCGCTGTGTCAGAGGCGTTCCAGCCGCCAGTGCTGGTTGTGGTTCTCGTGGTAGGCGGGGTAGTCGCCCCAGTAGAAGTACTGGAACACCGGCGCGTCCTGCTGCGTGCTGCCGCCCTGGATGTCGAGGACCTTGCCGGTGTGCAGGTTCTGGATGCGGAACACCAGGCCGCCCGCACCGGAGGAACCCGCCGGTATGAGCAGCCATTCCTTGTGCGGGCCGCTGGGGTCGGACCGGGTGAGGACCTCGGCGCCGTCGTCGAAGGACATGCCGACCACTTCCAGGTAGCGGTCGCGGGCCGGGTCGCAGTTCTTGATGCGGTAACCGCCGCCGGAGACCGGCATCAGCTCCCAGTGCTGAGCGGCCAGGCCGGTGTAGGTGTTCTGGTCGACGTTGGCGCCGTCACCGGTCCAGCCGGGGTCGTCGAGTTGGAGGTACAGGCCGCTGAGCGTGCTCTGGATCTTGTACTGCCCGGCCAGGTCGGGCACGGTGATCTTCACCCGGGTCGAGCCGGTCCGCACCCCGTCCACGACCACGTCGACATCGCCTTCCACCGTGACCTCCTGGGTCACCGGCGTACCGGAGACGGGTGTCGCGGCGGGGAACTCCAGCTCGAAGTCCAGCGTGCCGGGATGGGCGCCGGTGAAGGGACCGTGACCGCCGGCGGGGTGGACGCGCACGAAAGGCGCGATCGCCGTGCCCGGCACGAGGCTGACGTTGCCCAGCGTGGAGATGCCCGCGGTGCCGAGGTTGATGATCGTCTGCACCACGGTGTCAGGGGTGATCCCCTCGGTGTACGTGCCGCCGGTCGCGGCGGCGATGCGCGAACCCTGGCCGGCCAGACCGCCGAAAGCGCCGCAGAAGCTCTCGTACACGCCTCCACCGGAGGACAGGGGAACCGGATCCGCGTTCAACCCCGAACCCGGCCCGCTGGGGCCGGTGCTGATCGCGAGCACGAAGATGCCCTGCGCCTGGAGCTTGGCGGTGACCGACGCCTCGGTGATGTCGTAGGTCAGGCCGGACAACCCCTGGCAGATCGGGTCGTGCCCCGGCATGTCGCCGATCCAGACGACGATCCGCTTGGTGCCGGCACGCCAACCGATCGACCCGCCGGGGGGCTGCGCGAGCTGGTCCAGCGCGTAGAACTGGCCCTCCGCGTGGCTCCAACCACCACCGGCGGCGCTCCAGGCCCGGATGCCGTTGGCCGCAGCCGCGGTGCTCGTGCCCAGGGGGACCTGACTGCGGAAGCGATCGGGTTGCGGGTCCTCCATGTCCTTGTAGTTCCCGACACCGAAGTTCACGTCCGCGCCGACCGCGTTCGCGGCGGTGATCAGCCTGTTCAGGATCTCCTCCACCCGCGCGCTGACCGCGCCGATGATGCCGCCCATGCTGCCGGTGCTGTCGGTCAGGAAGTACGCGTCGATCTTCGGGACCACCCCGGAGCCGGGCAGCTGCACCAGCACCTGCTCACGGTGGCTGTCCGGTGAGTCGGGGTTGGTCGACAGTTCGACGTCGGACGGGGAAACCGGTGTGGTGACGGGCATGGCGTAGTGCCTCCTCGACCAGGCCTTGAGACCGCTTCGTGACTGCGGACCTCTGACCGAGGATTACAACGTCGATCTCACAAAGGAATAGGCAAACCGGCCGGTCAACCCGAAGGTGTGCGTTTCCGTCATCTGCAACACCCTGTCGCGGGAATCACCTGTGCAGGGCATCGACAACGCTCCGGACGCTCCCGGGAGCACGCCGGTGGTCCGCTCTCCTTCGGCCAGGCAGGTGATTCGGTGTCGTATTCGGTGAGCTCGGACCACGACGTCCAGTTTCGCGGTCACGGTTGGTGACGACGCTTTCTGATCGCGGTCCCACCTGATCGAGGTATCGCTACCCAGCGGCTGAACCGGCAATGCTGTGTAGTAGGACGCGACGTGGGGAGGGTTATGTCCTTGCTGGCCAGCACCGGAATCGGTGCGGTCCTGTTGACGGTGTCGGCATTGGTTCGAATCGGATTGGGGACACCCTCGAATGAGGGCGGAAGACGCACACCTGAAGCTGACCGAAGGCGAACGGAAGACGGTCACGGGCCATTTCGAGGAAAGGGCGTGGTCGCACTTCCCGAGCAGCGTGTCGTTGGTGATCCCGGCACACAACGAGGAGGCGTCAATCGCGGGGACAATCAAATCCTGCCGCGCGCAGAGCCATCCGATTGACCAGATCATCGTGGTCGCGGACAACTGTTCCGACCGCACCGCCGACATCGCTCGCGGTCTGGGCGTGGTCGTCATCGAAGGAAAAGGCGGGTCTAAGGCGGCGGCGCAGAACATGGCCCTGCCCAGGATCACCAGCGACGCCGTCGTCGCGCTCGACGCCGACGCCACCCTGTCCCCTCGCGCGGTGGAGCAGATGATGGCCACCCTGCGCCGCGGCTACGCCGGAACCTGCCCCTCGGCCATGCCCCGCGACACCGACACCCCCTACAGCCGCTACCGCACGCTCTACCACGCCATCGCCAACGGCTGGATCCGGCCACTCCAAGACGTGTTCCACCGGCAGTTGGTCCTGAGCGGCATGGCCAACTGCCACCGCACCGACGTGCTGCGCGAGGTCGGCGGCTACCCCGACGACAACATCACCGAGGACTTCAACCTCACCTGGACCCTGCACCGCCTCGGTCACCGCGTCGCCTTCACCCCCGAAGCGTTCGTCTACACCGGCGAACCCACCTCACTGTCCGAGCTGCTCTCCCAGATGCACCGCTGGACCGCCGGGTTCGCCCAGACCATGGTCAAACACCGTGCTCCCGTCATGGACGGCGGAGCGTTCATCATCGTCGCCTCCCAGGTCGTCGACTCCCTCGTCGGCGGCGTGGCCATCTGCACCCTGCCCCTCTACGTGGCCCGCCACGGCGTGGTGCGCGGGCTGCGCAGCTGGTGGAGTCCACTGTGGATCGTGGTCACCGTCGCCTCGGTCGCGGTCGCGGTCCGGCAGCTCGGATGGCGCACCACGGTGAAATGCCTGCCCAGCTGGATCGTCCTGCAAAACCTCACCGGACCGCTGAACGCCTGGTGGCTGTTCCGCGAGTGGGTCCTGGGCCGCAGCCTGACCACCTGGACCGGCCGCCACGGCCGACGACCCGCGCTGACCCCGGTCACCACACGTCGGAAGGCAGTGCTGATCGCGGCCGCCGTCGCCGGCGCGCTGCTCGGCGTGCGGTCCTGGCGGCGCTCAACCGACCCGGCGCCGCAACGGCGTCGGCAGCGATGAGACGACACCGTGCAGGGCGGAGGCCGGGAACCTGTGGCGGAAGCCGTCCAGCTCCCACTGGCACGCCTCGGCCGCACGCCGCAGCAACCTCGCCCGCCCCGCCTGTCCGTGAGCAGGGCGCGTGGCCCGGTCGGACCAGGTCCTGACCGCGGCCTCCGCCAGCATCGATGCCCCCGCCGCCGCGAATCCCGCGTACCGCCGCGCGCCACGTCCCTCCGGCACCTCGCCCACCACGCGGTGCAGCACCCGCCGCACCGCCTCCGCCGTCACCGCCTGCGCCAACCAGTTCACCCCGACCTCGGCCGCCGCCGAACCACCCCGCCCCGTGCGCCGGGCCCGTTCGGCGGCCACCTGCAGCACCGGCGCCAGCGCCGACCACAACGGCACCACCGCCTGCCGCCCTGGTTCCTCGCCGACGACGCTGACCGGGATCAGCCCGACCGAGCCGGGCGCGTTGCGCCACCCCGATGACCGCCGTGCCGCCGCCGCGAAACCGGGCACCTCCGCCAGCGCGTCACGAACCTGCTCCAACGTGGCACGCCCCTCCAGCAGGTCCCACTTGGTCACCACGAACCGCACGACCTTGCCCCGGCCGGCGGCCAGCTTCCACACCCCG
This sequence comes from Lentzea sp. NPDC036949, assembly GCF_055608075.1. Taxonomy (NCBI): domain Bacteria; kingdom Bacillati; phylum Actinomycetota; class Actinomycetes; order Pseudonocardiales; family Pseudonocardiaceae; genus Lentzea; species Lentzea sp. NPDC036949. Next base: position 18,060 of record NZ_JBVJRA010000032.1, read on the forward strand.
GACATGGTGTGCTCGAAGAACGCGCGCTCACCGCCGAGCAGGGCCGCGACCCGCGCGCCGTCCAGGACGCACAGCACCGCATCAGCCCTGCGGACGCGCGCGGCCAACGTCCGGCTCACCGGATGCCCGTCCACCGTGACGCACGAGCCGTCGTAGTCGACCAGTCCCACCTCGTACAACGGCTCCCCGTCGTCACACCACGCCTCGAAGCACAGTTCCGCCCACGCGTCGCGATCGGTGGCCGCGGGCCAACCCGACCCGTCGGCCCGCACCAAGCCCCACGTCTGGTCCAACCTCAAGGTGGTGGTCGGATCCGCGCTGAGCACGGGGACCGCGTCAGACGAGTGCGTGTCGAGCCCTTGCTTCATCGCGGCCAGCAGACATGTCTTGCCGGAGCCGGCCGGACCGATCGGAACGATGTCGATGAACGGCACGATCGGCACCGTAACGACTTTGGCCGGGGACGGCAGCCCTCGGCGCCACCGCACCGCTCACCCTCCGCTTTCGCCTACACGCCAACCGGGTTCGATCGGTGGGCAAGACGGCGAAGACGACACCGAACAGGCATGCCGCTGCCGCCCGGTGGCGACTTCCGGCGCGTGGCTGATCACCCGAGAGGCGGAAGCCTTGCTTGAGAGGGCGATCCGCCCTGCTCGGGCGTCTCAAGCTGAATTCCCTCTGCGGAAAGTGCGGCAGTGAGGGAGCTTTCAGAAGGCGGTCGAGTCGGTCGGCCTCAGCCAGTCGATGTGTACGCTATCGGTAACACGCCCAGCCTTGCGCGTGGTTCTGCTCAAGTACCGCATACGCCTCTCCGCCGTACTGCAACCTGCAGGCGTGGTTGAGGTCCATGTCCCGCACGGCGTAGGTCGCCCAGCCGAAGGGCGGGCCCACCCACATCGAGTCCACGCAGCGCCATCCCCTCGCGTGGTTCTCCACCAGGTAGGCGATGCTGGCGTCCCCCGGATTGACTGTTCTCTGACAGTAGGCGCCCAGGTCGATGCCGCCGAGGCGAGTGGCCGCCGACGCCGACGGAGCCATGCCGGCCAATCCTGACGTGACCACGACCGTGACGGCCGCTGCGCTCAACCACTTCCGTACACCCACGTCAGCCCCATCTCGTCGCCTTGTCGTCCCGCCTTTTAGCGGACCGGAAGCAAGTCTGCCCCTCGTCAGGCACGAACTGGACGAAACGCCGAATTTGTCCTGTAACTGTCCACAGCGTGTCCCCAGGCACCAACCGCTGCACCTGCTCCGGCCCCAACGGCTGCCAGGTCTGCCCTGGAAGCAGTCCTCATAGCACGGTCCTATCGGTGTTCGGCATGAACGTTGGCCATCGCGCTGTGTGACGCTGCGCACACGGAACGGTCCCTGCCATAGCCGTCACGGTCGTGCTCGAGCGACCGATGTTGAAGGACAAGCCATGACATCATTGAGAATTCGACGATGCGTGTGGACGACCCTGCTCGTCGTCATCGTCACGCTGGGTTGCAGCACCAGTGCCGGATCTGCCGGTGCGGCGCCGGCTTCCGGCACTGCGGAAAGCAGCAACCGAGCGCAAGCGCCTGCCCCTGTCGGCCGCCCGCTGGCGGCCGGTGATCGACATGTCGCGAAGACCCCGCTGCCGGTCGATGGACGGGCACCGAGGCCGGCGTTCGAGGCCGAGTCACGGCGCGACTACAACGCGCCGGAGGAAGTCCGCGCTCCTAAGCCGCCCTCGATGCGCGATCGCCGATCCGCGGCGGCCGTGTGCAGCGTCGCCGACTTCACCAGCCGAACCGGCGTGGCGCTGGTCGACAAGATCCGGAGCTCGACGACCGACTGCGTGAACTCCCTGTTCAACCTCACCGGATCGGATGCCTACCACGCGTTCCGTGAAGCACAGATGGCCAGCGTTGCCCATGGGTTGCGCGACAACGGAACGACGTATCCCGGGAACAACTCGACGGGCACGGCGCAGCTGGTCCTGTACTTGCGGGCCGGGTACTACGTGCACTGGTACAACCAGTCCACGGTCGGGACGTACGGCCCGGCCCTGCAGACGGCCATCCAGGCCGGTCTGGACGGGTTCTTCGGCAGTTCGCGGGCTTTCGAGGTCAGTGACGCCAACGGCGAGGTGTTGGCCGAGGCGATCACGCTGATCGACAGCGCCGAACAGAACGCGCGCTACCTGAACGTCGTCAAGCGGATGTTGACGGGCTACAACACCTCGTACGACGCCTCCTGGTGGATGCTGAACGCGGTCAACAACGTGTACACCGTCCTCTTCCGGGGGCATCAGGTTCCGGAGTTCGTGTCGGCGGTGCAGCGCGACACCAGCGTGCTGGACACGTTGTACAACTTCGCGTCGAGCCACCTGGGGCTGCTCTCCGGGCAGCAGGGCTACCTCACGTCCAACGCGGGCCGGGAGCTCGGGCGGTTCTCGCAGTACTCCTCGCTGCGCGTGACCGTGCAGCCCAAGGTCAAGGGCTTGCTCGGCATGTCGTCGATCACGGGTCCGACCGCGCCGCTGTGGGTCGGGGTGGCGGAGATGACCAATGCCTACGACAAGCCGAACTGCGCTTACTACGACACCTGCGATCTGCAGGCCCGGTTGATGGCCGCGGTGTTGCCGATCACCCACCGGTGCAGTGCGTCGCTGAACATCCGGGCCCAGGAGATGACCAGCGCGCAACTGCGTGACACCTGTGTGAGTCTGGCGAACCAGGACGCCTACTTCCACAACGTGGTCAGGGACCCAGGTCCGGTGGCCAACGACTACAACACGACGCTCGAGGTCGTGGTGTACGACTCCAGCAAGGACTACCAGACCTACGCGGGTGCGCAGTTCGGCATCGACACCAACAACGGTGGCATGTACCTGGAAGGCAATCCGGCCGCGTCGGGCAACCAACCGCGGTTCATCGCCTACGAGGCGGAGTGGCTGCGCCCGCAGTTCGCGATCTGGAACCTCAACCACGAGTACACCCACTACCTCGACGGTCGGTTCAACATGTACGGCGACTTCGGCGCCGGAACGACCACGCCGACGATCTGGTGGATCGAAGGGTTCGCCGAGTACATCTCCTACCACTACCGCAACATCAACTACGACGCCGCGATCACCGAGGCCGGGCGGCGCACCTACGCGCTGAGCACGCTGTTCGACACGACCTACTCCCACGACACCACACGCGTGTACCGGTGGGGCTACCTCGCCGTGCGCTACATGCTCCAGTCCCACCCCGCCGACATGACCGCGGTGCTCAACCACTACCGCGCCGGCAACTGGAACGCCGCGCGCACCCTGCTCAAGAACACCATCGGCACCCGGTACGACACCGACTGGTACACCTGGCTGTCGGCCTGCGCGGCCGGCAACTGCGGCGGAGGCGGCGGCGGAAACCGGGCCCCCGTGGCGGAGTTCACCAGCACCGTCACCGGTCGCACGGTCACCCTCACCGACCGCTCCACCGACGCCGACGGCACCATCGCCTCCCGCCGGTGGGACTTCGGCGACGGAACCACCTCCCCCGCCACCAACCCGACCAAGACCTACACCGCCGACGGCACCTACACCATCGCCCTCACCGTCACCGACAACAGCGGTTCGACGGCGACGACCTCCAGGCAGGTCGCCATCGGCAACGGCGGCGGCACGGCCGAATGCACGGGCAGCGACCTGCGTGCGCTCGGCAAGAACTGCCAGCGTTCCAACAGGTCGGTCAGCAACGGCGACTACGACTACCTCTTCCTGTCCCTGCCCGCGGGCGCGCCGCAGCTGCGGATCACGGCCTCGGGCGGAACCGGCAACTGCGACCTGTTCTTCAGCCCCAGCTCGTGGGCGACCACCGCGAACGCCACTCAGCGCTCGGTCGGCGGCGACAACACCGAAGCGATCACCGTGAGCAACCCGTCCTCCGGCTACGTCTACATCAGCCTGAAGGGCGAGACCGGCTGCTCGGGCGTCACCGTGGCAACCCAGTACTGACCGATCACCACCTGCCCGACACCATCACCGGTTGAGGCTGCGGCTCGGCGGGAACGCGTTCCGCCGAGCCGCACCTCCATCACCCGGGAAGAACGGCGAAGTCGAGTGGTTCCTGGACAACACCACCCCATCGTGTCGTAGTCCGGTGTTTGATTCGGCAGTACGGTCGAACCGAGGACGGCCGCCTCCTACCAGCTCAGGACGAAGACGGTGAGTGAGGGGTTCGGTCATGGCTTTGGACGTGCTCGACCTGTTGAAGGACGGGTTGCCGGAGAGTTCGGCGCCGAAGCGCCGAGTCGCGGTGGTCGGTGCCGGGATGGCGGGCTTGACGGCCGCCTTGCTGCTCAAGGAAGCCGGGCACGAGGTCACCGTCCTGGAAGGACAGAACCGGTTGGGTGGGCGCATCCTCACCCACCGCGGGTTCGCGGGCGACATGTACGGCGAGTTCGGCGCGATGCGCTTCCCGGAGCAGCACCCCTTGGTGCAGTGGCTCATCAAGGACAAGTTCGGCCTCGCGACCAAGCCCTTCCCGATGTACGACGAGGACACGTTCATCTACCTGCAGGGCAAAGGCGTGCGGCGGCGCGACTTCGACGCGACCTCGTTCAACTTCGACCTGTCCACTGCAGAGGCCGACAAGGCACCGCACGAACTGCTGCGGCACACCGTGCAGCCGCTGATCGACCTGATGGAGAGCGAGGGGCCGGACAAGGCCTGGCAGAAGATCCTCGTCGACTACGACAAGTACACGCTGCTGGGCTACCTCAAGGAGCGCGGGCTCGGTGACGGCGCGCTGTCCATGCTCGGCCCGCTGTTCAACCTGGAGGGTCGCTACCACTTCTCGCTCGTCGAGTGGTTCTCCCACTACTACGAGGACGTCTTCGGCGATCTCACGTACATAGTGGACGGAGCAGAGTCGCTGCCCCGCGCGTTCGAGCCGTACCTGATGGACGACATCCGGCTCGGCGCGCAGGTGCACGGCATCGACCAGGACGAGAACGGGGTGCGCGTGCACTACCGCTCGGGTCGCCGATCGCACACCGTCGTCGCGGACGAGGTGGTGGTGACCGTGCCGTTCGCGGCCCTGCGGCACATGGAGATCCAGGGCCTCGACCCGGACAAGTGGTACGCGATCCGCAACACCTACTACGGCCGCGCGCACAAGCTGTTCATGCAGTTCAGCGAGCGGTGGTGGGAGAGCGCGTACGGCATCACGCACGGGCTCACGGTGACCGACCTGGCCATCCGCAACATCGTCTACCCGCCGGCCGGCCAGGACCCCCGCTACCGCAAGGGTGTGATGATCGCGTCCTACTGCTGGGAGCAGGACAGCATGCCCTACACGCCGCTGGCCGGCGAGGAGAGCGTGCAGCAGGCGCTGGAGGACCTGGTCAAGATCCACCCGGAGGCGCGGGACACCTTCGAGTTCGGCGTCTACAAGGACTGGGCGCTGGACTGGTACGCGTGCGGCATCGGCCCGCTGTTCCGCGCGTTCGAGATGAGCGAGGGCTTCTACGAGGACGTGATCCGGCCGGTGGGCCGGGTGTGGTTCGCCAACGACGCGTGCGACCGCCGTCACCGCCGCTGGGTGGAGGGCGCGCTCAAGGCCGCGGTGAAGAACGCCTTCGCCATCAACGAGGGGCTGCGCGACGAGGTGCCCTGGAAGGACTAGCTTGAGTTTTAACCTCTGAGCTGCTGGGTGGGACCCTGGTTGATCATGAGTGAAGCCCTTGGTTGATCATTCCTCTTGCGACAGAAAGAAG
>NZ_JBVJRA010000033.1:0-15468 GCF_055608075.1 Lentzea sp. NPDC036949
CCACGGCGGCGACTGACCCCTCCTCACGGTCAAACATGATCCACATCCGACATGCTGCACGCCACCACGTTGATCATTCTGTTAGGACCTCTTAGGCATACAACCGTCCACTTGGGACGGAAAAGCAAGATCGCCCGCTGAACCTGCTTACGCAGGTCAGCGGGCGATTCTTATGCTGTATCCAATTGTGGAGCTGAGGGGACTCGAACCCCTGACCCTCACACTGCCAGGCTGGGGCTGCCGTTGGTGTACGTGGAGCCGCAGCGGATGCACAGGTCCGTTGCGACGATCCAGTACCGGCTGCCGTCGGACGAGCGCACCAGCGCGGGGTCGCGCATGCCCTTCGTGCCGATCGTGGAGCGCAGCGCCGGTGCGCCGCCGTTGAGGTTGGTCCAGTGCAGGCCGTCGCTGCTGTGCGCGAGGTGGAGCTGCTGGTCGATCGCGGAGTCACCGGTGAAGTGCACCATCAGGTAGCCGGGCTCGGCGGCGGCGACGGCGCGCTGCGGTGCGGCGAGGGAGTGGGAGCCCAGGCACAGGGCAACGGCCGCGACCAGTGCCGCGAGCCGGGAGGTGAGTGCGCGCATGTGCCCTTCTTGCCGGGATGGGTCGGGTGGGACGGGAGGGGTGGCCGCCACCCGGCACCCACCCCTCCCGAGCTGTGGTGTGGTCAGCCGGTCAGGCGGAACGTGGCATCGCTGCGCGCCGTGGCGGTGGTGATCTGTTCCAGCTTCAGGAGGTAGGCGTAGTGCCGGATGTAGCGGTCGGGGTGGTTGTAGGACTGGAACGAGCTCCACGACGACGAGGCCAGCCCGGCGACCTGGCGGAAGGTGGCGTCCGCCGCGAACTGGGTGGTGCCGTCCAGCGGCGCGAGCACGAAGTCGTAGTTCACGTGCCGCAGGTAGTAGCCGGGGTAGTTGACCGACTGGAACGACACGGCGGAGGGGTCGGCCAGGCCCGGCATGATCCGGAACTGGGCGTCCTGCGCCGGGCTGACGTTGGCGTCGATGCGCACGTCGAAGTCGGCGTGCCGGACGTAGCGGTCCTGGAAGTTGAACGACTGCAGGCGGTTCACCGGCCGGCTCGTGCCGTACTTGGCCAGCACGCGGCTCTCCTCCGCGGCGGTCAGGCCCATGATCCCGCCGTGGCGCTTGCGGGTGCCGCCGAGCGAGTAGTCCGACACGGTGCGGAAGTTCCGCGTGCTGCCGAGGTTGGTGGACGCGATCGGCATGTACCCGCGGCCGGTGGCGAACTGGTCGAGCCACAGCGCCCACTCGTTGCGGTTGTTGAACGGCATCCACATCGGTCCCTCGACGACGTTGCCGCCGGTGGCGCCGTTGGAGACGCCCATGTGCGACAGGTCGCCGATCCGCGTCCACGTTCCCAGGACCGAGTTGCTGCCCTCGATGGTGATGTGACCGTCCGCGGAGGCGCGGTAGTAGCGGAACCCGCCGGTGCTGGTCGGCGACTCGACGATCTGGGTGTCGATGACGCCCTGGTTGCCGCTGCGGTCGATGTACACGGCCGGCGCGCTGACCGTGCGGAAGTCGCGGGTCCGCGTGTAGTAGATGCGGTGCTTCTTGACGCCGTTGAGGGTCGCGTTCGTCGCCCAGTAGATGACGTAGTCGCCGGAGGCGGGGTCGAAGATCGCCTCGGGCGCCCACGCGTCACCCGCGCCGGGGATCGCGCCGGCCACGTCGAGCAACCGCGGCGCCGACCAGTTCACCAGGTCGGTGGACTCCCACACGACCAGCGACTTGCTGCCGCGGTTGGCCGCGTCGTCCCACGAGGTGCCGCTCGCGATGCGCAGGTCCGTCGCGATGATCCAGTAGCGGCTGCCGTCGGGGGAGCGGACGATCGCGGGGTCGCGCACGCCCTTCGTGCCCACGGTGGACAGGAGCGCCGGTGCGCCGTCGTTGAGGTCGGTCCAGTGCAGGCCGTCCTTGCTGTGCGCGAGGTAGAGCTGCTCCCCGCTCGCGGACTCACCGGTGAAGTGCGCCATCAGGTAGCCGGTGAACGGGTCGGCGGCCGATGCCCGGTCCACGGCGACGAGGACCTGTGCGGTGAGCACCAGCAGCGCCGCGACCAAGGCCGCGGCGGCGCGCGACGTAGTTCGTTGCACGGTTTGTTCTCCTCCGGTCAGAGGGTGGGGACGATCGGGGCGATGGTGCCGTCGGCGTTGAACGTCATGCGGTCGACGGCGACCTCGCGGTTGGTGCCGTTGCCACCGGGTACGGCGAACCGGTGGTAGGCGGCGTACCAGGTGTCGGTGCCCGGTACCTGGACCACCGAGTGGTGGCCGGTGCCCTTGATGCCGAGCTCCAGGCGTTTCTGGAGCACGACACCACGTGCGGTCCACGGCCCGAGCGGCGAGGGACCGGTCGCGTAGGCCACCCGGTAGTTCTCGTCACGGGTGTCGTTCTCGGACCACATGAAGTAGTAGGTGCCGTTGCGCTTCAGCACGAACGACGCCTCGCGGAACCCCGGCGTGGTGATGGTGCGCACCGCCGCCGGGTCGAAGGAGACCATGTCGGCGTTCAACGGCACGACGTGCGCGGCACCGTTGCCCCAGTACAGGTAGGACTGCCCGTTGTCGTCGGTGAACACCATCGGGTCGATGGCCTGACCGGGGTGGGTGCCGGCCCGGACCAGTGGCTGGCCGAGCGCGTCGCGGAACGGGCCGGTGGGGGAGTCGGACACGGCCACGCCGAGGTGCTTGCGCGTGTCACCGGTGGCCGCGCCACCGCTGAAGTACAGGTAGTACCGGCCGTTCTTGGTGACGACCGCGGGCGCCCACGCCGAGTTGTCGGCCCAGGAGACGTCCGGTCCGTGGTCCAGGACCACGCCGTGGTCGGTCCAGTTCACCAGGTCGGTCGACGAGAACGCCTTGTAGTACGGGGAGGACCAGCTCGCGTACCCGTCGGTCGTCGGGTACAGGTAGAAGCGGCCGTTGAGGTGGGTGATGTGCGGGTCGGCGAACAGGCCGGGTATCACCGGGCCCTTGGCGGTCTTCGGCTGCCACGGTGCCGTGACCTTGAAGGAGCTGTCGGCGCGGAACCTGTCCGTGTCCTGGTAGGACTCCACCCACAGCTCGAAGTTCTTGTGCCGCAACCGCCGGTCGGGGTAGTTGAACGACACCAGCGACACCGAACCGGTCACCGAGCCGTCGGCGGGGCAGAACGTCGCGTCCCCGCGGAAGGTGGGTGTGCCGTCGTTGGCCTCCAGGCGCACCCGCAGGTCGCGGTGGCGCAGGAACATCCCGTTGGCGGCCTGCAACGAGTAGCACGACGGTGACGCCAGCCCGTTGACCACGGTGACCGTGGCGTCCGACCGGACCTGGGCGGAACTGGCCGAGGTCACGGCGTCGAGGCGGCCCAGGAAGTCGGCGTGGCGCAGGAACCGGCCGGGGTGGCTCACCGCCTCCAGCGACCGCGCGCCGACGGGCAGGGTGGCCGCGGACGCCGGCGTTGCGGGCAGGACGAGGGTCGATGCGACGATGAGAGAGGACGCCGTGAGCAGGCGGGTCCCTCGGTTCATGACGGCTCCGATCATCGTCGAACGGGGCGAATCGTCGAGTTAGCGCTAACAACATTCGATTGTGCGGCTCATTCGGCGAGCTGCTGTGCGGTTTCGAATGAGTGTTAGCGTTAACATCCTTCGGTCGAGCTAAATGAGAGCACGACGGCAACTCGGGCGTCAACGGATCGTGTCGATGAGGTGTCGAACGGTCAACACGCCGCATCGACGACAGCGATGTGCTCGGTCAACCAGGCGATCTCGTCGTGCAGCCACGTCCCGGGGCCCAGGACGCGTCCGGCGCGTGCGTGGAAGTCGCGTTCGGCCTCGACCCTCGCGACGATGCGCCCGCCGAAACCCCGGCGCTGGTCCTCGGCCAGGCCGTACGCGTCGAGGAAGGTGCGCAGGAGACCCAGCTGGTGGTCGAGCGGGTGGGTGATCTCGGGACCGAGCAGCCACAACCACGCGGCGTAGGCGACGTCGTGGACGCGGGGACCGGGGGCCGCCTGGTCGAAGTCGAAGGCGGACACGGGAAGACCGCGCGAGAAGGCGACGTTGAGCGGCGAGAAGTCGTTGTGGCACACCGTCTCCTCGGCACCCGCGAGCGGCGCTCCCGCGGTCGCGTCGTGCAGTCGGCGCAACAGCCGGGCCGCGGCGGTCACCTGGGCGGACGACCAGTCGCGGGCCCGGAACTCGGTCACCACCTCACCCCGCTGGAAGCTGAGGACCTCGCGCCCCCTGTCGTCGATGCCCAGCAGCCTCGGCGCGGCCTCGCACCCCACGTCCTCCAGGTGTCGCAGCAGCCGGTGCACGAACGGCGAATGCGGCCCGACCGGGCGCCGCACCGTGTCCCCCACCCGGACCACGCCCTGCGTGATCATGCCACCGGTCAGCGGGATCTCGACGGAAGACAACTTTGAACTCCTGGTGGTTGTTGGCAGACTCGACGTCGCTGAGCAGATCAAGTTCCGCGCGGTGGTGTCCAACAACCGACACGCCGACGAACAACAACCAGGAGTTGTCGATGGACCTCGGTGCCGTCCGGGCCTTCCTCGCCGTCGTCGACACCGGGCACTTCACCGAGGCGGCCGACCACCTGGGCCTGAGCCAGCAGGCCGTGTCCAAGCGGATCGCCAGGCTGGAGTCCGACCTGGACGTCGTCCTCCTCACCCGGTCCCGCACCGGTGCCGGTCCCACCGAGGACGGTGCGGCCTTCCTCCCGCACGCCAGGGCGTTGATCGGCCTGGCCGACCAGGCGACCGCGATGCTCCACGCCCGCCGCCGCCCGCTGCGCATCGACGTGCTCGCCCGCGTCGCCGCGCCGATCGACCTGGTCCGCTCCTTCTACGAGGCCGGCGACGTGGAGGTCGACGTCGTCATCTCGCGCGGAGCCGTCTCCCGGCACGCGGCACTCGCCGACGGCTCGGTCGACGCGGCGTTCGGCCGCGTCACCGGACCCCTTCCCGCGGGGATCGAGTGCGTCCCCGCCTGCCTGGAACCGATTCCCGTGCTGGTCGGCCGCCGGCACCGCCTCGCCCGGCGCAGGCGCGTGCCGATGGCGGAGCTGGCGGGCTTGACGGCGTGGATGCCCGGCAACACCGGCGACAGCGAGTGGGCGGAGTACTACCGCTTCCTCAGCGCCGAGTTCGGCGTGCGGATCGACAGCTCGGGCCCGGTGTTCGGCGGCGAGCACGTGATGGACGAGATCGGGGCCTCGGCCGAGCTCATCACGTTCGGCAACACCAGGCAGTTCCCCGTGCACCGGGACGTCGTCCAGCTCACCGTGGTCGATCCCACGCCGGTCTACCCCTGGTCGCTGCTGTGGCACCAGGCGAACCGCCACCCGGCACTGCCGCTGCTCGCCGACCACGTGCGGGCCCGCCACCGCCCGTTCGACCCGCGGCGCCAGTGGTTGCCTGCTCCCGACCGGACATCAACCGGGTAGCAGCGCGAGCTCCGCCTCCGCCATTTCCCGCTGCCCGCGGTTGCCGAGGGTGTCGAGCTTGCCGAGCGCGAACGTCAGGCAGGCCCGAGCCTGCTCGACCTCACCCGTGCGGCGCCGCGCGACGCCTTCGTTGAGCGCCAGCTCCCCCTCGGTGCGGTAGCTCATCTGGAGCTCACCGATCGTCGTCCTCGCGTCGTGGTAGCTCTCCGCCGCTTCCTTCCAGCGACCCAACGCCGACAGGCAGTCGCCCATGAGCGTCAGCAGCAACGCCAACATCCGGTCCAGCGTCTCCTGGTTGGTCTGGTCGCGGTTCTGCTTCGACTGGTCGAGTGTGGACGCGAACCGCTCCAACGCGTCGGCGAACCTGCCTGCTGCCAGCAGGCAGACGCCCAGGCCGAGGGACGTCCAGACCCGGTGCTGGAAGTAGTCGAACTCCCCGGACCCCTCATAGGCGAAGGTGATGTGTTCGAGCCCTTCCGCGAACTTGCCGAGGTGTGCGAGCACCAGCCCGGTGGACAAGTTGGCGGACATGACGATCCGGCGGTGTCCGATCTCCTCCGCAATCGCCATCGCTTCCCGCAGCGTTGCGAGCGCGAGCTCCTGTTCGTCGGTGCAGCGGTGCTGCGTCGCGCCGAGCAGGTTCAGCATCTCGGCCTCACCGCGCCGGTCGCGCAGTGCCCTGGCGGCCTTCAGGCCGAGCTCGAAGACCTCGTTCCAGCGGTGCTTCTGCTCGCGGCCGATGGCGTAGCAGTGGATCGCATCCGCGAAGTCGAGCACCTGGCGGTGCCGGCCGAGTGCCGCGGTCTCCTGGTGCACCGCCAACCAGTTCGAGGCCTCCCGGTCGAGCCACTCGGCCGCTTCCTCGTACGAGCGGAACGGGCAGTCCCGCGGCACCTCCCGCACGTCCGGGAAGAACAGCCCGCCCGCCGCGGACGCCAGGTCCAGGACGTGCGTGGCGAAGGCGTCGCGCAGCTCGTCGCGCACGTCCTGCGGCTCTTCCGCAAGCCGGCGTTCGCGCGCGAAGATGCGGATCAGGTCGTGGAACTGGAAGCGCACCGACTCGGTCGTGATCGTCAGCAGGGACATCTCGACGAGCTCGTCCAGCACCAGACCGACCTCGGCCACCGGCACACCGGTCGCCACAGCGGCGAGATCGTCGTCGAAGTGCACGCCGGGAACGGCGGCCAGCCGGCGGAACACCGACCGGGCCCGCGGCGACAACGCCTGGTACGACGTCGAGAACGCCGTCCGCAGGTCCTCGTCGCCCATCGAGAGCGAGTCCAGCAGCCTCCGCTCGTCCCGCAGCTCACCCGCCAGCGCGGCGACCGATCGCCCGTCGCGCCCGGCAGCGAGACGGGTGCACACCATCCGCACCGCCAGCGGCAGGTTCCCGCACAGCGCCACCAGCTCCCGCACGGCCTCGGGTTCCTCGCGCACCACCTGCTCGCCGGCGACGGCCGCGACCAGCTCCACGGCACCGTCCTGCGTCAGCGTGTCCAGCAGCACCCAGCGCGCCGACTCCAGCCCCGCGAGCACGCGCCGGCAGGTCACGACCGTCAGGCACCCCTCGCTCATCGTCAGCAACGGCCTGACCTGGCTCTCGTCGGAGGCGTTGTCCAGCAGCACGAGCACCCGCCGGTCGCGCAACACCTTGCGGAACAACGAACTGCGCTCGTCGAGCGTCGCGGGCATCCGCCACGGCGGCACGTCCAGCGAGGCCAGCATCTGTTCCAGCGCCGCGGCGGGGCTGAGCGGCCGGTCGTCGACGCCGCGCAGGTCCAGCGCGAGGCAGCCGTCGGGGAAGGAGGAGAGCAGGTCCTCCGCCGCCGCCACCGCCAGCGACGTCTTCCCGACCCCCGGTGGTCCCGCGATCACGACGACGCCACCGGCTTCGGCCTCGCGGGACAGCCGCAGGAGCTCCTGCTGCCGTCCGACCAGGCCGGGCACCGCCGGCAGGCTGCGCAACGCCGCGTTCTTCGCGGCCCCGGCCGAGCGGCGACGCCCCTGCCTCGCCAGGGAGAGGAAGGAGTCCCTGGCACCCCCCGCGAGTCCCAGCGCGTCGGCGAGCAGCTCCGTCGAGCGCTCCTGCGGCGCACTCGCCCGGCCGCGTTCCAGCTCGCGCAACGCACGGACGCTCATCCCGGAGGCGAGGGCCAAGCCTGCCTGCGTCAGTCCCGCCGCCGTCCGGAGGCTCAGCAGGACCTCACCGAACGGCGACTCGGACGCCGAGGTGTGGGTGGCACTCATGGCCTCACTCTCCCTGCCTTGAATGGCCGACTGATGTGGAACGGGGATGAGGTTCGGGAGAACGTCATCCGGGCGTGGCGGTCTCCGCCACCGGCAACAGGGCCAGCTCGGCCTCCACCGGCGCGCGGTCACCGCGGTCGGCGGGGTCGTCGCAGAGGTCGAGTGCGCGCGTGAGGCACTCGCGTGCGCGCTTGAAGTCGCCCGCCTGGCGCCACGCCGTGCCCTCGCACACGAGCAGCTCCACCCGGCTGCGGTAGGTGGGTCGGTCCGTCCCGAGCAGTCTGACGACCTCGTGGTAGTGCTCGGCGGCCTCGGCCCAGCGACCCAGGCCGGCGAGGCAGTCGCCGATGTTCATCCGCACCAGCACCACCGTCTTCCCGGCCACCTCCTGGTTCGTCTCACCGATCCGTTCGGAGGCCTCCACGAGCAGTGGGGCGAGAACGGCGAGGGCCTCGGCGAAGTGGCCGGTCGCAAGCCGCAGACCACCACACCCGAGCTGCATCCAGAACCGGGTCTCGAAGAAGTCGTACGGCTCCGACATCTCGAAAGCGAGTTCGGCGTGCCGCAGCGCCTCCTCGGGCCTTCCCGCGAACACCAGCGGCCACCCCAGCGCCGAGTGCGCGACCATGGCGCCCTGGTGGTGGCCGATCTCCTCGGCGAGGGTCAGCGCCTCGAACATGGTGCTCAGAGCGCGTTCGCTGTCGCCGTGGCCCCACTGGAACGCTGCTCCCCACTGGGTGAGCAGGTCGGCCTCCGCCTTCTGGTCTCCCAATTGCCTCGCAGCGCGTACACCGAGCTCGAACACGTCGGTCCAGTCATGCCCCGCGTAACGCCCGTGCGCGTAGTTGTACAACGACCAGGTGCAGTCGACCACCTCGCGGTACCGGTGGGCCTCCGTCGCCCGGTGCAGCACCAGGAGCCAGTTGGTGGACTCCTGCTCCAGCCACTCCCTCGCCTCCTCCTGGGACCCGAACGGGCTGTCCGGCGGCACGTCCGCCACCGTGGCGAGGAACAGCCGGGCGGCGGCGGTGGTCTTCCGCAGCACGTGGGTCAGAAGGGCGTCCTGCAGCCGGTCCCTGACGTCCTCCGGTTCCTGCGCTGCCAGGCGTTCCCCGGCGAACAACCGGACGAGGTCGTGGAACTGCAACCGCATCCGCGCGGCCGTCACGGTGAGCAGCGATGCCTCGACCAGTTCGTCCAGCTGTGCCTCGACCTCCTGCGCGGACACCCCGGTGACGACCGCCGCGAGCTCCTCGCTGAAGTGGGCTCCCGGGATGAGGGCGAGCCTGCGGAACACCTCCTGCGCCGCGGGGCTGAGCCTGCGCAGCGACAGCTCGAAGGCGGGCCTGAGCCGCAGGTCGCCCGCCGCGAGCGAGTCGAGCCGCCGGTGTTCGTCGCGGAGCTGTCCGGCCAGGTAGGACAGCGACCAGTGCCGGCGGGTCGCCAGCCGGTTGCCGACGATCCGCACGGCCAGCGGGAGGTTGCCGCACAGGTCCACCACCTCCCTGGCGGCGGCGGGATCGGCCAGCACGACGTCCTCGCCGACGATCGTGGTCAGGAGGTCGACGGCGCCCTGCTCGGGCAGCACGTCGAGCACCAGGCGCTGCACCGGGTCCAGGTCCGCGAGGTCCAGGTCCGGGAGCGAACGCCGGCACGTGATGATCGTGAAGCTGTGGTTGGCACCGGCCAGCAACGGCAGCACCTGCGCCTCGTCGGCGGCGTTGTCCAGCAGGACCAGGGTGCGGCGGTCCCGCATCAGCGTGCGGAAGAGCGAGCTCCGTGCGGCTTCCCCGGGAGGGACGCGGCCGGCGGGCACGCCGAGCGCGGTGAGCATCCGCTCCAGCGCGAACCCGGGCTGGACGGGCTGGTCGTCCACACCGCGCAGGTCGATCGCGAGGCAGCCGTCCGGGAAGTGCCCCTTCAGACGGTCCGCGGCGGTCACGGCGAGCGAGGTCTTCCCGACACCGGGAGGCCCGGCCACGACCGTGGTGCCCCCTGCCCGCGCGGCGCGGGACAGCCGGCCGAGCTCGTCGTCCCTGCCGACCAGGGCGGGCACGGCGGGCAAGCCGTACAGCATCGTCCTGGTGCCGGACGCGCTGGACCTGCGCCTGCCCTCCCTGGCCAGCAGGAGGAACGACTCGCGTTCGTCGCCGGTCAGCCCCAGCGCGGTCGCCAGCAGCTCGGTGGACTTCTCCTGAGCGGCCGCGGCCCGTCCGTGCTCCAGCTCGCGCAGCGCGCGCACGCTCAACCCGGAGGCGAGCGCCAGCTCCCTTTGCGACAGGCCCGCCGAGGTCCGGTACCTCAGCAGACAGTGGCCGAAGGACGGACCGGGTGGTTCATCGCGCAGCTCTGTCACGCGGACCATTCAACCCCGCCACCCGTGAGGTGCAAAGGGGCAGGGTGATGTGTCCGTCTGTACCGATGATGTCCTCAGCGGGAGGAAACCACGTCACCCTCGCGCGCGGAGTGCCGGGGGTGCGTTCGCCTCACCGTCCGGATTGGACAGTGCGGCGCCGGCGCGGCGTTCGCGGTTCGACGGTCCCCAGTGCACCGGGGTGGGGGCGGCCGAGCCGGACGCAGGCCGCCACGTGTCCGTCGAGGACCTCCTGCAGGGGCGCCGGCCTGCGGACCGGCGGGGTGAAGCCGTCCTCGGCCTCCGCCGACCAGGGAGCCGGGTGCACGGACATGCCCTGCCGCGGACCCAGCCCGGCGGTGTCGTCCCGCCACGTCGGCCACAGCACCTCGCGGTAGTGCCCGGCCGCGCCGCCGTTCACGAGCCAGTCCAGCCAGCGGTCGTGGTCCAGTCCCGTGATCTGCCACGCGAGGGTGGCGGGGCTGAAGTAGATCACGTCGTCCGGGCGGCCCGGTCTGCCGTGCGAGCGGGGCTCGGGGCCGTTGAGCACGAACACGCCCCCCAGCGCGTCGTGCGCGACCACCAGCCCGGCCGCCGGCCGCCGGTCCACCTCGGCCGGCCGGTGGAAGCCGTCCGGTGCGGCCGGCCGGTGCACGCCGTTCACCTCGGCGATGCCGGGCATGCCCTCCGGTCCACCGCCCGACCCGCCGTAGACCCGCACCCAGCTCTCGTGCAGCAGGATGCCGCCGGTGTTGAGGACGATCGCGCCCAGTCGCGACTCCGCGCTGAGCCGCAACCGCCGCAGCGCCGCACGGCACGCGCCCGGATCGGGCCGGAGCACCGTGGACCGGGCCAGGCTGCAGTTCAGGTCGGCGGCCAGCCACTCCCACACGGCGTCCTGCACGTCGGCGAGCTCTTCGGCGTTCGTCACTGGTTCTTCCCGTTCTCGGCTCCGGCGCGGCGGTGGTGCGCTTTCCGGCCTAGTGCGCCGGTGAGGTGCGGTGCAAGCACGTCGGCGGAATCCGCCCTGGTGGACCGCGCATCCTGCTCGTTCGCACCGGAGCATCCCGTACCGAGTACGTCCGCTTTTCGTCATTCCTTCACGGCGTGACCGCTAATTCCTATTATCAGGTACATTGGTCTAGTGGACGAGTCGGAGTGCTGGTCGACGTTCGGAGAGCTGTTGCTGGGATACCGGCGTGCCGCTGGGCTGAGTCAGCTGGGTCTGGCGGAGCGGTCGGGTATCAGTGTGCGTGCGTTGCGGGAGCTGGAGCAGGGCCGGGCTCGTGCGGCGCAGCGGCGGTCGGCCGAGGTGCTGGCGGACGCCTTCGAGCTGGGCGCCGTGCAGCGGGAGGAGTTCCTGCGGGTCGCGGAGCACGGACGCAGGCGGCGGTCTCCGGTGTCGGTCTCCGGTGTCGCCGAGCTGCCGCCCCTGCCCGTGGACCGGGTGGGAAGGGGGCGGGAGCTGTCCCGGTTGCAGGAGTGCATCCGCACGAGTCCGTCGGTGGCGATGGTCGGTCAGCCCGGCGTGGGCAAGACGGTGCTGGCGGCGTCGGCGGCGCACTGGATGCGCGACGAGTTCCCGGACGGGTGCCTGGCGGTCGACCTGCGCGGGGTCGACGAGCAACCGCTCCCCGTGCAGGTCGTGTTCGACCGGTTGCTGCGGGCGCTGGGCGTGGCGCCGAGCGACGTGCCCAGCGCCGTGAGCGAGCAGTCGGGCCAGTACCGCGCGGTGCTGCAGCAGCGGAAGGTGCTGGTGCTGCTGGACAACGCCGCCTCGGAGGCGCAGGTCCGGCCGTTCCTCACGACCTCTCCCGGCTGCCGGACGCTCGTGACGTGCCGCCGCATGCTGGCCGGCCTGGAAGGGGTGCGGTGGCTGCACCTCGACCCGTTCGACGACGAGGACGCGGAGGCGTTGCTGCAGGCCGTCGTCGGTGAGCGCCGGGTGCGGGCCGAGCCGGACGCGGTGGCCGGGTTGATCGAGCTGTGCGGGAACCTGCCGCTGGCGTTGCGGATCGCGGGCAACCGGCTGGCGAGCAGGCCGCACTGGTCGTTGCGGTACCTGGTGGACCAGCTGCGGGACGAGCGCACGAGGCTGACGTCGCTGTCCGCGGGGGACCTGCAGGTGCGGTCGGCGTTCGAGGTGTCGTACCGGGGCTTGTCGCCGCAGGGCCGGATGTTGTTCCGGCGGCTGGCGGCGGTGCCGGGTGCGGACTTCGGTGTGGAGCTGACGCAGGTGGCCGGGGGTGTGACGGAGTCGGAGGCGTTCGGCCAGCTCGACGAGCTGGTGGACGCGAGCATGGTGCAGGCGGGTCCGGCGGAGGGCCGGTTCCGGTTCCACGACCTGCTGCGGTTGTTCGCCCGTGAGCGCTGGGAGGCCGAGGACGACGAGGCCGACCGCTCGCTGACGACGGAGGCGGTGCTGGAGCACCTGCTGGGCATGGCGACGGCGGCGGGGGAGAGGTTCTCGCCGGAGGAACCCGCGAACGCCGTGTTCGGTTCGCTGGACGAGGCGCGGTCGTGGCTGGAGCAGGAGCGGTCGAGCTGGCTGGCCGCGTTCCGGGAGGCGGCGCGGACCGGGCGGCACCGCGAGGTCGTGGAGCTCGCGCGGGCGATGCACTGGTACGCCGACGACGACCGGCACGGCGTCGACTGGGTCGAGGTCTTCGGCGCCGGGGTCGACGCGGCGCGCACGCTGCGCGACGTGACCGCGGAGGCACAGCAGCGCAACCTGCTCGGGTGGGCCCTGGTGACCGCGCAGGACTGCGCGGGCGCGGTGGAACAGCACAAGATCGCCCTGCGCTGCGCAGACGAGGCCGGTGACCGGTTGGAGCGGGTGTGGGCGCTGGCGCACGTCACCGCGCAGGAGTTCATGCTGGGCGACCGCCAGAACAGCCTGGAGCACGCGCGGCAGGCCGTCGAGCTGTCCGCCCCGTTCGGGTTCTGGACGGTGCGGATGACCGTGCGCTACCAGTTCGGCGTGTTGCTGCTGCTCGACAACAGGCCGCGCGAAGCGCTCGCGGTGCTGGAGGAGCTGCTGCAGGAAGCACTGCGGCACAACCAGAACGGTGAGCTGGCGTTGTCCCGCACGAGGTTGCTGGCGATGTGCATCGAGGGTGTGGCCCGGGGCCTGCACGCGGTGGGGCAGTGCGGCCGGGCGGCGCCGATGTTCGCCGAGGCGCGCGGCCTCTTCGAGAAGGTGGGTGCCTCCGTGCACTCGGCGCGGGCCGCGTTCCGGGAGGGCCGCTGCCGCCTCGACTCGGGTGAGCACCAGGTCGCGGACTCCCTGTTCCGGTGCGCGCTGGCCACCTTCGACGAGCTGTCGCTGCCGGAGCAGCGGGCCGAGGTCGAGGTCGAGCTCGCCCGCATCCCCGCCCACTGACCCCGGTCCGGGGTGCGTTGAGGCAGGAAAGACTTCCTTTGTGGTTCCCGGTTGGGCCGTTCGTGTTGATCCTGCCCCTGCGGAGTGGCTGGATTGCGGAACGATCGCGGTCCGATCGAGTTCGCACCGCGCACTCGATGGCCAGAGAGGAGCCGTCGCGGCAGGCGAGCTGAGCGGCAGTTCGGAGTGGACTGAATGGACATCAAGTTCGATCCGACGTTCGACTGGCTGTGGATCCTGGTGGCGGGCCAGCAGGCCCCGAGGATCGACGTGGCGGCCACCCGTGCCCTAGCGCAGAACTGGGTTGAGAGCGGCCGCACCCTCGGCGAGATGGCGAACGGCGTCCTCGACCTGGTCAGCAACGTCGAGAACGCCATCGGCGGCCGCGTGGGCCGCGCGTTCCGCGACCGCGTGACCAGCGTCATCAACGCGGTCCCGAGCATCGTCCAGCTCGCCAACAACCAGTCGACCAGCCTGCTGAAACTCGCGCTGAGCGTCGAGCAGTCCATCTACACGATGCTCATCGAGATCGCGTTCTTCGCGGCCTCGATCCTCTGGGCGCTCGCGAGCCCGTTCACCGCACCCCTGGTGCCCGCCTTCATCACCGCGGCCAGGACCGCCATCCAGCAGATCAGCGCGCAGCTGCACTGGGCGATCCGGTTGATCATGGAAGGCATCGAGGAGGGCATCGACGAGATCTTCCAGGACGCCATCGCCCAGATCGCGCAGTTCGCGGAGGGCAACCGCTTCGAGTGGGATGTCCAGAGCACCATCGTCGGCGGCGTCGCCGGCCTCGGCGCCGGGGTCATCGCGGGCGGCATGCACACCGGCATGCGGGCGTGGAAGCCCAAGGTCGAGGACAACGTGCTGTTCCACGGCACCAGCGAGGCCACCGCCGACGTCGTGGTCGGCGCCGCCGCCGCGGGCATCCTCGGCGGCAGCATGGACGACCTGTGGACCGGTGCTGTCGGCGGCATGTTCAGCGGTGGCACGCAGAAGAAGGCCGACGACGCGGGCAATGCTATCGAGGACCACCTTCGGGAGACCGGGTACATCAAGTCGCCTCCGATCGGGGAGATCGGTCGGCCGGATGCGCCGGATGTTCCTGGTGCGGGCGGTCCTGGGGGGAACGGTTCTGCGGGGAATGGTTCCGGGGGGAACGGGTCTGCGGGGAATGGTTCTGGCGAGAATGGTTCCGGGGGGAACGGTTCTGAGGCGGCGGGCGGCGAGGGGGGCTCGGCCGGGGGCGATGGGGCCGACGCTGCCGTTGGGGGCGGTGGGGTGCCTGGGGGTGTGCCCGCTGGGGGTGTGCCCGCTGGGGGTGTGCCCGCTGGGGGTGTGCCCGGTGCTGGCGTGCCTGGTTCTGGGGTGCCCGGTGGTGGGGTGCCTGGTGGTGCCGGTCGAGACGGTGCGGATTCCGGCGGTCAGAAGGACGGCGTGGGTCCGCAGGCCGAGGGCGCGGCTGGTCCGCCGTCGGGTGTGGGGGTCGTCGTCGGCGGCGCGAGTCCCGGTCAGGGTTCAAATCCCGGTCAGGGCGCGAACTCCGGGCAAGGTGCGAACTCCGGTCAGGGCACGAATTCCGGCCAAGGCGCGAACTCCGGTCAGGGCACGGGCGGACGGCCGGAAGCGGGCGCCGGTGTGCCCGGCGGTGCCGTTCCCGGCGCGGTGCCGGGTGGCGGCCCGGCCGGAAACGCCGGCGGGTCGGGTAGCCAGCAGGTTCCGGGTAGCCAGCAGGTTCCGGGTAGCCAGCAGGTTCCGGGTAGCCAGCAGGTTCCGGGTGGCCACCCGACGCCTTCCGTGCCACCCGTAGTGGAAGCACCCCCGGCAACGGGCGCGGCCACGCGCCCTGACTCGGGTGCGCAGTCGCCGGGTGCGCAGTCGCCGGGTGCGCAGTCGCCGGGTGCGCAGTCGCCGGGTGCGCAGTCGCCGGGCTCGCAGTCGCCGGGCTCGCAGTCGCCGGGCTCGCAGTCGCCGGGCTCGCAGTCGCCGGGCTCGCAGTCGCCGGGCTCGCAGTCGCCGGGCTCGCAG
>NZ_JBVJRA010000034.1:0-15231 GCF_055608075.1 Lentzea sp. NPDC036949
TGGGAACGCCGCGACGACATCCACGAAGCCTTCCTCGGCCTCGCTACCTGCATCATCTGCTACCGCCACGTCCAACGATTCTGTTAGGACCTCTTACGCCGTGCTGGACGCGGTGGTCGACGGCTGCACACCCGTAGTGTCCGGCCTGCACAACGACATCGAAGAGATCGAGTCCGAGGTGTTCAGCCGCGACCCGAACGCCTCCCGGCGAATCTACGAGCTGTCCCGTGAGGTGATGGAGTTCCAACGCGCCACCCGCCCGCTGCTCACGATCCTCGACAGCCTCTCGGCCGGGTTCGCCAAGTACGGCATCGACGAGGAACTGCGGCGCCATCTGCGCGACGTGGCCGACCACGCCACCATCGTGGTCGAGCAGGCCGACAGCTTCCGCGGCATGCTCGCCGACGTCCTCGCCGTCAACACCACTCTGGTCACCCAGGCGCAGAACGAGGAGATGCGGCTTCTGGCCGAAGCCAGCAACGCACAGAACGAGCAGATCAAGAGGATTTCCTCGTGGGCGGCGATCCTGTTCGCTCCCACGCTGATCGGCACGATCTACGGGATGAACTTCCACCACATGCCCGAGCTGAGCTGGCTGTGGGGATACCCGTTCGCACTGCTGCTCATGGCGCTGGTGTGCACCGGCCTCTACCTGGTTTTCCGGCGCCGCGGCTGGCTTTGACACAGTCGCCGGGCAGCCGGAGCCGACCGTCCTGTGTGGATCAGTCAGCGAGCGGTTCTTGATGCGTGTTCTCCGCTGCCACAACAGATCCAGCGTCTGGCTCTCCGCCGCGGTGGTTCCAGACGTCGCGCAGGACGACCTGAATGACGCCGGTGACCGGGATGGCGAGCAGTGCGCCGAGTATTCCGGCGAGTTCGGTCGCCAGCAGCAAGGCGACGAGCACGGTCAGCGGGTTGAGCTTGACCGTCCTGGAGAAGATCACTGGTTGCAGGAGGTGGTTCTCCAGCTGCTGGTAGACGATGAAGAAGATGATCACGGTGATGGCCGCGGGCAGCGAGCGGATGAGGGCGGCGATGCCGGCGACCACCGCGCCGAGGGTGGCGCCCACCAGTGGGATCAGGTCGGCGATCGCGACGAAGACCGCGATCAGTTCGGCGAACGGCACTCCGAAGATCTTTAGCACGATGTAGGTGAGCACGCCGCAGATGACGCTGATGAGCAGGTTGCCGGAGATGTGGCCGGTGATGGTCTTCGTGCACTCGCGGCCTACGCGGTGAATGCGGTCCGCGCGGTGCGGCGGGAACAGTGCGAGGGTCCCGTCGATCACTTTGGGGCCTTGCAGCACCGCGAGGTAGGGCAGGACGAAGATGGAGATGGTCGCGACGATTCCGGTGACCGCGCTGCGCAGCAGGTTCAGCGCCGGCGTGCCGAGTCCGGTCGCGAACTGCCGGATGCGTTCCTCGTTGTCACGGGCGAACTCCAGCGCGTTGGTGCGCTCCAACAAAGTCCCGATGGGGCCTCTGCCGCCGCGTGCGTCCGCGATCATGTCCGGCAACCGGGTCGCCAGCTGCGTGCCCTGCTCGGCCAGCGGTATGGCGAAGTAGGGTGAGCACACCGCCGAAGACCAGGAAGACCACGAGGAACACGACCAGCGTCGCCAGCGAGCGGCGGCACCATCTGACGTGGTTCTGCAACCAGTTCACCGCCGGGTAGAGCGCGACGGTGAAGACGACCGCGATGAGCATCCACACGAGCACTCGTTGGACGTGCATGACGAACACCACGGCCACAACCGTGGCCAGGGTCAGCCCGATGGTCGCGAGGATGGTCCGCACGGGAACCGTGTATGCGCGCTGGTTCGGCAGCATGCCGACCACTCCCGTCCCGGTCGGCGGACAACCGTTCACGGGGAACGCCGAGAACGGCGCTGGTCCGGCTTCCGCGAAGTGCTCTCGGTACCGTCGAGCTACGCCCGTGGGCTGTGCGGCGCCCCTCTACGGGCGTCAGGCTTTGTCGACCCGCATCAGTTCGGCGACCTCCGGCGATCGCGCGATCACCTGCTGCGCGATGTCCGACAGCAGTTGGTGGCTGTTGCGGGCATGGGTGCGCATCAGGGAGAACGCGTCCGCGACATCGATCTGCAGGCGCTCGGTCAGGATGCCCTTGGCCTGTTCGATGACGATGCGGCTGTTGAGCGCGTTCTGCAGCTGTTCGGTGACCATCTCGCTGTGCCGGAGCGCGCGAACCTGGAGCATGCTGATCGTCGCCACGTTGGCGAAGGACTGCGCCAGCTCGACCGCATCCTCCGGGATGGCGCCGGGCGAGGTCCGGAACAGGTTCAGCGCGCCGATGATCTGCTCACGCAATCGCATCGGCACCGCGTGAACGGCGGAGAACCCCTGCTCACGTGCCGCGCCCGCGAACCGGGGCCAGCGCTGCGGCTCCTGCGCCAGGTCCACGCACTCCACCGGCTGCCCGGTGTGGAAGCAGTCCAGGCACGGGCCCTCCTCGTCCTGCAACTGGAACAGCTCCAGCATCCGGGCCTGCTCGGTGGACGCCGCCACCAGGTTCAGCGCACCGCGCTGGTCGGCCAGCAGGATTCCGACCGCGTCCACCTCGAGCAGTTCGACGCAGCGTTCGGTCAGGGTGTGCAGGAAGTCGATGGCGTCGAACCGCAACACGAGCGTGTCCGCAAGCTCGACGAAGGTCTGGGTGATCCGCCGGTCCAACATGTGACTCACCTCTGTTTCTCGAAATCGGTGTCCGGGGTGAATCTCAGTCTGCGCGCGACCACGTCGGCCGCTACCTCCGACAGACGCAGGCCGGTGAGGTACGCGTGCGCGCGCAGCCGCAGGAACGCCTCACCGAGATCGGTGTCCAGCTGCACCGACACCATGCCGGTGGCCTGGTGCACCACACCCCAGCGACGCTCCGGCTCAGTACCCCACAGATCACCGCCGTCCAGCGCCGCCGGCGCCGCGGACCGGCCGAGCAACAGCGCTGTCGCGGTGTCCGCGAACAGCAGCGCATCCGCGAGCTCATCCGGCGACAACGGGCCGTCGACATCCCGGCAGATCTCCAACGCGCCCAACGCGATCGCCCCCATCGTCAGGGGGATCACGAACACCGCCGCCACCCCCGCCGCGACGGCGGCCGGGGCGAACACGGGCCAGCGCTGCGCACTCCACCCGTTCGCCAGGTCGGGCACCAACACCGGCTGGTTCTGCCGCAGAGCCTCCGATACGGGCCCCTCACCCATCGTCACCTGCAGCTCGGCCATCTCCTCGCCCGCCGTCCCGATGACTTCGAGCGGTTGCACGGTACCGGCCAGGTAGACCCCGACGCCGGCCGCGTTCAGGCCTGCCCGGCAGGCAAGACAAACATGACGGACACCCGTGGGCTCCTGGTCCGCTCTGGCGATCTCATTGATCACCACGAGGATGTCGAGATGCCGATTCGTGCCCATGCTGGTCACTCCTCGCCATTGTGATCTCGTGCGAACGAAAGCCTAGCCCCCAGGTGGCCTGCCAAACGGGCGGACGCGCGCCGAGATCAGGTAGGTGGTTTGACGGATACCGGCGCTCGGAAGGAGGAACGCGTCCTGACCGCGGGTGCTATTCGTGCTCGGGCAGCCGGGGCACAGACCTCAGCGCGCGGTTGCTGCGTGGTTCAGTCCGGGTCTTGGCCTCGTCGACCTGACGGACGAGTTCGTCGCGTACCTCGTTGAGCGCCCCTGGCAGGTCGCGCTCCGACGACGTGGCGACGAGATGCAGGCGAGGAGTGCGGTTGATCCAGCATTCGAGGGTGACTCGCTGCTCGACGCCCTTGCGGTCCTTCACGCTGATTTCCAGGTCTATCTGGTCGTCGCGGAACGACCGCAGTCGCGAACCGAGGGCGGCGAGGCGTTCCACGACCCATCCTCGTTCTGACGCGAGGAAGCCGGTGGCGAGGTGCAGGCGCTGGGCGACAACAGCTGTGTCGTCCGGGGTTTTGTTCATGCGACTATCAGTCCTTTGTGGATGGTTGTGCTCGACGGACACGGTGGCGCGTGCAAGATTCGCGCCGGCCTGGCCTGGGCTGCTCCCTTTGTCACCGTCCGATGGAGCACATCACTCCCGCTCGGGGGCACGCCACGGGTTGGGAACGGGCGGCCGTTGAAGGAGCGAGCTCGGCAGTGGCCGACGGGGCCGTGTCGGAGGATTGTGACTGTACGGGCCTGATGGCGCACGTATCGGTCATGAACACCCCCTTTCAGGCAGGGGGCTTGCACACCTCACACTACGCCTCACGTGGGTGGATGGCGCGGTGGTGCCCATCGCGCCGCACTCGGCCCAGCGCTCCTGCGGTTCGCTCGGCAGGTCCGCGGACGGGTGAGGCGACGTGCGGGCCTTCCCGGAGGGAAGCCCGCACGTCCTTTCCGGATCTGACTACCCGGTGCAGTTGGGCACTGCCGGGGTGCTGCCGACGCAGTTGTTCGGCGTGTTGGCGCTGATCGGCGAGTCGGTCGTGGTCATGGTTCCGCCGTTGCGGTAGACGCCCCCCGCGGTCAGCAGCGCGAGGTTCCCGGACACGGCGGTCTGGGTCATGGTGGTCGCGGTGGATCTGACGGCCGCGATGCCGCCACCCTGTGAGCCGGTGTTGCCGATGATCGGCATCGGGCTGCCGGAGACGCCGGTGGTTGTCAGCGTGCCTCGGAGACCGTTGTAAATGCCGCCGCCGCGCAGCAGAGCCGTGTTGTTGAACACCGGGCTTCGGGTGAACGTTGTGGCCGGCGCTGTGCCGGAAGGGGTGTCAGCGTTGGCCAGTCCACCACCGTTGAGTGTCGCCGTGTTGCCGCTCAAGCTGCTGCGGGTGAAGGTCACCGCGCCGCGGTTGAGGATGCCGCCACCATGGCCTACGACGCTGCCGTTGGTGATCGCGACCGACGTGGTGAGGGTGAGGTTGCCGGTGGTGCTGACCTCGGCGATGCGGAAGAGCAGCAGTGAGGAGCGGGTGATCGTCGCAGGGCCGATCATCTCGATCCGAGTGGTGATCACCGGCAGTCCGTTGGCCAGGCCGCCATGGGGCGAGGTCAGACCGTAGGTGCAGCCGCTCGTCAGGACGAGGGTGTCCGTCGCGGTCGTGGAGTTGGCGAGGCTCACCGCGTCAACGAGAGCGTTCTCGCTGCACGCCACGGGGATGGTGATGGCCTGTGCCACCGGGGTGACGACGGTCAAACCCCCGATGACGACGATGGTTCCAATCAGGGCGTGGATGGTCGTGCGGAGCTTTCGCATGACTACTTCTATTCCTGGGGCAAATTGTTGTACGAAAAAACCTCGGCTCGCGTCTGACACGCTACCGAGGTCTTGAGCAACAACCCACAACCTACTCCTCCGAGATGTTCCTGTACATCTCGGTGACTTGAACGGTTCTGTCGTGAATTGCGGTCTCTTGAAAATCTCCTGCCGATTCCCCATGGCGTAAAATACGTGAACGGACCGCGTCGATCAGTACTTGTCGTTGTCGTGCGGGGCTCGTGGCTGGGCGGTCGGCGTCGGCGCGGACCGCAGTGGTGCTGACGGACCGGTGGTGGCGTAAGTGGCAATGCTCGCGGCTAGTTCCTGCGCGCCGGCGTGGGAGGCGTGCCGTTCCGCTTGCCGGCCGAGCGGACGGATGCGATCGCGGACTCGTGCCGAGGCCAGGGTCTCGGCGGACGCCAGCGCGCGGAATCCGATGTCGACGCCGATGTCGAGGTCTCGGTCGAGCAGGTGGTTGATCGACAGCAGGACGAGGCTGAACGCACGGCTGCGGGTCATGTCGTCGTCGTAGTCGTCGGTCGCTTCGATGAGCAACGGAATCGCGATTCGGGTGTGGCGAGGGCTCACTGTTCGGGCGAGATCTGTGTGCACGGCGCCGGCGACGGCTGACAGATCGGTCGTGGTGAAGAACCTGGCCCAGTCGGGCACCTGGGTGTGGTCGGCGGCCGCGAACTGGTCCCGGCCACGGTCGAGCTCGGCGAGCGCCTGGTCGCCGGCCCCGTGCTTGGCATGGGTCCACGCCGAGTTCACCGACAGAATGCTGGCCGCGATCTCGTTGCCCGGCCGCGTCGCCGCGAGCTGGCCGAGCCGGAAGTAGTCCAACGCCTCGTCAAGGCTCTCGTGGTGCAGGCACACGCGGCCGAGCCGATAGCAGATGTTGGCGATCAGCCCGTCGTGCCGGCCCCACCCGGCGAACACAAGTGCTCGGGTGAACTGCACGCGGGCGTTGCTGACCAGACCGGCGTCGAAGCACACCCAGCCGGCGAGGTTGTGCAGGTCGGCCAGCGCGACATGCAGCCGCCGCCGCACTTTCTCGGTGGCTGACGCGTCGAGCATCAGCAGCCCTTCCCGCATCCGGGTGCGGACCGCGTCGAGACAGGAGTCACCGCCTTGCCGGTAGTCCAGCGCGCGCAGAGCGTGCGTGTCCGCCTCCAGCCGAACGACGTCGGAGACGTCAATCGATCGCGGTGAACGTTCGTGAGCAGGGGAGGAATCCGGGATGGCCATGGCGGCACTCCTGACAGCGCGACTGAGAAGTGGGCGCCGCCGGGGGCCGGAGCGGATAACGCAGCCCTCTCGCCGATGACCGGGTCATCACCGGGCCTGGAGCTTGACCTGTGCCTTCGCCGAAGGGACTCGGCTGCTTTCGAAAATAACCGAGCTGCGTCGTGAATGCTGCCACCGAATGGTGTGGCTGCGGATGACGCCAAACGGGTGTGAGGGTCAGGAAGTGGTGGTCTTGAGGTTGCGGGCCAGTCGTTCCGGCCTCGGCCAGCGGACTTGGTGGCCCAGCCGAGCTTCTCGAAGACCCAGATCAGTCGCGCGGAGATGTCGATCTGGCCGCGGCGGACGCCGTGACGGGCGCAGGTGGGATCGGCGTGGTGGGAGTTGTGCCAGGACTCACCCATGGACAGGATCGCCAGGGGCCAGAAGTTCGCGGATTTGTCGCGCGCCTCGAACGGCCGGTCGCCGATCATGTGGCAGATCGAGTTGACCGACCAGGTGACGTGGTGCAGCACGGCGACGCGGACGAGACCGGCCCAGAAGAACGCGGTCAGCGCTCCCCACCAGCTCCAGGTGGCCAGCCCGCCGATCAGCGCGGGTGCGAGCAGTGTCACGGCGGTCAGTGCGGGGAACCAGCGGTTGACGCGCTGGATGTCCGGGTCGGCGAGCAGGTCGGGGGCGAAGCGTGCGGCATTGGTCAGTTCCCGGCGGAACATCCAGCCCAGGTGGGCGTGCCAGAACCCCTTGGCCAGCGCGGTGGCCGAGGTGCCGAACAACCAGGGGGAGTGCGGGTCCCCTTCGCGGTCAGCGTAGGCGTGGTGGCGGCGGTGGTCGGCGACCCAGCCGATGATCGGGCCCTGCATGGCCATGCTGCCGGTCACCGCGAGCCCGATCCGCAGTGCGCGGTTGGCTTTGAAAGCACCGTGCGTGAAGTAGCGGTGGAATCCGATCGTCACGCCGAGACACGTGAGGGTGTGGAAGAAACGGCGAGACCGACGTCGACCCAGCCCAGACCCCAGCCCCACGCCAGCGGAACCGCTGCCGCCAGTGCCAGCGCTGGTATGACGGCGAACAACTTGACCAGGAACATCTCGGCCGGGGACTTCTCTCCGGCCAGCATGGGCTGCGGCGCGGCGTCGGCTTGACGGACGTTCGATTCGACTTGCGCACTCACGCTCGTACCTCCGGGGACGGCATACGTTCTCCGTCGCCGGGGTCCAGGGCGATCGGTGTGGGATTTGGCAGGTGCCGGATGTCAGGCGACCCGCGTCAGGTCGTCACACCGCCTGGATACCCGTGGTGTGGCGGTGGCAAAACCGATGTGCTGAGGCCGATGCCCCTCGATCGGGGGATGGTCGAGGGGCACCGGGTTGGTGTCTCCGTCAGCGTGTGTCAGCTGGTAGGAGCACGATGTGAGGTCAGATGGCGCGGACGGCGGTGGCCTGCGGGCCCTTGGGGCCCTGGGTCACCTCGAACTCGACGCGCTGGTCGTCCTCGAGGCTGCGGTAGCCGTGACCGTCGATCTCCGAGTAGTGCACGAAGACGTCTGGCCCGTTATCGCGGGAGAGGAAGCCGAAGCCCTTCTCCGCGTTGAACCACTTCACGGTTCCCCGTGTCATTGTCCTTCTCCTTGTCAGGGGCTGGAGTGGGCACCGCGGAATGCGATTCCCAGGCCGGGCTTCAGACGGCGACTTCTCCAGCTTGTCCTGCAGGAAAAAGAAAGAAGCGCCCGCAACACCGTTTCCGCGAGCGTGATGAACCACGAACACAAAACTCTACGACCACCTCGTGCAACACCGCCGCGGGCAAATTAGTTCCCGTGGTGGCATCAGGTGTCGCACGTCACCGGCAGATGCAGCCTCGGGACAGCGCGGAGGCGGTGGTCGCGGTGCAGTAGCGAACACCGATCGGGTCGTGCTCGTGCCACGGGTGCGGGCACACGACACAGATGCCTGCGGTGCCTGAGTGCTCGGAGTGGTCGGCCAGTACGGCGGTTTGCAGCTCAGACACGGGCATGCGGGTACTCCGATGATCGGTGTTGGAAGAAGAGGATGCGGGTGTTCAGGATGGTTCCTTCGCGGACCTCGATGGCACGCCGGATGATCTCGCTGGAGTCCCAGGCGCCGGTGAGCACCGGACGCAGGTGCGGGAGCAGCGCTTCGCTGATCCCCCAGGTCGCCGAGCTCCACAGGACAGGACGGGCTGTGGTCCACGCCGTGGTAAGGCACGTGGTCGCCCACCAGGAAGTCCTGCTCCGTGAACGAGGTGGGCGTGCCCATCCGAAGCCATGCCCGCGTCGCAGGAGACGCCGACGACCAGGGCGCCAGTGGCCGAAGTGGACAGATCGTCGTTTTGCGAGGAGGTCCGCGTGGATCCTGGCCAGGTGTAACGGATGCGGGGAAAGCCGGGTCCGTTCTCCTTGCGGGACTGCGCGATCACTCCGAGGCTGAGCTGTTCCACGTGTCTCCTGTCCGTGGTGGCGGACCCGCGCGGCTCACGAAGACAGGTCGACGCTGCGCCGAACGGGCCGCTGTGCGGCAGAGAGTCAGTCGCCACTGAGGTTGGGTGGCTGCAGCGCCGTGGGTGCCGCCCGATCGAGGTCAGCCGCACGGAGGCGGAACACCTGCAGCTCGACGCCGAAGTACTTGGTGGTCTCGCCGACCCAGTGCATGCCGTTGTTGCGGACGGTGGCCGCGGCGCGGGCGTTGCCGGGGCGGACGACGGCGAAGATCTCCTGGACGTTCTGGCTGAACGCCCAGCTGGCCAGCGCGTGGGTGGTCTCGGTGGCGTAGCCGTTGCCCCAGGCGTCGGGGCACAGCTGCCAGCCGATCTCCAGATCCTCGTCGCCTGGCGGCAGCGGAAGCAGGACGGCGCCGCCGATCACACGATCGTCCGTGTTGCGCTGGATGGCCCATCGGCCGGCCGGAGCGGGCAACCGGGCGCCTTCAGCACTCCACTGCTGCAGCAACAGCCGCATGGCCGCGAGGTCGGGCACCCGGTCCATGTCGGGACTGAGCCAGCGTGTCACCTCGGCGTGGCCGTAGACGTCCAGCGCGGCCTGCGCGTCGTCGACCAGCCAGGGCCGCAAGGTCAGGCGCTCTGTGGTCAGCGGGTGGGTCGTCCATGTCGACGTGCTCATATCGGTACTCCGTCCCCCGGTTGCGCGAGCTGGCCGGGTGATGTTCGAGCAAATGGTCCGATATGGATCGCCAGGCCATTTCGGGAAGGATCGAGGAGGCCGTTGAAAAGCGGCACTTTTTCCTCCATGCTACACGCACCACTGGCACAAGTGGTCGAGCCCTGTGTGATCAGAAAATCCGGTCTACGTCATCCTGAGAGTCAGCTGTGAGTATCTGACCTGCAGGTTTGGGTCACTGAAGGCGTTTTCCGTACTTCGATCTGACATGCGGGTGGGTGATCCAGAATTTGGCGACATTTCGGTCGATCATGACTGAATCGGTGTAGAGTGAAGTTGCCGAGAACAGCGCGTATATGGGCAATCGAGTTCATGCCGTGCTCGGCGAAACTAGACCGGCTGTTTTTCCGGCCGGGGACGGGAGTCCTGACATGACGTCAGCACCCCACCTTTCCGAAGCCTCACCTGCCACTGCGATCCCCGAGCAGTCTCAGCTCTCGCAACGACTGCGGCTGCGGCCGAAGGCGCCCACGACGGGACACGTCGACGGGGCCTGGTGGCCACGTTCCCGCGACCTCGCCGCCGAGCTGCCCTCGTTGCTCGCAGCGCTGGGAGCTCGCCTGGGCGACATCCTGCGGGTGAGCTACAACATGACCGAGTGGAACTCCGCGCCGCGCCGCATCATCGGCGACGGCCGCCAGATCCGGCTCGACGGGTTCATCTCCAGGCCCCCGCACACCGTGGACGTGCTCGCGGCGGACAAGCACCGGCTCACGCTGCTCGTCGTGCCGTCGAACACCGACCCGGCCGCCGCGCAGCAGACCATGATGATCACCGCCGATCGCGGCAACACCCAGACCGCCGACGACCTGCTCGCTGCGGGCGTCAGCATGACCGCGTCGACGCAACGCACGGCCGACCTGTCCCGGATCGCTCTCGCGGGCTGGGAAGCAGACGGCGGCCGAATCCCGGAGCAGAACAGGAAGCACACCCCATGACGACATCGACCTACCTGTCCTTGTACGAGCGCAGAGCCAAGCTGGTCCAAGAAGTCCTGGCTGCGCACACCGAACTCAGCGCGAAAGACGCACAGGGTCTTGCCGTGCACGTGCTGGGCGCGTTGGACCACATCCCGGAGCACGTCCGCTGATCGCCGACCGGCGCGTTCCAACAGCCCGGGCGCCCCGGGAGGACTCAGCGCCGGTGGTCACCGGTCCCACGTTCCAGCCGACCCGGAAGGTCCTTTGTGCTTCGCACGTACGGTTTCCTGAGTACGTATCCACCCACGCAATGCGGACTCGCCACGTTCACCGCTTCTCTGCTGAGCCATCTGACCGCGGTGACGCCGGACAGCAAGGGCAAGGTGGTCCGTGTTCTCGCGGAGCCGGATCACGAACCCGCCGCCGTAGCGGGAACATCAGTGGTGCACGAGATGATCCCCGGCGCGGTCGAGGCCGCGGCCGACGTGCTCAACCGCTGCGACATGGTGGTGGTGCAGCACGAGTACGGGATCTACGCCGGCCGTGATGGTGCGGACGTGCTCGGTGTGCTCGCCCGGCTGCGGGTCCCGGTGATCATCGTGCTGCACACGGTGCTCACCACGCCCACCCCTGGCCAGCGGCAGGTGCTCGAGGAGGTAGTCGGCTACGCCGACGCCGTGGTGACCATGTCCGAAGCCGCGCGGCGCCGGCTCGTGGACGGCTACGCCGTCGGACGGCCCGATGAGGTCGTCGTGATTCCGCACGGCGCGCTCCCCGTCGAGCCACCCGCCCGCGATCCGTCCGCAGACAGGCCGATGATCCTCACCTGGGGCTTGCTAGGGCGTGGCAAGGGCATCGAGTGGGGCATCTCCGCACTGGGTGCGTTGCGCGATCTGAAGCCGCGTTACCTGGTGGCCGGCCAGACCCATCCCAAGGTGCTGGCGCACGAGGGTGAGGCCTACCGCAGGAACCTGCGCAACCGCGCCGCCGCGTTCGGCGTCGCGGACCTGGTCGAGTTCGATTCGACCTACCTCGAAGTGGACGCACTGGCGGAGCTGGTCGGCCAGGCCGACGTCATCCTCCTGCCCTACGACTCGTCCGAGCAGGTCACGTCCGGTGTGCTCGTCGAAGCCCTGGCCGCTCGCAAACCGGTGGTCGCGACCGAGTTCCCTCACGCCGCCGAGCTGCTGGCGAACGGGGCCGGGCTGCTGGTGCCCCACCGCGACCCTGCCGCCATCACCGCGGCGTTGCGGCGGGTGCTGACCGAACCGGGACTCGCGGCCGGGATGAGCGACCGCTCGGCGAGCCTCGCCCCGGCACTGAACTGGCCGGCGGTCGCGAGCCGGTATCGAGACCTGGCGGAGCACCTGCTCGCCGCCCGAGTCGCCGTGACGACGTGACCGGCCCGAGTTTCACCCACCTGGCCCGGCTCAGCGACGACACGGGCCTGTACGAGCACGCCGACGGGCCGTTGCCTCGCCGGGAGCACGGCTACTGCCTGGACGACGTCGCCCGAGGCTTGGTCGTCCTGAGCCGCGAACCGGAGCTGTCCGCCGATCTGGTCATCCTGCTGGAGCGCTATCTCGCCTTCACCGCCCACGCGCAGGCCGACGACGGGCGGTTCCACAACCGGCTCGTACCCGACCGCGGCTGGCGGGACGAGCCGGGGCTGGGTGACTGGTGGGGACGCGCGTTGTGGGGACTGGGCACCGCGGCTGCCCGCTGCCCGGTGCCCTGGATGCGCACGGCTGCTCTGGACCGCTTCGAGGCAAGCGCCCACCACAGGCCTCCGTCGGTGCGGTCGATGGCCTTCGCCGCGCTCGGCGCCGCCGAGGTGCTCAGCGCCGACTCCGAGCACGCCCTAGCGGCCAAGCTGCTCGGTGACATCGCCTCGTACGTCGGCGAACCCGGCGACGTACCGACCTGGCCGTGGCCGGAGACACGACTCTTCTACGCCAACGCGGTGCTGCCCGAGGCGCTGATCGCCGCAGGTCATCTCCTCTCGGAACGCAAGATCCGCGACGACGGGCTGCGGCTGCTGGACTGGCTGCTGACCGTCGAGTCCGCCGAGATCCATCTCTCGCCGACCCCGGCCGGCGGCTGGCACCTCGGCGAGCCTCGCCCGGCGTTCGACCAGCAACCCATCGAGGTGGCGGCGCTGGCCGACGCCTGCGCCCGCGCCTACCAGGTCACCGGCGACCTGATGTGGCTCACCGGTGTCCGCCGCGCGGTCGCGTGGTTCGACGGCGACAACGACCTCGGCGTGCCCATGCACGACAAGGAGACCTGCGGCGGCTACGACGGACTCACGCACGGAGGACCCAACCGCAACCAGGGCGCCGAGTCGACCCTGGCGCTGATCTCCACCCTGCAACACGGCCGCACTCTGCTGGGGAGCACCGGATGAACGCCCGTGTCACTCGCGCCTCGCTGCGGCTGCGGCCGGATCTGCGCCGGGTCATCACCAAACTGTTCGTGCCGGGAGAGGAACGGCCCGAACACGAGTCGCGGTCCGCGGCCGTGATCCGGCGAGTGATGGCGCTGGACGAGGAAACCGCGTGCGCCACGCTCGACCGCACCATCGGCCTGTTCGCGGGACGCCACAGGGACGTCCGCGTGACTTTCGCCGACCACTTCGCGAGCGTCAGCCACCGCTTCCCCGAGGGCGTCGAGCTGTCCGAGTCCCGCCGGCTGCTCATCGGCGCGTACTTCACGCATGAGTACGCTATCGAAGGCGCCGCGCTGTGCAACCCGTCCATGGTCGCGCACCCCGATCAGAGCGGGCTGGCACCGGGACATCTGCGGTTCGTGTTGAGTGTCCGCGGCATCGGTGAGGGCCATCTGTCGTCGATCGGTTTCCGGACCGGGGTGGTCGGTCCTGACGGTGTGCTCACCGTCGACGCGCCCCCGAACGTCATCACCACCGGCCTCCATCGGGAGGCGGTGTACGAGAAGAGCCTCTTCCTGGGCAAACTCGCCGAGCTCGGCCACGACGACGAGGTCTCCGCCGTGCTGAACCGGTGGCTGCCCGAGCGGTTCACCGACGCCGACCTGAATCTCGTGCTGGCCGATCTGCACCCGAGTCTGGTCGCCCGCCAGGAGGCACACCGGACCGTGGAGCTGATCCGGTGGATCGCCGCGTGCAACTACACCTCGGAGTTTCCCGACGACACCGTCATCAGCGGCCGGGTGCTCTGGCCGACCGGCCCGTCCGAACGCCAGGGCATGGAAGACGCCAGGTTCGTGCGCTTCACCGACGATGATGGCGACCAGACCTACTACGCCACCTACACCGCCTACGACGGTGTGGACGTCGCACCACAGTTGTTGCAGTCCAAGGATTTCCGCACCTTCCACGTCACACAGACGACGGGGTCGGCCGCTCGCAACAAGGGCATGGCCCTGTTCCCCAGGAAGATCGGCGGCCGGTACGCGGCGTTGTCGCGCGGCGACGGGGAGAGCACGGCCGTGGCGACCTCCGACGACATCAGGACCTGGAACGAGCCACGACCGGTGGAGGTGCCCGCCAGGGACTGGGACCTCGTCCAGGTCGGCAACTGCGGTTCGCCCATCGAGACTTCCGAGGGCTGGCTCGTGCTGACCCACGGAGTCGGCCCGATGCGCGTCTACTCGATGGGCGCGATCCTGCTCGACCTCGACCACCCCGAACGGGTGCTGGCGACCCTGCCTCAACCGCTGCTGCTGCCCACCGCCGCCGAACGCGACGGCTACGTACCCAACGTCGTCTACTCCTGCGGTCCCCTGTTGCACGACGACACGCTGGTGATCCCCTACGGTGCCAGCGACGCCTCCATCGGGCTGGCGACCACGTCACTACGTGGCCTGCTGGCCGCCCTGACCGGGGAAAGCGAGCCTCAGCACGCGTTTCCACACGCTGGCGGTCTGTTGTAGCAACGGGCCAGTGGTGTAGGGCAGGCCGAATCGTTCGCAGAGCGCACGTACGCGCGGCGCGATCTCGGCGTACCGGTTGCTCGGCAGGTCCGGGAACCGGTGATGCTCGATCTGGTGGCTGAGGTTTCCGGTCATGAGGTGGAACAGCGTGCCGCCGTCGATGTTCGCCGAACCGGCCAGTTGACGCAGGTACCACTCACCGCGGGTCTCGCCGTCGAGTTGGTCCTCGGTGAAGACCACCGTGCCGTCAGGAAAGTGGCCGCAGAAGATGATCGTGTGCGTCCACACGTTGCGGATCGTGTTCGCGGTCAGGTTCGCGAGCAACGTCGGCAGGAACGACGGGCCTGACAGCAGTGGGAACGCGACGTAGTCCTTGATCACCTGACGGCCGGCCTTGCCGAGGACACCGCGCAGCTGCGTCAGCGCCTCGCGCAAGCTCTTCTCGCCACGCCAGGCACGTTCCAGCTCGACGTCGTAGATCGTGATGCCCCACTCGAAGAACATCGCGAGCGCCATGTTGTAGAACGGCTGCGCCAGGTAGATCGGGTGCCACGGTTGTTCCGGGTGGATGCGCAGCGCGCTGTAGCCGATGTTGAGGTTCACCCCGAACGGTGGACAGGGGCTTAGAGGTCCTAACAGAATCGTTGGACGTGGCGGTAGCAGATGATGCAGGTAGCGAGGCCGAGGAAGGCTTCGTGGATGTCGTCGCGGCGTTCC
>NZ_JBVJRA010000035.1:0-14114 GCF_055608075.1 Lentzea sp. NPDC036949
ATGATCGTCGTCGGCGGCGTCATCCCGCCACAGGACTTCGACGAGCTGCACGCGGCGGGAGCGGCGGCGATCTTCCCACCCGGCACCGTCATCGCGGACGCCGCCAAGGACCTGCTCCAGAAACTGATCGTCCTATGAGAAACCAGAGGGTTCCGATGAACATCCAGATCCAGGCGCTCGACCAAGGCAACCACATCCACGTCGTGCTGGAGGGCGGTCCGGGGAACATCACCATCCCGGAACAGGTCACCGTCGACCGAGGGAAGATCAAGCTGCCGTGCCGCGGCGGTCACGAGCACTTCGAGCGGGTGTCCGAGGACAAGCCCTCGGTCTTCCGCTGGACCATGCGCACCTCGCTCGCCGAGTGAGCAGCGGTCTGAGGAAGTGGCCGTGCAGGGTGGACAAGAGTTGGGATGACCATGGGGTCGAAGATCGGCACGACTGACACGTCGAACCCAGGCGGCGGACCTGCGGGCCCGGGAACAGGTGCGACGCCGCAGCCGGTGGTGAATGCCAGGCTGGTGATCTGGCTGCTGGCCGGCTCGGTGTTCGTGATGATCCTGAACGAGACGATCATGAGCGTCGCGCTGCCGGTGCTGATCGTCCAACTGCAGGTGTCCACGGGCACTGCTCAATGGCTGACCAGTGGTTTCCTGCTGACGATGGCGGTGGTCATCCCGATCACCGGTTTCCTGCTGCGGCGCTTCCCCGCGCGGGCGGTCTACCTGACGGCGATGAGCCTGTTCTCGATCGGGACGCTGCTGGCGGCGCTCGCACCGGGCTTCGGTGTGCTGCTGGCAGCGCGGGTCGTGCAGGCGAGCGGGACGGCGGTGATGACGCCGCTGCTGATGACCACGATCCTGACCCTGGTCCCGGCCGAGCGCCGAGGTCAAACCATGGGCACGCTCACGATCGTGACCGCGGTGGCGCCGGCCGTCGGCCCGACGCTGTCCGGCGTGGTCCTTTCGACTCTGGGCTGGCGCTGGCTGTTCTGGGTCGTGCTGCCGATCGCGCTGGTAGCGCTCGCGGTGGGCGCCATCTGGCTGCGCCTGCGTGACGAGCGCACCGACCCGGTACGCCTCGACGTGCTGTCCGTGCCGCTGTCCGCGGTGGCGTTCGCCGGGCTGGTGCTCGGGCTGTCGCTGATCGGGGAGAGGGCGCACGGTGCGGGAAATGGGATTCCGCCATGGGTGCCACTGGTCCTCGGCGCGGTGTCGATGGTCGCGTTCGTTGCCCGCCAGCTGCACCTGCAACGCCGGGGACGGGCGCTGCTGGACCTGCGCCCGTTCTCCGATCGGCGCTTCACGGTGTCGCTGGTGCTGATCATGGTCGGGTTCATGTCGATGTTCGGCATGATCATCCTGCTGCCGCTGTACATCCAGAACGTGCAGGAACGCAGTGCGTTCGTGGCCGGGTTGATGCTCCTGCCGGGGGGCCTGCTGATGGGCGTCCTCGGCCCGATCATCGGGCGTGCTTACGACCGCTACGGCGCCCGGTACCTGGTCGTGTCCGGTGCGGTCCTGCTGAGCGCGGCGCTGTGGACGATGTCGACCCTCGACGCCGAATCCTCGATCTGGGAGGTCGTGCTCCTCTACACCGCGGTCACGGCCGCCCTGTCCGCGATGTTCACACCCCTGATGACCGACTCGCTGGCCACCCTGCCCACCGACCTGTACTCCCACGGCAGCGCGATCCTGGCAACGATCCAGCAGGTCGCCGGTGCGGCCGGCACGGCGCTGTTCGTGACCGTGGTGACGCTGTCGTCGGTCACCGGCGGGACACCGGACGTTCCTGGAGTGCAGACAGCGTTCACAGTCGCCGCAGCCATCTCGGTGGTGGTCGTGCTGGCGTCGTTCCTGACCAGCCCGAAGCCCCAGGTCGACCGCGGAGACGCCGGCCTCTGACCGTAGGAATGGTTGTGCGGGGATGTCGCTGTGCCCAAATCCTGCTCCAGGAACTCCGCGGCCATGTCGTGCGGGTCGCTCGTGACCGCGAGCCTGGTGTGACGGTCGAGCAGATCGCCGAAGATTCCGGGGTGCACCCGACAACGTTGTTCAAGTGGCTGCGCCGAGCTCGGTGCGAGCCGGGCTGGTTCGGCTGAGCTGCGTGAGGCGTGTGCGCCGATCAAGCTGCTGGAGCAGGAGAACGAGGTGCTGCGCCGTCGCCGCCCTGTTGGGCGTTGGCCATCCACGTCGTCGTGCTGGTCGCGGAGATCTGCGTGCTGCTCGTCCTCGGGGCTTGAACTCATCGACGCCAGCACACTGGTCGCTGCGACGCTGGGGCCTGCTCGCACCCAAAAAAGCCCACTGACCTGGGCTTTCATCCAGAATCAGCGGACTGGTTCAGATCGTCGGGACGACAGGATTTGAACCTGCGGCCCCTTGATCCGCAGGGTGGATCGGATTATGTCGTGACCTGCGGATACGTTGAATCGGCAGGTCATGGCGGCACAGTTGGACGCACTTGAGTGCAGCTTGATCCTGTTGCCACGCCTTGACTTCTCCCAATTTCCTCCCATCTTTCCCCATGACGCGTCCGTGTCGACCGCGGTGGCGCGCGGTTGGTGGTCGACCTGATTCCCACGTGCCGCATGGCGCACCGGCCGAGATCACCGTGACGCATGACCTGGCCGGCACGCCCTTGAGGATCGTGCTATCAGCGAGCGTGTCGTAGAACCACTCCGACTGCGGGGGTCGGCCTCAGAGTCATCACGCGTGCTCGTCTTGCGACCTAGCGCGTCATAGGTGTACGGCCAAATCTGTCCTTCGCCCGGTTCGGCGGCAGACGCATCCAGCTCTGGGCAACGAATCCGGTTGGCCGGAACGACGAGAAAAGGTCAGCACTCGCGACAACGTGGACAGCGCCGGCTTGAGGTGGCACCAACGCTCGACGCGAAGCACTCAACCTGGACGCCGAGCTCGACGAGGCGATGGCGTTGTTCTGGTGGCGAGATGCGGTGTCGGCAGGCGTCTGGGACATCGTCACCGCGACCGGCCTCAACCGATCAAGGTCTTCGATGTCCGCGGAGCAGCTGCCGAGCATGAGCAGGTGCGCACCTGCCCGGGAGAGCCGCGGCGCCGCCAGATCCCACAGCACCCGCCGATGTGATCGCTAACATCACGTCGCCGAGCCAGTTCGTCCCCGTTTCAGTTGATCATCAGTTTTCGTAGCTCAACAGTATTTCGAAACTTGCATGGTCGAAAAATTCGACATCACAACCACTGTTAGCGATAACAGAAGGTCTTGTCGACCGTGCCGGTCCTCGATATCGTGCTAAAAGCGCATCCGGAGTTATAGCCCGGAACACGACCGGTGGTGCACTCAGGTTCCCGCTCGCGAGGAGGCGAGGCATGGGCTCACTCCCGCGGACGACTTTCCGGGCTGCCGACGTCCTGGTCCTGCGCAGATCACCACACCGGCACCGGACGTTCTTCCGCTTGCGCTGACACCGCTCGACTCCACCAGCCGAGACCGCGCCGCTCCGGATCGGCAGGAACCCGCGCCGCCGCAACCACTCGCCAGAAATCGAGGACATCGTGGTCTCATCGATGAAACGCGTTCTGATACCCCTGCTGGCTTTGGCCGTCACCGTTGCGGTGACACCGTCCGCGTCGGCGGCCTACCCCGCCCCAGGCCGGGTCACCGGTGACATCGGCGTGCACGACCCGAGTACCGTCAAGCGCTCGGACGGCAGCTACCTGCTCGCGCACACCGGCAACGGAATCGCGCTCAAGACCTCCACCGACCGCACCGCGTTCCGCAACACCGGCGCCGCCTTCCCCAACGGCACGCCATGGGCCAACACCTACACCGCGAACAGCCGCAACCTCTGGGCGCCGGACATCTCCTACCGCAGCGGCCAGTACTGGATGTACTACTCGGCCTCGACGTTCGGCTCGAACCGATCGGCGATCTTCCTGGCCACCAGCCCCAGCGGCAACTCCGGCACGTGGACCAACCGCGGTCTGGTCGTCGAGTCGCGCACCAGCGACAACTTCAACGCCATCGACCCCGACCTCGTCGTCGACGACCAGGGCCGCTGGTGGCTGAGCTTCGGCTCCTTCTGGTCCGGCATCAAGATGATCGCGCTCAACCCGTCGACCGGTCTGCGTTCCGACTCCACGATCCGCGCGCTCGCCGGTCGCAACGGCGGCGCGATCGAGGCGCCGAACATCGTGAAGCGCGGCAGCTACTACTACCTCTTCGTCTCGTTCGACCGCTGCTGTCAGGGCGCCGCCAGCACCTACCGCGTCATGGTCGGCCGCTCCACCAGTGTCACCGGCCCCTACGTCGACCGCAACGGCACGGCGCTGACCTCCGGCGGCGGCACCGAGGTCCTCGCCGGTCAGGGCAGCATCCACGGTCCGGGGCACCAGGACGTGCTGGCCGACAGCGACAGCGACGTGCTGGTCTACCACTACTACGCGGACAACGGCGCATCCCTGCTCGGCATCAACCTGCTGGCGATCGACTCCGCCGGCTGGCCCTACGTCCGCTGATCGAACACAACCGACACCCGTGCAGCGGCCCGCAGGGAGAAAAGCATGATCTCGACCATCAGCCGCCGTGAACGACGGCGAACCACCCTCGTCCTGCTCGCCACCACCGCGTTGCTCGGCGGGATCACCTCCGCCCTGCCACCGGCGGTGTCGGCGGCCACAGTGGACACCAACGCGTCGTACGTGCTGGTCAATCGCAACAGCGGCAAGGCCATGGACGTCTATGACCTCGCTACGAACGACGGCGCCCGGATCGCGCAGTACACGCGCAACGACGGGGCGTGGCAGCAGTGGCAGTTCGTCGACTCCGGCGGCGGCTACTACCGGCTCAAGTCCAGGCACAGCAACAAGGTCCTTCAGTTCTCGGGCGGCTCGACCGCTGACGCCGCTGACCTGGTGCAGTGGACCGACAGCAACGCGACCAGTCAGCAGTTCCGGCTCGCGGACTCGTCCGGTGGGTACGTGCGGCTCCTCAACCGCAACAGCGGCAAGGCCGTGGAGACCTACGAGTGGTCCACCGCCGACGGTGCCAGGGTCGTGCAGTGGCCGGACACCGGGGGCGCGAACCAGCAGTGGCAGCTGGTGAAGCTGGGCGCTCCGGCGGCGGGAACGTTCACCAACCCGGTCAAGCGCAACGGCCCTGACCCGTGGCTGCAGTACCACAACGGGTACTACTACCTGGCGACGACGACGTGGAACTCCACGATCACCATGCGGCGGTCGCGCACCCTCGCCGGGCTGTCGAGCGCCGCCGACCAAGTGATCTTCAACCTGGCAGGCCGCCCGAACGGGTGCTGCAACATGTGGGCACCGGAGTTCCACCTGCTGAACGGCCGCTGGTACTTCTACTACGTCGCCGGGCAGAACGTGCCGGACTACAACCCCACCCAACGGCTGCACGTGCTGGAGTCCTCCGGCACCGATCCCATGGGGCCCTACAGCTTCAAGGCCGACCTGGGCAACACCTGGGAGCTGGACCCGAGCATCCTGCAGCACGGCGGCAAGCTGTACCTGATGGGCAGCGCGATGGACGGCACCCAGTCGCTGACCATCACCCCGATGTCGAACCCCTACACGCTCAGCGGCGCGCGGCGCACGATCAGCCAGTCGACGCTGTCCTGGGAACGGCAGACGGGTGCGGTCAACGAGGGCGCGGAGCCGCTGTACCGCGACGGGAAGACGATGATCGTGTACTCGGCCAGCGCGTGCTGGGGTCCCGACTACAAGCTGGGACTGCTCACGCTCACCGGCTCCGACCCGCTCAACCGGTCGCACTGGACGAAGTCGCCGAACCCGGTGTTCCAGCGCAACGACGGCAACGGCGTGTTCGCCCCCGGCCACAACGGGTTCTTCAAGTCGCCCGACGGCACCGAGGACTGGATCGTCTACCACGCCAACGACAGCGCCTCCGGTGGCTGTGACATGAACCGGTCGACGCGTGCCCAGAAATTCACCTGGAACTCCGACGGCACGCCGAACTTCGGCACCCCGGTCCGCCTCGGCACGCAGCTCGCCGCTCCATCCGGCGAACCCGCGGCCTGACCGACCACCCCTCCGATGGCCGGCGGCCCTCGCCGCCGGCCATCCCCCACCGCTCCCGACAGGAGACGTCCGTGCTGCAACGACGCACTTTTCTCGCCGGTGGAGTGGCCTCAGTCGCCCTGGCAGGCGCGAACCGGCTCCCCGCGCTCGCCGCACCGGGTGACACCGCCTACGTGATGGGCTACTTCACCGAGTCGCCCGGCAAGGTCGCCGACCGGTACGCCCTGCACCTGGCGGTGAGCACCGACGGCCTGAACTGGATGCCGCTCAACCAGGGCAACCCGGTGGCCACTCCCACCGCGGGCACCAGGGGCCTGCGGGACCCGTTCATCATGCGCAAGCAGAACGGCGGGTTCGTCGTGCTGGCCACCGACCTGACCGGCACCGACTTCACCCGCCAGAACCAGTACATCCACGCCTGGGACTCGGCCGACCTGCGGTCGTTCACCGGGTACCGGAGGCTGAAGATGCACTCCATGCCGACCCACACGTGGGCACCGGAGGCGTTCTGGGACGCCTCGCGCAACCAGTACGGCATCCTCTATTCCGCCAACAGCGGCGGCCGTGACGCCTTCTACGTCAACTACACCAAGGACTTCGTCAACGTCGGCACCCCGCAGCTGTTCTTCGACCCCGGCTTCAACGTCCTCGACGCCACCGTGCACGTCGGCAAGGGGGTCAACTACCTGTACTACAAGAGCTTCAGCGACGGCCGCCTCTACGGCGCCCGGTCCGCCACGCTCACCCCGCGCAGCTTCGACCGGGGCACCTACACCGCCGGCGTGGTGAGCGGCGGAATCGAGGCCCCGATCGTGGCGAAGGCCCACGACCGCAACGAATGGTGGCTGTGGGGCGACTCGTTCTCCCCCGTCAACGGCGAGCTGTACGCCTGGCGCTCTGCCGACATCGCCACCGACTCGTGGTCGCCGCTGACCAAGGCCCAGTACACCCAGCCGCTCAACGCCAAGCACCCCACCATCTGCGGCATCACCGCGACCGAGTACAACGGCCTGGTCAACCGCTGGGGTGCGCCCGCCTGGAACCGGATCAAGTCCTACAACTTCTCCGATCACCTCATCCGGCACTCCGGTAACGCCGCCCGCATCGACCCCTATCCGTTCGACCCGTACCAGGACGCGATGTGGCAGCTCGTCCCGGGCCTGGCGGCCTCGGCCGGCATCTCGTTCCGCTCGGTCAACTACCCGGACCGCTACCTGCGCCACGCCGACTACGCGCTCGTCCTGGCGGCGAACGACGGCAGCGCGACCTTCGCCGCCGACGCCACCTTCCACCGGGTCGCGGGACTCGCCGACCCGGCGTGGACCTCGTTCCGCTCCCACAACTTCCCCGACCGCCACATCCGGCACTCCGGGTACGTCCTGCGCATCGACCCGATCTCGACCGGGTCGGCGGCGGCTGACCGCCAGGACGCCACCTTCCGCGTCGGCTACTGACCGCCGGTGAGGCGGACGGCGGTCCAGGACCTGGGCGGCAGGACCATGTGCAGGTCGCCGTCGGCGACGTCGGCTTGCCGCGGTCGTGGGACGACACGGTCAGGATCGGCCTCGGTGTTGGTCGCCGCACCGTCCTCGTCGTGCACGGACCACGCCTCGGCCACCGCCACCTCCCCGAACGCCGACAGGTCCGCACGGAGCTCCACCGGTTCGGTCTGGTGCCGGTTGACCGCGAACACCACCGTGTCGCCCGTTCCTGGGTCGTGCGTCGCGACCGCGTCCACGACGGGGACGTCACCGAAGCGCTTGGTCGAGTACACCGGCGAGGACGTCTCCACCCGCAGCACCTGCCCGCGCGCCAGCCGCGAGGTCAACGCGAACGGGTGGAAGATCGTCTGCCGCCACGCCGGCCCGTCCGGCTCGCTGCGGATCGGCGCGATCACGTTGACCAGCTGTGCCTGGCACGCCACGGCCACCCGGTCGCTGTGCCGCAGCAACGACATCAGCAGGTTGCCGACGACGACCGCGTCGTTCACGTCGTACTGGTCCTCGATGACCCGCGGCGCGACCTCCCACTCGGTGCGCGGCGTGTCGTGGAACCGCTGCATGTACCAGACGTTCCACTCGTCGAACGACAACGTGATCCGCTTGTCGCTCTTCAGCCGCGCGCCGACCGCGTCCGCCGTGGCGACGACCCTGTCGATGAACCGGTCCATGTCCACCGCGGAGGCGAGGAAGCTGTCCACGTCACCGTCCAGCA
Source organism: Lentzea sp. NPDC036949 (assembly GCF_055608075.1). Taxonomy (NCBI): domain Bacteria; kingdom Bacillati; phylum Actinomycetota; class Actinomycetes; order Pseudonocardiales; family Pseudonocardiaceae; genus Lentzea; species Lentzea sp. NPDC036949. Next base: position 8,256 of record NZ_JBVJRA010000035.1, read on the forward strand.
CCTCGTAGTAGGCGTGCAGGGAGATGTGGTCCACCTCCTCGTACGCCAGCTCCAGCACGATGGACTCCCACTCGCCGAAGGTGGGCATGGCCGAGTTCGAGCTGCCGCACGCCACCAGTTCCAGGTCCGGCTCGGCCTGCCGCAACGCACGAGCCGTCTCGGCGGCCAGCCGTCCGTACTCGTGCGCGGTCTTGTGGCCGAGCTGCCACGGACCGTCCAGCTCGTTGCCCAGGCACCACAACTTCACCCCGTGCGGCGCCTCGGACCCGTTCGCCCTGCGCAGCTCCGACAGGTGCGTACCGCCTTCGTGGTTCATGTACTCGTGCACGTCGAGCGCTTCGGCGACACCGCGGGTGCCGAGGTTCACCGCGTACATCACCTCGACGTCGGCCTTGCGTGCCCAGCGGACGAACTCGTCGATGCCGACCTCGTTCGTCTCGAGGCTGTGCCACGCGAGCTCGCGGCGCACCGGCCGCCCGGCGACCGGGCCGACGCCGTCCTCCCAGCGGTAACCGGAGACGAAGTTGCCGCCGGGATACCGGACCAGCTCGACCCCGAGCTCACGGGTCAGTTCCAGCACGTCGCCCCGGAAGCCGTCCTCGTCGGCGGTTGGATGCCCTGGCTCGTAGATGCCGGTGTAGACGCAGCGGCCCATGTGTTCGACGAACGACCCGAAGAGCCGGCGCCGCACCGGCGCGATGACGTAGTGGGGATTGAGGACCAGGGAAGCGTTGAGCACGGTTCTCCTACTTCAGAGCGCCTGCCGCCGCCCCGCTGCGCCAGAAGCGCTGCAACAGGACGAAGGCGATGACGAGCGGGACGATGGCCAGCAGAGAGCCGGTGACGACGAGGTTGAACAGCATCCGGTTCCCGGCGTCCTGCTGCGCGGTGTTGAACCAGGTGGTCAGTCCGACGGTCAGCGGGTACAGGTCGGCGTCGCTGAGCATCACCAGCGGCAGGAAGTAGTTGTTCCACGTCGCGACCAGGGTGAACAGGAAGACGGTGACGAGGGCGGGACGCATCATCGGCAGCACGATCTGCCAGAAGATGCGCAGCTCGCTCGCCCGGTCGATCCGGGCGGCGTCGATCAGCTCCGCCGGCACGCTCTCGTCCACGTAGACGCGGACCAGGTACGCACCGAACGGGCTGAGCAGCGACGGCAGGACGACCGCCCACATGGTGTTGACGAGGTCGAGCTCGGACAGGATCAGGTACGTCGGCAGCACCAGCGCGGTGGCCGGCACCATGATCATGCCGAGCAGCGCGGTCTCGAAGAACCGCTTGCCCAGGAACGTGAACCGCGCCAGCCCGTAGCCCGCGGCGGCGGCGAGCGCGGTCGCGCCCAGAGCGCTGAGCCCCGAGTACAACGCCGTGTTGACCAGCCACCCGCCGTAGACGCCGCCGTCCTCGTGGAACAGCTGCTCGATGTTCTCCAGCAGGTTGAAGTCGGCGAACCACAGCGCCGGGCTGTCGAGCAGGTCCGGCTGGCTCTTGGTGGCCGCGATGACCACCCAGAGCAGTGGCACCAGGAAGTACAGGATGCCCGCGCCCATCAGCACATGTGGAAGCCAGGTCTTCGCCGTCGTGTCGCCGGCTGTGCCGCTGGTCATGAGCGTGCTCCCCGCCTGCGGCTGACGAACACGAACGCGTAGGCCACCACGAACACCAGGAAACCGAGCGCGAACGAGAGTGCGGCCGAGTAGTTGAAGTCCGAGTAGGCGAAGGCCTGGTTGTAGGCGTAGAGGTTCGGCGTGTAGCCGGCCGAGACCTGCGGCGCGAACCGGGCCATGATCTGCGGTTCGGTGAAGAACTGCATGGTGCCGATGACGGTGAAGATCACGGCCAGCGAGATGGCCTGCCTGATCGCGGGAACCTTGACCCGCAACGCGATCTGCACCGGCGTCGCCCCGTCGATGACCGCGGCCTCGTACATCTCGCGCGGCACGCCCTGCAACGCCGAGTACAGGATGATCATGTTGTAACCGGTCCACGCCCAGGTCACGATGTTGCCGAGCGACACCAGCAGCAGCGAGGAGCTGAAGAAGTCGATCGGGTCGCCGCCGACGAGCGTCGGCAGATCCGCGAACGGACCGAACGTGCGGCTGTACAGGAAGCCCCACATGAGCGCGCCGACGACGGCCGGCACGGCGTAGGGCATGAACGCGATGAGCCGGAACGCCAGGGCGAACCTGGTCGTGACGGCGTCGAGCGTCAACGCTCCGGCCAGCGCGATGCCCAGCATGACGGGGATCTGCACCAGTCCGAAGAGGACGACCCGCAGCAGGCCGTCCAGCAGCACCGGATCGGTGAACGCGCGCACGTAGTTGCCGATGCCGGTGAACCGGGTGCCGAGCGCGAGGCTCTTGCTGGACAGGCTGAGCCAGAACGCGTAACCGAGTGGCACGACCAGAAACGCCACGACGACGAGGAAGAACGGCAGTACGAACAGCGCTCCGGCCACCGGGTGCTCGGTGACCCGGCGCGGCTTGCGCCGTGGCCGGTGCTCGACCGGACGGGGAGACGGCGGCAGGTCGTCGGCCGCGGGTGCCGTGATCGGTGATGACCGCGTCACGGGAAACCTCCTGGACTGGGGGTCTGCCGCGACCCGTGGGTCGCGGCAGACCTCGGGTGCACTAACGGCTGACCTTGAAGCCCTGCTTCTCGGCGTACGCGATGACGTTCTTCTGCGTCTCCCCCAGCACCGTGCTCCACCGCCTGCTGCCCGACATCGCCTCGGCGGTGCGGTCGTTCAGGTCCTTGAAGACGAAGTCCTGGAACGGCGTGTACTGGAACTCACCGAGCTTCTGCGACACCGGCACGAAGATCTCGTTCACCTTCTGCCCGTTGAAGAAGTCGTACGCCTTGCCGGTGAACGCCGGGTCGGCCGCGACCTCCTTCGCCAGCGGGTAGAGGAACGCCTTGTTCAGCCCGATGTCCCACGCGGCCTTCGAGCGGCCGAACAGCTCGCGGGCCACCGTGGTCGCTGCCTTCGGGTTCTTGGCCTGCTTGGTCACGGTGAACGTCGAACCGCCCCAGTCGCCCTGCTCGTCGGCGCCCGCGGTCCACTGCGGCATCGGCGCGACCGCCCACTTGCCCGCGGTGTTCTTGAGCGAGCCGGCCACGTATCCGGGTGTCCAGCCGGCCGCGGCCCAGGTCCAGTACTTGCCGGAGTCGAGCGCCGCGGTGGCGTCGGCGGTGAAGAACTTGTCCTGGGCCATCTGCCCCTTGCTCACCAGGTCGCCGTACAGGTTGACGACCTTCTCGCACTCGGGTGCGGTCAGGTTGATCTTCACCTGGTCCTTGGCCTTGGCCTGCGAGTAGCCGTACGGCCGGCAACCCGCCTGCCACATCAGCCCGTTGAGCCAGCCGCCGTCGCTGCCGAAGCTCGCGATGTAGGCGTTCGGATCGACGGCCTTGATCTTCGCGGCCGCGTCGGCGTACTCCTGCCAGGTCGTCGGCACCGGGATGCCGTGCTGGTCGAAGAGGTCTTTGCGGTACATCAGCGCCATCGGTCCGCCGTCCACCGGGATGGCGTAGACCTTGTCGCCGTCGGTGGCCTGGCTCCACGCCCATTCGGCGTAGAGGCTCTTGTCGTCGTTGGCGCCGTGCTGCCCCATGTCCACCAGTGCGTCGAGGATGACGAACGTCGGGATCTGCTGGAACTCGACCATCGCGACGTCCGGCGCGCCCTTGCCGGCGGTGAACGCCGTCTTCAGCTTGGCGTACTGGTCCGGGCCGGTGCCGACGTTGGTCCAGTCGACCTGGATGTCGTCGTGGGAGGCGTTGAACGCGTCGACCACGGCCTTGAACTCCGGGTACCAGGCCCAGACCGACACGCGCACGGGTCCGTCGGCGTCGTCCACGGCACCGCCGCACGCGGCCACGGCGAGCAGGCCGGTGGCGACGAGCCCTGCACGGAGTTTCGCCATCCATCTGGTGCCGAGCATGAGTAGCGCCTTTCCGTCGCGGCATGCGTCAGTGCATGCTCGATCGCCGTCACGGTGAGTGATCGGAAATGCGGTGACCCCGTGAGGCACGAACCGAGGACCGCTGAGGTCGTGAGGTGCTGCACCACGGTTGGCGGGAGGGAGCGGATCGACCGGTACTGCCACCGTGGCGGTTGGGTCTTGCTGCGCTGCAAAGCACTATGTACTGGCTTTTGCCGCGCTGCAAGACCCAATCTGACGTAGTTCGAGCCAGATGCGGATGCGGTCCCACGACACTCGGAAGACCGGGACTTGTCGTGGCGGGGATCGGCAGGCACACTGCGCTGCAGCGCTGCAGCGGTGGGCCGCCGCGCCGGTCTCGACGGAGTGAGTACATGCGCGATGCCACGCTGCGTGACGTTGCTGAGCTGGCTGGTGTGTCCGCACGCACGGTGTCTAACGTGGTCAACGGCTACGCCCCGGTCACCGACCCCACCCGCGAGAAGGTCGAGAAGGCGATCAAGGAGTTGGGCTACCGGCCCAACGTGCTGGCCCGCAACCTGGCGAACGGCCGGTCAGGGCAGATCGCGGTGGTGGTTCCCTTCCTGGACGTGCCCTACTTCTCCGAGCTGCTGCAGGCGATCATCCCGAAGGCCCGTGAGCGGGGCTACCACGTGCTGATCGACCAGACCGACGGCGATCCCACCCACGAGCGAGAACTGATCCGGCGCGGCGCACGGGCGGCCCTGTTCGACGGGATGATCTACAGCCCGCTCGGCCTCGCGCAGGGGGACCTGGCCGAGAGCGACCCGACGTTCCCGCTCGTCCTGCTCGGTGAGCGGTCGTCCAACGCTTTCTTCGACCACGTCGGCATCGACGACGTCGAGGCATCCCGTGCGGCCACAGCGCATCTGATCGGCCTGGGCAGGCGCCGGATCGCCGCGATAGGCGATCAGCCGTACCCGACCGGCGAGGCGGCGCAGTTGCGCACCCTCGGGTACCGGCAGGCCCACGCGGACGCCGGTCTCCCGGTCGACGAGTCGCTGATCGTCCAGACGCGCCGGTTCAACCGCGCCGCCGGTGCGGCCGCCATGCGGGCGTTGCTCGATCGGGACGACCCACCGGACGCCGTTTTCGGCTACAACGACACCGTGGCGCTCGGCGCGTTGCACGAGGTGCTGGAACGCGGGCTGCGCGTGCCCGAGGACATCGCGGTGATCGGCTACGACGACATCGAGGAAGGCCGTTACGCCAACCCGGCGATCAGCACCATCTCGCCGGACAAGGACGCCATCGCCACAACAGCGGTGGAACGGCTGCTCCTGCGCATCGGCAGCACGGATCCACTGCCCGGCATAGAGGTGCGCGCCCCGCACCGGTTGATCGCCCGCCACAGCACGCTGGGGCGCGCACCTCGCGTCAAGTGATGGACGAGCCGTTGCCGGTCGCGAAGCAGCCGTTCGGCACATCGGCGAACGCGGCTCCTGGCCGGAAGGCCTCCGGGAGGTCCGTCTCCAGGAACTCGGCAGCCTCGTGCGGAGTGGCGAACCTCGGCTGGCTCGGTCACGGCGATCCACTGCTCGCACAGGCGCCAGAACGCGTAGAGGAACCGCATCGCGAAGCTGTCGTCGTGGTCCTCGATCTCGCTGCCCAGCGTGTGCTCACCGATCACCCGATCCTCATCGATTCCCAGTTGGTGCCGGGGTCGGCTGTCACGCGCGCGAGACCAAACCACCCCTGGACGACAGCACCGCTGCTCCGCCTCATCCTTCGGTGGTTCCGAACCCGTGCGTGGACACGGCGGAGCCGGGCGGGACACCGCACAGGGCGGCACCGTCCGCTACCCGACCTCGGGCTTCCTCGACCGGGTCACCAAGGAACTGGTCATCAACGTCGTCAGCCTGCTCAACCGCAGCCGCTACTCCATGACCCA
>NZ_JBVJRA010000036.1:0-1369 GCF_055608075.1 Lentzea sp. NPDC036949
TCTGCAAGTACCACTCGGTGTCAGAGTTGGTGGTGCCGCTGGTGATCAGCGGTTAGTGTCCGGCCCTGGTCGTGGGGTGACTCTCAAGTACCACGCCCCCGATGGTGGGTGGCTTGTGTTGGAAATGTCCACCGCGACCAGGGTCCTCGGACCGGCCGGCCTGACTTGATAGAAGCGTGGTCCAGACGCTGTACCCACCTCGTCCGAGGTGTGTCGTCCAGCCGATCCGAGGGATGTGTGTTGTCTCCCTTTGGCCGAGAGGACGAACACGAGTGTCGATGGTGGTCTGCGGAATCGATCCGCACAAGTCAACGCTCACCGCGGTCACCGCCGACCAGGCCGGCCGCAAGCTCGCCCAGCGCACGCTGCCCGCCCGCCCGGACGCCTGGTTCACGCTGCTGAGCTGGGCACACGGCCAGGCCGAGCAGGTGCTGTGGGCGGTCGAGGACGGCCGGGGCCTGGCCGGCGGCCTGATCCGCTACCTGCTCGCCGCCGGCCAGCGCGTCGTGCTCGTGCCCCCCAAACTCATGGCCCGCGCCCGCCGCGCGGCCCGGACACGGGGCAAGTCCGACCCCATCGACGCCCTCGCCACCGCCCGCGCCGCACTGCGCGAGGACGGCCTGCCCACCGCACACCTCGACCAGGACGCGCTGGACGTGCGGCTGCTGGTCGACCACCACGACACCCTCGTCGCACGGCGCACCGCGACGATCAACCAGCTGCGCTGGCACCTGCACGACCTCGACCCCGCACTCGAGGCCGCCACCGCCACCCTCACCGGCGCCCGCGCCCGAACCCGGTTGGCCGACCGGCTGCGCGCCCTGCCCGGCTCAGTGCGCCGCGACCTGGCCACCGAGCTCCTGGCCGACATCACCGCCCTCAGCACCCGCATCCGCGACCTCGAGCGGCGTCTCGGCGAGCTGGTGCGGCCGATGGCACCGGCCCTGCTCGGCCTGACCGGCATCGGCGTGCTCACCGCCGCGAAGATCATCGGCGAGACCGGCGGCATCACCCGGTTCCCCACCAGCGCCGCCTTCGCCGCGCACAACGGCACCGCACCCATCCCGATCTGGACCGGCAACACACCGACATTCCGGCTCTCCCGCGGCGGCAACCGGCAACTCAACGCCGCCCTGCACCGCATGGCCATCACCCAGCTACGCCACCACCCGGCAGCACGCGACTACCTCGACCGCTACCGGCAACGCCGACCCCACACCACCCGCAAAGCCGCCCTGCGCGCCCTCAAACGACACCTCTCCGACATCGTCTACACAGCACTCAAAACCGACATGAGCAGCACAAACACCCAACTACCCGCCACCGCTTGACATAGAAGCTTCCAACTCAACATCAACCAGCACTTTTC